>NZ_CABUHK010000182.1 GCF_902491285.1 uncultured Bacteroides sp. | reverse complement strand
CCAACTACGGACATTCGTCAGAAAACGGCGGAAACAGTTATATGAATATAGTAACGATCTGCCGCCATCAGGATAACAATCAGATTTGGGTAGCCAGTACGGAGAAGTTGTATTTATTCGACTCGCGGGAGGAGAAGTTCTCCGTATTCGATAAACAGACGGAAGACGGGGCGACAGTCAACAGTACCTTCGGAATGGCTTATGACAATGACGGGCAGCTATGGATTGGGACAACCAACGGATTGTTCGTCTACAACGAGAAAAAAGGTACCTTGAAGCAGTATCTACATTCTCTTTCCGATCCTCATTCATTGCCGGACAATCACGTGTGGGTAATCTACAACGACTCATTCGGGACTATCTGGATAGGCACCCGGAATGGTTTGGCGAAATACAACCAACGGACAGACAATTTCACTGGGTATATATCCGAGGACACCTCTTTCGGACGTCCTGCCTGCAACGAGATTATCTCTTTGATGGAAAGTTCGCAGGGAGTATTATGGGCGGGCACATGGTACGGCGGACTGGCACGTTTCAATAAGGAGACAGGGCAATTCCGCTATTACTTCGGAGAAGGGGACACGCTTACCATCCCACGTATCCGCACCTTGTTTCAACGGACGGCCAACTCTTTCTATCTCGGCTCCGACGACGGGCTTTATACATTCAACACCATGACAGGAGAGTGTCTGCCCACCGACGACGAACAAAATAAAGAAAGTATCTATGCCTGTTATCAGGATAGGGAAGGGGGAATCTGGATCGGGACTTATTTCAGTGGAGTGAGTTACCTGTCTCCCAAGCATAAAGATATCGAGTGGTATTATCCCAATGGTACGGAAAATTCTCTTTCGGGAAATGTTATCAGCCAATTCTGCGAAGATCCCGACGGAAACATCTGGATTGCTACCGAAGACGGAGGACTGAACCTCTTTGATCCCCGCACAAAGAAGTTTAAAAACCATCTGTTGAGAAGCAGTAACCCTAATATCGGTTATCACAATATCCATGCACTATTGTACAATGAAGGAAAATTGTGGATTGGCAGTTTCTCCCGGGGATTATATATCCTGGATATTCAAACGGGAAAAATGAAAAACTATCGCCATAACCGCGCAAACCCACATTCAATTCCTAACGATCATATCTACTCCATCTATCAAACGAAGGATGGCAGCATTTATCTGGGAACGCTCTCCGGATTCTGCCAGTATGACCCGAAAAGTGACTCTTTCCGGACATTGGAACCTTTAAGCCATATCTTTATCTACGATATGGTTGAAGACCAACATGGGGATTTATGGCTGGCAAGCAAAAGGGACGGTATCTGGCGTTACAACCGCCAAACCGGCAAATTGCACAACTATCGCAACGATCCGGCAAATCCTGATTCTCCTTGTAGCAACTGGGTGATCCGTGTATATATCGATCACAAACAACATCTGTGGTTCTGTACCGAAGGTGGTGGCATCTGCCGTTATCACTATCGGGAGGACCGTTTTGAAAACTTCTCCACCAAAGAGAATCTGCCGAACAATATCATCTATGGCATACTGGACGATCAATCGGGTAACTATTGGCTTTCTTCCAACAGGGGACTGATCCGGTATGAGCCGCAAAACAAACGGGCACAACTCTATACCATCGAGGATGGATTGCAAAGCAACCAGTTCAATTTCCGCTCTTCCCTGCAAGCCAGTGACGGGAAATTCTATTTCGGTGGGGTGAACGGGTTCAATAGTTTCTATCCGTTCAAGTTATCTATTAATAAAGTAAGACCTACGGCGTCTATCCCGGCGGTATATATGCACAGCCCCGATGACAAGGTAAGCCTTAGCAAGCGTATACCTGCCCTTAGCGGACAGGTAACGATTCCTTATCAGGTGGTATCGTTCGACATTACATTCGAAAGTCTTAGTTATGTGGCTTCCGGCAAGAATTTATATGCCTACAAACTGGATGGTATTCACAAAGAATGGATATACACGGATAAACATAACGTATCTTTTCTCAACCTGCCTCCGGGTGAATATACTTTCCGTGTGAAAGCCAGTAACAACGATGAATATTGGAGCAATGACGACTGTTGCCTGCA
>NZ_CABUHK010000181.1 GCF_902491285.1 uncultured Bacteroides sp. | reverse complement strand
AGCCTGTGGAACGTATCAAAGAGGGTAAACGCCTGCTGGCGATTTCGCGCATCGCGCTGAAGCGTATCTATTACCTGTCCTACGCTTACCGTATGACGGGAGATCGGAAATACGCTCTTCGTGCGGAACAGGAGATGCTGGCCGTCAGTCGTTTCACCGACTGGAACCCCACTCATTTTCTGGATGTGGGTGAGATGGTAATGGCATTGGCTATCGGTTATGACTGGCTGTATGACTCTTTGCAGCCCGACACCCGCCGGATGGTGCGCGAAGCAATCGTCGCAAAAGGGTTCGATGCGGCAAAGAACACCCGTCATGCCTGGTTCTATACAGCCAAGAATAACTGGAATTCCGTATGTAATAGTGGATTGGCGTATGGCGCGCTGGCTCTTTTTGAAGAGATTCCGGAAGTATCGAAAGGAATCATAGAGAAATGCATGGAGACAAATCCGAAAGCGATGGTAGGTTATGGCCCCGACGGAGGTTATCCCGAAGGGTTCGGATATTGGGGGTACGGGACAAGTTTTCAGGTAATGCTCATTGCTGCGCTCGAAAGTGCTTTCGGCACAGACAATGGGCTCTCCCAAGCCCCCGGCTTCATGGAGTCTGCCCGTTTCATGCAGTATATGACGGCTCCGGGCGGAGACTGTTTCTGTTTCTCGGATTCTCCGGTAGAGGCGGAGTGTAATATGATGATGTTCTGGTTTGCAGGCAAAGCGAAAGACCTTTCCCTGTTGTGGATTGAACGTCAGTATCTCGACCGGCCGGATATGCCGTTTGCCGAAGACCGTTTACTGCCCAGCCTGATGGTGTTCTGTTCGCAGCTCGACTTGAAGAATATCGGCAAGCCGAAGAAAAACTTCTGGTTCAGTCGCGGAGATACGCCTGTGTTTATCTACCGTGGCGGATGGGACAGCAAGAAAGATACCTATCTGGGAGTGAAAGGCGGTTCGCCTTCTACCTCTCATGCGCACATGGATGCCGGTTCGTTTATCTTCGAGAGAGACGGGGTGCGTTGGGCGATGGACTTGGGGATGCAGAGTTATATCACACTCGAAAGTAAGGGAGTGGACCTGTGGAATATGTCGCAGAACGGACAACGCTGGGAAGTATTCCGGCTAAGCAATATCGCTCACAACACCCTGACAATTAACGGCGAACGGCATTTGGTAGAGAGCAATGCTCCGATCACCCGTACTTTCGAGTCGAAGAAACAGAAAGGGGCGGAAGTAGACCTGTCGGGTGTGTTTGCCAACAGTGTGAAGAAAGCCGTCCGTACCGTGATATTGGATCAGAAAGACCACCTGGAAGTGACCGACCGGTTGGAGACGGGAGACAAGGAAGCTGCCGTATCCTGGATAATGGTCACTCCGGCAGAAGCTAAAATAACGGGTAAAAATCGGATGGAATTGACCAAAGACGGCCAACGGATGCTGCTGACGGTAGATACTGATACGGAAGTAGAAATGAAAACCTGGTCGAACGTGCCCCCGCATGAATATGATTTCCGCAATCCGGGAACGATCCGCGTTGGCTTTGAGACGGTGATTCCTGCCAATCGTGCCGTGCAACTGAAAGTACGACTTATTCCTTTGAAGTAGTAATACAAATAAATTCATTGAACCATGAAAACGATTCTTTTTAAAACAATCATCATAGCTTTCTTTGTGGGAATGGCCGTTAGTTGTTCCGATGAAGATGAGAACAGATTCCGTCCGGGATCTACCCATGAGAAACCGAATCCCACAGAGCCGGAGGGCGGACTGGATTATTCCAAACTGACCGCGGATAATCATCCCCGCCTGTTGATGAACGCCGAGGCTTTCACTGCGTTGAAAGCCAAAGTAGATGCCAATTCGAGTGCCAATCTGACCTTGCTACATAATACCATTATGGGTGTATGCAACAGCAAAGGGATGAACGCCACGGCACTGACTTATAAATTGGATGCCAGCAACAAACGTATCCTCGATGTGTCCCGTGATGCATTGCTGCGTATTTTCACCTGCGCTTATGCCTACCGGATGACTGGTGATGCCAAATACCTGACTAAAGCGGAAACGGATATGAACGCTGTCTGCAACTTTCCCGACTGGAACTCGAAACG
>NZ_CABUHK010000180.1 GCF_902491285.1 uncultured Bacteroides sp. | reverse complement strand
CATAGTAGCGGGAGTAAACCGGAAGGATGAAAAGATGTGGGGCGATTTCTACGATCGTTTTTATACTGCTTTATGTGTTTATGTTTCCAAGATATTGCCAGTCCCCGATGCGGTGGAAGATTTGGTGCAGGAAGTCTTTATTTCTGTATGGGAGGGCAAGCGTACCTTTTCCGACATTAAAGAACTTACCAATTATCTTTATCGTGCCTGCTATAATAACACCTTATTATATATACGCAATAATCAAATCCATGATACCATATTGAGTTCTTTAGCCGAAGAAGAAGGTGTAGAGGATGAAGATATGATTTATGCATTGACGGTAAAAGAAGAAATTATCCGCCAACTGTATTGCCATATTGAAGAGCTTCCTGCCGAACAACGCCGGATTATTTTAATGAGAATCGAGGGGTATACATGGGAAGAGATAGCGGAACGTCTGGATATAAGCATCAATACCGTTAAAACTCAAAAGACCCGCAGCTATAAATTTCTCCGTGAAAGGTTGGGAGATTCCATGAATTCCATAATTCTTTGTTTATTTCTCTAAAATAAATAAAAAGTCAATTTGATACTTCTTTATCTTTTTATTAATTGATTAGGAAATGGTTTCTTTGTTAAAACGCATACTTTCTCTTTTAAATTATAGCATAATGCTATATATTTCTCTCTAAAATCCTATTGCTCATATTCTTATCTCAAAAAAATATATTCTTTTTGTCACCCCTTTCTATGAGTTATGTATATTTATAATAAAGAGTAATTAAACAATTGTTTAATTAAAAAATCGCAATAAGATGAATAAGTTCGAAAATGTATATCAAGATGCCGCTTTGATGAGAAAGGTTCTTTTGGGAGAAGCCGATGAAGTGGAGCAACAAGACCTTGAAAAACGGCTGGTGGAATGTCCGGACTTACGAAAAGTATATGGGCAACTTCAGAACGGGGAGACATTGAGAGTCGCCTTTGGAGAGTATCAGAATTATTCGTCAAAGAAGGCTTATCAATCTTTTCTTCAGAAAATCGGGCGGATGGAGCCGAAAGTTCAGAAGCGTCGTTCTCTCCGGATTTGGTGGTACACCGCTGCGGCTGTCGTTACTTTAGTTGTCGCCCTTTCTTTCTACATGTCGAATTATATTTCACAGGAAGAGGAGGGGAGAGTTCTGATTCAACCGGGAACTCAACAGGCACAACTGACTTTGCCCGATGGCAGCGTGATTGATGTGAATAAGAAAGAAGTGAGCGTAATAGTGGACGGTGTTCAAGTAAAATATAAGAAAGGTGTACTTTCTTACCAACCTGCCGTTGCAACACAACACGAGGAAAAAAATGTCGAAGAGCAACCAGCTAAATCAAATGAACTGGTTATACCGCGTGGGGGTGAAAACACCGTAATCCTCGCAGATGGAACTACGGTTCATTTGAATGCCGGTTCCAAACTGACTTATCCGGTACGTTTTGCCGGTAAACGCAGAATTGTACGTTTGGAAGGTGAGGCCTATTTTGATGTTGTGGCGGATGAGAGTCATCCGTTTGTGGTGCAAACTCATCTTGGGGAAATAACTGTACTTGGTACTGAATTCAATGTGAATGCTTATGCCGATGCCTCTGTCTGCTATACGACTCTGGTGCATGGGAAAGTGAAATTCTCCACATTAAATGCGGAAACGATTACTCTTTCTCCGGGTGAACAGGCTGTTGTATTTGCTAATAGTTCAACGAAACGCGAGGTGGATTTGGAAGAATACGTTGGTTGGGTAGATGGCATGTACATTTTTAATGACCGTCCCTTGGGTGATATTATGAAGACATTCGAACGCTGGTACGACATACAGGTTTATTACGAAACCCCGAACCTGCGGGACATTACATATAGTGGCAGCTTGAAACGCCACGGAACAATAAATTCCTTCCTGGATGCTTTGGAATTGACAGGGGATCTGACTTACAAAATCAGTGGCAGGAGTATATTGATATATGACAAAGCGGATGAACAGGAATAGAAGGATAGAATATTAGAATAATTAGAATATTAGGTACACAAAAGTTTAATCATTAATTTATGAGAGAAAAACGATGGCTGCTATGTTTTCTAGTGGCAATGTGCTG
>NZ_CABUHK010000179.1 GCF_902491285.1 uncultured Bacteroides sp. | reverse complement strand
TAGAAAAGTCGTTTGCAATGAAGGATTTATATAAGTTTGGTGTATTTTTGCATAACAATAAGTTCTGGGATGCTCAGATAGAACAAATTCACGTATTGCCCGACCGCAATATCGAATTAGTGCCGCGTGTGGGAGACCACCTTATCTATCTCGGCAAACTGGACAACTTTGAAAGCAAACTGGCACGTCTGAAAGAGTTCTATAAGAAGGGACTCAACCAGGTAGGCTGGAACAAGTATTCACGCATCAACCTCGAGTTCAGCAACCAAATTATCTGTACGAAGAGAGAGTGATGAGTAATAGATTATGAGTGATGAGTGACAAGTCTCTCTAAATAGTAAATTGTAAATAATTAAATTGTAAATAAAGAGATGGCAACAACAGAATTTATCGCCGCTATTGAACTTGGTTCATCGAAGATAACCGGTGTGGCCGGAAAAAAGAACAGTGACGGAAGTATGCAGGTATTGGCATATGCCCAGGAAGACTCTTCTACGTTCATCCGTAAAGGGGTCATCTTCAACTTGGACAAAACGGCACAAAGCCTGACTTCTATCATCAACAGACTGGAAGGTGAGTTGAAAAACTCAATCGCCAAAGTATATGTAGGCATCGGCGGACAGTCACTCCGCACAGTCCGCAACGTGGTAAGCCGCGATTTGGAAGATGAAGCCATCATATCGGAAGAGCTTGTAAGCGCTATCGGTGACGAGAATATCGCCATTCCGGTAGTCGACATGGATATATTGGACGTAGCCCCCCAGGAATATAAGGTAGGCAACAACCTGCAAGCCAATCCGGTGGGTTTGGTGGGAAGCCATATCGAAGGCCGTTTCCTCAATATCGTAGCCCGCGCTTCCGTACGAAAGAATCTGGAGCACTGCTTCCAGCAGGCTAAAATCGACATTGCCGACCAACTGATTGCCCCGCTCGTGACAGCCAACGCCGTACTGACGGAAAGCGAACGCCGTTCGGGTTGCGCATTGATTGACTTCGGAGCGGATACGACCACCATCTCTGTCTACAAGAACAACATTCTCCGCTTCCTGACCGTATTACCATTGGGCGGTAACAGCATCACCCGCGACATCACCACCCTGCAAATGGAGGAGGAAGAAGCGGAACGCCTGAAGAAAGCTTACGGCGACGCCCTCTACGAGGAAGACCCGGAACAGGAAGAAGTTACCTGCAAACTGGACGACGACAGCCGCACCATCAAAGTGGCCGACCTCAATAATATCATCGAAGCCCGTGCCGAAGAAATCATCACCAACGTATGGAATCAGGTACAGCTATCCGGCTTCGAGGACAAGCTGCTGGCAGGAATTATCCTGACGGGAGGAGCCGCCAACCTGAAAAACCTCGACGAAATGCTGCGCAAACGTAGCAAAGTAGAGAAAATACGGATGGCTAAACTCCCGCGCAACACCGTCCACGCTCCAAGTAACATCCTGAAAAAAGACGGCTCGCAGAATACCCTGTTCGGACTCCTGTTTGAAGGAAACCAGAACTGCTGCCTGACAGAAACTGCTCCGCAGCCTGCATCAATTCCGGTGACTCCGAAACCGGAAACAGAAATCCACAGGACAGTAGATATGTTCGAAGACGACCAGGAGCTGAAAGAACAGGCACGCCTTGCCCGTCTCAAGAAAGAGGAAGAAGAACGCGAAGCGAAGATAGCAGCCAAAGAAGCAGAACGGCTTCGCAAGCAGAAGGAGAAAGAAGAGAAGGAAAGACGGAAACGGGAAGCCGGTCCGAGCTGGATTCAGCGCAAGATTGACTCGCTGACAAAAGAAATCTTCTCGGACGATGATATGAAGTAAGTGATTAGTGTTTTAGTGATTAGTGATAAATAAAAATAGATAGGATATGGACGAGATAGTACAATTCGATTTCCCGACAGATTCGCCGAAAATCATCAAAGTGATTGGTGTAGGCGGTGGCGGCGGTAACGCCGTGAACCATATGTACCGGGAAGGTATCCATGATGTAACGTTCGTTCTTTGCAACACGGACAACCAGGCATTAGCCGAATCACCCGTCCCGGTGAAACTGCAACTGGGCCGTAGCATCACACAAGGGCTTGGAGCCGGCAACCGTCCCGAACGGGCACGCGACGCCGC
>NZ_CABUHK010000178.1 GCF_902491285.1 uncultured Bacteroides sp. | reverse complement strand
TAAAAAATGATTGGCGATGCAAAGATATAATTTTTTTGTTGTATGAAAGTGATTGAGATATTAAACTTTAACCGGGAGCTGTTGAAAAGGCTTCAGGCGGCCGGCATCCGTCTGGAAGATGCCCGGTATATCGACCTGTACGCGGACTATACCCGCCTACTCGATCAAGGTGAAAAAGTCTCGTATGCTGTGGCCGTATTGTCCGAAAAGTATTCGGTGAGCGAACGCAAGGTTTATGCCTTGGTGAAACGATTCCAGAGCGACTGCAAGACGCTTGCAGTGTGAACGGGTTGTTTTATGTCGTAGGGAGTGCCGTTTCCCCTTATCTTTAGGGTGTTTCAAATTTAGAAGGAGGAAATGGCTATGAACAAGTATTACCGTATCCTGGACAAGATTCTTGCCACGGGAAAAACACAGACCAACAAGAAGGGAAATATACAATACCTTCTGAACGAGCAGCTGTCACTGACACCGGCGGACCTGCTTGACATATTCGAGGGGCATAATATCGCCCGCAAGAAGCTCCGCAGCGAGTTGCAGTTATTTATGCAGGGTGAGCGCAACGTGGAGAAGTACCGGGAGGCCGGCATCAACTGGTGGGACTATTGCGGCTCCATCCTGGTGAACAGTTACCCGACCTATTTCGAGAAGCTGCCTCCGTTGATAGCGAAAATTAACCGGGAGAGGCGCAACAGCAAGAACTACGTGCTTTTTCTGGGCGAAACCGGTGCCGAGAGCAACCAGGCACCCTGTTTGAGTCTGGTACAGTTCCAGTTAGATGGCGGTGAACTGGTTCTGTCCGCCTACCAGCGCAGCAGTGACGCAAACCTCGGGCTACCTTCCGATATTTACCACCTGTACCTGATGGCGCGGCAGATAGAACTTCCCTTGAAGTCGATCACTCTCTATCTGGGCAATGTACATATCTACGAGAATAATATCCCGGGCACCCGTGCGCTGATCGCCGGTGACGAGACGGTCCGCTTCGGGTTGAACGTGTAGTTTGCTGTATATGTCTTGCAGCGGGAACAGTTCATGTTTCCCGCTGTTTTTCGTTTATTCTGTGGACCTTTGCGGCCGTTTTAAAGCAGAATGAAATGAGAAAGATGTATTTGTCCGCCCCGCTTCCTTTCGTGGGGCAGAAACGCATGTTTGCGAGGGAATTTATCAAGGTGCTGGGACAGTTCCCGGACAGCACCGTGTTTGTGGACTTGTTTGGCGGCTCGGGCCTGCTGTCACATATTACCAAATGTGTCAGGCCTGATGCCACCGTTGTGTATAATGACTTCGACAACTACCGCTGCCGACTTGTAAATATCCCGGCCACCAATGTGCTGTTATCCGATTTGCGTCGGATAGCTGAAGGGGAACCCAGAAACAAACGTATAACCGGGGAGGTTCGCGATAAAATGTTTGCTCGTATTGAGAGGGAAGAAAAAGAGCACGGTTACGTGGATTATATCACGGTTTCCGCATCCTTGTTGTTCGCCATGAA
This sequence comes from uncultured Bacteroides sp., assembly GCF_902491285.1. Classification (GTDB taxonomy): domain Bacteria; phylum Bacteroidota; class Bacteroidia; order Bacteroidales; family Bacteroidaceae; genus Bacteroides. The sequence continues at coordinate 672 of NZ_CABUHK010000178.1, read as the reverse complement.
ATATGTGACCAGTTTGGAAGGAATGAAGAAAGAAGCCATCTACAATAGGATTCGGCAGACAGACTATCCCGAAGCAAAGGATTATCTGGAAGGACTGACTATAACCAGCGAAGACTACAAGGAAGTATTCAAACGTTACAAAGATGTTCCGGGTGTGGTGTTCCTGGTTGATCCGCCGTACCTCTCCACCGAGGTGGGTACTTACAAGATGTTCTGGCGTCTGGCTGACTATCTGGATGTACTAACCGTTCTGAAAGGGCATTCGTTCGTGTACTTCACCTCGAACAAGTCCTCCATTTTAGAACTGTGCGACTGGATGGACCGAAACCCATTTGTCGGCAGCCCATTCAAGGAATGCAGGAAAGTGGAGTTTAGTGCAAGCGTAAACTATCAAGCTAAATATACAGACATGATGCTGTACACGAAGCCGGATGAGGTGTCAGGTATAGCAGCCTAACAATTGCATAAAGATAGGAAATTATTTTGAATCTGCAATGGCTTTTAAATGATATTTTAAAGCCATTTAAAGAGGGTTCAAGTGAAAGAAAAACGGTGGGCTTTGATCATGCTGAATAGGACCGCGCTCACCGTTTTTCTTGTACGCGTCGTTTTTGTACTTTTTGAAACGCATCGTTTTTGTTAAGCGGCACGTCTGGTTTTTCCGGATTTAAA
>NZ_CABUHK010000177.1 GCF_902491285.1 uncultured Bacteroides sp. | reverse complement strand
TCCGCAGAAAAGCACCCAGGCCGTTTTTCTATCTGTCGGTTCGCCCACCTCACATCGTATGCGGAATATCCAGTGATCCCTCGCATACAGAGACGGATTCAGTTCGAGTCCCGTCTGCACCAGATTCCCCGAATAAATTTCTCTTGAAGACATTTCCTCTGATGAAATATCCAGTAAGGAAACGACCAGATTATCCGACAGAGTTGTGAAACCGGCACTTTTCAGTTCGATAGGTGAATCATCATTAATCCGGTCTACGAATATCTGGCTACTTGTACACATCACTACATAGTCCACCGTATGAGAAGAAATAGCTTGCGAAATTTTTTCATTCAGCCGGAACAGACTTTTTTCGTACCTCGATGCACTTAGGGAATTCACTGCGTTCAGTTCTTCAAGGTCGGAATTCGTGATGTAAGACAGAACGGTGCTTTTCTTGTTCGGATTAATGTAATACTTCTGACCCGGTTCGCTGATATCTACGAATTTATTCAGGACATGGACATCGGACTCGTAAGAATTACCCGCCTCGGCAGGAGTGTCAATAACAAAGTGGTCACTACATCCACACAACAGGATGAGAAAAAGTAAAAAGCCTAGTTTAGTTAATTGCAGATTCTTCATAACATACAGGGTTTGGTTATCTTTTCCTATTTCATAAAATAGTTTAGTCTTATGGCAGCAAAGTTATGGGAAAGAAAATAAAAAAGTCTTGAACGAATTCAAGACTGCAGCTGATTTATATAGGATATAAATATTATTAACAATAATTCCCGCTATCGTGCCAATGGTGGCAGGATAGCAGGAAACTTTTTCTTTAGATAACGGAAAGCCCGTATTCGTAGGCATCGGACATTGCATTGTAATCTGCGTCCGAGTAAGCGCCTTTATCTCTGGCTTTCTGCATATCCTTCATAAAGGATTCTACGGAAGAGAGGAAACTCTGATAGTTTTTCAATTCTTCGTCATAACCGGTAACGGCAGGAAGTTTCTTTGCGGCTTCCAGTTCCTTTTTCAATTCTGCCATTTTCACGTCAATCCGCATACCGTCCATTACGTGTTTACGGGAGTAGAGGTTCATGATGCTTTGTACGGTGCCCGACATTTTACGCATAGCCATTATCTGGTCTTTCAACGGCTCGTCGGCGAGAAGTTCCTTTTCCGCCTGTTCAGTCAGAGGGCTTAATATATCGAAAATCACTTGTTTGTATTCGGACATCGCTATGCTCAATTGATAGTTCTCTTTCAAAAGTTTAGTGGTTTCCGCCTTTTTGTTATCCTTCCGGTAAGACAGGAATTTATCAAAATTAGCGTAGAACTGTGCTCTCGAAGTAAATAATCCCCTGTAATTCTGTATCAGATTCTGACGGACTTCATCGTTGAAGTAGACACCCGGATTCATCAGTTCCGCAGTATCCCTGACCGAGACCTCCGGCGGCGCAATCGGAGCTACTTCGGGCACTTTTCCTGTCTGCTCCATATATCCCAATACCGCATTTATATCTTTTGCATTAGCTACATGCCTCAAAACAATGAGTGATGTATGATAATAGTTTATCACTTTACTGGCGTCGTCCAACTCTTCAGGAGTAGCCGAGGACGCAACCTGCTTCTTGTTCCCTCCCGAACAAGAAGCCAGCAAGAAAGCACCAACAAGTGCCCCTAACAATAAGATTCTTTTCTTCATAATGTTCAGTTTATTAAGTCTTTCGTACTATAACAATAAAAATCGTTTTTTGTTATAACCAAACAATACATATCGGATAAGTTAAAAAAGAACAGGAAAGTCCTAGATATTATCGACAATGATTAAGGAATAAACAATCAAAAAGGTATAAAAACAAAAAATGGCTACTCATCGCGAGCAACCAATCTTTTGTTAACCTTAAATCTAATACTTATGAAAAAAACACAGTACAAAGGTACTAACTTCCACATAAATAGCAAATTTCAGCTCCCAAACAAGCAATAATATAACACGGTTTAATACTCGCCGAATCGCATTAACATTTCAGACTTTACACGTTAACATTTAACATATTCATTCACAATCCGGGAAACGAAAAGCCTGAAGAATAACCAACACTCGTTATTTTCAATGTTCGCTCAAATTTAAGGGCATAAAAAAAGGCTATCTATCCCAGACAGCCAATCTTTTGTTAACCTTAAATCTAATACTATGAAAAACACAGTACAAAGATACGGACTTTCGGCTTATCTCCAAATTTATCGGGCAAAACGGGGTATCT
>NZ_CABUHK010000176.1 GCF_902491285.1 uncultured Bacteroides sp. | reverse complement strand
ATAGAACACTACGAAATCAATCAAGGCGATATGCTCGGATTGGTGGGAAACAACGGTGCCGGCAAGACGACTCTCTTTCGACTAATACTGGACTTACTGAAAGCGGACGGTGGAAAAGTGATTATCAACGACATCGACGTAAGCCAAAACGAAGACTGGAAAGCCTTCACGGGTGCTTTTATCGACGACGGTTTCCTGATTGATTACCTCACTCCTGAAGAATATTTCTACTTCATCGGCAAGATGTACGGATTGAAGAAAGAAGAAGTGGACGAGCGTCTCGTTCCTTTCGAACGTTTTATGAACGGAGAAGTCATCGGACAAAAAAAACTAATCCGCAACTACTCTGCCGGAAACAAACAGAAGATTGGCATTATCTCCGCCATGCTTCATTATCCGCAATTACTGATATTGGACGAACCGTTCAATTTCCTCGACCCCAGCTCACAGTCTATCATCAAGCACCTGCTCAAAAAGTATAATGAAGAACATCGGGCTACGGTTATCATTTCCAGCCATAACCTGAATCATACCGTAGATGTATGTCCGCGGATTGCCCTCTTGGAGCATGGAGTAATTATCCGGGACATTATGAATGAGGACAATTCGGCAGAGACAGAACTGGAAGCCTATTTCAATGTAGAAGAGTAAGGGGATTTACGATTTGACAATTTACGATTTACGATTGAAGACAAATGATGAAAGTTAACTTCAAACTATTTTTCATATTGGCAGGGCTGGCCGCCATCCTCAGTTCCTGTCGAACGTCCGCTCCCCGCCTGGACTATCAGGCATTGGCGCGGGCTTCTCTCCTATTGGGTGTAGACATCAATCTTGAGGACAATCATAAACTCTATCTGGAAGCCGCCGACTGGATAGGCACTCCTTACCGTGGCGGCGGAGATTCGAAAAGGGGAACCGACTGTTCGGGCATGGTTTATCAGATATACCGGAAAGTATATCGTACCCAAGTACCGCGAAACTCGGAAGAGCTGAAAGATAAAAGCAATAAGATAGCCAAAAGGAATCTCAAGGAAGGTGACTTGGTATTCTTCAGCAGCAACCGTTCGAGAAAGAAAGTTGCCCATGTAGGCATCTACCTGAAGAACGGGAAATTCATCCATTCCAGCACGAGCCGGGGAGTAATCGTCAGCAGGCTGGGCGAAGATTATTATAGCAAGCATTGGATATGCGGTGGCAGAATACGTTAACAATCAAATCAACAACTCTAAATAACAACACATTATGAAGTCATTTATCGGAGCAGTTATATTTATCTGCGTGGCATTCAGCGCAAACGCGCAACTTCTGTGGAAAGTATCTGGCAACGGGATGGAGCAACCATCCTATATTATAGGTACACACCATCTGGCTCCGTTCAGCATCATGGACAGCATTGCCGGACTTCAAAAAGCGATGAAAGAAACCCAACAGGTATATGGCGAACTGAAAATGTCTGAAATGCAATCACCGGCTACCATGCAGAAGATGCAGCAGGCTATGATGATTGCCAACGACACCACACTGGCTTCACTCCTATCGCCCGAAGACTTCGCAACTGCCAACAAATTCTGCAAAGAGAACCTGATGATAGATTTAAACGCAGCCCCCAAACTGAAACCTGCATTCCTATTGAATAATGTAGTAGTGGTGGCTTATGTAAAACATATAGGCAAATTCAATCCACAAGAACAACTCGACACCTTCTTCCAGTCCCAAGCCACCCAAAACGGGAAAAAAGTAGACGGACTGGAAACCGCGGAGTTCCAATTTGACCTGCTCTTCAACGGTTATTCCTTGCAACGCCAAGCGCAACTGCTAATGTGTACGCTCAACAACATCGACACCGAAGTAGAAAACCTGAAAAAGCTCACCAACGCCTACATGAAACAGGACTTGAACGAAATGCTCCGACTCAACGAAGAGCGTAGGGGCAATCAATGCGATGCGACTCCCGGTGAGGAAGATGCCATGATTTACGACCGCAACAAGGCATGGGCTGGAAAACTACCGGCTATCATGAAAGCTGCTCCTACTTTTGTTGCCGTCGGCGCCCTGCACCTTCCCGGCAATAAAGGATTACTAAATCTACTAAAAAAGCAAGGATATAGGGTGGAACCTGTGAAATAAGAGTAGAACCTGCGAAATAAGAAAAGTATTTAGTACTTTTGCAGAAAAGTTTCCCAATGAACTACAACACCTATTTATTCGATTTCGACTATACCCTAGCCGATTCGTCACGTGGCATCGTCAAATGTTTCAGAATTGTGCTCACCCGCCACCAGTATTTAACCGTTACCGATGAAGC
>NZ_CABUHK010000175.1 GCF_902491285.1 uncultured Bacteroides sp. | reverse complement strand
CACAGGCAGTCGATGAGCTATCGGAAAGCGAATCTTACAAAGGACTGTTTCATCAGCACAAAGATGGCGAGCCACTGCCCTCTGCTAAAGTCCTGTATGAAATTATCGAGCTTTCACGCTCCATTCTCTTCCCCGGATATTACGGAAATTCTACGATCAACAGCCGGACAATCAATTATCACATTGGTGTAAACATTGAAAAGTTATTCGGTTTGCTCTCCGAGCAAATCCTCGCCGGATTGTGTTTCAGCGTCAGCATAGAAGGGAAATGTAACGTCTGCCCGGATTCCAAACGGGAAGAAGCTGCACGCCTTGCCGCCAAGTTTATCAGCAAGCTGCCTGCCATGAGAAGAATACTGGCAACTGACGTGGAAGCCGCCTACAACGGTGACCCCGCTGCCGAAAGTTATGGCGAGGTAATCTTCTGTTATCCGGCCATCAAGGCCATCAGCAATTACCGTATTGCGCATGAACTGCTGGAACTGGGTGTTCCTCTGATTCCCCGTATTATCACGGAAATGGCGCACAGTGAAACAGGGATTGACATTCATCCGGCAGCGAAAATCGGCAGCCACTTCACCATCGACCACGGTACCGGCGTTGTTATCGGTGCCACAAGTATCATCGGCAATAACGTCAAGCTATATCAGGGAGTCACCTTGGGAGCCAAGAGCTTCCCGTTGGATGCTGACGGAAAACCGATCAAAGGTATCCCCCGCCACCCGATTCTGGAGGACAATGTAATTGTCTATTCCAATGCCACTATTCTGGGCAGAATCACCATCGGGCGTGACGCAACCGTGGGCGGTAACATATGGGTGACGGAGAATGTCCCCGCAGGAGCGAGAATCGTACAAACCAAAGCAAAAAAATAAAATCAAATAACTATATATGAGCGAACAATTCGAGATGATTGCCAAGACCTTCCAAGGACTGGAAGAGATACTTGCAGAAGAACTTACAGCATTAGGAGCCAACGACATTCAAATAGGACGCCGTATGGTTTCATTCACCGGAGATAAACGTATGATGTATAAGGCTAATTTCTGCCTTCGTACCGCTATCCGTATCCTGAAACCCATAAAGAACTTCACAGCGAAGGATGCTGACGAGGTTTATAATCAGATACAGGCTATTCCATGGGAAGAATATCTCGATGTAAACAAGACTTTTGCTATCGACGCAGTGGTGTTCAGCGATGAATTCCGCCATTCGAAGTTCGTTTCGTATAAAGTAAAAGACGCGATTGTGGACTATTTCCGCGAAAAGACCGGAAAACGTCCGTCTGTCCGCATCAACAACCCGGACGTATTGCTGAATATTCATATTGCGCAGACTACCTGTACGCTGTCCTTGGATTCTTCGGGTGAGTCGTTGCACCGCCGCGGTTATCGCCAGGAAGCAGTAGAGGCACCGCTGAACGAGGTGTTGGCTGCCGGCATGATTCTGATGACAGGATGGCGCGGGGATTGCGACTTGATTGACCCTATGTGTGGTTCGGGTACTATCCCTGTCGAAGCTGCTCTGATTGCAAAGAATATTGCTCCGGGAGTATTCCGCAAAGGGTTTGCTTTCGAGAAATGGGTGGATTTCGATGCGGATATGTTTGATGAAATCTACAACGATGACAGTCAGGAGCGTGAGTTTGCTCATAAGATTTACGGATATGATAATAATCCGAAGGCTAATGAGATTGCTACACACAATATAAAAGCCGCGGGTGTATCGAAGGATATCGTGTTGAAGCTGCAACCGTTCCAGCAGTTTGAACAGCCACAGGAGAAGTCGATCATCATCACTAACCCGCCTTATGGAGAGCGTATTTCTACCAATGATTTGCTCGGGCTTTATCAAATGATTGGTGAGCGCCTGAAACATGCGTTTGTCGGTAATGAAGCATGGGTATTGTCTTATCGGGAAGAGTGTTTCGACCAAATCGGTTTGAAAGCCAGTCAGAAAGTGCCTTTGTTCAATGGCCCGTTGGAGTGTGAGTTCCGAAAATATGAGATTTTTGACGGAAAGTACAAAGAGTTCAAGAGCCAGGAAGGAGAAGAGGAAGACAAGAAAGACTCCGAAGGGGAACAAGCACCAAGATTCAGAGAAAGAAAAGAGTTCAAACCACGTCGTGAAGGGGAGTTTAAACCACGACGCGAAGGAGACTTCAAGCCACGCAGAGAAGGTGAATCCAGACCTCGCAGAGAAGGTGGTGAGTTCAAAGGTGGTGACAGAGATAGAAAGCCACGGGGAGAATTCCGCGGAGGAAGAGATTCAAGAGGGCCAAGAGAATTTAGGGGGAACCGGGAGCCGAGGATTCCGAAGAAGGAAG
>NZ_CABUHK010000174.1 GCF_902491285.1 uncultured Bacteroides sp. | reverse complement strand
AGTTCAGTTATTTATTTTACTTTTGCCCATCACCAATAAATACTCTGAAAATATGACTCTGATAGACGGAAAAGCCATTTCCGAACAAGTGAAACAAGAGATTGCGGCCGAAGTGGCCGAAATAGTGGCTCGTGGCGGAAAACGTCCGCATCTGGCGGCCATCCTTGTGGGACACGATGGAGGCAGCGAAACATATGTAGCTGCGAAAGTAAAAGCCTGCGAAGTTTGCGGATTCAAATCCTCACTTATCCGTTACGAAAGTGCCGTGACCGAGGAAGAGCTGCTAGCCAAAGTACGCGAATTGAATGAAGACAGCGATGTGGACGGCTTCATCGTGCAACTCCCGTTACCGAAACATATCTCTGAACAGAAAGTAATTGAGACAATCGATTACCGTAAAGATGTAGACGGTTTCCATCCGATAAACGTAGGGCGTATGTCCATCGGGCTTCCCTGCTATGTGTCGGCCACTCCCAACGGTATCCTCGAACTGCTGAAACGCTACGAGATAGAAACTTCAGGCAAGAAGTGCGTCGTACTCGGACGCAGCAACATAGTCGGCAAACCGATGGCTGCATTAATGATGCAAAAGGCTTATCCGGGTGATGCCACCGTAACCGTATGCCACAGCCGCAGCAAAGACCTGGTAAAAGAATGTCAGGAAGCCGATATCATTATCGCCGCTTTGGGACAGCCCAACTTTGTGAAAGCTGAAATGGTAAAAGAAGGCGCAGTAGTTATCGACGTAGGTACTACCCGCGTACCGGACGCAACGAAGAAATCCGGATTCAAACTGACCGGTGACGTGAAGTTTGATGAAGTGGCTCCGAAGTGCTCATACATCACTCCCGTACCGGGCGGTGTCGGTCCGATGACGATTGTATCACTAATGAAAAATACACTCCTAGCCGGCAAGAAAGCCATTTATCAATGAGACACACATTGTTTCTGATAATCACGCTTCTCTCCCTGTCCTGCACCTCACGGTCGCAGGCAAGGAGAGATTCTATTAATAATGCCTCAACAGACAGCCTCTCCGCAGTTGACAGTATTATACCAGCCGATACGCTCCGGCTCCTTTTCGTAGGAGACTTGATGCAACATCAAGGACAAATTAATGCCGCACGAACTGTAAAAGGCTATGATTATTCCACTTGTTTTGAATATGTCAAGGAAGAAATAGGCAGAGCCGATCTCGCCATCGCCAACCTGGAAGTTACATTGGGTGGAAAGCCCTATAAAGGTTATCCGGCTTTCAGTGCGCCGGATGAGTTTCTGACCGCGATTCATGATGCCGGATTCAACGTCCTCGTGACTGCCAACAACCACAGTCTCGACCGTGGCAGAGCCGGATTGGAACGTACCATCCAACTAATCGACACATTGAGGATTCCTCATGCCGGAACGTATGTCAACTCCGAAGCACGTGAAAAACAGTATCCTCTCCTATTGGAGAAAAACGGATTCCGCATCGCTCTGCTCAATTACACATATGGTACAAACGGAATTCCTGTTACCCCGCCCAACATCGTGAACTATATCGACACAACGATTATCGCAAAAGATATAGAAGCCGGCAAAGCCCTGAAACCGGACGCAATCATCGCCTGCATGCATTGGGGGATAGAATATCAATCCTTGCCGGACAAAGAACAAAAGTTCCTCGCTGATTGGCTGCTCCGAAAAGGCGTCAACCACGTAATCGGTTCGCATCCGCACGTCGTACAACCTATCGAAGTCCGCACGGACAGTCTGACAAACGACAAGCATCTTGTCGTCTATTCATTGGGAAATTATATTTCCAATATGTCCGCCCGCCGCACGGACGGTGGACTTATGGTAAGGATGGAACTGGTAAAAGATAGTACCACTCGTCTCAACAATTGCGAGTACAGTCTGGTATGGACAGCCCGCCCGATGCAATCGGGGAAAAAAAATCATCAATTACTCCCCGTCAACCTTCCGGCTGATTCAATTCCTTTACAAGCACGTAACTCTCTGAAAATCTTTACGAATGATGCGCGAACCCTTTTCAGCAAGCACAATCGGGGAATAAAAGAATATACTTTTTTCGAAAAAAAATAGCAGAATCTTTTGGAGATTAGAAGATAATATCTATCTTTGCACCGCGTTAGAGAAACGCAGACATGGTGGATGTAGTTCAGTTGGTTAGAGCGTCAGATTGTGGTTCTGAATGTCGCCGGTTCGAGTCCGGTCTTCCACCCAACAAAGACCCTTGTAAGTTAAGTACTTATGAGGGTTTCTTCTTTATGATAGGATAGTACTTCTATCCCACAATTTAGGCTTAATCAGGGCTCAGTTGTAATTCTTGGGGGATTAAGTTTTGTTAATTCCGTTCATGCATATACCTTTGCTAGCCTAAAAAGGAAGAAGCTCATATCCACTACTCC
>NZ_CABUHK010000173.1 GCF_902491285.1 uncultured Bacteroides sp. | reverse complement strand
CTATCCAGATACGGCTGGTCAATCTGCTGTATATCTCCCGTAAAGACCATCTTCGTACCTTCGCCCGCACGAGTAATAATTGTTTTTATCTCATTCGGAGTCAGGTTCTGGGCTTCGTCGATGATGCAATACATTTCACTCAAGCTACGCCCGCGAATAAATGCCAGAGCTTCAATCACCAGTTGCTCGCTTTTCTGCATATCCTCAATACGCTTCACTTCCGTAGAATTAGCGGCGAACTGACGCTTTATCACATTCAGATTGTCAAACAACGGCTGCATATAAGGAGCCACTTTCTCCTGTGCATCTCCCGGAAGGAAACCGATGTCCTTATTAGAAAGAGCCACCACAGGGCGTGCCAGCAGAATCTGTTTGTAATCCGTCAGTTTCCCTAAAGCGGCTGCCAAAGCCAGCAACGTCTTGCCAGTTCCTGCCTTTCCGGTCAGTGCCACCAGTTTTATATTCGGGTCGTTCAAAATCTCAAAAGCGAAACTCTGTTCGGCATTACGAGGTTCGATTCCATAATTCTTACCTTTCATCACACGGCAGATGGAGTGAGTGAAAGGATTGTAACGCGCCAATACACTATTGCGGTCACTTTTCAACACAAAACATTCATTAGGATGAACCAAATCCTTAAAGTCGAACTCACCCAGGTCAATTCCTTCTTTAGAAGAATAGATACGGTCTATCAACGCCGGATCCACATTTTCAAAGATTTCATTGGATTTCTCGAACACATCCGCATTTACTACCTTATCCGTGATATAATCTTCGCAAAGCAGACCGATGGAACGGGCTTTCATGCGTAGGTTCACATCCTTGGTCACCAAGATGGATTTCATTTTCGGATATTTGGCAGTCAGATACTCGGTTGCCGCCAGAATCAAATGGTCGGGTTTCCTGATAGGAAAAGAGTCCCACACCTTGGGGGCGTCCACCTTACCGGTCACTACGAACAGACGTCCCAATCCTTCACCCAGTTTCACTCCTTCAGTGAAAAGCTCATCGCTGGTCAGCACATCCAGTTCGCGTACAAACTCACGGGCATTGAAGTTTATCTGCTCGTTTCCTTTCTTGAACTTGTCCAGCTCTTCGAGCACGACAAGAGGGAGATAAATATCATTTTCCTGGAAATTCTTCAGGCAATTGTAGTCGTGAAGAATAACATTTGTGTCCAACACAAAATTTTTCTTAGTTCCCATGATTTCTTAGATTTAAATGTTGATATTTGCAATCTCAAATCGTCAACCCTGCATTTCCGGTTGGATTGACGGTTCTAAAGATAAACAAATTAACGGGCAAAAAGGATTGCCCGGAGTTAAATTTTATAAAACATGGACTATCAGAACACTTTAAAGTACTTATATGAAAGTGTGCCTATGTTTCAGCAAATAGGAAGCAAAGCATATAAGCCGGGATTAGAGACTACACACAAATTGGACGAATATTTCGGGCATCCTCATCAACAATTCAAAACGATACATATCGCAGGCACAAACGGAAAGGGTTCCTGCTCACATACTATCGCGGCGGTATTGCAGTGTGCCGGCTACCGGGTCGGATTATTCACCTCTCCCCACCTGATTGATTTTCGCGAACGCATCCGCATCAACGGTGAGATGATACCGGAAGAGTATGTAGTCAATTTCGTGGAAGAACACCGCGCGTTCTTCGAACCGCTACACCCCTCTTTCTTCGAACTGACCACTGCCATGGCATTCCGTTATTTTGCCGACCAAAAAGTAGATGTAGCAGTTATCGAGGTAGGCATGGGCGGACGGCTGGACTGTACAAATATCATCCATCCGGATTTATGCGTTATCACCAATATCGGCCTCGACCACACCCAATATCTGGGCGACACGCTGACGAAGATTGCCAAAGAGAAAGCCGGCATCATCAAGGAAGAAGTCCCAGTAGTCATCGGCCGAGCCGAAGGGGCGGTGAAACGCGTGTTTACCATGAAAGCTAAAGAAATGAATGCGCCCATCGAATATGCCCGTGAAAATTCCCGCGAATGGAACATGGAGATACTTACTTATCCGAAATTACAGAAAATAAGGACGGAAATGGACGAAGTCATTCAGACCATATACCAAATAATCGAAGCAATAGACGCACAGTCAGAAGAGCAGGGAAATCAAATGCGGCAAGCATTACTCATGTTAGACATATCAAACAGTATACATGCGATAGACCAAATACTCGACAAAAGAAAAGACGCTATCAGAATCAATAATGAAATGTTTCCTTTCGGACTTTTCACAGAGTTGAGCGGAGCCTACCAATTCGAAAATATGTTCACCATTCTGAAAGCTCTTGCAGCACTGACCCGTCTGAACTATAACATCAAGCCCCAGAACTATTTCGATGGTTTTGCAAACGTATGTCAACTCACCGGTCTGATGGGGCGTTGGCAGAAAGTACACAGCTATCCGGATATTATCT
>NZ_CABUHK010000172.1 GCF_902491285.1 uncultured Bacteroides sp. | reverse complement strand
GAGGTAAGCACTTTGGCTGGCATAGGACGCAGTGTATCAATGTTATTAATAAGCTGAACGATGACGGTCTGAAAAATGTCATCCTTAGACCAGGGATCGTTTAGTATTGAACCGATTTCGTGATATATGAGCCGTTGATAGGAGAAAAAAATGTTCTCCATAAAATCTCGACCACTTTCGTTTTCGATTGCTAGGATACTTGCTGGGATTGGAATCATTTGCTGTCACCTGTTTTGCTATATGTGTCGATCATTTGCCGGACTTCCATGTCAGAGATGATTAAGCTGAGCGCAGCTTGACGATTAGCTGGTAATTTAGCAAATGATGCCATCACATCACCGAGAGTCTTTTCATTGGTGATGGCTTGCTGCAATAACTCAACAGGGAGATTAGACGAGGTGCGACCGAGCAGGTAGTCGGTTGTGACATGAAAGTAGTTTGCAAGAGCAATGACCTTATCAACATCCGGGAGGTGCACACCGTTTTCATAGTTTGAAATTGTTCCAGAGGAAACACAGAGAATATCACCAAGTTCCTTTTGAGTTAGCCCCTTATCTTGCCGCAATTCGGCAATGAGTTCTCCCAAATGAGCCATATAAGCCACTCCTCTAAGAAATTGCACTTGATGTTTGAATTATATATTTTCTGATTTCTTATCGGCTTATATTTTAGGAAAAGAATTGAAATTGTAATATTTACGTGTTATAAATTAGATTTACCATAGTTTTTGAAACGAAAAGTTAAATGGGGGAGCAGCGCGGGGCTGAGTGCCTGTTGCGACTATTGATAGATATTGTCTTATCAATAATAGAGAGAACGGTTGAGGCTCAAAGGAGCAAATAGGGGTGAGTCGCACGATGAATCACAGCTTGAGTGATAGGGCAGCACCAACGAGTCAGGAGTTTATCACACAGATATACAAGAAGTATGATCGACTGATGCTTTTCACAGCAAAGAAGTACCTGATGGATTTACAGGAATGTGAGGATGCTGTTCAAGAGAGCTTATTGAAACTTATGAGTCGGATCGAACTGCTTCGCACGTTAGAAGAACCAGTATTGACCAGCTATGTTGTAACTACTGTACGCAATACGGCCATCAATATACTGCGGCGGCAGAAGAGAGATGCCCAGAATATAACATCATTTACAGAATCGGTCGAAGAGAGTATCATAGAGCCTGATTCTATAATTGATATTATTATGGATCGAGAAGCTAAGAGAAGTTTGCGCGAGGCGATTGATGAGTTGGAACCGAATGAAAGGTTACTGCTAGAGGGGAAGTATTTTCTTGGATATGATGACAGGCAGTTGTCGGAGTTGCTATCTTGTGCGCCGGGGAGTATTCGAATAAAATTAACTCGAGTCAGAAGAAAGGTATTATATTCGATGCAAGAGAAAGGGGCTGTTTAGAATGACCCATCATGAAAAGCTGGTAGAACGATACGAAGATGCTTTATTCGCATTGATGATGGAAGATGTAGCTGAGACGGAAGGCGAAAAGCTGCAGGAGCTTAATGAACAGCTTAAACGCGATCCGTCGGCAGAAATTCCAAGGGAGTTGGATGAGCGCTGTATTCGCACAATTAGGACTGAATTCGGAAAGAAAAACTTTATATCTGCGAGACGTGGAGCGGTGCGCGTTTTTAGAGTGATCTCGGCAGCTACTTTGATTATGATGCTGCTATTTACCACGGCGTTTGCAGCATCTCCGTCATTCCGCACGCAGACGCTAACTGCTCTTGTGGAAATGTTTGATGACCATAGTGAGATCCGCTTTAGCGGTACTACTAATGGTGCAGAAACCCACAAGATGAGTATTTTGTGGATGCCAGATGGTTACCAAATAGGGCTTGAAGAGTTTGATGAGAGCAGAATGATTATTAGGGCAGATGGAGAAAACGGCGAAAACCTTGATGTTGCGGCTACGGCCATATCTAAGAATCGTTCATACAGCTTTGATACCGAGGGGGCAATTGAAGAATCAGCAATGGTTCAGAATAATGAGGCTGGCGTTTATCAAATGAAAACCGAGAAAGGTGATAAGATAACCGTGCTTTGGACAGATATGGAAAAAGGCTGGATCGTTAAAGTTACGGGATATAACATTTCAAAAGAAGATATGCTTCGCATTTCGGAGAGTGTCGAGATTCGATAAAAAGGAAGAGATTTTTCTCTTCCTTTTTATTTTTTACGTTGCACTTGCTGTATGGCGGCGTCTGTTGTTCTGGGCGCTGCAAAACAGATAAAATATGGAGGTCAAAATGAAATTTAAAAGATTAGTGACTATTATGCTAACGCTGAGTGTGGCTGTGTCGTTGGTGGCCTTTCCTGTGGCTGCGGTTGATTATTCGGATGTGGTTGCTCCGCTATACATTGGATTGGAAGATGCCACCGCTGATCTTGCTATTAGCAGTAATGGCTACGCGAATTGCAGCGGATCAGCTTATGTCGCGAACGGCTATAACGCAACTGTTGTAATGGAATTACAGCAAAAGAATGGTACATGGAAACCCATCAAAAGATGGTCTAAGAGCGGAGGATACGTATCTATGAATGAATCGTACCGGGTCTCAAGCAAGTATTACTATCGTGTAGCTGTTACCGCAAAAGTTTATAATTCGAGCGGAAGCCTTGTGGAAAGTAAGACTTCGTATTCTGGCGAAGTCTACTATTAATAATAAGTCCCTATAAGTAAGTGGATTTAGAGCGATTCTAAATTACAAAATGCTGCGCTCAAT
>NZ_CABUHK010000171.1 GCF_902491285.1 uncultured Bacteroides sp. | reverse complement strand
GATAAATGCCATATTTATATGTAAGTTCTTCATAATCATATTGTATTAGTTTTATGTTTATAGATTCTTATAGCGCAGCAATGCTTCCAGAAAGTAATAATCGGCATACGTCAGGGGGACATCCACTTCGCTTTTATCAGGAAGTGCCCCCACGCTATGCTTCAGAATGAAATTTTCGTTCGTACCCGGTTCTGCCAGATACTCTTTCGAGGCAAGCGTACGGAGTTGCTTTTCTGCCATGGCAAGATAAGATTCCTTGGCTTCTGTGCCGGGGATATAACGGCTTAGTTCGATAAAGGCGGAGGCCATGATAGCCGCTGCGGAAGCATCCCGACAAGTCTGCTCTTCTACCGGAGCGTCGAAATCCCAGTAAGGAATACCGTCGGCCGGCAAACGGCGGAGCAGCATATCGGCGATATGTCCGGCTTGCAACAGGTAATTCTGATACCCCGTCAGGCGAAACATCATCGTATAGCTATACAAGGCCCATGCTTGTCCGCGACTCCAGGAGGAATCGTCCGAGAAGCCCTGCACCGTTTGCTTACCGCGCACTGCACCCGTCTCAGGGTCATAATCCACCAGATGATACGTAGAATAATCATCCCGGAAGTGATGCTGGATAGTGGTATTGGCATGCGTACAGGCTACGTTCTGCAAAGAGTCGTCGGCGTAGGCTTTCGACATGGACAACAGCAGTTCAAGGTTCATCATATTGTCAATAATCACCGGGTACTTCCAGTCGCAGCCTTTGCGCACAAAGTCCCAGCTACGGATTACACCGACAGTAGGATTGAAGCGGGTTGACAAGGATTTGGCGCCCTGATAGAGCACTTGTTTATAAGCCTCATTACCTGTCAGCCGGAAAGCATTCCCGTAACTGCAATTCAACTGGAAACCGACATCATGATCTCTGGTCACATATTGTATAGAGTCGAGTTTCAGCGTGTTCTTCTCGGCCAGTGTTTTCACTGCGTCCTTCCGGGTATATTCGTAGATATACCAGAGGGAACCGGGATAGAAACCGCTGCACCACCAATAGATATTCGAGGGAACAAACTCACCGTCGGCAGAGAGCGTGCGGGGAAGTGTCTTTTCTGTCAGGCGGGTATCCATAGCCGTGTATTGTTGCTCCGCAACGGTAAATACACGGTCAATCAACGCCTCCATCGGCTCCTGCTTCGTGCAGGAGACCAATGTCAAAAGTCCGAGTATAGATATTAATAAGATTCTCATACGTTCCATTCTTTTTATTTGGGAGACAGGGTTGTGGTAAATGTGGCGGTCTGGTTGGCGGTAACCGTTGCTTCAAAGCCGACCATATAAGTGCCCGGATTAGCCTGGTCATAAGAGTTCTCACTGGTGGTACTCCATTGCTTGTAGGTAGGCTTCACGCTTCCGCTGGCTGTGAGATACATCACTTTACTTCCGCTAGTTAGTACGATGCGGTTACTTTCCACCGTTGGAACGGCAGGCGTCACCATACACCAGCGTACTTTGGCGGATTTATCCGTTCTTGCCTTGATCTCATCCATGACCACTAAATCTTTATCATTCACGATTTTCACGGTACGGGTAGCGGACGCAGCCTGATCGGACACTACTTCTGTCAGATCGAAAGTGGCTCCCAATTCCGTAGCAGTATTGATGGTAGTAGTCAGAGTAGCCGCCCCATTTACCCGGTGACGGGCGTCATTGATTGAAATCGTGCTATGATTCAAATTATTCAAGCGGAATACATCCCAACGCATCGAGTTCTGTCCCATATCCCAAAGATTACCACCCAAACCGGCCAGTACCGACTCAAGAGTTGTATAACTTTGCAGACCGAAATCCATCGACCAACGCACTCCATACGCATCGTATACAAATGAACCGGCATCCATGTGTCCGTGGCTCGAACCTGCCTTGCCGCCTTTGATTCCGAGGTATTTATCCGTATCGGTGTACGTCCAGTCGGTATGTACCATCACCACGGGCGTTTCCCCTTTTCCACTCCATAATTTATTGGAAGGAGCGGAGATCGCATCCAGGTTCAGATTATTGGCAAACGCCATAATCATCGGTAACAAGCGATTTTCGGCACAGGAAGCGTATTCGCCGTTCTTCAGCATTTTCAGCTCATTATATAATAAGGACGGATTACTGTATTTATCGGCAAACCACCACGAAGCCAATGCCGCAGTAGAGGAGGGGGCACAGTCGGAATAATTAAAGAACTTGCTGTTCAAGCCTGTCATATACAGCATATACTCTGCCGTCTTGGAGAATCCCGGTGTATCGGAAAGCCCGTTATCCGTGCCGAGCGTACTGTCGAGGGCGGCAAGCATCAATACCTGATAAAGCGTGCCGTAACACCAGTAACCGCTGCCCTCCGGATAATTGCCGTCGGGAGAATACATCACCTCCAATGCAGGTTTATTGGATTCCAGCGCCTTTTCAATCATGTCCTTTGCTTCAGAAGGATTGTTTTCATAAGAAGCCAGTGCCGCACAGACCAGTCCGCCATTACAGACCTGGTTCCAGTTGTTGGTGGCTTCGTAGAAGTTGAGGTTCCAGTTCTTATCCTGTGCTTGTTGGAAAGCAAACTTCAACAGTGCGTTGGCCGCTTTCGTACGGGTGGCTGCACTTAGTTCGTTGTAGAGCCAGTCGTAACCGAACGCAACAGCCGTAGCCATTTCGCCCACATCAAGAAAGTGGCGTTTCGAGTTCCAGTCGGGAAAGTTGCAGACAGCGTTCATATCCGTTTCCGCTT
>NZ_CABUHK010000170.1 GCF_902491285.1 uncultured Bacteroides sp. | reverse complement strand
GCGATGCGCGAAATCGCCAGCAGGCGTTTACCCTCTTTGATACGTTCCACAGGCTGTTCCGTAAGTGTCCGGTCGCAAAGTTCCATGATCCGCCGATGAACAGCGGCCAACGGGGGATACTCCGCAATGGCTTTCCTGATGGCTTCTTCTCCTCCTGCCGGTAATAACAACCGGGGATGAGGTGCTATCTTGCCATAATCAAACTGTTGCGCAACTACACCTGTGCAACCGGATACAAAAATGAGTAATAGTAAAAGTATTTTCTTCATCCTTATTCAAATCTTTATGATTAATACGCCCAACCGCTTCGTTTAGTCAGGTTCGGGTTCTTTTGCGTTTCAACAATAGGAGCAGTCCACGGCCACATATAATCGGCATAATACCAGTTATACTCTACCATATCGCCCCACCAGGACTTGCCGCCATTCACGTCTTTCCCCTGGAATTTGGTTTCTTTATAGGTTCCCCAACGTACTTCATCAAAGAAGTTGATTCCTTCGAGGCAGAATTCCACACGACGTTCATAGCGTATCCTTTCAAGCATGTCTTCTTTTCCGTTCACTGCACACGGGCCGCTTCCACCCTCTGTCAGTACAGGCATATGGGCACGGGTACGTACTTTATTCACCAGACGGATGGCTTCTCCTATCTGATCGGTCTGCGCCAATGCTTCGGCATACTGCAACAGTACATCGGTATAGCGAATCAACGGCCAGTCGGTATGGCAACGGCTCCGGCTAATCAAACGGCCTTTCTCAAACTCATTGTACTTGCGATAGCAGTAGAAAGCAGAAGTACGTTTATCGAGCCAGAAGTCTCCGCCATTCGTGCCCTGTTCCTTCAACGGCCAACGGAGTTGTTTACCGATCTGGTTGGCATCTCCTGCATAATTAGGCTTGTAGCAGTCCACCGGCACATAAGGAGTGACGACGGTCTGTTGCAGACGCGGGTCACGACTGTCATACGCCTTTTTGATACGGGCTTCATTGCCGCTGTTCAGGTAATATTTCTGATAAATATCTTCACCTACCCGTTTGATAAGCGCATTCTTCTGTGAGGACATGGATTCCAGCCCGTCACGGCAGAAGAAGACTTCACGCTGTTTCGGAGTCAGCAAGTCCCAGTCTTGCAGGCCGTCTACTTCCGACCATTTGAAGTCCGATCCGTCCGCGTTCTTATAGTAGTCCACAAAGTCTGCGGAAGGTTTTATTTCCGTCCAGCCATCATACGTATCGCGAGCACCGGTCATTTGCTGAATGTTATCACAATAACCGGTTTCTTCGCTGAACTGGAGCGAGAAGATCATTTCTTTATCTTTTTCGTTTTCATATTTGAAGAAGTCGGCATATTCGCCTGTCCACAAGCCGTAGCCACAGGTTTCCACTTCTTTGAAATCGTTGCCTGCTTCCTTGTATTGCTTCTTCCACATATATACCATACCACGCAGGGCATAAGCGGCTCCTTTAGAAGGACGGCCGTAGTTTTCATTCAAGGTGTTATTAGGAAAGTCGGGATTATTGATGCAATACGTCAAATCATCCAGAATCACTTGCCATACTTCATCCGCAGATGACTGTGCACGAGTACAGTCTTCGTTATTGATAGGCTCCAGATAAACAGGGACACCCTGATAGAGCATATTCAGACGATTGTATGCCCAGGCACGAAGAAAACGGGCCTCGCATTGATAACGCGCCAGTTTATTAGCGCCCATATCCGCTTTATGCAGATTGGCAATCGCATCATTACACGCATGGATAATGGTGTAACAGAACTTCCATTCATACCACACCTGAAAGTCATTGGCAGGTTTGGTAGCCAGCGAAAGCAGTTCCACCGGATAGTTATTGGAATAATAATCGGTCGCGAAACTCATGGCTTCGATTCCCTGACGGTTCAGTCCGTCGGCGCGGCGAAGCTGGGTGGAGGAGAGTTGGGTGGCATAGAACGGATAGTAGAGTCCTGCCATTCCCTTGTCGGCAAGCTCCTCCGTAGTCCACATATTTTCACTTGCGATCTGGTCTTCCGGCGCCACATCGAGAATATCCATGCAGGAGGTAGCAGCCAGCGCCATCGTTAAAATCATTAATATCTTTTTCATATCAGATTCTGTTTTTAGTTCTACATCATTAAAAGGTAATCTGTCCGCCAAAAGAGATCTGGCGCATCAACGGATAACCGATGGCAGTTCCTATCTCCGGATCGAGTCCCGGATAGCTGGTAATCGTCAGGATATTGTCCATCGACACGAAAGCACGGAGCCTGCTAACAAAGAACTTGCTGGAAATCCGTTGCGGCAACGTATAGCCGATCTGGATATTCTTCAACTTGAAGTAGTCGCCCTTATATTCGTTCCAGTCGCTCTGGATTCTGTTGTTATAGGTAGTACCGTATGTCAGACGGGGATATTTGCCCGACTGGTTGGTGCGCGGATCGTCCGGATTGGAAGGATCGAAGAAGTAATGGTTATCGGCGATATGCTCGATAATGCCATATCCGTGGCTGACCAGTGTCGAGTTGTAGTAATCCGTATTCCAGTTGAGGTAATGCCCGAAAGCTCCCGACCATAACATGGAGAAATCAATGTTCTTGTAAGAGAAAGCACAGTTGAAGCCCAGGTTGAATTTCGGGACACTGGTGTGTCCGGAGAAATCCCGGTCGTTGGTATCACCGTAGTTCATATCACCGTTGCTGTCGGCATAGAGAATGTCACCATACCAAAGCTGGTCTTTGGCAACCGTCTTCATTCCTCCGAACGAATAACCGGAGTCAATCATGGCCTGCACCCATACCATATCTTCTTTCGTACGTATCATTCCGTCCTTCGGTCCCGCATGGATATCCACCGCACC
>NZ_CABUHK010000169.1 GCF_902491285.1 uncultured Bacteroides sp. | reverse complement strand
TCCTGCATGAACCGGTAATTTTCTTCCGAGCCGTAACCGGAGTCTGCCACACCGATACCCGGTAAGCGGTTATAGCGGTGCTGGAAGGAGTGGAAGAAAGGGATCAGGGTCAGCGTATCGGTGGGGTTGGGAAACAGCCGGAAGTCTATGATGAACTGGTTTTCAGTACCTATTTGTAAATTATACCCGGGCTTGGTCTGCCCGTTCTTCATGGCGTCTTCTTTCATACGCATGAATGTGGCATCAGGATCGGTCTTGGAATAGGAATTACGTTCTCCAAGGACTTCAAGGTGATTGTCGTATTCCATCAGCTTGTCACGATACCCTTCAAGTTCCCTGACCTGTTTTTTCTTTTCACGCAGAGCTTTCTTTTGTTCCTTGTCCTGTGTTACTTGGTGTTCCAGCACTTCTTTGAGTTCATCCACTATATTAGAGAGCATGGAGGGAGTCAACTCCACGGATGTGTCTTTTACAGAGTTCTCCTGTATAATGGCTTCATCCACCTGCTCCAGAAGGATGCGAATCTTATTCAGCAACCTTGTACGGTTCTTTTCGACTGTCTTGCGCCAGACAAAAGTATATTTGTTGGCCTTGGACTCAATCTTGGTGCCGTCGATATACTCCACGTCAAGACTGATGAAACCCTTGTCGGCAAGGACAAGAACCAGCTGCGTGAAGACGTTGTTTATTTCCTCCTTTACACGGTTACGGAAACGGTTGATGGTTATGAAATTCGGATGCTCATGACCGGCAAGCCAGATATAATGGATATCACGCAAAAGAAGCTTCTCTATTTTACGACAGGAATAGATATTATTCATATAAGCGTAGATAATTACCTTGAGCATCATTTTGGGATGATAAGCTGAGCGCCCCGTTTCTTTATAAAGCTTCTTGAAATTATCAAGATTGAGATTATCAACAACTGCATTGACTATGCGGACCGGATCGTCCGCAGCTATGTTTTCATCAATTCTTTGTGGAAAAAGAACGGTTTGGTTGGGAATGTAAGGACGAAAATGTAACTTTGCCATAACGAAAAAACTGATGCCTAAAGTTACATAAACTTTGGGTAATAACAAAGCCCGGGCTTGGGAAAGTCCGGGCTTTGCGCATAAAAAAAGGCTGTGCCAGCATTTTGACACAACCTCTTCGTATTATCTGTACGGTATATCTTCAACAGAAACTTATTTGCGCTGTCCCAGTTGAGAATCGATAAAGAAGATTCCTGCATCACCGGCTTTCTTGATCTTATCAACAATACCTTGTGCAGTTGCTTCTTCTTCCACCTGTTCGCGAACAAATCCCCAAAGGAAATCCTGAGTAGCATTGTCTCTTTCGGCAGAAGCAACAGATACCAGTTCGTCAATCATTTTAGAAACATGGCATTCGTGCTTGTAAACGTGCTCGAACACTTCCAACGGAGTGCCCCATCCTGAAGGAACTACGTCTATTTTATCAACTTTAGCTACACCGCCACGCTTGATAATATAATCGGCCATGACATAAGCATGTTCCAACTCTTCCTGAGATTGCTTTTTCATCCAATTGGCAAATCCGCTAAATCCTTCTTTTTCAAAGTAGAAAGACATAGACAAGTACAGGTTAGCAGACCACATCTCGGCAGTTATCTGCTCATTAATTGCATTTTGTAATTTTTCTGAAATCATAATCGTTTGTATTTATTTGATTGAAATGATTACAAAAATAACAAGAATACTGTTTAATTTGTTCAACCGAATCTCTTTTTTTTAATTTATTATACAAACTCGTCCGAGAGATATCCTTTAGGCAACTCACGACAATTATAACCGGACGCCATAATTTCGCCATAAGCACCGGCGGAACGTAGGGCAATCAAATCCCCGCGTTTCACCTTGTTCAAGTCTATCGCCTTGCCGAAAACATCGGACGATTCACAGATCGGGCCTACCACATCGTACGTTTGCATCGTCTCGTCCGAAGTGAGGTTCTCCATCTTATGATGTGCCTGATAAAGAGCCGGACGGATCAAATCCGTCATCCCGGCATCGAGTATGGCAAATTTCTTGTTTACCCCTTGCTTTACATACAGCACTTTAGAGATAAGCGTGCCACACTGCCCCACCACAGCGCGTCCCAATTCAAAGTGCAAAGTCTGGTGAGGCCGCAACTTCAACTGTCCGGCATACGTAGAGAAATAACTCTTGAAATCCGGAATCGACTGACGGTTGGGGTGATCATAATCAATGCCCAGTCCACCACCTACATTGATATGTTTCACAAATATCTGACGCGCCTCAAGCCTGTCCTGCAACTCGTTCACACGATTGCAAAGGGCTATGAAGTCTCCCATATCCAATATCTGCGAACCGATATGGAAATGCAGGCCGATGAAATTGACATTCTTCATCTCCTGCGCCACGTCGATCACCTTATCCATATCTTCCATGCTGATGCCAAACTTATTCTCTGCCAGTCCGGTAGTAATATTCGCATGGGTATGCGCCCCCACATTCGGATTGATACGGAAAGCGACATTGGCCACTTTGCCTTTCGCGGCAGCCAGTTCGTTGATGACCTCCAGTTCGGGGATAGACTCTACATTGAAACAGAAGATGCCGTATTCCAGTCCGAGGTTGATCTCCCAATCCGCTTTCCCGACTCCGGCAAAAACGATTTTATTGGCAGGGAATCCGGCACGGACAGCGGCACGGATTTCTCCGCCACTCACGCAGTCTGCTCCCATTCCGCTTTCACGGATAATGGTAAGTACTTTCGGATTGGCATTCGCCTTCACGGCATAATGTACGGAATAGCTAGGATATTTGGCAACCTCTTGGTTAATAGCCGACAATGTATCACGCAGCACTTTCGTATCGTAATAATAGAAAGGTGTCT
>NZ_CABUHK010000168.1 GCF_902491285.1 uncultured Bacteroides sp. | reverse complement strand
TTCGTCTGCCGCTTTCTGCAGCATATTGCGTTCGGTATATGCGTTTGCCTTGAAAGAAAGACTTCCCAAAGCTGCTACCAGAAAAACACAAAGCAAATGTTTCATTCGAGTCATGGTATTTTCATTCATTTAAGTATTGCAAAGATAGTGTATCTGATAAAAAATGAGGTGAGCAAATCATACGAACCTAATGACAAAAAAGTACATACTTCAAAATTTGTACTCATAATTGCTTCATTTTAAGCTTTTAGGTTATAGAATAATCGATTTCACTCATATTTAAACAGAGATTTCTTCTCAAAATACAGAGATTCCGTTCCAAGAAAACAGAGGTGCAATTTTAGCTAAACAGCGGCTCTGTCTTCCTTAAACAGAGCCTCTGTTTAGTCCAAATAAAGGCTCTATTTTGACATCCTGTTCTCTTCCCGTTTTTCATACCTTAATCCCAATCGCTAAATTCAAAACTCAACTGTTCCCAAACACCGTGTTGCTCATCGGCTTCTTCTTTCGGATTGGAGACAGAAAGCCCGATGAGACGGATTGGATGTTGTTCATATTCCACACTTTTAAGCAGTTCCTTGGCAAGCGGGAGTACCCGGTCTAAGGTAGTCAGTTCCTGCGATTGAGTAAGGCTTCGGGTGATCTGGCTAAAATCATGAAACTTAATTTTCAAGGTAAGCGTGTTTCCTTTGAAGTCTTTTCGCTGGAGACGTTCAATCAGTTCTACTGCAACGTGATATAATTCGATTATGACCGATGAACGGGCCGAAATGTCCCGTTCCAATGTACGTTCACAGCCGATAGATTTACGAATACGAATTGCTTCGACAGGGCGTTCGTCAATGCCTCGCGAACATTCATAATACAGCGTACCTGCTTTTCCAAAATGACCAGTCAGCATTTCAAGAGAACATTTCCGTAGTTGAAGTCCGTTGTGGATACCCAGCAAATGCATCTTCCTGGCAGTCACAGGTCCCACTCCCCAGAAAGATTCAATAGGAAGACAGGCGATAAAATCAAGAGCTTGTTCCGGGTGAATAGTACATAAGCCGTCCGGTTTGCGATAGTCCGAAGCTATTTTAGCTAAAAATTTATTATAAGATACTCCGGCAGAGGCAACAAGGTTGAGTTGCTCGCGAATCTTCCGCTTTATTTCCTTGGCTATATCCACAGCTAGGGAAATATCTTTCTTGTTTTCAGTAACATCCAGAAAAGCCTCATCCAAAGACAGAGGTTCGATGAGGTCTGTATATTCGTGGAAAATCTCATGTATCTGACGGGAAACGGATTTATAAACATCCATCCTGCCAGGTACAAAAATGAGTTGGGGACAAAGTCGCTTCGCCTTTTGCGAAGCCATAGCGGAACGGACACCGTAACGCCGGGCTTCATAGCTAGCAGCAGCCACGACTCCCCTCTCTTCTGCATGACCTACCGCTAAAGGCTTGCCACGAAGTTCTGGATTATCACGCTGTTCTACAGAGGCATAGAAGGCATCCATGTCGATATGTATAATCTTTCTCTGCGTCATTGTTTAGGATTAGCAGAGCAAACTTACTATAAATTCCTGAATAAATCCTGCTTATCGGTTCAAGAAATAATATGCTTATGATTTTTATAGATATAAGTCAAAAAAACATTCAATATCTTGTCAAAGACAGTTCTTATAATATTATATTTGCATATCGTCTATTCAAAATATAGAGGTAGTTAATAAGTTTGTGCCACCATACAACTCTTTAAGATTATGAAAAACACATTATTTTGCTTATTCATATTTTGCAGTGTTTCCACATTCGCTCAAAATGGTGGAATCACTTTTAAGGTCGAAAAGCTTTCAAAGCCTGAAGAATTACTTCATCTACACTCCCCGAATGAAATTTACGAAAGTCTTATATTATCAGATATGAACATAGAGCCTTATGAGATAAAAAAGAAGAATATCGAGGTTCCTTATCATATCATTGCAAAGAGCGAATCTCCCGACAGTCTCGTTTCTTTTGGCCCTAATTCTTTTTTCAACGGTATGTATCAGGCTTATGCGGATCACAGGCCATTTGTATTGTCCCCGGATATGATTTGGCTATTAATCAGCCAGGGATTTGCACGGCATATCAATGCCAATCAGGAATCTATGAGAAATGAGCTTGTTGATTTCTCCGGCAAACTATCCTTAATTGTGAGAGAAGATAAAAAACTGGAGGACCCTACTCTTTCATGGGAAAAAATCTTTCCGCAATTTACTGAACAAATATCCCAATATGCCGGCAAACATCTGACCGAACTTCTCACCTGCAATTTCTCAACGACTACCTCTTTAGAGAAAGTTGCTTCCGAAATAACAATCATGGAAGCTGTAAAACCTTACTTTGAGTTTATAATCATACGCATTGTCTGTGGAATACCTGAAATAACTCTCGAAGGAACACCGGAGGACTGGGAAAAACTACTGCACAAAGCCAAAGGATTGAAAGAATATAAACTCGAATGGTGGATTTCTGAACTGGAACCTCTTTTGGAAGAATTCGTCAAAGCATCCAAAGGGGAGGTTAATAAGGACTTTTGGCGCAATATGTTTAAATATCATTCACAGAAACGATATGGAGCCCCAAACATTATTGATGGATGGATCGTGAAGTTTTTCCCTTATGATAAGGAAGGGAAAAGAAATAATCTGAAACAGCTAGAAGGCACAAATTGTCTCCCTGATGAAATAGTGAAGGTAGATGTAAAGTATCTGGAAGTATATAGCAATGCTGTCAAAGAAACTCCATTAGAATTCTGGGCAGGCTTCATCGGATTAGAACAAAATAATAAGACTTTTGCTCTGCGACCGCAAATCGGCTGGATGATCAGGAAAAAAGATGTTAACAAGGAGGGATTAAAAAGTAAATTGAGTGCTGATTCTCAAAATGCAGGCTGGGGAAGCGGCATCAATATCAGAGTAAAAGAATTTCCGGCTGTACTGTTGGAACTCAAAGAAATAAAAAGGCTGGATATCCAATTTATCGATACAATCAATATACCGGACGAAATATCAAAGATAAAAATCGGATCGTTGAGTTTATATGGAAAGATTACTAAAGAGGGAATAGAACGTATTAAAAGATTATTGCCTGATACGGATATAAAAATAAATGGTTCGCAAGAGGTAATAAAATCCCATTGATACCCCCATCATAAAAGAACACTCAATATTACTTTTGCAATATTGAGTGTTCTTTTTATAAATACTAATAATTAGTATAAAGTGGAGCTGGAGGGAGTCTCTCGAACCTTTTTATAAAATATCATAATCTATCAAA
>NZ_CABUHK010000167.1 GCF_902491285.1 uncultured Bacteroides sp. | reverse complement strand
AAGGAATAGATATGAAATTATCACAATTCAAATTTAAGTTACCCGAGGATAAGATCGCTCTACATCCTATGAAATATAGGGATGAGTCTCGTTTGATGGTATTGCATCGTAATACAGGTAAGATTGAGCACAAGATGTTCAAAGATGTGTTGGACTACTTTGATGATAAAGATGTGTTTATATTCAACGATACGAAGGTATTCCCTGCCCGTTTGTATGGTAACAAGGAAAAGACAGGTGCTCGTATCGAAGTATTCTTGTTGCGTGAGTTGAATGAAGAACTTCGTTTGTGGGACGTATTGGTCGATCCGGCACGTAAGATCCGTATCGGTAACAAACTGTATTTCGGTCCGGACGATTCGATGGTGGCCGAAGTAATTGATAACACCACTTCCCGCGGACGTACGCTCCGTTTCCTTTATGACGGACCTCATGATGAGTTCAAAAAGGCTTTGTACTCTTTGGGTGAGACTCCACTTCCCCACTCTATCATCAACCGTCCCGTAGAACCGGAAGATGCTGAACGTTTTCAGTCTATCTTTGCGAAGAACGAAGGTGCGGTGACTGCTCCGACTGCTAGTTTGCACTTCAGCCGTGAGTTGATGAAACGTTTGGAAATCAAAGGTATAGACTTTGCATATATCACTTTGCACGCTGGTCTGGGTAACTTCCGCGACATCGATGTAGAGGACTTGACAAAGCATAAGATGGATTCGGAACAAATGTTTGTAAACGAAATGGCGGTGAAAACCGTTAACCGTGCCAAAGATAACGGCAGAAATGTTTGTGCGGTAGGTACGACCGTGATGCGTGCTATTGAAAGCGCAGTCAGCACCGACGGACATTTGAAGGAATTCGAAGGATGGACTAATAAGTTTATCTTCCCTCCGTATGAATTTACCGTAGCCAATTCAATGATTTCCAATTTCCACATGCCGCTTTCTACCCTGCTGATGATTGTAGCTGCTTTCGGTGGTTATGACCAGGTGATGGATGCTTACCATGTAGCATTGAAGGAAGGTTACCGTTTCGGCACGTATGGAGATGCAATGCTGATTCTGGACAAATAATGGCAAAAGTATATTTGGGACTCGGCACTAACCTTGGAGATAAAGAACAGAATCTCCGGGATGCCGTGCAAAAAATAGAAGAGCAGGTAGGGGAAGTAGTTTCCCTGTCTGCTTTTTATGTTACTGCCCCTTGGGGCTTTGCTTCAGAAAATAGTTTTCTAAATGCGGCCGCTTGTGTAGAGACGGAATTGTCCCCATTGGAGGTATTGCAAGAGACGCAAATGATTGAAAGGGAGCTGGGGCGTACCAAAAAGTCCGTCAACGAAATATATAGCGACCGCCTGATTGATATTGACCTGTTACTTTATGAAGATTTAGTGCTTTCTGTGATTTCTGCTTCCGGAGCAGAGTTAACCCTCCCCCATCCGTTGATGGCAGAACGTGACTTCGTTATGAAACCACTGGCGGAAATTGCTCCCGGATTAGTGCATCCGGTACTCGGAAAAACGATGAAAGAGCTTACTTCTTCTTTTTCTCCGCAATAAACACCGGCAAATAGGCGATGCATCCTATCAGTACTGCATACAGCAAATGAATCTCCTGAAACGGCTTGTCGATGAAATGGCAAACAATGGCGTAGATAGCAATCGTGAATCCTACATAGAGCGCCAGCACCAAAAGCGTTTTTAATTTCTTATTTAGAATCATTATAAATCTATTTATGTGTTAAATACGTGGCAAAGATACTCATTATCTCCGAAATCTCTTTATCTTTGCAACCGAAATGAAAGTGTGGACAGATTTGAGTAGCTTGCAACCACGGAAAAAAATGCTAAAACACGTCTTACCGACGCTTTACGGTTTACTCCTTGCAGCACTCACCTCTCCTACCCTCTCATTCTTAATTCTTATTTTTTAATTCTTAATTTAAGAAAGATGGGATACTTATTTACATCCGAATCGGTGTCAGAAGGACACCCCGACAAGGTAGCCGATCAGATATCGGACGCCGTGCTTGACAAACTGTTGGCTTACGACCCCAGTTCGAAAGTAGCTTGCGAAACACTAGTGACTACCGGACAAGTGGTGCTAGCGGGTGAAGTGAAAACAAAAGCGTACGTTGACCTCCAACTCATTGCGCGCGAAGTGATTAAGAAAATCGGCTATACCAAAGGAGAGTACATGTTCGAAAGTAACTCTTGTGGTGTGTTGTCCGCCATTCATGAGCAAAGCCCCGATATCAACCGCGGTGTAGAACGTCAGGACCCGATGGAACAGGGTGCAGGCGACCAGGGTATGATGTTCGGCTACGCAACGAATGAAACGGAAAACTATATGCCGCTTTCTCTTGATTTGGCACACCGCATTCTGCAAGTGCTGGCCGATATCCGTCGTGAAGGCAAGGTGATGACTTATCTCCGCCCCGATGCGAAAAGCCAGGTTACTATCGAATATGACGACAACGGGACTCCTGTCCGCATTGATACAATCGTTGTTTCTACACAACATGATGACTTTATCCAGCCGGAAGATGACTCGCAGGCTGCTCAGTTGAAAGCTGACGAAGAGATGCTGGCTATCATCCGCCGTGATGTGATCGAAATTCTGATGCCTCGTGTGATTGCTTCTATTCATCATGATAAGGTATTGGCGCTGTTCAATGATAAAATCATCTATCATGTCAATCCTACCGGAAAGTTTGTTATCGGTGGCCCTCATGGCGATACCGGCCTGACAGGTCGTAAGATTATCGTTGATACTTATGGTGGCAAGGGTGCTCATGGTGGCGGTGCTTTCTCTGGAAAAGACCCTAGCAAGGTGGACCGCAGCGCAGCCTATGCAGCACGCCATATCGCCAAGAACATGGTGGCGGCAGGCGTGGCGGACGAAATGCTTGTACAGGTAAGCTATGCTATTGGTGTGGCTCGCCCGATTAACATCTTCGTGGATACCTATGGCCGTTCTCATGTGAATATGACTGATGGCGAGATTGCCCGTATTATTGACCAGTTGTTCGACCTTCGTCCGAAAGCTATCGAGGAACGTTTGAAACTCCGTAATCCTATTTATCAGGAAACTGCCGCTTATGGTCACATGGGACGCGAACCGCAGGTGGTTACGAAGAAGTTCTTCTCTCGTTATGAAGGTGACAAGACGGTCGACGTGGAACTCTTTACATGGGAGAAACTCGATTATGTTGATAAGATTAAAGCTGCTTTTGCTTTGTAAGGCGGTTTAAAGCTTAGCTTGTTATATAAAAGAGTCACAATTTTGCTTTCCTTTTGTGGGGAAGTGGAATTGTGGCTCTTGTTTTTTTATAAGTTATCACTAGTGTCCCGTTAAAATCGGGACGAGTTATTAATTAATCAAATAATCCCGG
>NZ_CABUHK010000166.1 GCF_902491285.1 uncultured Bacteroides sp. | reverse complement strand
TACTGCCATATAATGACGCCCCTGAGATTCATAGTAGACTGGAACAGTCTCCTTCCCATTCATCCACCAGTTATCTCTGGCATTATAGTTTGTGGTCTTGATCTCAAGGATCGCTGTGGTGCCATCCGGCAGTTCCACAAAGTAGTCCACATCAGCCAGCATCCAAGGATACTGTGGGTGCTGGAACATCTTTTTGATTTGGTAGACCCGATATCCGGTTTTCCGCTCGAATATCTTTGCTACCAGAGGCTCCAGCAAATGCCCCATTTCCATGGCAACCCAGTTGCCCTCATCATCTTCCACTGACGCTATGTTCAGTTTGTCGTAGTACAGATCCCTGGCTGTCCGGAATGGAGAAGTGCCAAAGATCGCCGAT
Source organism: uncultured Bacteroides sp. (assembly GCF_902491285.1). Classification (GTDB taxonomy): domain Bacteria; phylum Bacteroidota; class Bacteroidia; order Bacteroidales; family Bacteroidaceae; genus Bacteroides. The sequence continues at coordinate 3,049 of NZ_CABUHK010000166.1, read as the reverse complement.
ACATCGCTGCCGCCGATTCCACGGCGCCGGTAATCCAGCCAGTCTTCTTCTGAAAGATCTGCCGTTTCTACCAGCACCAGCGGTTCATGCCGCTTTCGTTCAGCACTATTGCTGCCAGACATATCAAATCCCCCTTCGTGATCTTCGGGGCAAAATAACTGCCCTCGCCATTGGTGCAACATTTCGGGGCCGGAGCGAAGATACTGCCTGTCTCTTCATCTTCCAGTCCGTGGAATGTGCCGGCTTGACCCGCCGACCATTCTGCTTTCTTTTCTGCTTCACATTCATGTACATGACCTGCCTTTCTCAGTTTTGATTTATCCTTAAAGCCCTTTCAGGCTTACAGGCAATAAAAAAGCGAGAATGACAGACGGCATAAAGCCTGGCGTCCATAGTTGCCTATGAACCGATGTCATTCTCGCAATGGTGGGTAAATCCCGTAAAATAAAAAAAGCCAGCAATATACCGGCCTGAAAAGGCGCAGTGATACTACTGACACAAGTACAAAATTAACAGCGTGTGCAATGCAGTCATTACTCCGCAACACAAGCCCTAAAGCCTGTGTACCCTGACGGGCAACGCACAAAAATCAATTACATTGCAATTCTAACACAATATATAGTGCTTGTCAATTCAAACATTCTATATATTGATTTTGGATTTTCTTTAAATTTTCTTTCCTCTTTGCAGAAGTTCTTTCTTCCCCGCCTATTTATAGGATGTATCGGATCATTTGGTAATACCGGATGATCCCTACGCTCTTTTAGTACCTTGACAAGTTCATAACCTCTATGGGGAGTTATACAGGAATTCTGGACAGTGTGCGATGACCACAGAAGCGCGCCCATAATCGAAGTGTTGCACAGCAGCAGCCTGAAATACACGGCAGAACCGTTCTGGCGTAGGAAATGGCCCCATTAGAGTTCTTTTGTTATTTCAATACTTCCTGACCTCAAGACCGTTTTCATTGTTTTTGTTGAAAACCTTCTTCTACAAATCGTAAGGGATCATTGTAATCGAAAAAAGGAGGACGATTATGGAGAAAAGAAAACCGAATGACCTACCGCCGGAGCAGTGCTTGGCTGTTGATACCGATACCCTTTGCAAACTGTTGTGCTGTGGAAGGCACACTGCAGTACAGATTGGGGATCTTGCCAATGCACGCATTACCATGAACACCCGTGTCCTATGGAGTGTCCAGCGTATCAAAGAATATCTTTATGATATTTCCGGCTAAATAACCATGCCAGTAAGGCGCACTACACTTTTATAATCAGGAGGTACCAGTAATGGCAAAAGTGAGAAAAGACAACAAAGGACGAAATCTTCGGCCCGGAGAAACACAACGGGCAGATGGCAGCTATATGTATGTCTACAAATTAGGCACTAAAAAGAAATATCTTTACGACTCCGATCTCGCAAGTCTTCGTGTCAAAGAAAAGCAGATCAACAAAGATAAGGATGATGGCATCCGTACTCAGGAAGCCATGAAGCTTACCCTGAATGATATGTTCAAGGTCTACATGAATAACAACATCAAACTGAAGCCCTCTACCAGAGCAAATTATCTTTACCTGTGGGACTTCTATGTGAAAGAAGAGCCTTTCGCTAACATGCCTCTTCCACAAATCCACAGAAGTGATATTCTCGCGTTTTATACCAAACTGCTGAAACACGGCTTTGCTATCAACTCACTGGAGAGCATCAACACCATTGTTCACCCTACGCTTGAAATGGCCGTGGACGACGATTACATCCGCAAAAATCCCAGCAAGGGCATTTACCGCAAGCTCAAGACGGATGGCAGCGCTCCAAAGCCTAAACGGCGGATCGCACTCACTAAAACGCAACAGCAGAATTTCCTGCGTTTTATTGCCAAGTCCCCTACATACAGCCATTGGCTCCCCATCATGACTGTGCTCCTTGGAACAGGAATGCGTGTAGCAGAATGTACCGGCATTACCAAAAGCGATATTAACTTGAGCGAAAACACAATCTCGGTCAACCACAACTTAATCTACCGGGTCATTGACGGAAAAGCCGGATTTCACATTACCACTCCCAAAACTGAGAGCGGTACACGAATTATCCCTATCCTCTATCCAGAGGTGGCCGAGCAGCTTCGCCTCCAGATTGAAACCATCGACGCATTGTATCCAGACGATCAACTGGTGTTAGGAGGAGTTCACGGTTTTGTTTTCCGCAACCGAACCGGCTCATTCATGAGCGCCCACAATATCAATCGGGCGATTGAGAGAATCAGCGTAACTTACAACATGGAGGAAATGGATCAGGCTGAACTGGAAGACCGTGAACCGGATCTGCTCCCTCATTTTAGTGTTCACAACTTGCGGCACACCTTCTGTACCCGGCTCTGCGAAAGCACCAACGATGTTAAATTCATTCAGCAAGTCATGGGGCATGCCGATTTCTCTACTACAATGGACATCTACACCCATATCACACAAGAGAATATGCAGGAGAAGGCAAAAAACATTAGTGTGAACATGAAGCTGATGTAAAAAGAAAGGCGAATCTGCATTTTATAAGCAGATCCGCCTTTCATATTGCTTCATCCGGTTTCGTAGGGTCTCGCGCAAAAGTTGTAGAAAAGTTGTAGTAACGCGATTTTTTGTAGTAAATGACCTCTTTAGTACAGCTTTGCTCCTGCCGGAATACTGTCATCCAGCATCAAAAGATTTAAGCCTTCCCGTCCGTCATACTCGTACACTGCAGAAATCAGCATACCCTCGGAATCAATACCCATCATCTTTCTCGGCGGCAGGTTTGTGATTGCCACACAGGTCTTACCAACCAGCTCTTCCGGCTCGTAATACTCGTGAATACCGCTTAAAATGGTGCGTTTCCGGTCTGTTCCGTCATTCAGTGTGAATTTCAGGAGCTTCTTGGACTTCGGCACTGCCTCACAGGCTTCGATCTTAACCACTCTGAAATCAGACTTGCTGAATGTCTCAAAGTCTACATCATCTGCAAACAAAGGCTCGATTTTCACCTTGGAAAGATCAATCTGTACGCTTGGCGCGGACAC
>NZ_CABUHK010000165.1 GCF_902491285.1 uncultured Bacteroides sp. | reverse complement strand
TTACAGGCTACTGTATGCTCCGCATCAACCGGGTGGTAGAAATGAAAGGGGCTGCGCATGTATGGGAAGTCATGCTGCAACGGGATGTCATATTCATTGATATGTTGCAATATATCCCTCTGATTGCCGGGATACTGATGGCTATCGTGCAGTTCGTCCCCGAGATGCAGCGCAAATGTCTGAAACTGACGCTTCATCTGCCTTACCCGGAACTGAAGATGACAGGAAATATGTTACTCTCCGGTCTGGTGCTGCTCCTTGTCTGCTTCGCTTCCAACTTCCTGCTGATGGAGATATACTTGAACGGAGTGCTTGCCCACGAGTTGAAAAACCATATACTGCTCACTGCCTTGACGTGGTATCTGGCGGGAATCTCCGGTTATCTGCTTGTCGCATGGATTTGCCTCGAACCGGCATGGAAACGCCGTATCCTGAATCTCGTCATCGCCGTGCTTTTACTGCGAATCTTCTTTTTGTCGCCCACACCGGAAGCCTACAACAAGTTCCTGCCTTATCTGCTGGTCTATACGCTGCTGACGGCTTCTTTCTCGTGGCTTTCCATCGTACGGTTCAAGGCGGGCAAACAGGACTAAAAGAAATGAAGAATGAAAAATTAATAATGAAGAATTAAAGATGAGACGTTTCAGTACCATATTATTATATGTCACCATTGCTTTTCTGCTTCTATGGCAGTTGCCCTGGTGCTACAATTTCTTTGTCGTAAAGCCGGAGAAGTCCCCTTTTACGTTATATAGTTTCGTGATTGGTGACTTCGTCCTGATGGGACAAGAAGACGGAAAAGGAACCGTGCGCCGCGACCTCGCAGGCAATGTCTACTCGGAAGCTGCTTTCGACAGTATCCTGCCGATGTTCTACTTCCGTCAGTTAATGTCCGACGAGCGTTTCCCGGATACGATTAAAGGGATAGCAGTTACCCCCAAGCTAGTGCAGACGGAGAACTTCAATTTCCGCAGTGTCCCTTCGGATATCAATGCACCTTCCATCGGGCTTTATCCCTTGCTGGAATCCATGTCCGGTCGTGTAGACCTGAAGATGCCGGATGATGTGTTCCGCATTACTTCCAAAGGGATTGATTTTATCGACATGGCTACCAACAGTGTGAAAGCAGACAAGAGCCTTCAGTTCACGGAAGCTATGACGAAAAAAGGTTTCCGTTTCCCCGCTACGGAGATAGCAGGGAATCCGACAGTGAAAAAAGAGTATGACGAAGGGTATCTTCTGCTGGATGCCGACCGCCGTCTGTTCCATCTGAAACAGGTGAAAGGCCGTCCTTATGTCCGCGCCATAACACTGCCCGAAGGCCTGGCATTGAAACACTTATATCTGACGGAATTCAGAAATAAAAAGACGCTAGCCTTTATGACGGATACCAACAATGCGTTTTATGTCTTGAACAATCGTACTTATGAGGTAGTGAAGACAGGTATCCCGATGTTCAATCCCGAAACGGACGCGCTGACAATCATAGGCAATATGTTCGACTGGACTGTCCGGGTGACTACTCCGGCTTCCGATAATTACTACGCATTGAATGCCAATGATTATTCACTGATTAAAGCATTGGAAAACAAGTCGAGTGTTCATCCTATGCCGGGTGTTACTTTCACTTCCTACACGGATAAATATGTAATGCCACGCTTCGAATAATATTTCAAAACCGAATATAGGAAAGGAAGTGTGTCAAAGGTCGGTCAGTAATTGTATCTTTGGCACACTCTTTTTTGTTCTTTACTCAAAACAAAAAGGAATACTTTTCATTTTTCCAACAGGAAGATATACCTTTGCAGCCACAGAAAATAGTTTAAGCCGCAATTGCCTCTGCGTTATACACAAACAAATACGGTTGAAGATATTGATATTAATCCAAGAACAAAACCGTATGAAAATTTACAAAGCACTTCTCTTCTTAAGTCTTTTCATTACTACAATTTATAGTTGTTCACTTCCTGCCGATGACGAAGAAAAGGAAACCTATTTAGAAGAGGAAGATAATGCCACCGCCGAACTCCCCTGGGAAGGAGAAACGGATAAATTCACTATTAATGCTAAAGAAGGAGTGCGCCTGGACGCTCCACAAGAAGACGGTGGGACAGCATTTATTACAATCCCGTCTACCACCGTAAGAAACACCCGTTGGGAATTTGGAGTCCATCTCACCTTCAATCCATCTTCTAATAATTACGCACGTTTTTATTTGGTATCCGCTTCCAATATATTATCCGGTAATCTAAACGGCTACTTTATCCAGATAGGTGGAGCAAAAGATAATGTAGCACTTTACCGTCAGAATGGTGAACAACCGAAACTATTAGCTTCGGGAAGAGAACTGATGAAAGGAAACAATTCACCAAAGCTATACATAAAAGTAGAATGTGATAACAACGGTTACTGGACTTTTTGGACACGATTAGAATCAGAGAATGAGTACACCAAAGAGAAGCAGGTAAAAGACACCAGCATACAAAAGTCTGTCTGTTCAGGCATATATTGCGTTTATACAAAAACTCGCAGCAAAGGATTCATATTCCATCATGTACAGCTAACGAATAATATAGAAACTACTCCCAACCCCGACGACACACCGGATAAGCCTGAAACGCCCGCAGACCCGGTTCTGCCCAATTACCCGGAAGAAGTCAGAGGGATACTATCATTCAATGAAGTGATGTATGATAATGCAACGAACGGTGCAGAGTACATAGAACTCTATAACCCGTCCGGTTCCACCGTCGCTGTTCCATCATTAAAACTCATAAGATATGTCGATACAGGTTCTAATTCTACAGAGACCAAGACGACAGTTATCCTGCAGCAGCCGGACGGCAATCAGGAAATAAGTATTCCCCCTTATGGCTATATATGTCTTACTAAATCTGCCGCTACGCTCATCAGGAAGCATAAAGTTAGTAAAGAGACCATCATAGAAATATCCAACTTCCCCAAGTTGACTAATGAAGACAGCTATCTGGCAATAATGACCAATGAAGAAAAATCACGGCTTATCGACAAGTGCAGCTATTTTGAATCCATGCATAGCTCTAGCAATAAAAGACATCAAGGCATCTCCCTCGAAAAGCTTTCACCGGAATTACCTTCTTCAACCAGAAAGAACTGGCATTCTTCCAAAGATTCTACTGGCGGGACACCGGGGAAAATAAACTCACGAGAATAAACTCGCCCTCACTGAGTACCTTAGAGTAGTTGCTTTTTATATGGTTTTGAATGAAACACACCTATTAAATGAAAGAAATCATATATACAAAAAGACTTTATTTGCGTACATTTGCAATCTGATATAATACCTTTAAATTAAGTCAATGCAATGAGAAGAAGCCACCTTATTCTTTTTATTTTCTTTTATTGCTGTCCGATAAACCTTTTTATTGCAAGATAAAATTAGGGTCGATTCCAT
>NZ_CABUHK010000164.1 GCF_902491285.1 uncultured Bacteroides sp. | reverse complement strand
TTATCAATTATGGAATGCTCACACAAGAGGATTTCTATGATAAAGCGCAAAAATTCGCCCTTTTCACCGATACAAATGACAAACATTACACATTCGAAGAATATCAGACACTTATTAAAGATAATCAGACAGACAAAGATGGAAACTTAATCTATCTGTATACCAATAATAAGGACGAACAATATAGCTACATTGAAGCTGCCACCAATAAAGGATACAATGTTCTGCTTATGGATGGACAATTAGACGTAGCTATGGTAAGCATGTTGGAGCAAAAGCTGGAAAAATCCCGCTTTACCCGTGTCGATAGTGATGTTGTCGATAATCTTATCGTCAAAGAAGACAAAAAAGGCGAAGTATTGGAAGCCGATAAGCAAGATGCTATCACGACAGCCTTCAAGAGCCAGCTCCCTAAAATGGATAAAGTCGAGTTCAATGTCATGACGCAAGCATTAGGAGAAAACTCCGCTCCAGTGATGATTACTCAAAGTGAATATATGCGCCGTATGAAAGAAATGGCAAATATTCAAGCCGGAATGAGCTTCTATGGCGAAATGCCTGATATGTTCAACTTAATATTGAACTCAGATCACAAGTTGATAAAGCAGGTATTGAGCGAAGAAGAAGATGTTTGTCATGCTGAAGTAGCTCCGATACAGTCTGAAATGGACAGCGTAAACAAGCAGCGTAATGAGCTGAAGGATAAGCAAAAGGATAAAAAAGATGAAGATATCCCAACAGCAGAAAAAGACGAACTGAATGAGCTGGATAAGAAATGGGATGATCTGAAAAGCAAGAAAGAAGCAATCTTTATTGGTTACGCCAGCAACAACAAAGTAATCCGCCAACTTATTGATTTAGCTTTATTGCAAAACAATATGTTGAGAGGTGAAGCATTGAATAACTTTGTAAAACGTAGCATCGAACTGATTTAAATATCGCCCCTTTAAACACAATTACATAACTCAAAAAGAGCATTCAACGTTAAATACACGTTGCAATGCTCTTTTTCATTTTAAAACGATAGGCAAAATATCGATAAATTGAAAAGTATTGTATATATTTGAACACTTAATAGACAGAAATACCAATTGCTTGATTCGGGTTATGAGAAAAATTCTTTTAGTGTTAATTACTTTATGGCTGACTATTTCGGCTGTTCACGCCCAAAAAGTAGGACTTGTACTCAGCGGCGGTGGTGCAAAAGGATTAACACACATCGGTATTATTCGTGCTTTGGAAGAAAATAATATCCCCATTGACTATATTGCAGGCACCTCTATGGGAGCTATTGTCGGTTCCCTGTACGCTATGGGATACTCTCCTGATGACATGGTAGAGTTGCTTAAATCCGAAGATTTCAAACGATGGTATTCCGGGGAAGTGGAAGAAAAGTATGTATATCATTTCAAAAAGAATCTTCCCACTCCCGAATTCTTCAATATTCGTTTTTCGTTCAAAGATTCACTAAAAAATCTGAAGCCTCAATTCCTGCCCACCAGTGTAGTAAATCCAATTCAGATGAATCTTGTTTTTGTAGACCTGTATGCACGTGCCACAGCTGCTTGTAAAGGGGATTTCGATAAACTTTTCATCCCTTTCCGTTGTATTGCGTCTGATGTATATAACAAAAAACAATTAATAATGAAAGACGGAGATTTAGGAGACGCCGTCAGAGCTTCAATGAGTTTCCCATTCATGTTTAAGCCTATTGAGATAGACAATGTATTAGCCTATGACGGTGGTATATATAATAATTTTCCCACAGACGTCATGAGAGATGACTTTCATCCGGACATTATAATAGGAAGCGTAGTGTCAACCAACCCTACCAAGCCCAAAGAAGACGACCTTATGAGTCAAATAGAAAATATGGTGATGCAAAAAACTGATTATTCTATTCCTGATTCAATCGGAATTTCAATGACATTCAAATACGACAATGTTAATCTTATGGATTTCCAGCGTATTGATGAATTGCATGATATAGGATATAATCGAACCATCAGCATGATGGATTCTATAAAAAGTCGTATTCGCCGGCGTGTAAACTTTGATAATATACGCTTAAGAAGAATGGTGTACCGGAGCAATCTTCCAGAACTGCGCTTTAAGAATATCATCATTGACGGAGCCAATCCCCAGCAACAAGTTTATATTAAAAAAGAATTTCATAAATCAGACAACAAAGAATTTACCTACGAGGATTTAAAACAAGGCTATTTCAGACTACTTTCAGACAAAATGATTTCTGAAATCATTCCTCATGCGATTTATAATCCCGAAGATGATACATATGATCTGCATTTAAAGGTCAAATTAGAAAATAATTTTGCTGTAAGATTGGGTGGCAATATATCCACCTCCAATTCCAATCAGATTTATCTGGGGCTGAGTTACCAGGACTTGAACTACTACGCTAAGGAGTTTATTCTTGACGGGCAACTTGGAAAAGTCTACAATAATGTCCAATTTATGGCAAAGATAGACTTTGCCACAGCTATTCCGACATCCTATCGTCTTATAGGTTCGATCAGCACATTCGACTATTTTAAAAAGGACAAGCTCTTCTCGAGAAATAACAAACCTGCCTTTAATCAAAAAGACGAACGATTTTTAAAATTACAGGTAGGCCTGCCTTTTCTTTCGAGCAAACGGGCTGAATTTGGAATAGGAATTGCCAAAATAGAGGACAAATATTTCCAAAAAAGCGTTATTGACTTTGGAAATGACAAATTCGATAAAAGCCGCTATGATTTATTTGGCGGCTCGATTAGTTTTAACGGAAGTACACTTAATTCCCGACAGTATCCGACACGCGGTTATAGAGAAGCACTTGTTGCGCAGATTTTCGTAGGAAGAGAGCGGTTCTATCCAGGCGAAGGAACCACAGGAAGCAACAACAAAGAACATCATTCCTGGCTGCAATTATCTTACATGAAAGAGAAATATCACAATATGAGTGAACATTGGGTATTGGGATGGTATCTAAAAGCATTATATGCCTCCAAGAACTTCTCGGAGAACTATACAGCAACAATGATGCAAGCCGGAGAGTTTTCTCCTACACTACACAGCAAAATGACTTATAATGAAGCCTTCCGGGCCAATCAATTTGTAAGTGCAGGAATCCGGCCTGTTTATCGTTTGAATCAAATGTTCCATCTACGAGGAGAACTTTATGGTTTTATGCCTATTTATCCAATCGAAAGAAACTCGCTGAACAAAGCATATTATGGAAAAGCTTTCTCTAAATTCGAATATTTAGGAGAAATTTCTATTGTATGCCAATTACCATTCGGAGACATCTCTGCATATGTAAATCATTATAGCTCACCGAAAAGAGAGTGGAATGTCGGATTGAGCATAGGTTGGCAACTGTTCAATTATCGGTTCATTGAATAATTTTTCTACAAAAAAAACGTTGAAATGCTTGCTAATTCGAGAAAAGTCCGTATCTTTGCACCCGTTAAAACAAAACAACGGTCGCGTAGCTCAACTGAATAGAGTAGCTGACTACGGATCAGCCGGTTACAGGTTTGAATCCTGTCGCGATCACTTATCGAATTAACAAAATGGCCGCGTAGCTCAACTGAATAGAGTAGCTGACTACGGATCAGCCGGTTACAGGTTTG
>NZ_CABUHK010000163.1 GCF_902491285.1 uncultured Bacteroides sp. | reverse complement strand
TAACTTATTGGTGGTATGCGAACTTTTTTGTTCCTTTGCATTGAATTCCTAAAGCTACAGCCCATGAACCTGTTTGATTTTAATTTGACCTTACCGATAACCGACCCGACCTGGGTATTCTTTCTGGTATTGATTATTATCCTGTTTGCTCCGATGATTCTGGGGCGTCTTCATATCCCTCATATTATAGGTATGATTTTGGCAGGAGTGGTGATTGGCGAACATGGCTTTCATGTACTCGACCGCGACAGCAGTTTCGAACTCTTCGGCAAAGTGGGGTTATACTATATTATGTTTCTTGCCGGGCTCGAGATGGATATGGAAGACTTCAAGAAGAACCGGGCGAAAAGTATTGTGTTTGGCTGGCTTACCTTTCTTATTCCGATGGGACTGGGGATATGGAGCAGTATGAGTATGCTGGGATATGGTTTTCTCACGGCCGTGCTGCTGGCCAGTATGTACGCTTCCCATACGTTGATTGCTTATCCTATCATCAGCCGTTATGGATTGTCGCGTCTGCGCAGTGTCAATATAACTATCGGTGGCACGGCTGTCACCGTAACTCTGGCTTTGATAATTCTCGCTGTGGTAGGCGGTATGTTCAAAGGGACTGTCGACGGTTGGTTCTGGGGATTTCTTGTGGCAAAAGTCGCTTTCCTCGGATTCCTGATTGTTTTCTTCTTCCCCCGTATCGGCCGTTGGTTTTTCCGGAAGTACGATGACAGCGTGATGCAGTTCGTATTCGTGCTGGCCATGGTCTTCCTTGGTGGCGGATTGATGGAGTTTGTGGGAATGGAAGGTATCTTGGGGGCTTTCCTTGCCGGATTGGTCTTGAACCGTCTGATTCCTCATGTATCTCCTCTGATGAACCGTCTGGAGTTTGTAGGGAATGCGCTGTTTATTCCTTATTTTCTGATTGGTGTCGGGATGATTATTGACGTAAGAAGCCTGTTTACCGGTGGGGAGGCATTGAAAGTGGCGGTTGTCATGACGGTGGTGGCTACCTTCAGTAAATGGCTGGCTGCATGGATTACGCAGAAGATTTACGGAATGCATTCGAATGAACGGAGCATGATATTCGGTCTGAGTAATGCGCAGGCAGCGGCTACGTTGGCGGCGGTATTAATCGGGCACGAAATTATCATGGAGAATGGCGAGCGGTTGTTGAATGACGATGTGCTGAACGGTACGGTTGTGATGATTCTTTTTACCTGTGTTATCAGTTCTTTAGTGACCGAACGTGCCGCTCGTCGCTTTGCGTTGGATGAAGCTACGCAGTCGGAAGAAGAGGGAACAAAGAAAAGCAATGAACAGATACTGATTCCCGTCGCCAATCCGGATACGATTGAAGACCTTGTTAACCTGGCATTGGTGATAAAGGATGCTAAACAGAAAAATGCGTTGATTGCGTTGAACGTTATCAATGATAATAATAGTTCGGAAAAGAAAGAATTGCAGGGAAAACGTAATCTGGAAAAGGCTGCGATGATTGCCGCCGCTGCCGATGTGCCTGTCACTATGGTGAGCCGTTATGATTTGAACATCGCTTCGGGGATTATCCACACGATAAAGGAGTATGAAGCTACGGACGTCGTCATCGGTCTGCACCGGAAAGCCAATATTGTGGATTCGTTCTTCGGGCACTTGGCGGAAAGTTTGCTGAAGGGTACGCATCGCGAAGTGATGATTGCCAAATTCCTGATGCCGGTGAATACCTTGCGGCGAATCAACATTGCCGTTCCGCCAAAAGCCGAGTATGAAACGGGGTTTGTGAAATGGGTGGAACACTTCTGCCGGATGGGAAGTATCTTGGGATGCCGCGTTCATTTCTTTGCAAATGAACGGACATTGATGAGGCTGCGTCAACTTGTGAAGAAGAAATATGCAGGAACGCCGACCGAATTTACTACGTTGGACGAATGGGAAGACCTTCTCTTATTAACAGGACAAGTGAATTATGACCATCTGCTGGTGGTTATTTCCGCCCGTCGGGGGTCTATCTCTTATGATACTTCCTTCGAGCGTCTGCCCGCGCAACTCGGAAAGTATTTCTCTAATAATAGTTTGATTATTTTGTATCCCGACCAGTTCGGCGAGCCGCAGGAGATTGTTTCTTTCTCTGATCCTCGCGGACATAATGAGTCGCAACATTATGAAAAGGTCGGTAAATGGTTCTATAAATGGCTAAAGAAAAACTGATGGAAGAAAATAACTGGCAACAACGGACGGAACTTCTTTTGGGAGAGGAAAAGATGAATCGCATCCGTAATTCCCATGTGTTAGTCGTAGGTTTGGGCGGAGTAGGGGCTTATGCCGCCGAGATGATTTGTCGTGCGGGAGTGGGGCGGATGACGATTGTAGATGCCGATACAGTGCAGCCTACCAATATGAACAGGCAATTGCCTGCCATGCATTCTACATTAGGAAAGACAAAAGCAGAAGTGCTGGCTGCCCGGTATAAAGATATAAATCCGGATATTGAGCTGAGGGTTCTTCCTGTCTATCTGAAAGATGAAAATATACCGGAACTGCTGGATGCCGGAAAGTATGACTTTATAGTAGATGCTATTGATACTATCAGCCCGAAATGTTATCTGATTAGTGAAGCTATGAAGCGGCGTATCCGGATTGTTTCCAGTATGGGGGCAGGGGCGAAGAGTGATATAACGCAAGTCCGCTTTGCCGACCTTTGGGATACCTATCACTGCGGATTAAGCAAAGCGGTGCGGAAGCGTCTTCAGAAGATGGGAATGAAGCGGAAACTCCCGGTGGTATTCAGTACCGAACAGGCGGATCCGAAGGCTGTGTTGCTGACCGATGATGAGCAGAACAAGAAATCAACCTGTGGAACGGTCAGTTATATGCCGGCAGTGTTCGGATGCTACCTCGCGGAATATGTTATTAAACGATTATAAAAGGCTATTATGATAAAACTGGAAGGAATAACGAAGAGTTTCGGTTCGTTGCAAGTGCTGAAAGGGATTGATTTGGAAATCAACAAGAGTGAGATTGTCAGTATTGTGGGGCCGAGCGGGGCGGGTAAGACTACTCTGTTGCAGATTATGGGTACCCTGGATGAGCCGGATGCAGGCACGGTCGAAATTGACGGAACTGTGGTCAGCCGGATGAAGGAGAAGGAGCTGTCTGCTTTCCGTAATAAGAATATCGGTTTCGTGTTCCAGTTCCATCAGCTCTTGCCGGAGTTTACCGCATTGGAGAATGTGATGATTCCTGCTTTTATAGCGGGGGTATCTTCAAAAGAGGCAAACGATCGTGCGGTGAAGATACTGGAGTTTATGGGACTCGCTGACCGTGCTTCTCACAAACCGAATGAACTGTCGGGCGGGGAGAAACAACGGGTAGCTGTGGCGCGTGCGTTAATCAATGACCCGGCTGTAATCTTGGCTGACGAACCATCCGGAAGTCTGGATACTCAAAATAAAGAAGATTTACATCAACTGTTCTTTGATTTGAGGGATAGATTGGGGCAGACATTTGTTATTGTCACCCATGATGAAGGACTTGCCAAAATCACCGACCGGACAGTACATATGGTGGATGGTATGATTAAAAAAGATTAATTAAGAAACCTTATTTCTAAAAATGCATACCAAAAGGCTAGAACCTTGTTGGGGTTCTATCTTTTAGCTATATATTTATAGTCGCTTCTCTACGGAAGTCTGTGAAGA
>NZ_CABUHK010000162.1 GCF_902491285.1 uncultured Bacteroides sp. | reverse complement strand
GGATCATTAGACTTTTTATTTTTAATATACTATATAGAATCGCGGAGACGCTTACCTCCACGCTGAGATGATTGCCGTTATATACATAAAAAATCTCCGGCTTGTCACAAGCCAGAGATTCTGTTTTATAAATCTAAAGTTTTTATTATATAAGATTCTCCTGTCGGAGAAAGTCTTATCTTGCTGAAAAAATGAACTTTATCCGAATTGGGATTGTATCGTTTCCTGATAAATTCATTTGTTTAGAAGGAACCGCTCCCCCACGAGAGGGAAGCAGTTTTTTAACCAAGTTTATTTTGCAGCTACAACTACTTTCAGAGTCTTAGTTACACCGAATACATCTTTCAGTTTGAATTCGATAGTAACAGGTTCTGTAGTACCAATGCTAGAAGGCAACTGGATCATGATACCACCAGGAACAGCAGCATAGCCTTCACTCTTCACAGCTTCGTTAGCACCAAGATCTGTAACGATAACATTTGTTGCACTGATAGTGCCTGGTTCCCAAGCTCTGGTCTTGGTATTAGCATTAGTTACGAATTTAGCATTAGTGTTAACCGTACCTACAGAAACAGGGATAGCAACTTTGTTACCGTTCTTGTAATAGTATGCAGATGCATTAGCATTAGCCAGCGTGAAGTTTGTAGCGAATCCTTCAGTACCTTCTTCAAATCCTTGACGGAGGTTCATATCAGAACGCTTATCCACATTGCCGTCAGCCTTAACACCGTCGAACAGATAGAATGTATCATCCAAAGCATCCACCAAAGTAAAGTCAGCATCTGTCAGAACCACTTCACGAGTTACATTGTTAGAAGTAAATTCTTTCTTAGCTTCTACCTTCTTAGCGTCACCCATCAAGCTAGCGAATCTCAGAGTAAAGTCTGATACTTGTTCCTTAGTTGCCGGATATACTCCGTAGAACCTGTAGTTGGCAACTATCGGAAGATTAGCTTCTCCAGTAGTTACATTTCCAACAAGAGTACGTGTATTCCATTCTTTTGCAAGACTTGAATATACGATATTAGTCAAAGGAATATTCTGAAGTCTCGTAGCATAATCTTGACCTAACACTTCATAACCGGAATAAGTAAACCAATTATCTACATTTTCATTATGGCTCAAAGTATAGTACTGAGCTGTAGAACCAAATACAGTATATTGTTTAGCATATGCAGTAGTAAATGCTTCATAGAATGGAACACTCATAATTTCTACATCGCCTTCTTTTACCAAGTCACCATAAATGCTCAATACATTCTTCTTGTCATTCCAGATAGCCTTCTCACCGTTTACACGAGTAATATCCAAAGTCGGCTGAGTGAATTCGAATGGCAAGATGATCGAAGCAACAGGTGTGTTGGTGTCTTCATCTTTCACTGTCAAAGTCAACTGATAAGCGTTCTTCAAAGTGAAGTTATACGGATATCCTTCAGATACAACGAACTGGAATGTTATGGTGTTGTCCACAATAGCATAACGAACATTATACCCTTTTGTCCAGTTATCCCAATATTCATTGTTTTCGCCTTCACCACCAATCAATTCGAAATCAATGCGTCCAGCTTCAACGGCACTCTTCCATACAGCCTTTTCTATAGCACTCATTTCATTGATTATTTTATCCAATGAATAAGCCTTAGTATTAAGAGCAAATACTTGCTTCTCATTAGCAGACCAAGAACCAGTAGTAGGTCTCAGTTCAGGATTATAATTAGGATCCTTGTCGTTTTCAACAATTAACTTAGCATCCATCGGAGTATACAGACGTTCCAAAGTAATTTCATGAGCATTTGCCATTTCTTCACGCTGATAAGCAAAGAAGTGAGGCGCATCTTTATCGCCTTGTACGATAGTACCGTCCATCAAAATGTAGTTGTAAACAAACTCAATGTAGTTATTTACTCCTGTTTCTCTTGTGAACTTGAAGCTATGACCTTCTTTATCTATTTCCACACCATACAACTGTGCGTTCTTCAAGTTCTTGGCAGATTGTTCCAAAGTAATCCAGTAGTCATATACAGCAGCTGCATCTACAGACGGAGAAATATAAGAAACAATAGGAGTATAATCTACATTAACTGCACAATTTTCCAAGTTGCGCAAACCTACATTAACTTCGCCAATCTTCTTCAACTGAGCACTCAAATCATACGGAGTTTTAATTATTGTTTCATTCAAAGTAGCAGTCAGAGACAAAGCGTGTTTTGCACCGTCATTAGCCTTGAACAACAGATAGTTCTTCGTTCTGGCATCATCAATATTTTCATAACGGACAAAGTCATGAGGCAATACCCATACTGCATTTTCAGAAGTGGCTCTAGTCAATACACCCTTAAACGGAACAGCATCCTTAAACGGCAATTCTGTATCCACATTGGCAGAGTTCATCAAGTTGAATGAATAAGCAGAAGCATCTGTTCCCTGAGGATTAACCACAACTTCCAAGTCGCGATCAAGAGTGGTGTACAAACCTTTCTTCAAAGTTTTTTTGGCTGGTCCGTACTCAACATCCTTCTCATTAATTCCATAAAGTGCATGCATCGGATTAGCACCATTCAAGACATCCATATAACCCATAGTAGCACTGCTCGGAATAAAAATAGTCTGTTCATCACCATTTTCATCCTTTACAGTAATGTTCCAGCCACCTTTTACTTGTGCAGCTACCGCACCACCGGCAATATATTCTGTTTCAACGTATGCAGCCTTTTCGGTATCCCATACCATCCAGTAACCGTTTTCGCTAATCTTTGCATCATGTCCGGCAGCGGCAGCATCACCCGGTTCGCCCTGGTCACCCTTGTCACCCTTATCTCCTTTTGCAGGATATTCAGATTTCACACCGTCAAATGCCCAGTAACCGTCAATGATGGTCACAACTGTACCATTCTTACCGTCTTCACCTTTGTCACCTTTGATAGTTTCAATGGTACTTGTAGAATTGTCACTCCAGGTTACAGTGATACCGTCACCGTTCTTCACTACGTTGGTAACATACTTACCAGCATCAACTTTTGCCTGTAAAGCTGAAAGAGCCGACTTGATATCGACCAGTTCCTTGTCGATGCGGTCAATGTCCTCATCATAGTCTTTACAAGACACAAATGTTCCTGTTGACGAAACCATCAAGGCTCCGAACAGAACTGCACTTAAAAACTTTTTGTTCATAAATAAAGATTTAAATTTATAAATTTAAAAAACTAAAAATTGGTTATACATATACTGTTATAAAAGGACTTCATTCTCTATTTCCAAGTTCACCAGGTTCCTCTCGCGCGCCGCATACCGTTTCGGAGTCATACCCGTCTGACGGACGAAAGCCAGATAGAAAGGACTCTTCGAACCGAAACCGCTCCGTGACGGAACCTCGCCCAGCGGACAACCGCCGTTGCGAAGCAGCTCCTTAGCGTATTCCACCCGGTAGCGGTTAAGCAACTCCTTCAGATGACAACCGAAGTAGCGGTTCACCGCATTGCTCAGGTAAGTCTGGTTTGTTTCGAGCATCATACTCAGTTTCTTTAACGAAAGAGAGGAATCGAGGAACGCCCGGCGTATCTCCAACTGATACAATATACCTTTATATATAAGGCTGTCTGCCGGACGGACATCCGACAGTGACGAGAACCGCGCTGTCCATTCGCGGCCGGCGGCACGATAGAGCAATGTCTTCTGCCTTACAGAAGTGCTGCTCGTCTTTTTACGTCTCAGAAACAGGTATTCCATCTAAACTCGTTATTCGTTCTTATTGGCCTTTTATGCAGATCTCTTAGTAAGAGATCGACATTTCACGTGCAAAAATAAGGAAAGTTTTGATAACTAGTACACTTTTCGCGGAAAAAATATGGAATATTGTGAAAAAAAGTATTTCTTCTGGTTCTACCGGCTCTGATTTAATCTTGTATCTGTATAGTTAATATTTTGATTTAAAGCCTGTTATCGTCTGTTTGTAGATCTCTTACTAAGAGATTTATACTTTTTTCATCTTCCATACATACAATAGCACA
>NZ_CABUHK010000161.1 GCF_902491285.1 uncultured Bacteroides sp. | reverse complement strand
TGTACACTGACTCCTTGTGCGGACGGAAGATAATTGATTCCATACCAACACATCTGTAATAAAACAAACGATACTAACAAAATAACTAATGCCGGACGCGCTTTCAACGGTTTGCCCAATCGGAAATGGATATATACCAGATAGGCAAACCAAGTTGCCGCCGCCCATGTCTCTTTTGGGTCCCAAGCCCAGTAATGTCCCCAGGCTTCTTTCGCCCAGATTGCGCCCGTTAACATTCCCAATGTCATAAATGCCAGACCTACATAGGTGAGGTTGTCGCATAAGTCCATCTCTTTCCGTTCTATCTCCTTCTTTTTGAACCAAAGCAGATAGACAGCCATCACCGTCGCCGCTCCCAACATGGCATAGGCGAACATGTACACGATGACATGAGGCGCAAACCACGGGCTTTGCAAAGCAGGCATCAATGTCTTATTGTGAATCTCCGGTTTGAAGACATTGATACAGATAAATACCAGCGAGAGGATACAACTGAAACTAAGAATCCATTTGTACTTCCAACGCACATAGGTAATCAATCCTGCCAACGGAAGGAAGAAAGAATACCATAAACGCGTCTCTCCCATCGTCCGCATGGGCGGGCGTTCAAGAGAAATCCACATTCCAATCATAAAGCTGAAGAAAATAGCCAGTCCCAACAGAGTAAATCCGTAAGCCCAGCCCGGTTTCGTTCCTTTCCAGGCTGCAAAAGCTCCGATAGCCCAACAAACCAGTGCGGCTATGGCAAACAGTACAAAATAGTCCCAACTCATGCTTTATCCTCCTCTTTCCTCTTTTGTGCATTCACGAACAGGCAGAGAGCTCCTGCCATCATCATAATAATTCCTGCGTAAACTACCGGCAACCAAGGGTCGCGCACCAGTTCGAAAACGCTGACATCGCTCCATCGTCCTTTTGTCTCGTCATAACTAAGCTGGTAGATTTTCCATCCTTCCACTTCCATCGGGCGGTTTACTTCGATTGTACCTTCCGTTATCGTTCCTTCCTGTGTGTAAATCTTCACTTCCGACGCAAACCGTTGCGGTTCCCGTTCCGGCATCACAAGACTGGTCAACGAGTCCAGACGCATTGCCCTGTACGGAAAAAGAAAACTACCGCAGCTCACCCAGCCCTCTTTAGCCAACCGGCTCTTCTGATTGACAGCTTTCAGATACACGGCATACGTTGCCCCCATTGAATGAAATTCTGTGAACTTCAATGTATCTTCGGTAGCTACGGAAGCCGCCATTGGGATAGACTGTTCAATGGTAAGTTGCCAATCCTGCAAGTTACCGTTTGACACACCTTCTTCCAGCAGCAAATGTACCGGAGATTTTTCAGGAAGCGTGCGGCCTGTCTCATTGTCAATCAACATCAGTTTCGGGGGATATTCGTCAATAGTGAAATCCTTCAGTTCGATAGCCAGCGGAAGTTCCACCAAATGTCCTTTGTCATCGGTAGCCCGCCATTCGGCATTGCCCATCCGGGTAGTCATCTTCAAACGTTGCATATCGGCGTTTCCTAAAGTGGCAGCTATCAATGCAACAAACAATCCGATATGATTGAGAAGGAACGAAAGTCGTCTCCACTTAAAAGGAAAACTGGCACGAAGTATCGTCAGTCCCAATGCAGTAACCATCCAAAAGTAAAGCAGAACGAAAGGCCAGGATGCAATCATTTGTGAGAATCCCAGCAAATCCGTTGAAGCATTTGAAGCATGACCGGAAGGAGCTTGCCGGATAAGTCCCATTACCACCGTCATGCCGACCACCCACAACAGAGCGGAGACAGCAGCAGAATAATGACTTAACCATCCGAATAAATAAACACGTTTACGAAGAAGGTGCATGGCTATCAGGGCAATGATATAAACCACTGACACAATCACATTGACCGGACAGGCAAACAAATCCCAGTTAATAGCACCCACTGTCATTTGCAGCAATATGCCTATTATCAGTAATCCTGCGCCAATCGTCAGCCCTTCTTTATAACTCCACGGTTTGCTCCACATATATGTCTATCTTATATTTGTTTTATATCTGCGCCAAACGTCCGTTTTCTTTCGCTTTCTCCAACCAGGCAGGAACAGTTGTTTTCAAGAACTTCTCTTTCGCAGCTCTTTCAGCGTCCATATCCAGACCGATATATTCCTGTGCCTTTGCCTTCGTCGAGATGTCCGGCATCGGAACGTCGCCTGTATATCCATTCTTCGCCAATACTTTGGATACGGCAAGACGGGCTTGCATAGCGCGGTCGAGTCCGTGAGAAAGGATTCTCTGAATTTCCTGCGGTGCATGGAAAGAACCGCCGTGTGAAGCCACTCCGAAGTCCCAACGCCACTGTGCCTGACGAATCAATGCAAGAACATCTTTCATTTGAGCTTCTGTTGCTCCGTTGTCCCAGGCGAATTTAGCTTCGATATGCGCTTTCGCCAATTCCTGTTCCAAGCGGTTGCGGATTTCGTTCGCTTTGCGTTGGCGTTCGTAGACGTTATTGCGCAAAGTCTCTTCGCTCTCACGATGACAAACCTGGCAAGTGCGGTCAATCATAGCCAACGGGCTTTGGATATGGTGGTCACTGAATTTCACGCCGCCTTCACTCTTATAAGGCATGTGGCAATCGGCACAGGAGACACCTCTCTGACCGTGGATACCCATCTGGCAAATTTCATAATCAGGATGCTGTGCTTTCAGAATCGGCGTGCGGCTCAGTTTATGGATATAATCGTAGAAACCGGCCTCATCATAATAGGCTTCCATATCTTCCACCGTGAACCCTTTATCCCAAGGGAAAGTAAGGTATTTGCCGTCGCCCTTGAAGTAATATTCAACGTGACATTGCGCACATACCAGTGAACGCATTTCTTGCGGAGTAGCTTTGGTGATGTCTTTTCCCTGACGTTGGAAAGCTTCAATCAGAGCCGGACGGCTGATATGAAGATTCATCGTCTCCGGGTCGTGGCAATCGGAACAGCCAATCGGATTTACGATTTCGGCGCCCATGGCTCCCCATTTATTATTATAGAAAGAATCTACGCCTATGGCTTCCATCATGCGGGGAACATCCGGGCTCTTGCAAGTCCAGCAAGTTGACAGCTGAGGACCGTCGGTCGGATTCACGGGTGCTCCGGTACGCAGTGAAGCGGTAATGTCTTCAATAGCATGCATGTGTCCGCGCGGAGTGGAATAGTCCTTAGAGAAAGCATATCCGGCCCAAAGGACAACCATTTCGGGGCGTTTCTCCAGTGCGTCGACTGCAATGTTTCCATTGAACTCGCTTTCAAAATCAGTCTTTGCCGTTTCCGTCCAAGTCTGATATTCACGGGGAAAATCATCCTTGAAGAGTTCATTCCGTGCTTCAATCCCCTTGATGACGTTCTTACGGTTATTGAAGATGCTGGCGACTTCCGCCCTGCGCTCCATCAACGCAGAAACGCATAATCCCAAAACAAAAACAACGACCATTGAACCTCCGAACAACAGCCATCCTTGCCATGATTTTAATTTCTTTTCCATTGTATATCGGTTTTATTATTTTATTACGTATTTCATTTCCTGTTACTCTTTATTATTCACCATCTTCCGGAGCCATTCGGGGACAGGCGATTCGGGAAGGGGAACGATAGCTCCCGGAGTGCCGGACAAGGAGTTTTTTCCGCCATGCGGAACATCGCGGTGACAATCCCAGCAAGCCTTCCCCTCTCCTACTTGCGACAGCATATAGTCTATCTTCCCCGTCTTCACAAACTCCGTATTGAGCTGCGTATGACAGCGGATACAGTTATTCATTATCACTTCGGAACTGGCTTCGTGAGCCTGGATAACCTGCGGTTCGCTTTTCGTGAGAAAAGCAGCGACGTGCTTCATACCGTCTATACCTTTAAAAGTCCATTTCTTCACGGCATTTTCATGCGGCACATGACAGTCATTACAAGTGGCGTCACGGGCGTGCGAACTATGGAACCATGTCGCGTAGTAAGGCGTCATGATATGGCAATTCACACATGCAGCCGGGTCGTCTCCCAGATAAGTATGCGCGCGGAGCATATACATGAAGAGCGCTCCCCCGCCCACAATAACACCGCCAATGATGACAGCCGCTACCTTCCATTTATACGAAGGAAATAGTCGATTTATTATTGGTAACTTCATCATATGAAAAAGTATTTTTTACAAAAGTAAAGGTTTTGAAACAAAAAAGGTGTAATATCTATTACACCTTTCGAAAGAAAAAATACTCTTTAT
>NZ_CABUHK010000160.1 GCF_902491285.1 uncultured Bacteroides sp. | reverse complement strand
AGTGCCACCACTAATATCCGCCAACAACGCAACAGAAACCACCGCCAGCCTTCTTTGGACGGGCAACGCCATCGACCTCGTGGAACTTATCTACGGCATAGACGAGATGGGCTGTATCAACAACGGCAATATGCCGCTAAAACAGCTCGCCCCGATTCTCTACAAGATATTCGGTATTGAGTCGAAGGATTGCTACCGCTTCTATACCGACATCAAACGTCGGAAAAACGAAAGCCGTACCTATTTCCTCGACAAGATGCAGGAGAAACTGAACGAGAGAATGCTGCGCGATGAAGAGCTGGAACGTATGAGAAGATAAAATCAGGTATAAGCGGGAGAATGGTATCATGCTGTTCTCCCGTTTGAGTAAAATCTATACGAAAAAGGGCGTTTTCGGCGCGCTATTGCCCCGAATTTCAGCGAAAAACGCTATCTTTGTACAATTGTTACGAATTGAATATGAACATAGACAACCTCGATATAGTAAAACAACTGATAGCCGAAAAGGAAAACGGGCAGGTGGAGTTCAAGGAAACCACCGGGCAGTTGGAGCGCGGCATGGAAACGCTCTGCGCTTTCCTTAACAGCGAAGGTGGCACGGTGTTGTTCGGTGTGACCGACAAAGGAAAGATCATCGGGCAGGAAGTGAGCGACAAGACGAAGCGTGATATTGCGGAAGCCATCCGGCGTTTTGAACCATTTGCCACACTCGAAGTTTCGTATATCAGTATCCAAAATACAGACAAGAGTGTGATAGCCTTGTCTGCGGACAGCCAACGTTATATGCGTCCGTTCTCCTATAAGGGACGGGCTTATCTTCGATTGGAGAGCGTGACATCCTCCATGCCGCAAGACGTATATAACCAACTGCTTATGCAGCGAGGTGGGAAATACGCTTGGGAGGCGATGACGAATCCCGACATCAAAGTTACTGACCTTGATGAACATGCCATTATGGGAGCGGTACGTGGAGGCATCCGGTGCGGTCGCCTACCCGAAGCCACCATAAGGGAGGATTTGCCGACCATACTCGAAAAATTCAACCTGTTACATGACGGAAAACTGAATAATGCTTCCGCAGTCTTGTTCGGTCGTGATTTTTACTTCTATCCCCAGTGCCTGCTTCGGTTGGCGCGTTTCAAAGGAACTACAAAAGACGAGTTTATAGACAATCAGCGTACCACTGGCAATATCTACACACTGCTGGACACTGCAATGTCGTTCTTTTTCAAGCATCTTTCCCTTTCGGGCAAAGTTGAAGGCTTGTATCGGGAGGAAGAGCTTGAGATTCCTTACAAGGCATTGAGGGAATGCTGCACAAATGCCCTTTGCCACCGCTCATACCACCGTCCCGGCAGTTCGGTAGGAATTGCCATCTATGATGACCGTGTGGAGATTGAGAACAGTGGAACTTTTCCGCCGGATATAACAATGGAAAAGTTATTGAGCGGGCATAATTCAGAACCTCAAAACCTGATTATTGCGAATGTTCTGTATAAAAGCGAGGTTCTGGAAAGCTGGGGACGAGGCATCGGGCTTATGATAAGCGAATGCCGGCGTGTCGGCATTCCCGATCCGGAGTTTCATACAGATGGAAATAGTGTATGGGTTATTTTCCGCTATACCCGAAAAACTGTGGGGCACGACCCGACAATTACCCGACAGTTACCCCACAGTCACCCCACAGTTACCCCACAGGTGGAAAAGGTGTTGTCTGCAATCGGCACACAGACACTTTCAACCAAAGAGATTATGTGTGTGATAGGATTAAAGGACAAAAGTAATTTTTTAGAACTATATCTGTATCCAGCCATAAGGCAGAATTTGGTAGAGCCTATTTACCCGGAAAATCCGAAACATCCCCGGCAGAAATATCGTCTTACCGATAAAGGAAAAGAACTGTTGATATAATAACGGGGTATGGTGGCGAAAAAGAAGAAACAACAGGGGCATTACTGTCGGATTTGTAGCGAGTACAAAGCCAACGAGCAATTCAGCGGCAAAGGACACTCGCGGCATATCTGCAAGGAATGCCGGTCGCTTCCCGATGATGTGAAGGCGGACATGGTGCGCTGTAACGAGGTGGAACGAGCCGTTTTCAAATGCCCGATGAGCCGTCAGGACTGGGAACTGCTGGAAAAATATGCCAAGAAGTACAAGGACAAGGAATCCGGGCAGTTCGCGCAGGATATGTTGGACATGAAACGGGGCAATCAGACACCGGACGAGGATATGGAAGAGGATGATGTTTTAATAGAAGGCATCTATGAAGAGGAAACCATACCATTTGCCGAACTGGAGGATGACATCCGTTATCAGTTGGAAGAATTGTTGGCGGACAACATCAACGAGTTCATGATACACAAGAATTACATTCCCGAAGGCAAGGAACTGAAAGACATCAACGAATGGGTCATGAAAGAAACCCGTGACACCTTTTTTATAAAGGTTATTCCCGATGCCGCTTATGACAGTCTGGTGGAAGAAACGATCAACAGGCTTGTGAAGGAATGGAAAGAGGACGGATTTGAGATAAAGACCTATTCCGCATCGCTGGTCGTCATGGAAACGGAACGGCTGCTTATCCGCAGGATAACCCGTAAGGATATGGACGCACTCCTTGCCATAATGGGAAAGCCGGAAGTCATGTACGCTTGGGAACACGGCTTTACCAAAAAGGACGTGCGCAAATGGATAAACAGGCAACTCATCCGATACCGCAAGGACGGGTTCGGATATTTTGCCGTCATACTGAAAGAAAGCGGCGCATTGATAGGACAAGCCGGTCTGATGAATAGTACCCTAAACGGGAACGAGACTGTCGAGCTTGGCTATATACTCGATAACACATACTGGCATAACGGTTACGGTACGGAAGCCGCCCGCGCGTGTTTGGAATACGCCTTTGGAGAGCTGGAACTGAAAACTGTCTGTTGCAGTATCCGACCGGAAAACGTGGCATCCATCCGTGTGGTTGAAAGGCTGGGAATGACCTTGTGCGACAACCATACAATAATATACAACGAAAAAGAAATGCCGCATCAGATATATGTGGCAACCAATAGTAAATCCTATATCTTATAAGCGAAATCACTCAACAATGAAAACAAATAATATTAATTTATTTTGCGATATAGTTACTCAAAGGTCAGGAGAACATTCTTGCGCTATAAATATTTTGTTGCAACAACAATTATATGGGCAGGTAATATCTATTCTGCGTCAAGAATTAGATTCTATGGTAAGAGTTATGTTTTTGTTGTCAATTAGCGACTTAAACCTTAGAGAGCATTTTATAAACCAAACTTTGGAGGGAATAAAATGGTCTTATCCCAATACAAAGAAAGTCGTGACCGATAAACAAATGGTGGATTTAGCTGATAAATTTTATGGCTGGCCTTTTTTTGTTTATAAATTAGGATGCGCTTTTATTCATCTTTCAGCAATGGTATATTATAAAAACAGTAATCCATTTTTGCTTTTATCTGTTTCAGAAAGAAATGACATCACAAGGTTTTTACATCAATATCATAGTTTCCCGTTAGAGTTGGAATTGAATTTGGAAAATATCATCCCATATCTTGATAAAGTATTTAATAAAGTTTCAAGTAACTTAGCATGTTACATTGAAGATTTACGTCAAAATAAACTTTTGGAGGAATATTAAAATAAGGGAGGATTTTAGCTATCCTCCCTTATTTTAATAGGTTACTTCTGCTGCAACAGATGCTTCAGGTTGTCATCGCCCGCGATGCGCTCCAATTCCTCCTGAACAATCTGCTTCACCTCCTCCTTGATGCGCCGGTAATTTGCCTGCACCGTTTCCTTCATGCGGTCGTTGCCGTCTGCGTCAGTGAAATCGGTAATAACGGGGATTTTCTTGTAGGCACTTTCCTCCCGTTTTACCTTATCGGCATCCACCACAATCTCGCAGTGGAAAATCTTCTGTTCGATACGCTCGTTGAAGTTGTCGGACACCGAACCGACAAACATTCCCTGCGTCAAACCGGAAATCTTGCTGGGCGGGATAAGCGCGTCCATCTGCGTGTTAATGGAGGTGGAAACATCCTGCCGGTTGATGGAGATAGACTGCCGTTTCTGCAACACCTTACCGAATCGTTCCGATAGTGTCTTTGCCGTTTCACCTACCACCTGCCCGGAGAAAATGTTACCGACCGTATTCATCACCACTTTCGCCTCCTTATCACCGTAGTCGCGCACCAGCTGGCTGAAATCCTGAAATCCCAGACACACGGCAACCTTGTTGCTTCGGGCGGTAGCTATAAGATTGTCCAACC
>NZ_CABUHK010000159.1 GCF_902491285.1 uncultured Bacteroides sp. | reverse complement strand
GTTACTATATTCATATAACTGTTTCCGCCGTTTTCTGACGAATGTCCGTAGTTGGTAAACTCGATGCCGTTGAAACGATTCAGTCCGTCCTGTGTGGCAAACCACATATATCCGATGCTATCCTGAAGGATGCTCCGGACACAATTGCCCGATAACCCCGATCTAACGTCATATTTCTTGTAGATATTGGCGAAGACCAGAGAAACCGATGCCAGCAATATACATATGGATAAGATGGATCGTTTCATAATTTCTTTTCTTTGTATCCCCTGTTTGCAGGAGCTATATATCCTGCGTATTGGAGCTATATGTCCAATACGTTGGATCTATATACCCAACACGCAGGGCATATATGCCCAACAGATTGGATATATAGCTCCTGTAAACAGGTTGATTACCCCTTTTATAGAAGCCTTTATTTCACATCATCCCACGTATCTGTGCGGAATGGGAAAGCACTCAATCCGAAAGTATTCCGCAGAGTGATATTCCCTGCATAATTACGGAAAGCATAGCGCACGGCAACCGGCTGTGCCACCTCTTCACTCCACACTTCTACCGTGTTGGTACGTCCTACAATTTTTGCTTTCGCCGGATAGAACTTCTTGTCCGCTCCCGCAATCTCGAATCCTTCCAGTTCGGAGAAAGTAGGGAACAACCCCGCAGATGCATTATCGAATGTCACTATGGCCTTTTTGTCTGCATAGTCTACTTTGGTCATCATCGGGCCGTTGGATGGCAATCGGCGGATACCGTATGTTTTAGTCAATGCAAGCGTAGCCAACCGAAGCCCTACTACATCTTTCTGTGGCGGATGGATGCAGAATTCATCACCGATATCCGTAGTGGGCACCATGCCCGAATTAGGGATTGTTTTCAGTGCTTCCACTTGTGCTTCACGCAGCAAGGCGGCACCTGTATTCCGGCTGTTTTCATATTTGTAAGGAGCAATCTGCACATAATAGAAAGGCATATCGGGCGCTTCCCACACATTTCTCCATAGTTGTACCATAGCAGTCATCATTGGTGCGTAGAATTGGTAGTTGGATATGTTCGATTCTCCCTGATACCAGATGAAACCACGTGCCGTGAAGTTCTTAACAGGCCATAACATTGAGTTGTACAAACATTCCAGACGTTGGTGTATATCCCGTTTAGGGCTTTTGGCGGCTTCCATGTCCATACCCTCGATAGCACCCAAAGTCTGTTCGTCCATCCATGCTTCGATTCGTGAACCACCCCAACTGCTGATAACCAGTCCCACAGGGAGATGAAGTGTCTCTGTCAGTTGGCGGGCAAAGAAATAGGCAGCGGCACTGCAGTCAATCGTGGTTTCGGGTGACGATACTTCCCATTTTCTTTTCTCAAAATCCGTGCGGCGTTTTGTCTCTTTTGTTCTCGGTACGGTGATAAACCGGATACGGTCACGGTAGCTACTTGCATTCAGCAACGTTTCAAGTGAGTTGTCAATGGGTTGTGCCGTATTTCCCATCATACGCATTTCCATATTCGACTGTCCGGAGCAGATCCACACCTCTCCTATCAGTATATCCGAGAGAGTGACCGGAGTTCCGTCGCTGATAGTAATGGAATAAGGAGTATACCCCCCTTCGGGAGTGTCTACTTTCACCAGCCAGGCCCCGTCTTTATCCGTAGATGCCTGATAAGTCCGGTTGTTCCACGAAGTGGTGACAGTTACTTTCTTACCGTCTGCCCAACCCCATAACTTAACGGAACTGTTCTGTTGAAGTACCATGTGATCTCCCATCATTGCAGGAAGTTTTACTTTGCCTTGTGCAGTCGGCAGGAATAAAAGTGATAAAATAAGAAGTAGAAAATGTTTTTTCATACTGTTTTTATTAGATATTCGACGAATAGTTATTAGGTATCAGGCAAAAATACAACCTATTTTTAAATATGGAATAAAATTATCTAGTCATTTTCTGATAAAAACTAGTCGAATTCTTAAAAGATTGTTTTTCCTTTCCATTCTCCTCCGAATTTTATTAATTAGTGGCATCAATCGCCTAAACAGTATTATTAGATTGGCTAAATATCCCATTTCTTTGCACTGTGAGTATTTAACAACCTAATTGTTTCATTAAATCTAATAAAATGAAAAAGAAGCATTATCTATTATTTTTATTGGCTTTACTCTTTTTACTGACGGATGTGGTGTGGGCACAAACATCTGTTACGGTAAGTGGAGTAGTGATCGATGAGAATGGAGAAACCCTGCCGGGTGTTTCCGTTGTCGAGGTAGGTACAATGAACGGTGTCTTGACAGACCTGAACGGACACTACACCTTAAAAACAACTTCTGCCAAATCTTCCGTTTCTTTCAGTTACATTGGTTATCAGACCACCACGCTTCCCCTGAACGGGCGTACGAAACTCGATGTACAGATGAAAGTGGAAACGAAAGTGCTGGATGAAGTAGTGGTAGTGGGCTACGGTGTACAGAAGAAAGTGAATCTGACCGGCTCCGTGACTTCCATCAACTTTGCCGACCAAACGGAGGGACGTCCCATCATGAGTGTTTCTTCGGCCCTTTCGGGACTTGCCGCCGGTATGAACGTCACGCAGGCTTCAGGACAACCCGGTTCGGACGGTGCCACCATCCGCGTCCGCGGTAACGGTACTTTCAATACCAATTCCCCATTAGTCCTGGTGGACGGTATCGAATGGAGCATGGACAATGTGAACCCCAACGACATCGAAAGCATCTCCGTACTGAAAGACGCTGCCTCCACAGCTATTTATGGTACGCGCGCCGCCAACGGAGTCATTCTTATCACCACCAAAAGCGGGAAAGGCAAACCGCAAATCTCCTATTCTTATTCGGGAGTCGTGCAGATGCCTTACAATAACCTCTCTTTCGTAAGCGATTATGCTCGTTATATGGGACTGGTGAACGAGGCTTGCGACAATGTGAACACCAAAGGTATCTTCTCACAGGAAAGCATCGACCGTTGGCGGGCTGCTTCTGCCGATCCCAACGGGTTGAACGAGTACGGAGTACCCAATTACGTGGCCTATCCCAACACTGACTGGTTCGATGAAGTATTCGACACCGGATATTCGCAGGAACACAACCTGTCTGTTTCCGGCAGTTCGGAGAAAGTGAAATACATGCTCTCATTGGGCTATCTCGACAATCAGGGAGTCATGAACCGCTGGAACCTTGACTCAAGTACGCAGAAAATCAATTTCCGTACCAACCTGGAAGCCAAGATTGTGAAATGGATGACCGTCGGCACCCGCCTTTACGGACAAAAACAGGATTACGGAATGGCTAATATCAGCAACGGATTCAAGTATCTCTATCAGACTACTCCGGGCGTATATCCCGGCGAGCCGAACTATTGGGGACGTGCCGCACTGGCCGGCGAAGAATCTTCCAATGCCAATAATATCTTCGGTCAGATGGCGGGAGCCACCGGTTTCAATACCGTATGGCGTCTCAATGCTTCAGTCTACGGAATTATCACGCCCTATAAAGGCCTCAACATTGAAGGTACATTCAATTATTCGCCGACATTCACTGACAAGTCTTCTTATAGCCGCCAGAATGGTTATTGGGACTACGTCACCGACCAGCGTGTCAGCGAAAGCGCATTGGAGAACGCTTCCATCACCAATACGAGCGCACGCACCTGGCGTCAGAGTGCCGAAATACTGGTGCGCTACAATACAACCATTAAGAAAGACCACGATCTGGGCGCACTGCTCGGATATTCCGCACAGGAATATTACAGCAAGAGCTTTGCCGTTTCCCGTAAAGGCGCTACGGACTGGACGCTGAACGAACTAAGCACCTATGAGACGCTCGTCAGCTCTTCCAGCTCATCGCCTGCCAAATGGGGGCTGCTCTCTTATTTCGGCCGTGTCAACTACGGATATAAAGGACGTTATCTCTTTGAAGCCAACCTTCGTGCCGATGCCTCTTCCCGTTTCGGTGTGAACCAGCGTTGGGGATATTTCCCCTCATTCTCCGGCGGATGGCGTATCTCGGAAGAATCATTCATGCAGGGAGCATCGGACTATCTCTCTAACCTGAAACTCCGTGTTTCCTGGGGAAAGACAGGAAACAACTCTACGGGCAACTACGACTGGCAGGCAAACTACGCCACAGGCAATGTCGTAATCGATGGTGAAGGAACCAAAGGACTGGTACGCAAAAAACTAAGCAACGACAAGCTGCATTGGGAAAGTACCGCCACCACCGACATCGGACTTGATTTCGGCTTCTTCAACCACCGCCTGACGGGTGAGATAGACTATTATAATAAGTATACTTCGGACATTCTCTACCATCCCGAACTCTATCTTTCGATGGGTGT
>NZ_CABUHK010000158.1 GCF_902491285.1 uncultured Bacteroides sp. | reverse complement strand
TAAATTTCTTGCCTTGCATCCTTTTTCATTAAATGATTACTTGGCAAAAATACAATAAAATAGGGAAATTGCATGAAGATAGATAAGAAACTATTTACCTATCGGCTGTATTTTCCTGCGCACCTCTTTGGAAATTTCCAAAAACATATAGTTCAACTTGCCGGAATGGATGCCTTCCTCATTCTCTTTATACTTCTTATTGGCGTATTGTTTGGATTTCTCGAAGGTGAGCAATGACATTTCGTTCTGCGACTTGCCTACCATTGTGGAATCCAGTTGTTCGTCGGGGAAGAAGTCGTCCAGGTCGACGTCGCCAATCATCGTTGTTTCCAGGAAGTTCTTGTCGGTATGCGAATTGTCGGTGTAATAGCCCACAAACATATGTCCCGGTGTACGTACCAGGATAGGGTCGATATTGATGGCACGAAGCAACGATGCGAACAATACACTGCCGTCCACGCAGTTGATTTGCGAAGATTCCAACGCATCATCAAACGTACGGACACGTTGCGAGAATACGACATTGCTCGAAAGGCTGGTATTGGAAACAGAGCTGTAACGGAATTTGCGTTTCTGCAAAATGTTCCAAAGGGCATACACCTGCTTGTCTACCGCTCCTTTAGCCTTGCTCTGATAGCCGAGGAAACGATTGACGATGCGGGTATTCAATGCCTCACGGAGCAACTGGTCAATCATCGGGTTCTCTTCATTGACGTAGGCGGCAAAGAAAATACTTGTGTCATGGAACTTGGTTCCGTTCGCCACATATCCCAACAGACATTCGTTGATACTGCGGACAGAGAAGGTACGTACCCGTTGCCCCAAGTCTTTCCCGTTCATCTCGACGGTCACGGCAACGCTCACCGGCTCGGCTTGCGCGTTATTTTTCAATGCTTCGTAATTCCATATAATATCCGGGTAAATCGTGTATTCCGTTCGCGGCTTGTTCAATACGAACTCCGATACGGAACGGGAGAAGAAAGGAGTTTCGGCCACTTCAATGCGTACACGGCTGTATGCGGTCTTTGATTTCAGCCGGATGGCAATACATGATTTCGGGTTTCCCAGATAAGTGGAATCCGAAGGTATGATAACTTGCGCATCAGTAGTGGCTACGGACAGAATGGCCGAAGGGAAGATGTTTCCGCCCAAATCGTCTGCTATCTCAAAGCCGGTATTGAAAGAGGTATATTTAAAGACAGACACACCGCCAAGCAGGAGCAGCAGTACGATAACCGCACCTATCACTTCGCGCTTATGCCGTTTCAAGTCAATTTTTATCATCGTTTGTAGTTTCTATTATCAAACATTTCTATCCTATCTCGCTAACAAAGATAACAAATAGCAAACGTTTTTTCCTCTTGCAACCGACAAAAACTTCCATATTCGGTATCAAATTCCTATAAATCAAAGAATGTAACGTGATTGTAACATCTGTTTCATCTGACCGTAACAAAGTCTCCTCATCTTTGCATCAAAATAAAATAAAAACGTAACTTTGTCATATCACATTAATAAATACATCTTATGAACGAAACCCGTATTTTAGTTGTCGACGATGAAGAAGACCTCTGCGAGATTCTGAAATTCAATCTAGAGAACGAAGGTTATGAGGTAGATACCGCAAACTCTGCCGAAGAAGCACTGAAGATGGACATCAGCAGCTACCATTTAATCCTCCTCGATGTGATGATGGGGGAAATCTCCGGATTCAAAATGGCAAACATGTTGAAGAAAGACAAGAAAACAGCCAAAGTGCCTATCATCTTCATCACGGCAAAAGATACCGAAAACGATACCGTGACAGGATTCAACCTGGGAGCGGACGATTATATCTCGAAGCCTTTCTCCCTGCGCGAAGTCATCGCCCGTGTGAAAGCCGTATTGAGACGTACGGCGACGATGGAAACGGAAAGAGCGCCCGAACGGCTTACTTACCAGACGCTTGTCATCGACATCACTAAAAAGAAAGCGAGTATCGACGACGAAGAAGTGTCATTGACCAAAAAAGAATTTGAAATCCTGCTTCTACTGGTACAGAATAAAGGACGTGTATTCTCACGTGAAGATATTCTGGCACGTATCTGGAGCGACGAAGTGTATGTACTGGACCGTACTATCGACGTAAACATCACCCGTTTGCGCAAAAAGATAGGCATATACGGCAAATGCATTGTCACACGTCTCGGATACGGATACTGTTTTGAAGCTGAATAACTATTTATCATGAACCTGCCTGTAACTCAAAGACATTTTCTTTCTTTCAGCCGGAAGCTTTTCCTTTCGGTCATTTCGTTGTTCCTGGTATTCGCCGTCTGTTTCATCGCGTACCAGTACCAACGCGAACGGGAATATAAAGTAGAACTGCTGAATACCAAATTGCAGGATTACAACAGCCGGCTCTACGAGCGGCTGGATGAGCAACCGCTTGATAACGGAATTATCAACGATTACATCAATAATCATATTCTGGAAGACTTGCGCGTTACGCTTATCGACCTGGATGGGAATGTGGTTTACGACAGTTATCCGAACCACGACGAGCAGATGGAAAACCATCTGAACCGTCCGGAAGTACAAAAGGCGCTGAAACACGGAAACGGATATGACGTGCGCCGTACTTCGGAAACGACAGGAGTTCCTTATTTTTATTCGGCTACACGTTATAAGGATTATATTCTCCGCTCGGCATTACCTTATAATGTCAGCCTTATCAACAACCTGCAGGCAGACCCGCATTACTTATGGTTTACCGTAATCGTGACTTTGCTGCTGATGATTATCTTCTACAAATTCACGAACAAACTGGGGACTTCTATCAGCCAGCTCCGCGAGTTTGCCATGCGTGCCGACCGGAACGAGCCTATCGAGATGGCGATGCAATCGGCTTTCCCACACAATGAACTGGGAGAAATATCGCAGCATATCATCCAAATCTACAAGCGGCTGCACGAAACGAAAGAGGCTCTCTACATCGAACGCGAGAAGCTGATTACCCATCTTCAGATTTCTCACGAAGGACTGGGGGTATTTACGAAAGACAAAAAGGAGATTCTTGTCAACAATCTCTTCACCCAATACAGCAACCTGATTTCGGACTCTAACCTGGAAACTACGGAAGAAGTCTTTGCCATCAACGAACTGAAAGAGATTATACATTTCATCAACAAGAACCAGCAACAACGTTCGAGAGGTAAAGACGAAAAGCGAATGTCTATCACCATCAACAAAAACGGACGCACGTTCATCGTTGAGTGTATCATCTTCCAAGATGCAAGCTTTGAGATTTCAATCAATGATGTCACCCAGGAAGAAGAACAGGTGAATCTGAAACGGCAGTTGACACAGAATATCGCGCATGAGCTGAAAACGCCTGTCAGCAGTATTCAGGGATATCTGGAGACTATCGTCAATAATGAAAACATACCGCGCGAGAAGATTAATGTGTTCCTCGAACGCTGCTATGCACAAAGTAACCGGTTGAGCCGGTTGCTGCGTGACATTTCCGTACTTACCCGCATGGATGAGGCCGCCAACATGATTGACATGGAACGGGTGGATATCAGTGTACTGGTAGGAAATATCATCAACGAGGTTTCACTGGAACTTGACGAGAAGCATATCACGGTAGTTAATTCTTTAAAGAAGAGCATACAGGTCAAAGGTAATTATTCCCTGATTTACTCCATCTTCCGTAATCTGATGGATAACGCCATCGCATACGCCGGAACGAATATCCAGATTAATATCAACTGTTTCCGTGAAGACGAAAGTTTCTATTATTTCAGTTTTGCCGATACGGGCATAGGCGTATCCCCCGAGCATCTGAACCGTCTCTTCGAACGTTTCTACCGGGTAGACAAAGGCCGTTCGCGGAAATTAGGCGGAACGGGTCTGGGACTGGCTATTGTGAAGAATGCAGTGATTATTCATGGCGGCATCATCTCTGCTAAGAACAATCAGGGTGGCGGGTTGGAGTTTGTCTTTACATTGGCAAAGGAGAAGTAAGATTCTTCAAGAAGCAAAGTTCTTAAAAAAGAAGACAGAGAAGAAAAGGAAGAAAAATTCTTTGTATAAAATGAAAAGGCATTATCTTTGTCTTCTATGTAATCCATAGAAGTTCAATATAATAACAGCCAATTATGAAAACGAATCTAAATATTCTTTCGATTGTATGTATTCTTTGTCTTTGTGCCTGCAAAAGCGGGAACGCTTCCGGCTTAAACAAAACCGAAATGGCACAGGATACCATCAAGACTTTCACATTACCCACCATCCCGCCAATGCTGACAGCCCCGGATTTACGGGCAGATTTCCTTGTCAAGCACTATTGGGATAACGTAAACTTTGCCGATACCAATTATATCCATCACCCCG
>NZ_CABUHK010000157.1 GCF_902491285.1 uncultured Bacteroides sp. | reverse complement strand
GTGCTTTTTCATCTCTGCAATATTCGGATAATATATTGAAAGATGCAAATTAATTGGAGGAAAAATACTCTCTCCCCATTTTCATTTATGATATATTCTTCCACAAACTAAAAACTGAGGATATGAAAAATTAATGATGATTACTGATTGAAATATAAATACATTTATATCTTGTGTTTTAATTAATTTTTTCATATTTTTGCAGGGTATTTTTGAATATTTGTGAAAGACATGAATGGTTTTGTAAAAATGGGAAGATGTTTGTTTTTTGTGCTTCTTCTCATAAGTAGTACTGTAAGTAAAGGGCAGATTTATAAGTATATAGGTCTGGAGGACGGTTTGAATAACCAAAAAATATACCATATCCAAAAGGATCAACGGGGGTATATGTGGTTTCTGACTCAGGAGGGGATAGACCGTTATGATGGCAAACATATCAAGCATTACAACTTTTCGGACGACAGTATGAAACTGGATTCACGTATTGCCTTAAACTGGCTCTACATGGACAGCGAAAATGTATTATGGGTAATCGGTCAGAAAGGTCGTATTTTCAGGTACGATTTGCAACATGATAAATTCGAACTGGCTTATGTGCATCCGGAGTTGATTAGAAATAAGTCGCAGGCATTTCTGAATTACGGTTATTTGGACAAGAGTGACCGTATATGGTTATGCTGTAAAGATAGTATTATCTGGTATAGTATTCGTACCGGAACAACGACACATATGCCGGCGCCGGCTATTGGTGAAATAACTACCATTGAACAGGCGGATGGTAACCATTTTTTATTGGTACGGGAAGCGGTCTGTTTCGTGCCGGAATAGGAGATGGGAGATTGAAACTGCTATCCGATGAAACGGTGGAAAGTATCAGTACACCAGTGCATGAACTCTATTATCATGTCGTCTCAAAACAACTGTTTATAGGAAGCTACAAAGAGGGTGTACTTATATATGACATGGAGGGGACAGGGAAAATCATTCCCTGTCAATCACCCAATAATGTAGAGATAAACCAGATAGTTGCTTTGAACGCTCATGAGCTTTTGGTAGCTACGGGTGGAAAAGGTGTATATAAACTGGATGTGAATACCTGTATGAGTGAGCCCTATATAACTGCCAATTATAGTAGTTATAACGGGATGAACGGAAACAATATCAATGATATCTATGTAGATGAAGAAGAACGTATCTGGCTTGCCAATTATCCTACCGGTATTACCGTTCGTAACAACCGTTATGGAAGTTATGACTTGATAAGGCATTCTCTTGGCAATAGCCGCTCACTGGTGAACGATCAGGTTCACGATGTATTGGAGGACAGTGATGGCGACCTTTGGTTTGCAACCAGTAACGGTATCAGTATCTATCAGACTGATACAAAAGAATGGCGTTCTTTTTTCAGTTCTTTTGATCCGGTACCTGATGATGAAAATCACATTTTCTTAGCGTTGTGTGAAGTCTCTCCCGGTGTGATATGGGCGGGCGGTTTTACATCAGGTATTTACAAGATAGAAAAGAAGAAGGGGTTTAAGATAAGTTACCTTTCTCCTGCTGCTATTGCAGGGGTACGGCCCGATCAATATATTTTTGACATAAAAAAAGACTCGGGCGGTGATATATGGTCCGGAGGGTATTATCATTTGAAACGCATCAATCTTGAGACTAAAAGTGTGCGTTTATATCCGGGAGTAAACTCTATCACTACCATTCAGGAGAAGGATTCCCGGCAGATGTGGATTGGTACCCGAATGGGGCTCTATCTGCTTGACAAACAATCCGGAGTTTACAGGTATATTGACCTGCCTGTTGAATCTCTCTATATATGCGCATTATACCAAAGAGAAGACGGAATTTTGTATATTGGTACCCGTGGAGCCGGACTTCTTGTTTATGACATTAATAAGAAGAACTTTATTTATCAGTACCGAAGTGACAACTGTGCGCTGATCTCCGATAATATTTATACAATTCTTCCGCGTCAGGACGGGAGTCTCCTGATGGGTACGGAAAATGGCATAACGATTTATTCACCTGAGGAGCACTTCTTTCGTAACTGGACACGGGAACAAGGATTGATGAGTGTTAATTTTAATGCAGGCTCTGCTACGACCTATAACAAAAGTGCGCTTGTTTTCGGGGGAAATGACGGTGCTGTCAAATTTCCAACAGACATACAGATACCGGAGCCACATTATTCGCGTTTGCTATTGCGTGATTTTATGATAGCTTATCATCCTGTTTACCCGGGTGATGAAGGATCACCTTTGGAAAAGGATATTGACGAAACTGACCGGCTGGAACTAGCTTACGGACAAAACACGTTTTCTCTTGATGTAGCTTCTATCAACTATGATTATCCTTCCAATATTCTTTTTTCATGGAAAATCGATGGTTATCATAAAGAGTGGAGCCGTCCGAGTCAGGATAACCGGATTATCATCAGAAATCTGCCTCCCGGCAGTTATACATTACAAATTCGTGCCGTATCCAATGAAGAAAAATATAAGACTTATGAGACAAGAAGCATTCAGATTATTATAACGCCTCCTGTATGGGCCAGTGTATGGGCTATGGTGGGATATGTAATCCTGTTGGTGTTGGTTATGGGTATTATATTCCGTATCATCATGTTGCATAAACAGAAGAAGGTGTCGGACGAAAAAACACGGTTCTTCATTAATACGGCACACGACATACGTACACCGTTAACATTGATAAAAGCTCCATTGGAGGAAGTCTTGGAAAATCGCATGGGGGCTGAACAGGCACTACCCCATATAAATATGGCTCTTAAAAATGTGAATACATTACTTCAGTTGACAACCAACCTGATAAATTTTGAACGGATAGATGTCTACTCTTCCACTCTTTATGTTTCTGAGTATGAGTTGAATACTTATATGAATGATGTTTGCGCCACTTTCCGCAAATATGCCGAGATGAAGCATGTCAGGTTTGTTTATGAAAGCAATTTTGACTATTTGAGTGTGTGGTTTGATAGTGACAAAATGGGCTCTATTCTGAAGAATATTCTCTCAAATGCATTGAAATATACACCTGAAGACGGTAGTGTGTGTATTTACGCTTCCGAGGAAGGAAATAGTTGGAGTATTGAGGTGAAAGATACGGGAATCGGTATTCCAACGTGTGAACAGAAGAAATTGTTCAGAAGCTATTTTCGGGGTAGTAATGTCGTTAATCTGAAGGTGACAGGTAGCGGAATCGGACTGATGCTGGTATACAAACTGGTTAAGTTACATAAAGGTAAGATTCAGATTCAGAGTGCTGAAAATCAAGGAACTTGTGTACGGATTACTTTTCCGAAAGGAAATAGCCATTTCCATAAAGCAAAATTTATCTCTCCCAAAACACCGGATGAACGTTTGGAGACTATTGTAACAGGTGATACGCCGGGATTGCCGGATATGGAGATATCCCGGATCAACAGTTCCTTGCAGCGTATTTTGATAGTGGAGGATAATGATGATTTGCGTAATTATCTGGTGGATATGCTTCGGACGGGTTATAATATCCAGTCCTGTCCGAATGGAAAGGAGGCTCTTATTATAATCCGGGAATTTAATCCGGATCTCGTCATATCCGATATAATGATGCCTGAGATGGGTGGAGATGAACTTTGTGCAACTATAAAGGGGGATCTTGAGATGTCTCATATTCCGGTTGTTTTGCTGACTGCGCTGGGGGATGAGAAACATATGCTCGAAGGATTGGAAATCGGAGCGGATGCTTATATTACCAAACCTTTTAGTGTGGGGATACTCAAAGCAACGATTAAGAACATACTAACAAATCGTGCTTTGCTCCGCCGGGTTTATAATAGTATCGAAGATGAAGAACCGAATTTTCCGGTTAATTGCACTAATACCTTAGACTGGAAATTCATTGCTTCTGTCAAGGAATGTATAGAGAAGAACATGGGGGATTCGGACTTTAATGTGGAAATGCTCAGCAACCTGCATTATATGAGTCGTACGAGCTTCTTCAACAAACTCAAGGCATTGACCGGCTATGCTCCGGCTGATTATATCCGGCTGATACGTTTGCAACATGCTGCACAGTTGCTGAAGCAGGGTGAATATACAATAACGGAGATTGCCGACAAGGTCGGATTCTCGGATGCGAAATATTTCCGTGAGGTATTTAAAAAGTATTATGGAGTAAGTCCGAGTAAGTATGTAGAGGCGGAGAAGATACATTCTCAGTCTTCAGAGCAAGACTGACTAGTAAAAAGCCCTGTAAGAATGATTGGTTCTCACAGGGCTTTTTCTATGTCTTAATTTTATGGAAAAGGGGTACTTAAATTTATAACATCTTATTAGAACCAAGTATAATCAACATGGTATATCCAAGTATCAGTCCGATAATTCCCATGATTATACCGACTTTCTCCATATCCTTTTGTTGAATCATGCCTGTGGCATGTGCCAAAGCGTTGGGCGGAGTACTGATAGGCAATATCATTGCTAATGATGAACCGATTGCCACTCCGATCAATAAAGT
>NZ_CABUHK010000156.1 GCF_902491285.1 uncultured Bacteroides sp. | reverse complement strand
GAACCTTCGTCAATCAATACAACAAGCGGCATTTTCTGACAGCTACCCGTACCGTTAGCAAATTCTTCTGCACGTGGATATTTACGGCCTTGAGTATATACGATCAACTTGCCTTCGGGCAGGAATTCATTAACCATGCGGATGGCTGCTTCCATATATCCTCCGGTATTACCGCGTAGGTCAATGATTAGACCTTTGCATTTTTTATGGTTAAGCTGTGCTAATGCATTCAGCAATTCTACATGACTGGTACGTCCGAATTTACTGACTTTCACATAACCGATATTGTCATTTAACATATAAGCGGCATCTACGGTATTTTGAGGAATGTCTCCACGCGTGATGTTGAAGTGTAATAAGTCCTTTTCTCCTGTTCGTCTGATTCCCAATTTTACTTGTGAGCCTTTCGGACCTTTCAAGGTGCGCATAGCCCGTTCGTTCGTTACTTTCTTGCCCACAAACAAGCTGTCGTCTACAGTAACAATACGGTCGCCCGCCATTAATCCTATTTTTTCAGAAGGCCCCCCCTGAACAACTGCATTTACATGAATGGTGTCATTCTGTATGGTAAACTGGATACCAATTCCGCTAAAGCTACCTTCCAGTTCAGAGTTGACTTCTTCGAGATTTTGGGCTGGGATATAAGTTGAATGCGGATCCAGTTCGGCTAGAATTTGCGGCATGGCTTTTTCTACCAAATCGGCCATGTTTACGGTGTCGACATATTGATCGTCTACAATGCGTAACAAAGCGTTTAGCTTATTGGAGGAACCATTAATGATACCCAAACGGTTGCCGGCAAAATGCTTGGCATAAAATGTACCGATAAGAATCCCGACTACCACGCTGACTGCTATGATGACAGGTGTAAAACGTGAAGAGTTTTTTGTACTCATGTCTATTCCTTTTTTAAAACGTTCGTCTTCTTATTTATTTGGAGAGGAATTATCATCTAACTCTGTGTAGATAACTTCGATTCCCGCCCGTTTTAATAACTCTATTCCATCTTCCAGGCGATAATGCTCGGAATAAACTACCCGTTTGATTCCTGCCTGTATGATTAACTTTGCACATTCGATGCAAGGAGAGGCGGTGACGTACATGGTAGCACCGTCGCTACTGTTGTTTGAACGCGCTATTTTGGTAATGGCATTGGCTTCCGCATGCAGAACGTATGGTTTTGTCAGGTTGTTTTCATCCTCACATACATTCTCGAAACCGGAAGGCGTTCCGTTATATCCGTCGGAGATAATCATTTTGTCCTTAACGATTAAAGCCCCTACTTTACGGCGTTCGCAATAGGAGTTTTCAGCCCATATGCTGGCCATGCGTATATAACGTTTGTCAAGTTCTAATTGTTTCTTTTCTGAGTCCATGTCGTTTTGCGGTTAGTTGTTTACTACACGGAAAACCATGCGGAAAGTTTGCTGGCTTCCGTTAGGCTTATATAAAAGGTATAAGTTTTTATTGTCTCCTTCATAAGATGTTGCATTGTTGAGCCCTTCCAAGAAATTCTTGGCGAGTCTGTCTCCACCATCGTTTCCTGTGACATTGGCATTAAAATTATTGTTTTTGCCATTTGCGCTCCAAGTTCCTGCAAGTGGATAAGAAGCGATTACGTTTCCTCTTATTTTTCCATTGATAAGATCGCCTTCGGCTACACCTTCAAATACGACATTGTATGTTCCATTTTTGTTGAGTTCTTTAATGCTTGCTTCTTCCTTCAATTTATCTCCCCAAAAATCAAACATTTCATGACTACCGTCAACAGTGATATAATTTAGCTTCCATGTTTTTCCTGTAAAGATGGCAGCTACATCATCCGAATCGTTGCACCCTGAAAATAAAGGAAGCAACAGCAGCAACCCTATAATTTTATATATACTTTTTTTCATACTTATTACCTAATACTTATTTCTTAATTCCGTTTCTGATTAATAAAGCATCAATACTCGGCTCTTGTCCGCGGAAACGTTTATAAAGCGTCATTGGATGCTCTGTGCCACCTTTCGACAGGATATTGTTACGGAACGAGTCTGCAATTTCCTTATTGAATATTCCTTTCTGCTTGAATAGTGAGAATGCATCGGCGTCCAGTACCTCCGCCCATTTGTAGCTGTAATATCCGGCAGCATATCCCCCGGCAAAGATATGAGAGAACTGTGTACTCATGCAAGCCTCCTGTACCACCGGTAATATTTGCGCTTTCTTCCAGGCTTCTTGTTCATAGGTTTTCACATCTCCATCGAAAGGAGTAGTGCGAGTGTACCATGCCATATCAAGCAATCCGAAACTTAGTTGTCTCAGGCAGGCATATGCGATATTGAAGTTCGAAGCATCTACCAGGCGTTTGATTAATTCATCCGGCAAAACCTCTCCGGTCTGATAATGGCGGGCGAAAGTATTCAGAAAATCTTTCTCTATCGCGAAGTTCTCCATAATCTGTGAGGGAAGTTCCACAAAGTCCCAATAAACATTTGTGCCGCTTAAACTCTTGTAAGTAGAGTTGGCAAACATACCATGCAGACTGTGTCCGAATTCATGTAGGAATGTTTCTACTTCATTGAATGTCAATAGTGCAGGCTTGTTCTCGGTCGGCTTGGTGAAGTTCATTACAACGGATACGTGCGGACGGCTGTTCTCCCCCGTC
Organism: uncultured Bacteroides sp.; assembly: GCF_902491285.1. Taxonomy (GTDB): domain Bacteria; phylum Bacteroidota; class Bacteroidia; order Bacteroidales; family Bacteroidaceae; genus Bacteroides. The sequence goes on along the minus strand of NZ_CABUHK010000156.1, from coordinate 1,953 downwards.
TGTCGGTCTATCCACTGGTCTTTGTAACTTGTCATCCAGGCACCGGAACGTTTTCCAAGACGCGGATGGAAGTCGGTATATAGGACAGCAAGGAATTTTCCGTCCTTATCAAACACTTCGAATGCTTCGACGTCTTTATGGTAAACAGGAATCTCCGTGTTCTTCCGGAATGTGATTCCATATAGCTTTTCTGCCAATCCGAACACTCCCTTTTTTACCTGTTCAAGTTCGAAGTAGGGGCGGAGCATCTCCTCGTTGATATTGAATTTCTTATCTTTCAGCTTGTTTGAATAATAACTCCAGTCCCAAGGCATTACAACAAAGTCGTCTCCTTGTTCCTGGCGGGCCAATTCCTGCACTTCTTTGTATTCCTGCCGTGCGGTGGGGCTATAAGCTTCCAGAAGTTGGTTGAGCAGTTTATATACAGATTCGCTGTTTTCGGCCATTCTTTTCACAAGCATATATTCCGCATAATCTTTGTATCCCAGCAACTGGGCTATCTTCATGCGTGTATTGGCTATTTTCTTCACGATTTCGATATTGTTGAACTCATTATTGTGCGTACATTTGGTATTGTAAGCCATATAAAGTCTCTGACGTAAATCACGGTTGTCCGCATATGTCATAAAAGGAACATAACTTGGTGCATGAAGGGTGAATGCCCATCCTTCCTTATCTTCGCTTTTCGCTGTTTCGGCAGCGGCTTCTACGATAATATCGGGCAATCCGGCAAGACTTTCCTTTTTCGTCAATAGCATTTGGTAAAGGTTCGTTTCTTTCAGGTTGTTCTCGCTGAAGTCAAGAGTCAGTTTGCTCAATTCAGTAGTCAGTCGGCGGTATTCTTCGCGAGCTTCACCTTCCAGGTTGGCACCGTGGCGAACGAAACTGTTGTATGCATTTTCCAGTAGCTTACTTTGTTCCTGTGTGAGTTGTAAGTTCTCTTTTTGGTTATACACCTCTTTCACGCGTGCGAATAATTTTTCGTTCAGCGTGATATTGTTGCTATGCTCACTAAGCAGCGGCATGATTCTCTGAGCCAGTTCCTGCAGGTCGTCATTCGTTTCTGCACTAAGCATATTCCCGAAAACGGCTACTACTCTGTCCAATAAGTCTCCCGATGCTTCAAAAGCCTCTATCGTATTACTGAAAGTCGCTTTTTCCAGATTCTGTATGATGGCATCTATTTCTGCATTCTGCTGCTTGATTCCTTCCAGGATTGCAGGTTCATAGTGTTCGGTTTTTATCCGGTCAAAAGGCACGGTTGAGTGCGGAGTTTGGTACTGCCCGAAGAACGGATTCTGGGCATTTGTTATATTGTTCATAGTGCAAACAAGTATCAATGTTATTAATAATCTCTCCATAGAACTACAAAACTACTAAAATTGTAGCTTATTCAACGGATAACAGCTTGCTTTTTAACAATATATAAAATGAAATGTATAAAAAAACCGCTACGGTTTTCCGCAGCGGTTTTCTATATTATTCAGGCTTCTAATTAAGCGTTAACTGATGCCATGTGAGCGATCAAGTCAAGAACTTTGTTAGAGTAACCGATTTCGTTGTCATACCAAGATACAACTTTAACGAATGTATCAGTCAAAGCGATACCAGCTTTAGCATCGAAGATAGAAGTACGAGCATCACCCAAGAAGTCAGAAGAAACTACTGCATCTTCAGTGTAACCCAGAATACCTTTCAATTCGCCTTCAGAAGCTTCTTTCATAGCAGCGCAGATTTCAGCGTAGCTAGCCGGTTTAGCCAAGTTAACTGTTAAGTCAACTACAGATACGTCCAAAGTCGGAACACGCATAGACATACCAGTCAGTTTGCCGTTCAATGCAGGGATAACTTTACCTACAGCTTTAGCAGCACCAGTAGAAGAAGGGATGATGTTGCCAGAAGCAGCACGACCACCTCTCCAGTCTTTCATAGAAGGACCGTCAACTGTTTTCT
>NZ_CABUHK010000155.1 GCF_902491285.1 uncultured Bacteroides sp. | reverse complement strand
TATCAAGCACTTGCATCTAACCATGTGACAGATGACAGCATTTTCTTATTTTTTTTAATTTATATGTAGAGGAGTAATTGTCCTCATAAACCAATTAATAGATTATGAAATCAACTTTTTTATTTCTACTTGCTACAACGATGATGACCTGTACCGCCTACGGACAGTCTGCCAATAACAAAGAGAACAAATTGCCCGATTGGGCTTTCGGCGGTTTCGAACGTCCGAAGAACGTCAATCCTGTAATATCTCCCATAGAAAACACTAAGTTTTATTGCCCGTTGGCAAAAGATTCCATTGCCTGGGAATCGAATGACACCTTCAATCCGGCAGCCACACTCTACAATGGGGAGATTGTCGTATTGTATCGTGCAGAAGATAAGTCCGGTGTCGGCATCGGTCACCGCACTTCCCGTCTCGGCTATGCCACTTCTACCGATGGCACGCGTTTCAAACGGGAAAAGTCGCCGGTGTTCTATCCGGACAATGATTCGCAAAAAGAACTGGAATGGCCGGGTGGCTGTGAAGACCCGCGAGTTGCCGTGACAGAAGACGGACTTTATGTAATGATGTACACGCAATGGAACCGCCATGTGCCCCGCCTGGCAGTAGCCACTTCCCGCAATCTGAAAGACTGGACAAAGCACGGCCCTGCCTTTGCCAAAGCATACAACGGGAAATTCTTTAACCTGGGATGCAAATCCGGCTCTATCCTGACGGAAGTAGTAAAAGGAAAACAGCTTATCAAGAAAATCAACGGGCAATACTTTATGTACTGGGGCGAAGAACATGTATTTGCCGCCACTTCCGATGATTTAATCAACTGGACGCCTGTTGTCAACATAGACGGCTCCCTAAAGAAACTATTCTCTCCCCGCGACGGATATTTCGACAGCCATCTTACCGAATGTGGACCTCCGGCTATCTACACCCCGAAAGGCATCGTCCTTCTCTACAACGGAAAGAACCATGCGGGAAGAGGAGACAAACGTTACACCGCCAACGTCTATGCTGCCGGACAAGCTCTTTTCGATGCCAACGAACCGACCCGCTTCATCACCCGTCTTGACGAACCGTTCTTCCGTCCGATGGACAGCTTTGAGAAAAGCGGCCAATACGTAGACGGCACTGTCTTTATCGAAGGAATGGTTTACTTCAAGAACAAATGGTATTTGTATTATGGCTGTGCAGACTCCAAGGTAGGCGTAGCCGTTTATGACCCGAAACGCCCCGCCAAGGCTGACCAGCTGCCATAAGCAATGAAATAACAAACAGCCAGTTATAGAAAACACAAATCCTGCTCTCATCCCTATTCACTGAAAAGAATAGAGTTTGAAAGCAGGATTTATTTTTGGATTCTCAAAGAGAAATCAGCCAATCACATTCAAGCAAGTTATGTACAAACTCTTTGCACATATTTAACGCTATTCGCTATTCCATTGTTTCCATTAATAACATTCAGCCCTCTTCTATAAAACCTGTTAGTCTTATGGAAGAGGGCTGAAAACTACGTTCAAACAACTATCTGAATCCTATTACCTATTGAAAACTATGTTCTTCTTATTCATTTATCTTATTCAAAACAACCGGTCTGTTTGCCGGAGCCTTGCCGAAATTCTTATTCGGTTTCTTTCCCATTACAAACTTCAAAGTGCTGCCGTTGATAATATCATCATATATGATATAACTCTTATTATAAGGCTTACCGTTCAAATAAACTTTCTGGATATAAATATTCTCTTTGTTATTGTTGGGAGCTTCAACTGTAAATGTCTTGCCACCACGTACCTTCATTTCGACTTTCTTAAAACACGGGCTGCCGAAAACAAATACACCGTCCGACGGATTCACTTGATAAAGCCCCATGGATGAAAGAAGATACCAGGCGGACATCTGACCGCAGTCTTCATTGCCGATGATACCGTCCGGTCGGTCTGTATAGAATTCATCCATGATGAAACGGACTTTCTCTGCCGTTTTCCATTGCTCGCCGGCATATGCATACAGATAGGCGACGTGATGGCTCGGTTCATTTCCATGTGCGTATTGCCCGATAAGTCCGGTAATATCACTGGATGCGCCTTCGCCCATGCTGTCATTGTTGGTGAAAAAGTCATCAAGTTTTGCAACAAACGGTTTATCACCGCCGAACAGCTCGATTAGTCCATACGGGTCTTGCGGAGCGAAAAATGTATATTGCCAGCCGTTACCTTCGCAAAAATCTCCGACGGTATGGATGGAACGTGCCGGGTCATAAGGAGTACGCCAGGAACCGTCTTCCAACTTCGGACGAATGAAGTGGATGGAAGAGTCGAAGTAGTTTTTATAGTAATGTGCACGTTTCGCGTAAGTTGCCGCATCTCCGGTCTTTCCCATTTTACGTGCCATGGCGGCAATTCCCCAGTCATCTACTGCATATTCCATGGCTATCGAGGTAGCTTCATGGATTTTATCGGCAGGGATATATCCTTTCTCTATCACATAAGGGACTCCTTTTTGTTTCTCATAAGTGGCAGTCGCTTTCATTGCCTGCAATGCTTCTTCCGCATCGAATCCGGTAAATCCTTTCAGGTAGGCATCGGCAATGACAGGGACGGAACTATAACCCGGCATTTGATTAGTTTCACCGCTCATCAAAGGCCAGATAGGAAGCTTGTCCTGCTGGCGGTAGATGGAAAGCATGGAGTTGACCACGTTGTCTACCATTTCAGGCTGGATGATAGTCATCAGAGGATGCAGGGCCCGGTAGGTATCCCATAAAGAAAGGGTGGTATAGTTGACCTTCTTCGGGTCAGTATAAATCATATCATTCATCCCTCTATATTCTCCATTCACGTCACAATAAAGCGTAGGAGCAATCATGGTATGATAATGCGCAGTATAAAAAGTACGTTTGGAAGCCTCATCATCCGTCTCTACTGTCATTCTTGCAAGTTCTTTATTCCATCGTCCGGCACTCATCTTTACTGTTTTGTCAAAGTCCCAGTGAGAAAGTTCTTCTTGCAGGTTCATTGCTGCATTGGCACAGCTAACGGAAGAAATAGCAACCTTTATCTTTACTTGTTTTACATTGCCGAAGGTGAGGACGCTTTTTACGGATGCTACTTTCAGTTGGTCCCAGGGTTTCGGCGTATTATCATCGTAGGCTGTAAACTGCTCTATCTTCTTGTCGCTCTTCAACACAAAATAGACTTTCCGGGAAGGGCTCCAACCCCTTACATAGCGATAGCCTTCTACTGTATAGTCGTCTATTTTACGGATATAGCTATCATAGGCGTTCGAGCCGTTCCCTTCGCGCAAGTCAATCAATATAGAAGCAGGCTTGCCTTCGGGGTATGTATAACGATGGAAGCCTACCCGGTCTGTTGCCGTCAGTTCCGCTTTGATATTGTAGCGGTCGAGAAGTAAGGAGTAATATTCGGGACGGGCTATTTCATTGTCGTGCGAGTAGCGGGAAGCGTAGCCGTCGCGTATATCATCCTGATTTCCTCTAGGAGTACGGATTTCATTCAACGGCATAATGAGAATATCACCTAAGTCGGTACATCCCGTACCGCTCAGATGAGTATGCGAGAAACCTATCAGGATGCTGTCGGAATAATGATAGCCGGAGCACCAGTCCCATCCTTTATGGATATTGCTAGGGCCGAGCTGCACCATGCCGTAAGGAACGCTCGTTCCTACAAATACATGCCCGTGATAACCGGAGCCGATATAAGGGTCGACATACTGAAGCAGTCCTTCACTTTTTGAATAGTCCCGTTGTGCAACTCCGCTTCCTGTCGCAAGTAAAAAGCAGGAAGTAAGTGCGAGTAGTTTAAATGCCTTCATTCGTATTTTTCTTTAGTATAACTGAATATAGTAATTAGCGAATGATGCAAATATAATATGTATCGGGGAATTTACCGGCTGTCGCTAAAATTAACCGGAAGAATGGCAGGCAAGTTTACTCTTTTGGCAAAAAGAAGAAGGATTTGTACTGCTTAGAACAGTTCAAATCCTTTCCATAGGTTTCCATCGGGGAGAGGAGCTTCAAGCGCTATCAACTCTTTCGAGACGGGGTGTACGAACCGTACCTTCCGGGCATGCAGGCAAATGCTGCCATCGGGATTGGAACGAGGAGAGCCGTATTTCAAGTCTCCCTTGATGGGACATCCCATCTTTGCCAACTGGCAACGAATCTGATGATGGCGCCCGGTTTTCAAATCAACTTCGAGCAAATAATAATTCTCCGAACGGCCGATTAGGCGGTAGTCCAAAATCGCCTTCTTGCTATTCGGCACTTCTTTATCGTACGCATAACTCTTGTTCTGCTTCTCATTGCGTACAAGGAAATGTACCAGTTCGCCTTCCGGTTCTCCGGGAGCGTTCTTCACCACTGCCCAGTAGGTCTTCTTCACCTCACTGGTGCGGAACATCTCATTGAGACGCGTAAGTGCCTTGCTCGTTTTGGCAAATATGACAAGACCGCTTACGGGGCGATCCAGCCGGTGTGTCACACCGAGGAAAACATTGCCGGGTTTCTGATATTTCTCCTTCAAGTACTGTTTCACAGTCTCCGAAAGCGGCGTATCACCCGTCTTGTCTGCCTGGACAATCTCGGAAGCGGTCTTGTTGACTACAATGATAT
>NZ_CABUHK010000154.1 GCF_902491285.1 uncultured Bacteroides sp. | reverse complement strand
AGCAGCGGGACTGTTCAGGATTTACACCTGATTCCCTTTTAATCGCTTCCCTCGTGATGAGAGTCGCAAACCAATGCGGGGACAAAGATATATAGTTTATTTGTTTCTACCAAAAAGAAAATAACAGCAGTTTTGCTCTCATGCTCTAACAATTCCTGCGTATCCCTTTATTCATCGCTGTTTCAAGCGTGGTAGCAAGTGTGGTGGCAGGTATGAGAGCAAACGGTTGCTCTCACTCCGGTGCATCGGATGACGTGACGTTTTGTAGTGTTATAGGTTGATTTGTAGGATGTTAACGTCTGATACGTCAACTATTAAAGATTGACATATCAACTATTAATAATTGAGAAATCAGGTATTAAAGGCTGATAACTCATCTATTAGTAGCCAATAAATGAGTTAATGCTTCTTGAAAGAACGGGTGAATTGGAGCAACTAATGCGATTGGGTTACTCCGGTCATGCAGTCAAGTTACTCTAATTGATAGTTGCTTGTCTTACCCTGGATTTGGTTGACTACTATAAGTATCAACTAAAATGAATAAAAGATGAAAAAGAGTGACATGACCTTTAGTCCTTATCAGCTTGAACTTCTTGGCGATTTCTATCGTTCGAATTTCTCAGTTTCTCGTTTTGCCCAAGAAAAAGGGATTGCCCGTATTACATTTTGGCGTTGGGTTCGTATCTTTGAGGATTCTAATCCTGAAATATCCGCTTATATGAAAAAGCACAAGTCTCCCAAGTCCTCGGAGGAATCCTCCTCAATTACTGCCTTACGTCTTGAGAATGAGCGTTTACGTGCAGAGCTTAAAGATGCTAAAATGCGTGCGCACGCCTTCGATACGATGATTGATGTTGCCGAGGAGATGTTTAATCTTCCTATCCGAAAAAAAGCTGGTACCAAACAATAAAAAGGCTTTGTAAAGGGAGGCATGCCTATACGGTGGTCTCTCTTTGCAAATTGTTTGGTGTAACAAAGCAAGCCTTTTATAAGTATGTTGACCATAGTACGGATAGTTCGGCCCGTGAACGTTTTGTTCTTGAGTTTGTCAAACGTGTGCGTTCAAAGGACCCTGGTATTGGGGGGATGAAACTTTGGCTGATGTACCGTAATGAGTTCGGCACCAGCCAGGCCTTTGTTGGGCGTGACTGTTTCTGTGCTATATTGTCCAAGTATAAGCTGACAATACGCAAACGTTTTCGGGCTCCACGTACGACAGACTCCTCTCATCACTTGCCACAGTATCCTGATTTAACCAGGACATTGCTATTAGAACATCCTGATCAGCTGTGGGTTAGTGATATCACTTACATTACCATATGGTTGCCTGACGGCAGTTATGTGTTCTGCTACCTGTCTCTGGTGACAGACGCCTATACGAAGGAGATCATTGGGTATTGCGTAGGTGATACTCTGGGAAGCTGTTACACAGTGGAAGCTCTGGAAATGGCAGTCAGACGCATAGCTGCAAAGGAGATTAAGGGTTTGATCCATCACTCCGACCGAGGCGTACAATATGCCAGTGCGGATTATATTGCCATATTACGACATAACGGGATTCTTCCCAGCATGACAGAGGATGGCAATCCCAAGGACAATGCCATAGCTGAGCGTGTGAATGGCATTATAAAGAATGAATTGCTGCAAGGAATGCGCTTTAGTTCAATACAGGAAGTCAGAAAAGCTGTAGCAACAGCCGTTCACTTCTATAACAACGAAAGGCCTCATATGAGCTTGGATATGCTTACCCCGGTACAGGCAGGAGAAATGCAAGGACCTATCAGGAAAAGATGGATAAGCTACAGAGAAAAGTATCTGAATGTAGCACTTGCTTAAAAATAAATATGTACATTTGCTTATGAAAAGACCAAGAATGCCCTGCTAGCGGGATAGAAAGAGGAAAAAGGGTGAGTTCCTTTCTTTTTTCTTCTTTCAAAGAGAAGAGTCAACCGGTTAAAGGAATAAGAAAAAAATAAGTAAACCGGAGGCAGGAATAATAAATAATAAAGTAAACAGCTGCCAGGGTTAGTAATATTTCTAGTCAACACATAGCAGCTATTAGAGATAAACAAGTCAACCATTATTAGGGAAGTACAGCTTTAGAAAGTTCCAAAGCGTTGAAACCAACGGTTTCAAGCGGATGAAACTCTAGTTTCAAGCAGATGAAACTTTAGTTTCAAACTGAAGAAACTTTGGTTTCAAGCCGATGAAACTTTAGTTCCGAGCGGCAGAAACATTTTGTTTCAACGGTTGGAACTGATATTGGAACTACATGTTAACTATTGATGCTGCATTAGATATGCTTCAATGGCTGGTGCAGTGGCATCTTTAAGCAATACAGTCTTGTCTTTATCCAACAGATATAGAGTCGGGATAGCCTTTAAGTCATAGACCTGTTCTTCTTTGATAGTGAACTTCTTGTCATATCCGTTAATCCATTCATTGGGAAATTCGCTCAGATGCTTTTTCCACTCGTCCAGTTCCTCATCGGGGTAGATGGAGAGAAGTACCAACTTCTTTTCCTGTAAAAGCTGGTTGATGATGGGAGCGTTTTTCAGACCTTCTATGGTTTCTGTGCATGCCTGACAGCCGGGGTTATTGATAAATAACAGAAGATATTCCGCTTTCAACTGATATAATGAACCTTGTGCTCCTGAGGCCAGGGTATAAGTGAAGTTGAGCGCTTTGGTTCCGATACGATTTTTCTGAGCCAGCTTAAGACGGGCCTGGGGACGTATCTTCTCTGTTTCGTTCAATACAGGAGAGGCTATCATTGCTTCCAGTACCGGTATATAAAATTCTTCGTTGCGCATGGGGGAGTTGGGATCATACAGATACTTGTCTGCCAGGTCGGTGATATATGTAAACACCTTCTTGTCCACATTGGTCCGGTCGATTACATTGCGCATGGCTTGTTGGGCTGTTTCAAGCGGTACGTGGTTCAGCAAGTCGCAATAATCTGCCCACGCTTGTTCCGTTACTTCCGGATGGTGGATATAGTTGGTGTCGGCAAAGTTTACATTGTCCCAATAATGCTTGGCCAGAAAGTCGGCCCGTTGTTCCGGTGCTGTCATCATTTGCGGGATGGCGGGCATCTTAATAGCCTTAATGGTATCTTGCGGTGTTTCGCTTTTGTTTTGACTTGAAGCATTCCCGTTTTTACAGGCGCCAAGAAGAAGGCACAGAATGAGTATAAGGCTTATGTTTGTTTTCATGACAATTGGTTGGTTTAAACTTACTTTCGAAAGCAAAGGTATGAAAACTATGTGAAAAAACATACCGATATTCCGGTAAGTTTTGAAAACTGGATATGCGGCTTCGTATTTTTTATCGATACAGCCGACTTTGTGTGAATAGGGCTAAATAATCTCTTCCCTTCGGGTGGAATCTGCATCGAATTTGTTATCTTTGCCCGTAGCATTGGTTATTTTTTAATAAAAGCTGATATGAACGCACCTGTTAAAACGCTCCGTAAGCTCCCGATAGGGATACAAAGTTTCGAATTTCTTCGCTCGGAAGGATATCTTTATGTCGATAAAACAGAACTGGTCTATCGTCTCGTAACGAAAGGGAAGCCTTATTTCCTCAGTCGTCCCCGGCGTTTCGGGAAGAGCCTGTTGCTTTCCACGCTTGAAGCTTATTTCAAGGGGAAGAAAGAACTTTTCGAAGGACTCGCTATCGAGAAATTGGAGCAGAACTGGTTCGAATACCCGGTGTTGCACCTAAGCTTGAATGCTGAGAAATATGACAGTAGGGAACGATTGGAAGGAATGCTTGAACTGCAACTGGAAAGTTGGGAAGAGATGTATGGAGTAGATAAAGGCACAATGACCTACTCCGGACGCTTCATTACCATTATCCGACGTGCATACGAACAGACCGGACGCCGTGTGGTCGTACTCGTAGACGAATATGACAAACCCATGCTTCAGACATTCGATAAACCTGATTTGCAAGAAGACTTCCGTAAAACGCTGACCGCTTTCTATACTGTACTCAAAGATGCTGACCCTTATCTTCAGTTTGTCTTTATCACCGGAGTAACGAAGTTTGCGCAGATGGGCATTTTCAGCACGCTTAACCAGTTGAATGATATCAGCTTCGACCTTGAGTACAACACCCTTTGCGGCATGACACGTACGGAAATCGAAACCGTTTTTGTACCTGAATTGCAAGAACTGGCTCTCCAGGCTGAAACAAATTATGACGAAGCTATAGAGCAACTCACCCGCCAGTATGACGGTTACCGCTTCACTCCTGAGAAAGGATTTACTCCCATGTTCAATCCTTTCAGTGTGCTCAATGCCCTTGCTAAGTCGCGTTTCGGTGACTATTGGTTTGCCAGCGGAACGCCTACTTTTCTGGTAGAGATCCTAAAGAAGACAAATTTTGACCTTCGCGAATTGGACGGTATTGAAGTCTCTTCTGCTTCATTGAGTGACGACAGGGCGAATATCTCCAATCCTGTTCCGATGATTTATCAAAGCGGATACCTGACTATAAAGTCGTTCGACCAACGTTTTCGTACATATACGCTGGGGTTTCCTAACGAAGAGGTGAAATATGGTTTCCTCAATTTTGTCGCCCCTTTCTATACTCCTGTCGCATCCACCGATACCACCTTTTATATCGGGAAATTTGTGCATGAACTGGAAACGGGCGAAACGGAAGCTTTCCTCACTCGTCTGTCCTGTTTCTTCGCCGATTTTCCTTACGAACTGAACGAGAAAACTGAACGTCATTATCAAGTTGTATTCTATCTCGTCTTCAAACTCATGGGGCAATTCACGCAAGCGGAAGTCCGTACCGCTATCGGTCGTGCCGACGCAGTAGTAAAGACTGCGGACTACATCTATGTGTTCGAATTTAAACTCACCGGCACCGCCGAAGAAGCTCTGAAGCAGATTGATGAAAAAGGTTACCTTTTGCCCTACACCGTGGATGGCAGGCGACTGGTGAAAGTCGGTGTGTCTTTTGATGCCGCGAAACGGAATCTGGGAGAGTGGCTGATTGTTTGACTGCACTGTGAATAAAGAAAAACCAAGCTGTTTATTTCTCTTTCGCCAGCGTGAAGACAAATTCCAGTCCGCCGCCTTGATTATTCTTGGCAGAAATGTTTCCTCCGTGGATGATGACGGCATTCTTTACGATGGCAAGCCCTAAACCGGTTCCGCCGAGTTTGCGTGAACGCCCTTTGTCCACCCGGTAGAAACGTTCGAAAAGGCGGTTCAGATGTTCCGGAGAGACACCGATGCCCGTATCTGCGAAGCTGAAATAATAGTAGTTCTCATCTTCACGGAAACAGTTGATGTTTATCTGAATATTGGTTCCGGCGTATGCGATGGCATTGTCCATCAGGTTGCGGAAGATGGAGTAGAGCAGGGAGTAATTGCCTTTGATCTGGATACCCTTCTTTAGTGAATCCACGATGCTGATGTGCTTTTCTTCCAGT
>NZ_CABUHK010000153.1 GCF_902491285.1 uncultured Bacteroides sp. | reverse complement strand
CTTTAGGTAATAAGCATTTCGCTTTAGTTGCATAATGGCAAGATTGAAAACAGCGGTTTTAATCGAAAGGGAGGAGCTTTTTGCCCCTCCCTTTCGATTAAGCTTTGTCTTAATCTTACACTTCATTTATTTAGCAACAACCCAAAAGGCTTGAAAGCTGTTCCGAGTAACAGTATGGCTATCATTTTCAAGCCATGAAATTAGCGCGTCTTCGTCGGTTCCATTGACTCTTGCAAAGTACGCAATTCTCCATCCTTCTACTAGCCAGTATGCACAAGGATCACTAACCACAAGCGAACCATTGTCAATTTGTTCAAGCAGCACAGCTACTGTACTGATATCAGTTGGGAGAACGCTCAGCCCGGCGACCTGGTGTTCTACCCGGATAATTCCCATGTGGGCATTGTTGGCGGCAGGGGCGCAAACGGCAAATTGCTCATCATCCACTGCGCCAGTGGATATAACAATGTGGTCATTACCGGCAAGGAGGGCTTTACCTCCGTCGGTAGGCCACAATACTACGGCGAGTAGTTGAACAGAAAAGGCCCTACCCAGATATGGTAGGGCCTTGAGACTGTTTTTAAGATTATGGCTTATGGGTATTTTACTGAGCTTACAATCGGCAAGACAATTTAGAGGTTAGTTACCTGCATTTCTCTTGTCACGATACATTAGAAATTGGCGTAAAATAGCTGGGTCCGATCCATTCGCCTTTTTCGTTAAACTTTCCCGAGCTTTGGATTCCATAAGTCTTTGCGTTGGATGAAGCCGTGAGGACATCCTTGGCTCCACTGTCAAATAATCCAGCTCCACTATCGCCAGGATTGCATTCGTAATTTCCTTCGCACATATCCGTCAGAGTCACATACGGAGGAAACTGGACAGAAACACCCGTTCTGGTAATTTTGCCTACGGTCTCTCCAGATGTTGCTCCCAACATGTAAACCTGTTTTCCAGCGATTGGGGTCGCCTTCGCCACGACAGGGAAAAATTCGCCGCCATACGGTGTGATTTTAGACCAATCACCGGACACGCTTCCGAGGTGGCTAGTAGCACTTCCAATCTTTGTGCCCATAAGATCTTTTACATCAACTGTTCCGCTAAATCCATGTCCCGCTGAATATGCTTTCGAAGCTGAAAGAGCCGGGCCGAGCGTGTAAGCGTAGTTTCCGATAAGGATTTTGCCACCCGTGAGATATTGTGTAGTGGATGCCTTTGCTGTAAAGGAAACAGGAACTTTACCGTAAAGCGAGAAAGGCGAAGCGTTGTTATCTGTTTCATAGCCTACAGTCGAACGAATCACGTTATTGCTGTCATCGATAAAATTCAGATAATCCGTCTTTCCGCCGTGACTTAAAACTGCGGCCTTAATTGATTCAATATTATCGTCGCTATAGTCTTTTAGACTAATATCCACTTGATTCGTAATTTCGTTTGCATCAAGCATCATGATGCTATAATCAGACATATATCCTGTAAGGAAATTCTTTATGCGCTCCAACTCAGAAAGGGAGTACGTGACTGTGCGGTATTCCACGTCAATATCTTCGGGTGCCTTTTGAGCAAGCTGGGGCCTGAGAGATGTTGCCTTCTGAGACGCGATAACATTAACAACAAGCGTATCTCCTTCATAATAAAGGCCTCCAAACTCGTTGCTGGACATCTCAGCAGTAAGCAGCTCTGTAAATTCGTCCTCTGTGAGCACTTCATTTTCTGCCTCATTCGCAGAAATTGCTGCTGCTGGAAAAACGCACATGCTCATGCAAATCCCTAACGCAAGAATCAGCGACAAGTACTTTTTCATTTTATCCATCCTTTCAAATTTGTGATGTGAGTATTGTAGAGCTAAAGTTACTTTTGCGGGGCGTTAACGTAGGTTGGATTCACTGGAAAGAGATGCATCTACACTCGAGTCAGACGTATCATAAATGGTCGTAGTGAAAAGAACGAGATCGGAATCCTCAAAGTGATTTTCGGCATACGCAATAACAGAGTTCCAGAAGCTGTCACTATAAGAGAACTCGTCGACTGGATAATCGCTGATTGCCCAATGATAGACCTCGTCACAAGCGGGATCATAGCTGATGGATATATCTATTAAATGCAGGTCATCGTTGGTTAGAATTGCAACCGTTTTGTCTTCGGATGCTGCGGAAAAGAGCTTGCCGTTGTCGATATCCATTACAAAAGGTTCGTCGAACGGTTCGTCTGTCAGCAAATTAATAGCGAACGCTGGAATACATAGGATCATAACCATTGCGCAAGAGAGAACGAATGATAGAAGTCGGTTCATAGGTTTCATTTCTGTCTCCTTTCTGTGTAATAGTCATTGAGTTATGATGAGGCATAGATCATTTGTGCGTCGAGCTTTGTTAAAATATCCTCCCCTTTTGGCTAATTTGATTCCTTATATTTTTCAAGTCGTAGATTGCTCAGGTTCCGTCTTATCACCCGTATAATAGAGCTACTATCTATCAATCTCATTCTCGTCCTCGGCGGCCATCTTGGTTTTGTAGAAAAGGATAAGTGCTAAAACTTCATCAATTACGTATAACGAGCAGAGAACCATGAGCGGGGAGCCATACCTAAATGATACACTATCGCCAAGCATGATGCCCAAAGACGACGGAAGAATAACAACAATAAATCCTATCGTCCGAAAAACCTTCTTAAACTTGACAAACTGAGCATCCTGCTCCTCTTCCAAAATTGAATATGGCTTAGCATAAAACTCTCGCAGGCAGATAGCTATAACGCCATAGATGATTGCCTCTTTATAATTATGGGTAAAAAAGACAAAATTTGTCTGTACGCCTCCTTCTATAATTAGAAGACATCTATTTCCCCAATCTGCAACAGCAAATTTTCTGTGTAATCAAGCGCAATTACTCCAAACATATCTCAAAATGCAACTTCGCGTAGAGTTCAGATTAGTAAAATGCAAAATACACTTCTTCCTTTGACGCTATATTCAAAAAAGATGTAATAACTACTGAATATTGTTTTTGTTTCGTATATCGGTTCGTGTTGCAGTTTTAAATTTCTACCGTCTTATATCTACGAAAGGCATAAATCAAGCAAAACTGAAAGATGGGAGGGATTTGATAGCAGATCATACTCAGGCATCAGGTAGTAGTAAAGTCTATAATAGAACCTACCGCTATGTATATTATGAGGGTTACGAAGAGGTTGACGGATATCTCCGAGCACAAATCGACTCGAGTTCAAAAACGGTCGAATTTGACAAGGGGCAGTCATACTATTACGATTATCCCTTACAAGTGCAGGATGCATATCAATCTTACAAAATTATGGGATGATTAATGATGAATAAGCACTTTAGTGTAATACTGGCTACAGTCACAGGAGGTATCGCAGCACTATTTACTTTCTATACAGCTCTTCGACTCCATAATGCAGGTCTTTTTATGGCAACCTTCCTTTATGGAAGTACTGCATTGAAATGGTATAAACAATGGAAAAATGGCGAAGATGATTCCTAATTAGATTTTCATCTTTTTGAACTCAAACTCCAATGCAAAAGATAGCGCTATAATTAACTAACAGAATTTACATAGGATTTCTTATCGCGCCCCCCATTTTTGCAAATAAACGGAGACCCCGCGCTGCCATCTTGCAGTACGGGGCCTCTATTTATTTTGCATTATAGCGCTACACCGTGAAAAGGTGTTGCACCTTTACTGTTTCGTTGTCTTATATTAGCAAAAGGCATAAAAGGCTTATCAAGAAACCGCGCTACCTAATAGTTTCTTGACAGATAAAGCTATATTGTTTTCGGATTAGATATTCTTGAAAGAAGAATACTTTGTTGCAAAATGTCAAGGAAATTGTCTTTATATTATGAAAGTAGAGAAGTTGTGATTTTATGAAGTGAAGGTGAGACCGATGGGTTACAATTAAATCTCCGCTGCATAGAAACATTGAATTGCTATAAGACCGGCTATTATGGTTAAAGACCATTTGTCCCTAACAAAAACCGATATATCAATCATGAATATCTGAAAGGGAGAATATAATGAAAAAGCGTTTTTTGAGTATGTGCTTGTTTGTAGTCATGTGTCTGACAATCTCGTCTCCGGTGTTGGCTGTCTATAACGATGATAGCGTCGTCACGCCCAATAATAATCGCTATTATTATGTGTATGAATACACTAACTACAAAGGGCCAAAGTGCTTCACCGTTAGCGCTTCCGATGCCGCTGAGGAAGCAGCGTTTCGCGCAGTAGTTACCACAGGCATAGGTGCACTTGCAGGATATTACGCTGGGGGCAATATGACCGTTACAAAATTTACAGCGGACATGCTTGATAGATTACTTCCTCAATCGCCGACTTATCGAGCAGGTTATTACAAAGTTTATGCTCGAGATAAAATTAAATATCAGGTGGATAGCCTTGACCCTTCCAAACGCGTCGTTGTTGACCGATGGTCTTGCTTAAAGTATGAGCTGTACGAATCTGAGAACTCGACAACTTTAAAGGATAGTTCCGAATTCATCCTTCATGAAAAATAACTCAGGTGGCATTATGAACACAATTCTTCAACTACATTCCAAAGTGGTAACTTCGGTTATCCTTATAACATCAATTGTAGGACTCCTGATATCAATCTATGATCCATTACCAGAATACTACGGAACGGCAGTCTCAGTTGCTATTTGGGTATTCTCCTTGTGGGTGCTAAAGAAAATTCGCAACTTTTATATCGCTGGCAAGGAAACAACGCCAATTGAAAAGAAATTCGATTTTGTCGCTTTCTTCGTGTGCTTTCCGGTTGTTACTTACCTTGCACCCCAAATTAGCAGTTATCAGATCGATGGAGTTACTTCAGGGTGTTTTGGCATTCAGTTGGTTTGGTGCCTCAAATTGCTCTATATTCAATTCCATGATCCTGAAGGCAATACACCTGAGTAATGTTAAATGTTTGTACGAGTCGCTGATGTGATAGAGCAATGATGCACCGAACTTGATGGCATATAAAATCGCCCTGTCAGCGTAAATACTGGCAGGGCGATTGTCATTACTGCGGCGTTATTAGCATTCCATAAAAGTTTTGAGAGGAGCACTTTCCAAGCTCGGATTTTGCCAATTTCAATCAGAAAAGGCATGTTGGAATATCAACAAAAAATTATGTATGGCTTTTTTTAGAAAGTGCCAGAGCGGCCCGCCTTGCGCGAGTCAGCGCCATACGCGCGCTTTCCGGTTTTACATTGAGATCACTGGCAATTTCAGCGTAGCTCTTTTCTAAAATATATCGGCTACTGAGCAAAAATTTAGTCTTATCGTCGAGCTCATCCCAAATTTTTGCGAAAGAGTTGATTTCCTCGGATTTTAACAGGATGACTTCGGGGTCGGAGTCATGATCGTCATCAACATTGCTATTATCAAATTCGTCGGCAAGAATCTCTTTTCGTCGGCTGATATTTCGAATATAAGTCAGAGCTGCATTTCTTGCGGATGTTGCAATGTAGGAGGTAAGCACTTTGGCTGGCATAGGACGCAGTGTATCAATGTTATTAATAAGCT
>NZ_CABUHK010000152.1 GCF_902491285.1 uncultured Bacteroides sp. | reverse complement strand
CCCGGACGGATATTGGCATTGTTGATAACGTCCGAACGTTTCATACGGCAAGTTACGGTAGAGTCAACTATGATAGTGCGTACCAGGTCGCCTACATCGGCAGTTTCGCCACCGGTTGCATATACGCCTACCCCCATTTCGCGGAGTTCGGCAAGTAATTCGTCTGTTCCGTTGATGATGGCGGAGATCACTTCTCCCGGGATTAATAACTTATTACGTCCGATAGTTGAAGAGACAAGAATATTATCTACGGCACCTACACAAAGCAGGTCGTCGATATTCATAATCAAGGCATCTTGGGCGATTCCTTTCCAGACAGACAAGTCACCTGTTTCTTTCCAGTACATATAAGCAAGGGAAGATTTGGTTCCGGCACCGTCAGCATGCATGATGTTGCAATATTCAGGGTCACCTCCCAATATATCGGGAATAATTTTGCAGAATGCTTTCGGGAAAATTCCTTTGTCGATGTTCTTGATGGCGTTGTGCACATCTTCTTTTGATGCGCTTACTCCACGCATCATGTATCGTTGATTACTCATGAGTTATAGAATTATTTTGTATACGGCTGCAAAAGTACTGCTTTTTTTTCGTACAGACAACTATCTGAATAGAAATGCCGCTGACTAATAAAGTTTTCGTGCCTAATGAGATACGAATACTTTTAGTCAACGGCAAAGTCTTTTCAGCAGATTTTCTTAGAACTCTACTTTCGGCGCTTTCTCGCTACCTTCTTCCGCTTCAAAATATGCTTTCTTATCGAAGCCGAACATTCCTGCAAAGATGTTCTTTGGGAAACGGCGGATATTGGTGTTGTAAGCTTGGGCGGCATCGTTGAAGTTCTTGCGTGCTACATTGATACGGTTCTCAGTCCCTTCCAATTGTGCCTGCAACTCAAGGAAATTCTGATTAGCTTTCAAGTCAGGATAATTTTCTGTGATAGCTAATAATTTACCTAATGCGGAAGTTACAGCGCCCTGTGCTTTCTGATATTGGGCGAGTTTTTCCGGTGTCAGGTCGGCGGCATCCACTTTTATTTGGGTTGCCTGACTGCGTGCGGCAACCACTCCCTCCAATGTTTCTTTTTCGTGCGTTGCATATCCTTTCACTGTATTTACCAGGTTGGGAATCAAGTCGGCACGGCGTTGGTATTGAGTTTCTACATTCGCCCATTGCCCACTTACACGCTCGTCCATAGTAACCAGACCGTTATATACGCTGACTGCCCAGATGACAAGAATAGCTACAACAGCTAAAATGATGATAATTGACTTTTTCATGTTTATTGTTTTTATTGATATTGATAATCTGATTTCTGAATCTTATTTTTAGAACCGTGAGCCGGCACCACCGCCACCACCCATTCCGCCGCCGAAGCTGCCTCCGCCAAAGCCACCGCCGCTTCCGCCGAAACTTCCACCACCCATTCCGCCAATGAACGGTCCTCCGCCGCCACCGCGATGGTGATAATCGTTCTCATAACTTTGTTGGCGACGTACGAGGGTGTGTCCGCAGTTTCTACACGTATAAGTGACATCTTCGGTCTTTACTCCGTTGATTCGGGAAACTACTCTGCTGCTACTTCTCTGTAACGTATGCTTTCCGCATTTCGGGCAACGGCTTTGTTTGCGTGCGGCAAAGAAAGCAATACCTCCTCCAATCAGAATAAAGAAGAAAACAGCAAGAATAAAATCGAATGGACTACTGTCGCTTGAATCGGAAAGGGAGTCATTCTCCATAGAACCGTCAAGCCGCTGGCAAGTCGCCTTCAAGCCTGCTACCATTCCTGCATCCCAGTTTCCGTCTTTTAGATAAGGAATCATATACTTCGTTTGAATCCTCTTGCAAATAGCATCAGGAAGAACGCCTTCCAAACCATAGCCGGTGTAAAACTGGATACAACGTTGATCGGTAACCAGCAAAATAACCAGACCGTTGTTTTTGTCTTTCTTTCCCACGCCCCATTTGTTGAGTAATTGATGGCAGAAATCAAAACAGTCTTCCTCTCCGATGGAAGGCACTGCGGCAACTACCGTTTCAATTCCCGTTTGCTGCTCCAAGGCATAAAGCATGGTGTCTATACTGTCACAAGCTGCCTGTGAAAGTATTCCCGCCGGGTTACAAACATACTGCGTTTTATTTTGCAGATGAACTTTCGGAAGATTGTCTACCGTATATACTTTTTCTTGAGCCTGTAAGGGAATCAGTAGAAAAGTGAAGATTATAAGTGTGAAAATTGATTTCATAACAGTCGTTTTACGGATACAAATATAGAAACTTTTTCCCTAATGAATCTAAAACTCCTTGTTATAATAGGTTTAATGAATATATCGCCCGACGAACTCACGGACTTTATCGGTGTATTCCTGTTTATTTTCTTGGTATGAGACGGCATGGGCGGCACCCGGCACAATCCAGAGTTCCTTAGGTTCCGGCTTTGCTTCATAAAGGGGATAAACCATCCAAGTCGGCACATATGTATCTTTATCCCCATGGATAAACAGCATCGGCAACTCACACTTCGCCACCTGTTTCAGTGAAGAAGCTTCTTTGAAGTTCCAACCGTATTTCTTTTCGCATAGCCAGCTTGTGGTATACATTAGCGGGAAAGGCGGAAGACTGAAAGATGATTTTAGCTCATGAGAAAATTCATCCCATACGCTGGTGTAGCCACAATCTTCTACGAAGCATTTTACAAAAGGCTGCTGTTCCTCGCCGGACACCATCATTGTGGTTGCACCACCCATCGAAATGCCGTGTACCACCATCTGTGTGCTATCTCCGAAAATTCCGTTGGCGATATTCATCCACTGCAACACATCCAAACGGTCTTTCCAGCCCATCTGAATGGCGCGGCCTTCACTTTCTCCCTGATGCTGAAGGTCGGGAAGTAAAATGTTATAGCCTAAATCACGGTTATACAGATAGCCGATCATAAACATACGAATAGCATTATCCGTATAGCCGTGGACAATAACCGCTGTCTTGTTGGTAGGTTCGGGAGCGGCGACATAGTAAGCATGAAGCTGTATGCCATGCGGGTTGATGATAAAAGTATCTTTCAGTGCATCTGCTTGTCGCAGACTATCCACCCATGGGCGCAAAAAGGGGTAGTTTTTGTACATGAAGGGATAAGAGTCTGCATCTTTGGACAAAATCTTTGCGTTCGGAGTTAAAGAGAAGTTCAACATATAGAAACTTCCTCCGATAGTGCAACCGGTCAACATCAACAGGGCGATGATAATGCTATAAACTACTTTTCTCTTCATATAATACCTTTACCTTTTTACTCTCTCGCCTTGGAAAAGGGTGGGAGAGATTCTATTTATGCCAGATTTCCCAAGCGGCAAATGCCTGAAGAAGCAACATTTCAAGACCGTTTTTTACGACAGCGCCTTGTGCTTCTCCCTTTTTCATGAAAAGGGTAACGTTCGGATTATATAACAAATCGTAGAGTAAATGGTTCGGAGTAATCAATTCATAAGGAATATTGGGACAGAAATCGACCTTGGGAAACATACCTACAGGAGTACAGTTAACGACTACCGTATATTCTGCCATGATTTCAGGGCTTAGTTCCTCATAAGTCAGCATACCGTC
Source organism: uncultured Bacteroides sp. (assembly GCF_902491285.1). GTDB lineage: Bacteria > Bacteroidota > Bacteroidia > Bacteroidales > Bacteroidaceae > Bacteroides. The sequence goes on along the minus strand of NZ_CABUHK010000152.1, from coordinate 2,120 downwards.
CGCTTTGTGAGTGCGCGAAACGAATATACTTTCGATTCCCAGATTTTTAAGTCCGTGGTAAACGGCTTTGGAGGCTCCACCGGTGCCTAGAATCAAAGCCTTTTTGTGATGAGGTTGCAATAAGGGTTGGATGGATTGAGTAAATCCGATAATATCAGAATTATAGCCGACCAGCTTCACTTTCCCTTTCGGTTGGCGGATAATCTTGATTACGTTCACAGCGCCGATTTTGGCAGTATCAGGATCCAACTCGCTCAAGAAAGGAATGACTTGCTCCTTGTAAGGGATAGTAACATTAAGACCCCGTAGGCTAGGATTCTCTTCAATCACTTCCATGAAATCATTGATTTGGGGAATCTCAAAATTCACATATTCCGCATCAATTCCTTCAGATTTAAACTTTTCATTAAAGTATCCGATAGAGAATGAATGTCTCAGTGGGTAGCCGATTAAACCATATTTTTCCATAATACGAAAGGGTTAAATTAATCAATCATAAAAAAAACGTTATTTTGTCGCGGTATAAAGAGTGCAGATACCAAATGTCAGCCGCCGGAAATTTACTTCGCTGAATCCGGCTCGTGTGATGACTCCTTTCATGACTTCCCCTTGGGGAAATACTTTGATGGTGTCCGGCAGATAGCGGTAGGCACTGTTGTCTTTGGAAAGCAGCTTGCCCAGCAATGGAATGACGACTTTAGAGTAGACGGAAAACAGTTGCTTCATCGGGAAACGGTCGGGAGTGGTGAGTTCCAGAATCACGAGATGCCCCCCCGGTTTCAATACCCGGCACATTTCCGATAGTCCTTTGTCGAGGTCTTCAAAATTGCGGATACCGAACGCTACGGTAATGGCGTCAAAATCATTGTCGGCAAAAGAAAGTGAAGTACAGTCCTCCCGGGCAAAAGAGATTCTGTCCGAGAGTCCTTCCTTCTTAACTTTTTCACGTCCCACATTCATCATACCCTCCGAGATGTCCGTACCGATTAGTTCGGCAGGCTGCAACTTGCGGCAGGCGAGGATGGCGAAATCCCCTGTGCCGGTAGCTACGTCCATCATACGTTGCGGTTGGAAAGGACGCAGCCAAGCAATGGCTTTGCGACGCCAACTGCGGTCGATACCCAAAGATAAGGTATGATTCAGTTTGTCGTAGGCATGTGCGATGTTGTCGAACATACGTTCCACTTGCTCGGTCTTCTTTCCTTCCTCGTCGTAAGGCTTGATATGCTGCTGTGGGTAGTCCATTTATTTTAATGATTAGTGGATAGTGATTAACGGTTAATCATTAATCGTTAATAAAACGTTCTTTTCGATACGTTCAGCGATGTTGCTGGTATCTTCTTTTACAAATTTCTCACCGGTGATGTTTTCGAACAATTCGATGTAACGGTCACTGATGCTCTGTACGATAGCCGGAGTCATTTCGGGTACTTTCTGACCTTCTTTGCCCTGGAAACCGTTTTCCATCAGCCATTCGCGGACAAACTCTTTGGAAAGCTGTTTCTGCGGTTCGCCTTTTTCGAAACGTTCCTGATAGCCTTCTGAGTAGAAATAACGGCTGGAGTCGGGAGTATGGATTTCATCCATCAGGTAGATAGTACCGTTGTGCTTGCCGAATTCATATTTTGTATCGACAAGAATCAATCCGCGTTCCGCAGCGATTTCTGTACCACGTTTGAAGAGAGCCAGCGTATATTTTTCAAGCACTTCATACTCTTCGGGAGTAGCCAGTCCTTGTTTCAGGATTTCTTCTTTGGAGATGTCTTCGTCATGCAGTCCCATTTCGGCTTTGGTGGTCGGAGTTACGATGGGTTCGGGGAATTTTTCGTTCTCACGCATTCCGTCTGGCAACTTCACGCCGCAAATTTCACGTACACCGCTTTTGTAAGCACGCCATGCGCTGCCGCACAGATAACCGCGTACAATCATTTCTACAGGAAAACCTTCGCACAATACGCCGACTGTTACCATCGGATCCGGCGTAGCCAGTTTCCAGTTCGGACAGATGTCAGTAGTGGCATCAAGGAATTTGGCTGCAATCTGGTTCAGCATTTGTCCTTTGTAGGGAATACCTTCAGGCAGTACTACGTCAAAAGCCGAAATACGGTCGGTTGCTACCA
>NZ_CABUHK010000151.1 GCF_902491285.1 uncultured Bacteroides sp. | reverse complement strand
GTTTTCTTTGTAATCTCGTTTACAATATCTGCTTTAGTCATTTTTCCTTAAAAAAAATATTATTACTATGTTATTGCTAATTTTTTGGACTGCAAATATATAGCTTTTTAAGCTCCTAAAAAAATATATTATGCACATTTTTCTAAAAAAATGGTGGCGTTGGGTTTTCTTAGAACCAAAAGAGTTACTTTTGTGTGGCTTTTGAATAGTATATGCAAGATAAATGTTAGATGATACATGAAGACCGGTCTTATAAATGAGTTTACTGAAGCGATTATAAAGTGGTATGAGGAGAATAAACGTGAATTGCCCTGGCGGGAGTCTTCCGATCCGTATCTGATATGGATTTCGGAGATTATCCTTCAGCAGACGCGTGTGGTGCAGGGGTATGATTATTTTCTTCGTTTCGTCAAGCGTTTTCCCGACGTGCAGACATTGGCGGATGCAGATGAGGATGAGGTGATGAAATATTGGCAGGGGTTGGGTTATTATTCACGTGCCCGGAATCTTCATGCTGCCGCTAAAAGCATGAACGGGATTTTCCCGAAAACGTATGCGGAAGTGCTGGCTTTGAAGGGAGTGGGGGAGTACACGGCTGCGGCTGTCTGTTCGTTTGCTTATGGCATGCCTTATGCGGTAGTGGACGGAAATGTGTATCGTGTACTTTCACGTTATTTCGGCATCGACACGCCGATTGATTCGACAGAGGGGAAGAAGCTCTTTGCGGCTTTGGCGGATGAGATGCTGGACAGGAAGCGGCCGGCTCTTTATAATCAGGGGATTATGGATTTCGGGGCGATTCAGTGTACTCCGCAGTCGCCTAATTGCTTGTTTTGTCCGTTGGCGGATAGTTGTTCGGCTCTTTCGAAAGGGTTAGTCGGTAAACTGCCGGTGAAGCAGCATAAGACGAAAACGACAAACCGTTATTTTAATTATATTTATGTACGTGCGGGCGCGTATACCTTTATTAATAAACGGACGGAAGATGATATCTGGAAGAATCTGTTTGAGTTGCCTTTGATTGAGACTCCGGTGGCTTTGTCGGAAGAAGAGTTTTTGGCTTTGCCTGAGTTCCGGGCATTCTTTGCGGCGGAAGAACGGTCGGTACAGCCAGTGATACGCTCGGTTTGTAGAGAGGTGAAGCATGTGTTGTCTCACCGGGTGATTTATGCTAACTTCTATGAAGTGGTATTACCCGAAGAGACGGCTTCTTTCAGTAAGTTTCAGAAAATAAAGGCGGAAGATTTGGAGCAATATGCTGTTTCCAGGTTGGTACACGCTTTTATAGAGAAGCATATCGAATCAAAATAAAAGTTACAACAATTCTTGCATCCTATTGTTATTCTGTTTAATTTTGGCAGCGCATTTGAAACTAAGAATAATAAACTTGATACATATATGTCAGTAAATAAAGTGATATTGCTAGGAAACGTGGGACAAGATCCACGGGTGAAATACTTCGATGCAGGTTCGGCTGTGGCAACTTTCTCGTTAGCTACGACAGAACGTGGCTACACGTTGGCTAATGGAACCCAAATTCCTGACAGAACAGAGTGGCATAATATCGTTGCGTCTAACCGTTGGGCGGAAATTGTAGATAAGTATGTACACAAAGGGGAAAAGTTGTATCTGGAAGGAAAGATTAGGACTCGTTCTTACACCGATCAGGCAGGTGCTACGCGCTATGTTACCGAGATTTATGTAGATTATATGGAAATGCTGTCTCCGAAAGGAGCTAATCCGGGTGCTTTTGCTTCTGCACAGCAACCTAGTGTCGGTCAGCCACAGCAGTCGCAACAGCCACAGCAATCCCAACAAATGCAGCAGCCGCAGCAAATGCAGCAGTCGCAACCTGTACAAAATAATCCGGCAGACGACTTGCCGTTCTAAATAATGTGATAGTGTGCCGATAGGTTTTCGCAGGCAGATTGGCACATTATCTTTTGTTAAACTAAAATATATACTCTTTGGACTCAGATGGTTATTTAAGCCAATTGGCTGATATTTTCAACGGTATTACCGTAAACACTCCTTCTATCTCTGCTATTATCGCCATAGTACTGGCAGGTGTGCTCCTGCTTGCTTCCGGTTTTGCTTCGGCTTCTGAAATCGCTTTTTTCTCGCTTTCTCCTTCAGACCGGAATGATATTGACGAACGCAATCATCCTTCCGATGATAAAATAAGTGCCCTTCTTGGTGACTCTGAACGTCTTCTGGCAACGATATTGATTACTAACAATTTTGTGAATGTAACCATTATCATGCTCTGCAACTTCTTCTTTATGAATGTTTTTGTTTTTCATTCTCCGTTGGCAGAGTTCTTGATACTGACCGTAATACTTACTTTTCTGTTGCTCCTGTTCGGCGAGATTATGCCGAAGATTTATTCGGCACAGAAGACCTTGACTTTTTGCCGTTTCTCCGCACCGGGTATTTATTATCTGGAAAAAATATTTCATCCGATAGCTACTGTCCTGGTACGTTCTACAACTTTTCTGAACAAGCATTTTGCCAAGAAGAACCATAATATTTCTGTTGACGAACTGTCTCACGCGCTGGAACTGACGGATAAGGCGGAACTTTCTGAAGAGAATAATATCCTGGAAGGAATTATCCGTTTCGGTGGAGAGACTGTGAAGGAAGTTATGACATCACGTCTGGATATGGTCGATTTGGATATCCGTACACCTTTCAAGGAAGTGATGCAGTGTATCATCGAAAATGCTTATTCGCGTATTCCTATTTATACCGGTTCGCGGGATAATATCAAGGGGGTATTGTATATCAAGGATCTTCTTCCTCATGTGAGCAAAGGGGATAATTTTCGTTGGCAGTCATTGATTCGTCCGGCTTATTTTGTGCCGGAAACGAAGATGATTGATGATTTGCTTCGTGATTTCCAGGCAAATAAGATTCATATTGCCATCGTTGTAGATGAGTTCGGGGGAACTTCCGGACTGGTGACGATGGAAGATATTATCGAAGAGATAGTAGGGGAAATCCATGATGAGTATGACGATGAAGAACGTACATACGTCGTGTTGAATGACCACACTTGGATATTTGAAGCAAAAACGCAGTTGACAGATTTTTATAAGATTGCGAAAGTAGATGAGGATGAGTTTGAAAAAGTGGTGGGGGATGCCGATACTTTGGCAGGTATGTTGCTCGAGATTAAAGGTGAGTTTCCGGCATTGCACGAGAAAGTGACTTATCACAATTACGAGTTTGAGGTATTGGAGATGGATAGCCGCCGTATTTTGAAAGTCAAGTTCACGATTCTGCCCAAGGATACGGAAGGGGCGGAAGAGAAAGAATAATCCTTGAAAGTAGAATTACGAAAATAGAATTACGAAAATAGAATCACGAAAGTATAATCAGGCAAACGTAAGATGGCGTTATTTCTGCAACATAAGACGGACGATATACAGTGGGCTGTCTGGAAGATGGAAGAGTCTTTGGATGCATTATTGGCTCTTTTGCCCGATGCGCGAAGAATCTTCTGCGAACAGGAACTGAACCGCTTTGTCTCCGAACGTCGTAAGATGGAATGGCTGTCCGTTCGTGTTTTGCTGTATTCTATGTTACGGGAGGATAAGGAAATTGGTTATTCTTCCGAGGGAAAGCCTTATCTGGCGGATCGTTCTTTCTTTATCAGTATTTCTCATACCAAAGGATATGTGGCTGTGATGCTTGGCTCCCGGAGTGCTGTCGGCATTGATATTGAGCAATATGGTCAACGTGTCCATCGGGTATCCGACCGCTATGTCCGTTCTGACGAACAGGCGGAAACTTATCAGGGAGATACAACTTGGAGCCTGTTATTGCATTGGTCTGCAAAGGAAGCGGTTTTTAAACGTATGGAAGATGCCGACGCTGATCTTCGTAAGCTCCGTTTGGCACATTTTGTTCCTCAGGAAGAGGGCACGTTTCAAGTTCAGGAGTTTGTGACGGGATTACAAAAACTTTATACTGTTGGTTATCGTATCCATCCGGATTTTGTGTTGACATGGACGATGAACTGAATAGAAAGAGAAAATCGGGAAACGGTGAATAATAAGTGGGGAATCCGGTTGTTATTCACCGTTTCTTGATTTGATTACTTATCTTGTTTTTTAGATAGATAGTTTTTCCAATTGGACGGTGAAGTGTCGCATCAGCGGGGCTTCCCAAGCGATACGTACTCCGCGGGTAATGCTTTCTCTGCGTTCATATACATTCTTGAGGGCGGCGGCTATCACGTTCATATGATTGTCTGTGTACACCCTGCGGGGGATGGCAAGACGCAGTAAATCGAGTCCGTTGAATCGGTTTTCGTGAGTAATCGGGTCACGGTCGGCAAGGATATAGCCGATTTCGCATCCGCGGATACCGGCTTCCAGATAGAGTTCGATAGTCAGTGTCTGTGCCGGAAATTCTTCCTTGGGTACGTGTGTCAGCACTTTGGGCGCATCAATGAAAATGGCATGACCGCCGGCAGGACGCTGATAGGGGATTCCGTATTCATCCAGTTTCTTTGCCAGGTATTCTACTTGCTTGATGCGTGTTTCGAGATTATCGAATTCTGTGTTTTCGTCCAGTCCGATGGCGAGTGCGTTCATGTCCCGTCCGTTCATTCCGCCGTAAGTGAGATACCCTTCGTATTGCACGCAGAAACCTTTTGCACCTTCATACCAGTCTTCACGGCGTGTGGCTATGAAGCCGCCCATGTTGACGATTCCGTCTTTTTTGGCACTCATTGTCATGCCGTCGGCAAGGGCGAACATCTCTTTCGTAATTTCTTTGATGGATTTATCTTGGTAACCTTCTTCGCGCATTTTGATAAAGTAAGCGTTTTCTGCGAAGCGTGCGGAGTCGAAAAGTACCGGCTTGCCGTATTTGTCGGCGATGGCTCTTACTTCACGCAGGTTTTGCATGGATACAGGTTGTCCGCCGGCTGTGTTGTTGGTGATGGTTACGATGATAAAGGGGATACGTTCTGCATGTTCGGTCAGGGCTTTTTGCAGTTTGTCAGGGTCTACATTTCCTTTGAACGGGAGTTCTAGCTGTGTCTGTTTGGCTGCATCAATGGTGCAGTCTAATGCGGTGGCATGGCGTCCTTCGATGTGTCCTTTGGTGGTGTCGAAGTGTGAATTGCCGGGTATGATGTCTCCTTCGTGTACCAAATAGGAGAAAAGTACATTTTCTGCGGCACGTCCCTGGTGCGTCGGGATGATATACTCAAATCCGGTCAGTTTCGTAATCATCTCTTTCAGTTTGAAGAAAGAGGTTGCTCCGGCATAGCTTTCATCGCCGAGCATCATTCCGGCCCATTGGCGGTCGCTCATGGCTCCTGTTCCTGAGTCGGTTATGAGGTCTATATAAACTTGTTCTGATTTGAGTTGGAAGACGTTGTAATGTGCTTCTTTAATCCATTGCTCACGTTCTTCACGAGTACTTTTACGGATGGGTTCTACCATCTTTATTTTCCATGATTCGGCAAAAGGTAATTCCATTGTAGTATATTTAAGTGTTTTACTCGACGAATGTAGTGGTAATTTGTGAAAGATGCAAAGGAATAATGACTTTTTGTTAGTCGTGCGGTTGCGAAATATTTCTTTAAATGCAGGAGTGATGAATATAAAAGGAATTCTGATATGAAAAGAGTCAGGCTTCCTTTTCCGAAGACTGACTCTTTTAAGATTATTATTGCTGTCCGATAAACCTTTTTATTGCAAGATAAAATTAGGGTCGATTCCATT
>NZ_CABUHK010000150.1 GCF_902491285.1 uncultured Bacteroides sp. | reverse complement strand
TCGAGAATGTATGTGAGGATGAAAACAACCTGACAAAACCATACGTTCTGCATGCAGAAGCGAACGCCATTACAAAAATAGCACGTTCAAATAACAGCAGCGACGGAGCCACGATGTATGTCACGGCTTCACCCTGCATTGAATGTGCGAAGTTAATCATACAGGCAGGAATCAAACGGGTAGTTTATTCCGAACATTATCGCCTGGAAGATGGAATAGAATTATTAAAACGGGCAGGAATTGAAGTCATCTATACAGAACCGGATAACAATTCTGCTTCGGACAAATAGTAAAACGAACGTTTTAAAAAAGGAATAGACATGAGTACAAAGAACTCTTCACGTTTCACACCTGTCATCATAGCTGTCAGCGTGGTAATCGGAATTCTTATCGGCACATTTTATGCCAAGCATTTCGCCGGCAACCGCCTGGGTATCATAAACGGTTCTTCCAACAAGCTGAATGCATTGTTGCGAATCGTAGATGACCAGTATGTAGACACAGTTAATATGACCGACCTCGTAGAAAAAGCAATGCCGCAAATTCTGGCCGAGCTCGATCCACATTCAACTTATATTCCGGCTCAGAATCTCGAAGAAGTCAACTCTGAACTGGAAGGTAGCTTTAGCGGAATCGGTATCCAGTTTACTATACAGAACGACACAATTCATGTGAATGCAGTCATTCAAGGCGGTCCTTCTGAAAAAGTAGGTCTGATGGCGGGCGACCGTATCGTCATGGTAGACGACAGTCTGTTCGTCGGCAAAAAAGTGACCAACGAGCGAGCCATGCGCACTCTCAAAGGGCCTAAAGGTTCTCAAGTGAAGTTGGGAGTCAAGCGTATGGGAGAAAAAGACTTACTGAATTTCAGCATTACCCGTGGTGATATTCCACAAAACACAGTGGATGCAGCCTATATGGTGAATGATGACATCGGTTACGTGAAGGTCAGCAAGTTCGGCCGTACCACCCATGTAGAATTGCTCAATGCACTGGCGCAACTTAACCATAAGAAATGTAAAGGACTGATTATCGACCTGCGCGGCAACACCGGCGGATACATGGAAGCCGCTATCCGTATGGTAAATGAATTCCTGCCCGAAGGCAAACTTATCGTATATACCCAAGGCCGCAAATATCCGCGTGCAGAAGAATTTGCCAACGGCACAGGTAGTTGCCAGAAGATGCCGCTCGTCGTATTGATTGACGAAGGTTCTGCCTCAGCCAGTGAAATCTTTACCGGAGCTATCCAGGATAATGACCGGGGTACGGTAGTAGGACGCCGTTCTTTTGGCAAGGGACTCGTCCAGCAGCCTATCGATTTCAGTGACGGTTCGGCTATCCGCCTGACGATTGCCCGCTATTACACTCCGTCCGGACGCTGCATCCAACGACCTTACGAAAGTGGTAAAGACCGCAACTACGAACTGGACTTATACAACCGTTACGAACACGGAGAGTTCTTCTCACGCGACAGCATCAAGCAAAATGAGAATGAACGCTATAACACCAGCCTGGGACGTACTGTATACGGCGGTGGCGGTATCATGCCCGATATATTTGTGCCACAGGATACGACAGGAGTCACTTCCTATCTTTCTACAGTCATCAACCGTGGACTGACTATCCAGTTTACATTCCAATACACGGACAATAACCGGAAAAAGCTCAGTCAATATGAAACGGAAGAAGAACTGCTGAACTATCTACGCCACCAAGGCCTGGTTGAACAGTTTGTTCGTTTTGCCGACAGCAAGGGAGTGAAAAGAAGAAATATCCTTATCCAGAAATCATATAAACTGCTGGAAAAGAATATCTATGGCAACATCATCTACAATATGCTGGGACTGGAAGCCTATCTCCAATACTTCAATAAGACAGATGCTACTGTCAATAAAGGAATCGAGATACTCGAAAAAGGAGAAGCTTTTCCTAAAGCTCCGGTAGCAGTCGAAGAGGAAGAAGTGACAAAGGACAAAAAAGATGGAAAGAAAAAAAGAACTGCGCAAGTATATAGCATCACTGAAGACCCGTCACGAGGATTCAGCTATGCGGAAGTTGCAATCAGCTAAAGTACTTGCCGCCCTCGAAGCCCATCCGGCTTTTAGGGCGGCAAATACTATATTACTTTATCATTCGCTAAAAGACGAAGTAGACACGCACTCGTTTATCCGGAAATGGAGCAATAAAAAGCGGATCGTGCTTCCGGTAGTTGTAGGTGACGACTTGGAATTACGTATATATAGCGGCCCTGAAGATATGGCAACCGGCAGTTATGGTATAGAAGAACCGACCGGTGAACTATTCACAGACTATGCCGCCATAGACTTCATCGCCGTTCCCGGAGTCGCTTTTGACTCAAAAGGCAACCGGCTGGGACGGGGAAAGGGCTATTACGACCGTCTTCTGCCACGCATTCCGTCTGCTTTCAAGGCAGGTATTTGTTTTCCATTTCAATTAGTAGAAGAAGTTCCTGCGGAATCATATGACATTCGCATGGACATAATCATAACAAGCAATGAGAACGAATTATCACACCCATACCACCCGCTGCCATCATGCGACAGGGAGTGACGAAGAATTTGTTTTAAGCGCCATCAAAGGCGGTTATCAAGAATTAGGTTTCTCAGACCATACCCCGTGGAAATACCGCACCGGCTATATATCGGACATCCGCATGACCCCCGAAGAATTGCCGGAATATGTAGAAAGTCTCCGTTCGTTACGGGAAAAGTACAAAGACCAAATCAGTCTGAGAATTGGACTGGAATGTGAATATTTCCCGGATTACCTGCATTGGCTGAAAGGCATCATCAAGGAATACCAGTTGGATTACGTCATTTTCGGGAATCACCATTTTCACACGGACGAAAAGTTCCCCTACTTCGGCAGGCATACAGATACGGTGGATATGCTCGAACTTTACGAAGAGAGCTCTATCGAAGGGATGGAAAGCGGATTATTCGCTTATCTGGCACATCCTGATTTATTCATGCGCTCCTACCCCCGATTCGACCGTCACTGCAAACTAGTCAGCAGACATATCTGCCGGACAGCGGCACGGTTAAATCTGCCGTTGGAGTATAACCTCGGCTATGAAGAGTACAATGACACTCATGGAATTACAACTATTCCCCACCCCGATTTTTGGGAAATAGCAGCCCACGAAGGTTGTACTGCCATTATCGGAGTGGATGCACATAATAACCAATATTTGGAAACGCCTTTCTATTATGACCGCGCCACCAAGATTCTGAAAGAACTGGGAATAAAAACAATAGACCGGATTCCTTTCCTTAACGGAAAATGATATTTGTAATTACCGTAGCTCCTACTTTCTCATTGAGTGCACGTATCAGCATTTCGCGCCCCATCAACAGCTCCTGACGTAGAGCGGCAGAAGTAAGATGCACATATAAAGTCTGGTTACGAATATAAAGATTGCTGGTATAGGTTGCCGCAGGTCCCAGTATTTTGGGCCAGGCATCCAGCAATCTTTGTTCGTTCAACGGAGACTCCAGACTCTCTTGGCGAAGAAACTGCTGAATCAGTTTTCCTATTTGTTCGGCATCATTGCGTTTCATTGTTCAGCCTCCATTTCGTGAATGACTCCTTCTTCCACACGGAAAATCTTATAATCACTGCCCACTTTATGCAAAATACTATCCAAGTGTCCACGGTTCGTATCCGTTATAAATATCTGTCCGAAGTTATCGCCCGCCACCAATTTGACAATCTGTTCCACACGCGAAGCATCCAGCTTATCAAAAATATCATCCAGCAACAATAAAGGGACAGTTTTTCCGGTACGTTTCAGAAAATCAAACTGCGCCAGCTTCAAAGCTACCAGATACGTTTTGTTCTGTCCCTGCGAACCTTCTTTCTTTATCGGAAATTCGCCCAACAGCATATTCAGCTCATCTTTATGAATCCCGCGCAAAGAGAATCCCATAATCTTGTCCCGCTCTCTGCTTTGCTTCAACACTTCCAGCAAAGAAGCCTCCCGCGCATGAGATTCATAAGACAATCCTACATATTCCTTATCCTGGGAAATGAAAGAATAAAAAGACTGAAAGATAGGAATAAACTCTTTGATAAACGCTTCACGCTTCCTGAATACAATTTCACCGGCCTGCGCCATCATTTCCTCCCACACCAAAAACAGTTCCTCTTCCACAGGGAACTCACTTTTCAGCAAAGTATTCCGTTGTGTCAACGCCTTGTTATACCGTATCAGCGCATCCAGATATTCCTTGTCATACTGCGAAATCACAACATCCATAAACCGACGCCGCTCGTCACTTCCCCCGGCAATCAATTCGGAGTCGGCAGGCGACACCATCACCAAAGGCAAAAAACCTATATGATCGGAAAAGCGGCTATATTCCTTCTTATTACGCTTGAACTGCTTCTTTGAGCGACGTTTCATCCCGCAATAAATTTCCTCGGGAGTCCCGTCCTCAGCTTCATAAAACCCCTGAATAACAAAGAACTCCTGTTCATGACGAATATTCTGAGAATCAATCGGATTGCCGGAACTTTTACAAAAAGACAAGAAATACACCGCATCCAGCAGATTCGTCTTTCCCATTCCGTTCTGCCCGAAAAAACAATTCAGTTTGGCGGAGAATCCCAGCTCCACTTCTTCCAAATTCTTATAATTTAATATGGATATTCGTTTCAGTATCATTATGTACACGTTAATTTGCTCACAAAAGTAGCAAGATTTTCGTGGTTTTCGGGTGTAAAACAAAAAAAGATGGCTCTAAATTTCATTTGTAGATATAAAAAAACTACTTTTGCGAGTCGAAATATCAAACCGTGAATAATAACAAAAAGAATCATATAAAATGGCAGAACAAAAGAATCAGAACGAACATCTGAACGTAGAAGATGCACTGACACAATCGGAAGCATTTCTTATCAAGTACAAAAACGCAATCATCGGCGGTGTTGTTGCTGTGATTATTATTGTAGCAGGTATTATCATGTACAAAAACCTCTATGCTGAACCACGTGAAGAAAAAGCACAGGCAGCTCTTTTCAAAGGACAGGAATACTTTGAACAGGATGCTTTCGAGCAAGCACTGAACGGTGACAGCATCGGTTTCGCCGGCTTCCTGAAAGTAGCCGACGATTACAGTGGAACAAAGGCGGCTAATCTGGCAAAAGCTTATGCAGGTATTTGCTATGCACAACTCGGCAAATATGAAGAAGCAGTGAAAATGCTGGATGACTTTAACGGAAAAGACCAAATGGTTGCTCCCGCAATCCTGGGTGCTGCAGGTAACTGCTATGCACAACTCGGACAATTGGACAAGGCAGCTTCTACCTTGCTGTCGGCAGCAGACAAAGCTGACAACAACACATTGAGTCCGATCTTCTTGTTGCAAGCCGGAGAAATTCTGGTGAAACAAGGCAAATTTGACGATGCAGTAAGCGCTTATACCAAGATCAAGGACAAATACTTCCAATCTTACCAAGCTATGGACATCGACAAATATATCGAGCAGGCTAAACTGATGAAAAAATAAGATACCTTATTATATATATAAGATATCAGGCACGGATTACACAGATTGACACGGATTAAAAACAGTTATCAACTACAACCGTGAAATCCGTGTAATCCGTGCCTTTTTTCCAGAAACCTTTCCAAACTTCCAATTTTTAATTTTTAATCTATAATTTACTCATGGCAACAGCTTATCATAATTTATCCGAATACGATTTTAATTCAATTCCGAATGCTGAAAATATGAAATTCGGCATCGTTGTATCCGAATGGAATTTCAATATAACAGGCGCTTTGCTGAAAGGCGCGGTCGATACATTAAAAAAACATGGAGCAAAAGAAGAAAATATTCTGGTAAAAACTGTTCCGGGAAGTTTCGAACTTACATTTGGCGCCAACCAAATGATGGAAAATTGCGATATTGATGCAATTATTGCAATTGGTTGCGTAATTAAAGGAGATACTCCACATTTTGA
>NZ_CABUHK010000149.1 GCF_902491285.1 uncultured Bacteroides sp. | reverse complement strand
AAGGTCCCGGATTTATGGATGTAATGCCGGGTATCGCTTCTTCTTATATCTTCACTCTGAAACCGGGTGACAAGGTGATTATGAGCGGCCCCTACGGAGATTTCCACCCGATTTTGGATTCTAATAAGGAAATGATGTGGATTGGCGGTGGTGCCGGTATGGCTCCGTTGCGTGCACAAATCATGCACTTGACGAAGACGCTGCATATTACCGACCGTAAGATGTCTTACTTCTACGGTGCCCGTGCACTGAACGAGGTATTCTATCTGGAAGACTTCCTGCAAATCGAAAAGGACTTCCCGAACTTCACATTCCATCTGGCGCTTGACCGTCTGGATCCTGCTGCCGATGCTGCAGGCGTGAAGTACACTCCGGGCTTCGTTCACAACGTGATTTATGAAACTTACTTGAAGAACCATGAAGCTCCTGAAGATATCGAATACTACATGTGTGGTCCCGGCCCGATGTCGAAAGCCGTTGAGAAGATGCTCGACGACCTTGGCGTACCGGCTCAGAATTTGATGTTCGATAACTTCGGCGGATAATTCAATTCGTCGGAAGTTAACTTCCGGTCAGTGAAATGACTGGAAAGATAACATAACAAACAGAGCGGGAAACTTGAAAAAGCTGATATGCTTTTCAGGTTTCCCGCTTCTTTTTTGTGCTTTCCCTGTGTGTCTTTCCGCTATACCATTCGGCTATTTTACGTCCGTTATGAAGATATTTTCCTATTTTCGCTATACGTATCTATTATATTCGTATATTTGACTACCCAATAGAATTTAAATACATAAAACAGGTTATGGAATACCATCGTATATCTTTTATTCACAACGATACGGAGTACACGTTTGTCAAAGCTATGAGTTCGGAACTGACCGGATATGCCTTAATATCGGCTTGCCGGGCGGAAGTTACCATTTATATGAGAGAGAATAATCTAAAAGGACGTTATATCTTGACCGGCATGGCTAAAGTTTAACTGCGTATTCGTCCTCATACTCTTCCTTTTATTATCTTTGTCACCATGTTAGAGAAAAATGAAATTATACAGTCGGCTCTCCGCAATTTGAAGATTGAAGAGCTGAATCCGATGCAGGAAGCGTCACTTGAACAAGCTACCGGAAAGAAAGACGTCATATTATTGTCACCGACAGGGTCGGGCAAGACACTGGCTTATCTGTTGCCTTTATTACTCACCTTGAAGCCGGACAACGGTAATGTGCAGGTCTTGATTCTGGTTCCTTCGCGTGAGTTGGCTTTGCAGATCGACAGTGTGTTTAAAGCCATGGGGACTTCCTGGAAAACCTGTTGTTGCTACGGCGGACACCCCATTGCGGAAGAAAAGAAGAGCATTCAAGGAAATCATCCCGCTATCATTATCGGTACTCCGGGACGTATTACCGACCATTTGTCTAAGGGAAATTTCAACCCCGAAACCATTGAGACTTTAATCATTGATGAATTTGACAAGTCTTTGGAGTTCGGTTTCCATGATGAAATGGCGGAGATTATCACGCAGCTTCCGGGACTGAAAAAGCGTATGTTGCTTTCGGCTACGGATGCTGAAGAGATTCCCGAATTTACAGGACTGAACCGTACAGTCAGGCTGAATTTCCTGCCGGACGCTTCCGAAGAACAGGAATCCCGTCTGACGCTGATGAAAGTGCTTTCTCCGGCGAAAGATAAGATTGATACTTTATATAATCTGCTTTGCACATTGGGAAGCAGCTCGAGTATCGTCTTTTGCAATCACCGGGATGCGGTGGATCGTGTGCAGAAACTATTGGCAGATAAGAAACTGTCTGCCGAACGCTTTCATGGCGGCATGGAACAGCCGGACCGTGAGCGTGCGTTGTATAAGTTCCGTAACGGCAGTTGCCATGTATTGATTTCTACCGATTTGGCTGCCCGTGGACTGGATATTCCGGAGATTGGGCATATCATCCATTATCACCTTCCGGTGAATGAGGAAGCCTTTACACACCGGAACGGGCGTACGGCGCGTTGGGACGCTACAGGAACGTCTTATCTGATTCTTCATGAGGAAGAAAAGCTGCCCGCTTATATTCCTGAAGATATGGAAACGGTTGCGTTGCCTGAAAATCCCCCCCGTCCGCCAAAGTCAATTTGGGCTACTATATATATAGGTAAAGGAAAGAAGGAAAAACTGAGCCGGATGGATATTGCCGGATTCCTGTATAAGAAAGGGAATCTGACCCGTGAAGATGTGGGGGCGATTGACGTGAAGGAACATTATGCTTTTGTTGCTGTGCGCCGGGCGAAGGTCAAGCAACTCTTGAACCTGATTCAAGGCGAAAAAATCAAAGGAATGAAGACTATTATTGAAGAAGCTAAATAAATATACGTTTTTATTGCATTTTGCTTTCACTTTATTAGTAACTTCCCCATGCTTTGTTCGTTTTTCGACTTTTATTCCTTACTTGTTATCTGTAGATAACAATATGGTGTATATATCCTGTATAAACCAATAAAAAGAAAGGAAAATCTGCTTTAAAACAGTATTTTTATAAGGAAAGATTTGTGCGATGGGAATAAATTCGTAAATTCGCAAGGTCAAAAGACAAAAGTAACGAAATTGTTAAACCAAAAACAAACTTCAAATGAAAAAGCATAATTTCAATGCAGGACCTTCCATTCTTCCGCGTGAGGTGATAGAGGATACAGCGAAGGCTATTTTAGATTTCAACGGCTCTGGTTTATCTCTGATGGAAATCAGCCACCGTGCCAAAGACTTCCAACCTGTGGTTGACGAGGCAGAGGCATTATTCAAGGAATTACTCAATATCCCCGAAGGTTATTCGGTTTTGTTCCTGGGTGGAGGTGCTAGTATGGAGTTCTGCATGGTGCCCTATAATTTCCTCGAAAAAAAAGCAGCTTATTTGAATACCGGTGTATGGGCAAAGAAAGCAATGAAAGAAGCCAAAGGTTTTGGTGAAGTTGTAGAGGTTGCCTCTTCAGCCGAAGCTACATATACTTATATCCCGAAAGATTACACAATCCCTGTTGATGCAGATTATTTCCATATCACTACAAATAATACAATTTACGGTACGGAATTGAAGAAAGACCTCGATTCTCCGGTTCCAGTGATTGCCGATATGTCTTCTGATATTTTCTCACGTCCGATTGACGTTTCCAAATATATCTGTATCTATGGTGGTGCTCAGAAAAACCTGGCTCCTGCGGGCGTTACGTTCGTTATCGTGAAGAATGATGCAGTAGGTAAGGTGTCACGTTACATCCCGTCAATGCTGAATTATCAGACTCACATTGATGGCGGTTCAATGTTCAATACTCCGCCGGTATTACCTATCTATTCTGCCATGTTGAACCTTCGTTGGATCAAAGCTCAGGGTGGTGTGAAAGAAATGGAACGCCGTGCCATCGAAAAGGCTGATATGCTGTATGCGGAAATCGACCGCAACAAATTGTTCGTAGGTACTGCTGCTAAGGAAGACCGCTCACGCATGAATATTTGTTTCGTTATGGCTCCCGAATACAAAGACCTCGAGGCTGACTTCATGAAGTTTGCTACTGAAAGAGGTATGGTAGGTATCAAGGGACACCGTTCGGTAGGTGGTTTCCGCGCATCTTGCTACAACGCTATGCCGAAAGAAAGCGTACAGGCTTTGATTGATTGTATGCAGGAATTTGAAAAACTTCATTAATGAAAGAATTATGAAAGTACTTGTAGCTACAGAAAAGCCGTTTGCTAAAGTTGCGGTAGACGGTATTCGTAAAGAAATAGAAGCAGCCGGATATGAGCTTGCTTTACTCGAAAAATATACAGATAAGGCTCAGTTGCTGGATGCAGTGAAAGACGCCGACGCTATCATTATCCGTAGTGATATAATTGATGCTGAAGTGCTGGATGCTGCAAAGGAATTGAAGATTGTGGTTCGTGCGGGTGCAGGATACGATAACGTAGACTTGGCTGCTGCCACTGCTCACAATGTTTGTGTGATGAACACTCCGGGACAGAACTCCAATGCGGTTGCCGAACTGGCTTTGGGTATGATGGTATATGCTGTCCGTAATTTCTATAACGGAACTTCCGGTACGGAACTGATGGGCAAGAAGCTGGGTATCCACGCTTACGGAAACGTTGGCCGTAATGTGGCCCGTGTTGCCAAAGGCTTTGGAATGGAAGTGTATGCTTACGATGCATTCTGCCCGAAAGAAGTAATCGAAAAAGACGGTGTGAAAGCACTTGATTCGGCAGAAGAGTTGTATAAGACTTGCCAGGTGGTGTCTCTGCATATTCCTGCTACTGCCGAGACTAAGAATTCTATCAATTATGCGCTGCTGAAAGATATGCCGAAGGGTGCCATGCTGGTAAACACTGCCCGCAAGGAAGTTATCAATGAAGCCGAACTGATTAAGCTGATGGAAGACCGTGCCGACTTCAAATATATCACGGACATCATGCCTGCCGCTAACGCTGAATTTGCTGAGAAGTTTGCAGGACGCTATTTCTCAACTCCGAAGAAGATGGGTGCACAGACTGCTGAAGCAAATATCAATGCAGGTATTGCCGCTGCCAAACAAATCGTTGGTTTCTTGAAAGACGGTTGCGAAAAATTCCGCGTGAATAAATAATATTCGTAGAAATAGTAGTATATTTGAGCCACAGATTTTCAATAAGTCTGTGGCTTTTATTTTTTACATATTAAATACTAATATCATGGCAATAATTAAACCTTTCAAGGGCATTCGTCCACCGCAAGATTTGGTGGAACAGGTTGCTTCCCGTCCTTACGATGTCTTGAATTCTGAAGAAGCCCGCATTGAAGCGGAAGGTAACGAGAAGTCTCTTTATCATATCATCAAACCTGAGATAGATTTTCCCGCAGGCACGGACGAGCATGCCGAGCCGGTGTATGCCAAGGCTGCCGAGAACTTCCAGGCGTTTCAGGATAAAGGATGGCTGGTGCAGGATGCAAAGGAAAACTATTATATCTATGCCCAGACTATGAACGGGAAGACACAGTACGGACTGGTTGTCGGTGCTTATGTTCCCGATTATATGAACGGAGTTATCAAGAAGCATGAACTTACCCGTCGCGACAAGGAAGAAGACCGAATGAAGCATGTCCGTGTGAACAATGCGAATATCGAGCCTGTTTTCTTCGCTTATCCTGATAATGAGAGGTTGGATGCTATCATCAAGAAATATACGGCCGGAAAGCCGGTTTATGACTTCATCGCTCCGGGCGACGGCTTCGGTCATACGTTCTGGATTGTTGACCAGGACGAGGATATTGCGGCCATCACTGCCGAATTTGCGAAGATGCCGGCACTGTATATCGCTGACGGCCATCACCGTTCTGCCGCTGCTGCATTAGTTGGGGCTGAGAAAGCCAAACAGAATCCGAATCATCGTGGTGATGAGGAGTATAATTACTTTATGGCAGTCTGCTTCCCTGCCAACCAACTGACTATTATTGATTATAACCGCGTAGTGAAAGACCTCAACGGGCTGACTCCCGAGCAGTTCATTGTTGCATTGGAAAAGAACTTTGCCGTAGAAGAAAAGGGTGAGGATATATACAAGCCGTCCGGTCTGCATAACTTCTCTCTTTATCTCAGTAACAAGTGGTATAGCCTGACTGCCAAACCCGGTACATACAATGATAATGACCCTATCGGTGTACTTGATGTAACCATTTCGTCTAATCTGATTTTAGATGAAATCCTGGGGATAAAAGACCTGCGTTCGGATAAGCGTATCGACTTTGTCGGCGGTATCCGTGGATTGGGCGAACTCAAGAAACGTGTGGATAGCGGTGAAATGAAAGTAGCTCTGGCACTTTATCCTGTGTCTATGAAGCAATTGATGGATATTGCGGATACCGGTAATATCATGCCGCCCAAGACCACTTGGTTCGAGCCTAAACTCCGCTCAGGACTGGTTATTCATAAGTTGGATTAAAGCATAAGTCTTATTTAACGTGAGTTCGACATAAAATCAAAAGATAGTAAGTTGCCCGTCATTGATAAAG
>NZ_CABUHK010000148.1 GCF_902491285.1 uncultured Bacteroides sp. | reverse complement strand
TTTTTTAAATGAATAAATGTTGTTTTTTCGACCGGTTGATGCTGCTAAGGTATAACATGAGATATGGGGTTTGCAAGTATTTAACTAAGAAAATGTTTGTTTTCTTCTGAAATGAAAAACATGCTTTCTTATGCTGATATGTCGTTACTTTGTCGTATCTTTAGTGCTTGTTTAAGGAAAGCCGGCTGGAGTTGTCCGGTCGGCTGACTATAGTTGACTGAACAGCCGATTTCAGTTGTCCGAATAGCCGATTACAGTCGTCCTATGATGAAGTTACACATTTAAATTGAAAAGAAGTAATGGCTATTGTATTTGATTGGTATGAAAATCCTAATGCATCTTCGGACGAAGAAGAGGCAGCGTTGCATCCGCGTATCTTTATGAATGGTAAGGTGGATACGGAAACACTTTGTTACAGGATTCATGATTACAGTTCGTTGACTGTGGGTGATGTGAAGAATGTGCTCGACAACCTGTCGAAGATTCTCGGCGAGTCGTTGAGTGAGGGGAAAGAAGTGCATATCGAGGGAATCGGTTATTTTTATCCCACTTTGGCGGCTACGGGGAAAGTGACCCGCAGCACTCCGCACAAAACCAATAAAGTGACTTTTAAAACAGTTCGTTTCCGTCCTGACACTAATCTGAAAGGACATTTTGTTGGCGTCCGTGCCAGTCAGTCCAAGTACGTCCGCCATTCGGAGAAGGTTTCGGAGGTGGAGATTGACATGTTGTTGAAAGAATATTTTGCCGGACATCAGATGATGACCCGTCGTGACTTTCAAGAGATATGCGGCTTGGCTCGTACTACGGCAAAAACACATTTGGTTCGTCTGCGTGGAGAAGGAAAACTGGTGAATATCGGCTTGCGCACTCAACCGATGTATGTGCCTGCTCCCGGTTATTATGGGGTGTCGAGAGATGCGGCACATCCTTCACGATAAATGGTGTTTTTGTGATGATACCGGTCGTGAAGAATGTGAAAAGGGCATTAATCTTTAAGTAATCACACGAAATAGTTGATAGCTTGAGACTTATCCTCATGTGAAAGGAATGAAAGAGAAGAAACGGATTTTATTTCGCTATGTACTTTTTCATTCCTTCCGTATAGTAAGTCTTGAACTCTCCGTTTTCTCCACTGTAAATAAAGTAAGCGTCAATCTCCGGGTTTGCTTTGCAAAAAGTCTCCGCTTCTTCCAGCCCCATCACCATGAATGCGGTAGCTAGGGCGTCGGCAGTCATGCAGTCTTTGGCGATTACAGTAGAAGATAAGATGCTGTGTTGTACAGGATAGCCCGTTCTCGGGTCGATGGTATGGGCATATTTTTTGCCGTCTTTATAGTAATAGTTGCGATAGTTGCCGGAAGTAGCCAAGCCTAAGTCTGAAATTTCGAGTATTGTTTGTAGTTCTTGGTTTACGGCCAGTGAGTCGTCAACGGGTTTATTGATTCCAATGCGCCATAAGCCATTGGAGGGGTTTTTGCCTTTCACTACCACCTCGCCGCCAATGTCTACCATATAGTTTTTTATACCTTTTCGGTCGAGCAGGCGTGCTACTACATCTACCGAATACCCTTTGGCTACTGCGCTACAGCTCAACATGATACGTGGATCTTGTTTGATAACTTCACCGTTCTCCAATTTCACCTTCTCATATCCGGTGATTTGCAGCAGACTGTCTATCATTAATGAATCAGGGAAAGCTCCTTTCTTGAAGCCAAATCCCCAAGCGTTGGCAAGAGGAGCTATCGTGATGTCGAAAGCGCCTTTTGTCTCGCGTGATATTTCAATCGAACGGTTGAAGCAATTTTGAAAGAAGCTGTCGGTAACCAATTCTTCGTTACGGTTTACACGGCTAATGACAGAACTGTCGTTGAATGGCGACAGGGAATAGTCAAAACGTTGCAGTTCGGCTTCGATTTCCGGTTTTAAGTCACCCTCGTGCTCGTAGGTGATTTTATATATAGTTCCGAATACCAGACCTTTGATACTGTTGTAGTTGGCCTTCTGGTTGTGCTTGGCTATTATCCAGATGCTTGCCAGAATCAGGAATGCCAGCCAAAGGAAACTTTTTTTTGTTTTCATACGCTTTTTTGTTTGATGAAGAAACTTGTTTTATTGGAAAAACAGATGTTCGATTAATATTTTGATTCCGATAATGACCAGGATGATGCCACCCCATAATTCCGCTTTTAATTTCCGTGCCAGTCCGCAGCCGCATTGGATACCGAAGATAAGTCCGATTAGCGACAGGACGAATGAGACAAATCCTATGATAAGGATAGGAGACAGGATTTCATTATAGCTCTGAACTCCTAGAAAGGCAAACGAAATGCCCACCGCCAGCGCATCGATACTCGTTGCTACTGCCATAGTGAATACCACTTTCAGGCTTGTCGGATTGAATAACTGGCAGCATTCTTCTTCCTTGAAAGACTCCCAAATCATCCTGCCGCCAAGAAAGGCGAGAATTGAGAAAGCAATCCAATGGTCTACACTTTCTATAAGATGGCTGAAACTTTTGGCAAACATCCATCCGATAAAAGGCATGATTGCTTGAAAAAGCCCGAACGCAAAAGCCATGACCAGCATAGGCTTCCATTGGGTACGTTTCAAAATAATACCGCTTGCAATCGAAACGGCGAAACAATCCATCGCCAAACCTATTGCAAGCAACCAAATCTCCAGTCCTGTCATTGTATTCTAAAGAGGCAATTTATAAATGAGGGAATAAGTGATTCCCATATTGTTTGATTTAAACTTTCCGTAGCCGGGCACATACCACGGGTCGCCGTACTCTCCGGTAGAGGCACTTGTCTTGTATTTCATGCGTACCGACCAGCCCATGTTGAAGTTCTTGTAAATACGCACTTTGACACCTAAAACGATTTCCAGCCACTGCACGGAACCTTTCATTCCCAAATGGCTGAAAGGTACGCTTCCGCCCCAATAATCGTCTTCCAGACTGGGGTTACCTATAACGTCTCCCCAGATAGGGTCGCCTGCGGGCATGGTGGATACGTCATATTTGAAAGAGCTGAATGCGTAACGGATACCTGCATATAGGTAGCTGTTTTTCTCTTTCTTCTTTGCCATGGTGTTGTAATCCACGCCGATCCGGAAGAATGGGGCAGTTTTGCTTTTGTAGTGGATACCGGTTTCACTCCATGTATCCGTTCCGCCCATACCAAATTCAATAGTAGGGATGAACTTGTTTTTGAGGTTGACTGCCACGCTGACTTCAGAACTCATGAAGTCACCGCCTAGAAGTTTGCTTCCTATGCCGTACAAGTCCACGCCGATGTACGTACCATTGTAAAAAGGAATGGTATCTACTTCGGCAACCTTATTCTTTTTCTGTTCTCTTTTGGGTGTATGGGTAGGGCGTTGCTGCTGTGCCAACAACGGAAGCCCGATACAAAAGAGCAGAAGAAGGCTAGTCAGTCGTATCCGGTGTACGGTCACGATATTTAAAGAATATCTGTAGATTCTCAATTTCATTAGTATTGGCTTCTTTATTTCTAAAATAGATGGAGTCTATTTTCTCCGAGCTACCTGCTCTGTTTCCGAACTTGGCACTGAGGATATTTTGTTTCATCATATATCCACATTCCATTGATTGGAAATAGGGGGTATTTTGTTGTACGATATATAAGGTGTCTACATCATTGGGGTTACGTACCGGGTCATATTGGAAAATAAATACGGTAGAATCGCTTGTGTAGCGTAATGGCAGCATTATCTTATGTACTTTCTTCTCGTTGTTGAGAATGATTGAGTCTGTCCCCAATGCCTTAATTGTCAACGAGTCAAGCGTATCATTTAATACTTCGGTCTTATCGTCAGGATTGAGGACTTTGAACGTGCAATACATCATCGGACGTCCTGCCAGCGAACAGTCGTTCTCGTCCGAGCACGAGCTGTGGATGCCCACGGCGGCACCGACGATTATCAATAGGAGAAAGATACGAACTAAATTCTTCATAGTCAATTATTGAATGTGAATCAAATTTTCTTTTCTATCTGATAGTTGTTCCGTTCCGGTGCGTTGCGCGAGATTAGTTCGCCAAGGAATCCGGCAAGGAACAATTGCGTACCTATAATCATTGCCGTGAGTGACAGATAAAAATAGGGAGAGTCGGTCACCAGTCGGTAGGGCAGACCATTGGACATGGCATATAGCTTGCTGGCGCCTACGACGGCCACTGATATGAATCCGATAAAGAACATCAGCGAACCTAATAAACCGAAGAAATGCATCGGCTTGATTCCGAACTTGGAAAGGAACCAGAGGGAAATCAAGTCCAGATAGCCGTTGAAGAAACGGTTCCAGCCACCGAATTTGGTAGAGCCAAACTTACGTGCCTGATGATGGACAGCCTTTTCACCGATTTTCTTGAATCCGGCATTCTTTGCCAAATAGGGAATGTAACGGTGCATTTCACCGTACACTTCGATGTGTTTTACGACATCTTTGCGATATGCTTTCAGTCCGCAGTTAAAATCGTGCAGGTTTTTGATGCCCGACACTTTGCGTGCGGTTGCGTTGAATAACTTCGTTGGTAACGTTTTTGATAGTGGGTCATATCTTTTTTGTTTCCAGCCGGATACGAGATCGTAACCATCCTGGGTTATCATCCGGTAGAGTTCCGGAATTTCGTCCGGGCTGTCCTGCAGGTCTGCATCCATCGTGATAACTACGTCACCCTGAGCTTCGGCAAATCCACAGTAGAGTGCGGGAGATTTACCATAGTTGCGACGGAATTTGATTCCTTTTACGTGTTCTGATTGTGCTTTGAGCTTTTCTATCACTTCCCATGAGTGGTCAGTGCTTCCGTCATTAACGAAAATCACTTCGAATGAGAATCCGTTGGCTTGCATTACCCGTTCTATCCAAGCGTAGAGTTCGGGTAGTGACTCTTCTTCATTGAATAATGGGACTACAACTGATATATCCATCTTTTTACTTCTAAATTACGAATTACAAGTTACGATTGTGAAGGCTCGTCGTTCTCAGGTTTGGCTCTTTTCATCACCATCAATGCAGTAGGGATGGCGAGGATACTTCCCCAAAATACATCCCATGACAATAGCTGCATGGTTATATTAATGGAATTGAGTGAACGGACACTGTCTATCGTTTCTTTTATAATCTCTTTGCTTTCTATCAAGGCGGGGGTGTTGGCCATCAATTCGTCCCATAGCTGGGTATAGGAATTAATGATAAATCCGTGGTCGATAAACTGGAAATAGATATAGTGTGCCACGGCTACCAGTAAGGACGCGAACATATACATGAAGATGCTGAAGAGAACGGCATGTGAGAACTGGATGCTTCCTCCGCATATTTTGTCCCGATACATTTTTGTATAGTGGTAACCGATGAATGGTACGGCTAATGTCAGGATTATAAATAGGAAAGAAAAGAAAGGAATACGAAATCCCAATGGAAATAGTATGAATTTCAATATCCAATAGACTCCCATATACGTGCCAAAGTGCATGGCATATTTCTGTAAATAGATTCTGTTTTCTGTCATCTTTATTTCTAAATTGCGCACAAAGGTACAAATAATATCGGTTGGTAGAGGGAATATGGTTGTTAAAGTTAATAAAGCAAGGGAAGTTGCCGCCTGAGATTTTTTTTATACTTTTAATTGCTTGAAATGTAGATGGTTAGTTGTTTTGTGTGAAAAAAGTTATCTTTAGCTATTGCAGAATCCATAAAAATGCCTACCTTTGCAACCGCAAAACGGGTAAGTCCTATACGGCCAGCTCCCTTCGAATCCTCCAGGGCTTGATCGCAGCAAAGGTAGTTGGTTGTAGCGGCGCGATATAGTAAGCTTACCCACCCGCCTCTTTAGCTCAGTTGGCCAGAGCACGTGATTTGTAATCTCGGGGTCGTTGGTTCGAATCCGACAAGAGGCTCAAAATTGAAGAAGAAAAGCATTCAGGTATTTGCCTGGATACTTTTTTTATATATTCGCATAGTATCGAAATGTACAGTTCCGATAAAACTATAATGGCTCAGTTGTAATTCTTGGGGGATTAAGTTTTGTTAATTCCGTTCATGCATATACCTTTGCTAGCCTAAAAAGGAAGAAGCTCATATCCACTACTCC
>NZ_CABUHK010000147.1 GCF_902491285.1 uncultured Bacteroides sp. | reverse complement strand
GCTACCGGACCCGTATCACGAAATTCCTGATGCAACTTCTGAAGTTGGTGGAAAGCAGAAACCACATCTTCCTCGTCAGCCAACTTTTCAGCAGCTTCGCAAAGATGCGTTTTTATTTCCAGGTTTTTCTTGAAATCATATTCGCGGAACTCGTTATTCAGTTTCAATAAATCGTAGAACTTCTCTACATATAATTGATAGTTCTTCCAAAGTTCGTTCACCTTGCCTTGCGGAACCAGCTTCGTTTCATTCCACTGCTGTTGCAGTTTCTTGAATTCCGTATAGGATTTGTTGGCGTCATCACCGGATTCCACCAGTTCCTTCAGTTCCTCGATAATGGAAAGTTTGACTTGCAGATTTTCTTCTTTCTGTCGTTCCTGTTCGGCAATCAGTTTGCTTCGTTTGTCTTTGATTACTCCCATCAGACGCTTGAACTCTTCTTCTATCGAATCTTCCGGAGAAACAAAGTCTTCAATGGCACCACCATTGTCTGTAAACTGCTTCTTGGTAGCTTCCAGTTCGGCATTATGTAACTTGTAGAATGATTGTTTCAGATTGTCAATTTCCTGCTTGTTCGCATTCTCGGCATCCTGCGCAAGCTCTTTCAACTGGTTGAGTACATCTTCCTTTGTGGCAGGTTTAGGAGCTGCTTCAGGTTGAACTTCGGCAGTAACTTCTTCAATCGGAGTCTCTGTAATGGCTTCAGAAACCTCGACAGTTTTCTTTTCTTCTTCTAATTCCCCTTGGTTCAAGGGTTGATTAGTGTCATGAGCGTCCATCATTGTATATTAGTTTTGGGTCACAAATTAATGAAATAAAACGATTACTTCATACTATTTTGCTTATTTTTTTTTGTTTTTCCCGTTTTTATGATAATAAAACCGTAATTCCCATGTACAGCATCATACCGATGATGTCATTTGTAATGGCTATAAACGGACCTGTCGCGATGGCAGGATCAATTTTAAGCTTTTCGAGTGTCATCGGCACCAGTGTTCCGAAAATGGAAGCAAACATCACTACGGCAAACAAACTGATGGATACGGAATAAGTAACCGTAGCTGTTGCGCCGAACCGGATAAAGTTGTAGGTATATACCAACAGCGAAATAATAGTGGCATTGATTAAGGCCACTACCGCTTCCTTCGTGATTTGCTTGAATGTATCTTTAGCGTCCAGCGAGCTGTTTGCCAATCCCTGCACGATGATAGCCGAGGACTGTGTTCCGACATTTCCACCCGTACCGCCGATCAGTGGGATATACAGTGCCATTTCAGGATGGGCGGCGAATGTAGAATCGAAATTACCTAATATCATAGAGTTTCCGATTCCGCCAATCATACCGATAAGCAACCACGGAAGGCGCGCCGTTGTCTGTTTGAGCACATTGTCGTCCGTTTCCACGTCTTGTGAAAGACCGGATGCCAACTGATAGTCACGTTCCGATTGTTCACGGACTTCGTCCATGACGTCATCGACGGTAATTTGTCCGACGAGCCGGCCGATACTGTCGACCACGGGGATAGCCACCAAGTCATACTTTTCAATCGCCTGTACTACTTCGTCAATTGGCGTGTCCACATGCACTGAAATCGGATCTTTCTGCATCACGTGTTTTACTTTTGATACAGAAGGGGAAGTTATCATTTTCTTGAGCGGGAAAATACCCCGCAAGCGTTCGTCGTCGTCGATGACATATACATAATAGATTTCATCCAGTTCTTCCGCTTGCTGCCGCATCTCTTTCAGACATTCGGGCATACTCCAGTTCTCATTGACAAGCACCATTTCTGTACCCATCAAACCGCCGGCGGTATTCTCGTCATACTTCAACAAGTCTACAATGTCGCCCGCCTGTTCGATGTCCTCAATATGCGAAAGAACCTCTTCCTGTTTGTCTTCGTCAAGCTCGCGCATCAGGTCTACGGCATCGTCCGTATCCATATAGTCGACGAAACGCTTGGCAATAGTCTCCGAAGGAAGCATTTCGAGAAGCTCTTTACGGGCATCCTCGTCCATTTCGACAAGTACATCGGCAGCCACTTCGTTATCGAGCAACCGGTAGATTAACTTGGCTTCTTCCGGGTTCAGGTCATTGCATAATTCAGCGATGTCGGCCGGATGAAGGTCGATGAGAAGTTCTTTTACCTTATCGGCATCTTTCTGTTCGATAAGATGCTTTACGTTGTCAATGTATTCCTCGTTCATTGTTGTCTATTACAAATTATGAATTACAAAATCCAGTTCTCTGCTTGCTTTGGCCTGTCAACTATTCGTTGTTGCCGACCGTTTTTAATGCTTGTTCCACTTTATTGGTCAGGTCGATAAATTCTTCTACCGATAGTTGTTCCGGACGTTTATTGAATAATACGTCCTCTGTCAGCGGACAATCCTTGCCTAAAATCGGTTTGATGGAGTTGCGCAATGTCTTGCGGCGTTGGTTGAAAGTTGTTTTCACTACCTGCTTGAACAGCTTTTCGTCGCATCCCAATTCCTTGGTCTCGTTGCGGGTCATGCGGATGACGGCGCTTTTTACTTTCGGGGGCGGGTTGAATACATGTTCGCTCACAGTAAACAGGTACTCCACCTTATACCATGCCTGTATCAATACGCTGAGGATGCCATATGTCTTGCTGCCCGGTCCGGCAGCGATACGCTCCGCCACTTCCTTCTGAATCATTCCTGTGCAACAAGGTATGATATCCTTATTATCCAGCATCTTGAAAAATATCTGGCTGGAGATATTATACGGATAATTACCGGTCAGTACGAAAGGCTTGCCGTCAAACAACCGGTTCAGATTCATCTTCAGAAAGTCATCTTCGATGATGTGGTCTTCCAGTGACGGATAGGCTTCGCGGAGATAGGCGACCGATTCATAATCAACTTCCACGACTTTCACCAACCGGTCTTTTTTTACTAAAAACTGCGTCAGTACTCCCATGCCCGGTCCCACTTCGAGAACGGGTAATTCGGGAAAAGTGTCGACTGTATCGGCAATATCCTGCGCAACTTTCAAATCTTTCAGAAAGTGTTGTCCGAGAAACTTTTTAGGCTTTACTAATTTCATTTACCAACTAAATAATTACTTTTGCAGTCGACAAAGGTAATTCTTTTAAATGAAGAACGTGCCACTATTTAAAAAATAAATGATGTGTCGGCGAAGCTAATGAAGAATTAAGGATGAAGAAACTGTTAAAAAAGACGCTGCAACTTATATTACCGGTTGTTTTGGGTGGCTTTATTTTGTTTTGGGTATATCGTGGCTTTGATTTTACAAAAGCGGGCGATGTATTGCTGCACGGCACAAACTGGTGGTGGATGCTTTTTTCACTGTTGTTCGGAGTACTTGCCCAAGTGTTTCGTGGCTGGCGGTGGCGGCAGACATTGGAGCCGCTGGATGCTTTTCCGAGGAAAAGCGATTGTGTGAATGCCATTTTTGTCTCTTATGCTGCCAGTCTGATTATTCCCAGAGTCGGTGAGGTGAGCCGCTGTGGCATATTGGCCAAATACGATAATGTGTCATTTGCCAAATCACTGGGGACGGTAGTCACCGAACGGTTGGTCGATACGCTGACAATTCTTCTCATTACAGGGGTTACCGTATTGCTGCAAATGCCGGTATTTGTCACTTTCCTTCAACAGACAGGGACGAAGATACCTTCTCTTTTGCATCTCCTGACATCTGTCTGGTTCTATATTGTCCTGTTTTGTTTCATCGGAGTAGTGATACTTCTTTATTGTTTAAGGAAGACGCTGTTTTTCTATGAAAGAGTGAAAGGTTTTGTACTCAATATTTGGGAAGGAATCATGTCATTGAAAAGTGTGCGTAATATCCCTCTCTTTATATTTTATACATTAGCCATTTGGGCATGTTACTTTTTTCATTTCTATTTTACCTTCTATTGCTTTGCTTTTACTGCCCATTTGGGCGTGATGGCAGCTTTAGTCATGTTTGTAAGCGGCACATTTGCGGTAATTGTACCTACGCCTAATGGAGCAGGTCCGTGGCACTTCGCCGTCATTTCCATGATGATGTTTTATGGAGTAAATGAGATGGATGCCGGAATATTCGCTCTTATTGTGCATGGTATTCAAACCTTTCTGGTTGTTTTGCTGGGCGTTTATGGTTTGGCTGCCCTGCCATTTACCTATAGACATCGGGAATGATGTTTTTTCCGGAAGAAAATCATTGGATGAGATGCGAATGTTGTCTTTGGAATGAATGTTTTTGCTAACGTCCTTTGCTATCTGAAAACTTTTCCATAACTTGCCACTGTTTAATTATTAGATTAAAAACAGTTTTAAAATATTTGTTATGAGTACAATTCTTTCTTTGGCTCCACAGAACGTGTGGAAGCATTTTTATTCGTTGACTCAGATTCCTCGTCCGTCAGGACATATGGAAAAAGTGACTGGCTTTCTGATTGATTTCGGAAAAGGCTTAGGTTTGGAATCTTTTGTAGACGAAGCAGGTAACGTGATCATCCGCAAGCCTGCGACTCCGGGTATGGAAAACCGGAAAGGTGTTATTCTTCAGGCGCATATGGATATGGTTCCTCAGAAGAACAATGATACAGTACATGATTTTGAAAAAGACCCGATTGAAACTTATATAGACGGCGACTGGGTAAAAGCAAAAGGTACTACCCTTGGTGCGGACAACGGACTTGGCGTAGCTGCCATCATGGCTGTGCTCGAAGCCAAAGACTTGAAACACGGTCCTTTGGAAGCTCTTATTACCAAAGACGAAGAAACGGGAATGTACGGTGCATTCGGTCTGAAACCGGGTACGTTGAATGGGGAGATTCTTTTGAATCTTGATTCTGAAGATGAAGGTGAATTGTATATAGGCTGTGCCGGTGGCATGGATGTCACTGCTACTTTGGAATATAAAGAAGTGGCTCCGGAAGAAGGAGACATCGCAGTTAAAGTTACATTGAAAGGTTTGCGTGGAGGGCACTCGGGCTTGGAAATCAACGAAGGACGTGCCAATGCCAATAAATTACTGGTTCGCTTCATCCGTGAAGCCGTTGCCAGTTACGAAGCTCGTCTGGCCAGTTGGGAAGGCGGCAACATGCGAAATGCCATTCCGCGTGAAGCACATGCAGTCGTAACCATCCCTGCCGAGAATGAAGAAGAATTGCTGGGTTTGGTGAAATACTGCGAAGACCTGTTTAATGAAGAATATTCGGCTATCGAAACTCCGATTAGTTTCACGGCAGAACGTGTGGAACTTCCGGCAGGTCAGGTGCCCGAAGAAATTCAGGATAACTTGATTGATGCGATTTTTGCTTGTCAGAATGGTGTGACACGTATGATTCCGACTGTTCCCGATACAGTGGAAACTTCTTCTAATCTTGCCATTATTACGATTGGTGGAGGTAAAGCGGCTATTAAGATTCTGGCTCGCAGTTCTTGTGACAGCATGAAGGAATATTTGACTACCAGTCTTGAGTCTTGTTTCTCTATGGCAGGAATGAAGGTCGAGATGACAGGCGGCTATTCCGGTTGGCAGCCCGACGTTAATTCTCCGATTCTGCAGGCGATGAAATCATCTTATAAACAACAGTTTGGAGTAGAACCCGCAGTGAAAGTTATCCATGCAGGCTTGGAGTGTGGTATTATCGGTGCTATTATTCCGGGATTGGATATGATTTCCTTTGGTCCTACATTACGCTCGCCGCACTCACCGGACGAAAGAGCGCTGATTCCTACCGTACAGAAGTTCTATGACTTCCTCGTGGCTACTTTGGAACAGACTCCAATGAAATAAACAGGCATATTCTTTCCTATTATATAATAGGTATTGTATAGAAAAGGGCACGGATGACATTTCTTCCGTGCCCTTTTTGTCTTATTTGCTGCCACTCGTGATATAAATTCTCTCCTTAATAATTAAATTAATTGATGCAAATCAATTAATATGCTATAAAACATAGAATTATTCGTTTTTTAGGTACAACGTATAAACAAAGGCCGTATTTTTGTGTTATAAAACATGTAAATAGGAGGATAACAAAATGAAAAGGTTAAAAAGATTGTTTAGAAAGTTCGGCGAAGCCGACGTACATGTTTGGGGATATTCAACAATTAATACTCTCCCGAACGAAGAGAAGTGATTTTTAGTTTTCAGGAATTAGTAATTTAAAAGGTTTAAAGATTATGGCAAAGAAAATG
>NZ_CABUHK010000146.1 GCF_902491285.1 uncultured Bacteroides sp. | reverse complement strand
AAGCACTATTGGGATAACGTAAACTTTGCCGATACCAATTATATCCATCACCCCGAAGTGACCGAACAGGCTTGGGCGGACTATTGCGATATATTGAACCATGTTCCATTGGAAACAGCACAGCAAGCTATGCGGAAAACTATCGAACGGACAAACGTGGATAAGAAAGTATTCACTTACATCACCGATTTGGCAGACAAATATTTATACGACCCTAACTCCCCTATGCGTAACGAAGAGTTTTATATCCCTGTACTGGATGCCATGATGGCTTCTCCCGTACTGGAAGAAATAGAAAAGGTACGTCCCAAAGCCCGTCGCGAACTGGCTCAGAAAAACCGTATCGGAACCAAAGCATTGAACTTTAACTATACATTGGCTTCCGGCGTACAAGGTTCCCTTTATCAACAGAAATCGGACTACACCTTACTATTTATCAATAACCCGGGATGCCACGCCTGCACGGAAACAATCGAAGCATTGAAAAATGCGCCCGTCATCAATCAGCTTCTAGCACAAAAGAAGCTAACCGTCCTCTCTATCTACCCCGACGAAGAACTGGACGAATGGCGGAAACATCTGAATGAATTCCCGAAAGAATGGATTAACGGATATGATAAGACCTTCGCTATCAAGGAACAACAACTGTATGACTTGAAAGCCATCCCTACCCTTTATCTCCTGAATAAGGATAAAACCGTTCTTCTGAAAGACGCCACCGCGCAAGCTATTGAAGAATATCTTTTATTACATCAATAAACCTTGCAAAAAACAAATAAACTATCTATCTTTGTCGCGCATTGGTTCGCAGCCCTCAAAACATACGAGGAAAGCGATTAAAAGGGAATCAGGTGTAAATCCTGAACAGTCCCGCTGCTGTAAGTTCTATAAATGTGTTGCGAGCAACCTACTTTTAGCCACTGGAAAGAAACTTCTGGGAAGGCGCCCGCAACAGGAACGAGTCAGAAGACCTGCCGTGCACCCAATTTCACTGCTTTCGAGGAAAAAGCGTTGAGTCTAATGAACCGGACAATCCGTCTATCATTTCATTCATCACTCTGATTCAGAGAAAGTGTGTTTTAATTAATAAACTCTGCCAAGTTTATTTATGCGTGTCCGGTCGAAGGGATTTCGCCCGGACACTTTTAAAAGTGAAAAAACAGACCAGTAGTAGGATAAGGATGAGACATACAAGGCTATACAAAAGTATCTGTGCAGTACTCTGCTGCCAACTTTTACTCCCGACACTTTTTGCGCAACAGCAAAAAGTGGATACAACACATACATACTCCATCCCCGAAATTACTGTTTCCGATATTTATCAAACACGAGAGGTACGTTCTACCGCTCCGCTACAAGTACTTTCCAAAGATGCGCTAAAGAACCTGCATGCCCTGCAAGTTTCTGATGCCGTGAAGCATTTTGCCGGAGTGACCGTGAAAGATTACGGTGGCATCGGCGGACTGAAAACCGTATCCATACGCAGCTTGGGTGCACAGCACACAGCCGTAGGTTATGACGGAATCACCGTAACCGACTGCCAGACAGGACAGATCGACATCGGCCGTTTCTCGCTCGATAATGTAGACCAACTATCACTCAGTAATGGTCAGAGCGACAATATCTTCCAGCCGGCACGTTTCTTCGCTTCGGCAGGAATACTGAATATACAGACACTTACTCCCCGTTTCAAAAAAGGGAAACGTACGAATATCAGCGCGGCTTTCAAGACGGGTTCATGGGGGCTTGTCAATCCATCCGTTCTGTTAGAGCAACAACTCAGTTCTAAGTGGACAGTCACAGCCAATGGCGAATGGATGTCATCGGACGGACAATATCCATATACCCTGCGCTACGGAAATACAGAGGGCGACCTGACTTCACGGGAGAAAAGAAAGAATACCGACGTACAGACTTTTCGTGCCGAAGCCGGACTTTACGGCAACTTCTCCGACAAAGAGCAATGGCGATTGAAAGCCTATTACTTTCAATCTTCGCGGGGATTGCCGAAAGCCACTACACTTTATAATGACTATTCCTCACAACACCTGTGGGACAAGAATACATTTGTACAAAGCCAATACAAAAAAGAATTCAGCCAACAATGGGTATTCCAAACTTCCGCCAAGTGGAACTGGAGCTATCAGCGTTATCTGGACCCCGACACCAAAAACTCTTTAGGAAAAACGGAAAACAGCTATTACCAACAGGAATACTATCTCTCCGCATCGGTATTATACAGATTATTGAGCAATCTTTCATTTTCCCTTTCGACGGATG
This sequence comes from uncultured Bacteroides sp., assembly GCF_902491285.1. Taxonomy (GTDB): domain Bacteria; phylum Bacteroidota; class Bacteroidia; order Bacteroidales; family Bacteroidaceae; genus Bacteroides. The sequence continues at coordinate 3,901 of NZ_CABUHK010000146.1, read as the reverse complement.
GGAGTATCAATACAATGGATACTAATCTTACTAATTTTGCGCAACCCACCCGCTATTCATGGCTGACGGCTTTTGCAGGAAAATACGTGAATGACTGGCTGACAATCTCCGCATCCGCTTTGGCGACTATCATCAACGAAGATGTCAAGGAAGGCGGCAGTGCCGGCAATCACCGCAAATTAACGCCTTATGTCAGCGCTTCATTCAAGCCTTTCCGTAACGAAGAGTTTCGTATCCGTTTCTTCTATAAGGACATCTTCCGTCTGCCAAGTTTCAATGACCTGTATTACCAGGAAGTAGGAAACACCAAACTGAAACCTGAAAATGCAAAGCAATATAATATCGGTCTGACATACAGCAAGAATGTATGTGCATTCATTCCTTATCTTTCGGCAACCGTTGATGCATACTATAACAAAGTAACGGATAAAATCATTGCTTATCCTACCAAGAACCTTGCGATATGGAGCATGAGAAACTTGGGAAGTGTAGATATCAAAGGTATTGACATCACAGGAAACTTATCTCTTCAGCCTTGGGAGAAAATCCGCATCAACCTGTCCGGTAATTATACGTATCAACGGGCGTTGGATGTCACCAACCCTGATTTGAGTAAGGATAAATCGACTTATAAACATCAGATAGCCTATACTCCCCGTGTTTCTGCCTCAGGACAAGCAGACATCGAGACTCCATGGATAAATATGTCTTACTCATTCCTTTATTCGGGAAAACGCTATACAGTGGGACAGAATATCGCAGCCAACCGATTGGATAGTTACAGTGACCACAGTATTTCGGCGAGCCGAGACTTCCGGATAAGAAAAGTTACAAGTTCGCTCAGCGTGGAAGTACTGAACCTGATGGATAAAAATTACGAGATTGTACGATACTTCCCAATGCCGGGACGTTCGGTAAGAGCAACGCTAAAAATAACATATTAAAAGCAGGATACTGATATGAAAAGGAAATTGACATATATATTTTGGTTCTGCCTGCCCATCCTATTATTATTCACGGCTTGTGATGACATGGAAGATAAGCCTTTCACTTCGGACATTGCAGGTGACCCGACTGAAACAGATACAGCCGAGCTCTATGCGTTATGTGAAGGACTATTCAATCAGAATAACAGTTCATTGATGCGTTTCTCTTTCGGAAACCAGAGAATGGTGCGCAACTATTTTAATACAATCAATCATCGGGGATTGGGAGATACGGCAAATGATTTAGCCATTTATGGCGGCAAGATATATGTCATTGTCAATGTTTCCAGTACAGTGGAAGTAATAGACTTCCGTACAGGAAACTCCTTGAAGCAAATTCAAATGCTGACCGAAAACGGAAGTTCACGTGAACCGCGATACATCGCCTTTCATAAAGAAAAAGCGTATGTGTGTTCTTATGACGGAACAGTGACACGTATTGATACAACTTCCCTCGCCATAGACGGTGTCACCTCCGTGGGACGTAATCCCGACGGAATCTGTGTACAAAACGAGAAGTTATATGTTTCCAATTCCGGCGGACTGGATTATGCATCCGGTCTGGGAGTAGACAATACTGTATCCGTGGTTGATATCGCCACATTCAAAGAAATCAATAAAATTACAGTAGGACCGAATCCGGGCAAGATTGTAGCCGGTACGGATGGAACAACCGTTTATGTAGCAACCCGTGGAGAAGATGTAGAAGCAGGAAATTATAACTTTGCCAAAATAGACTGTCTGACAAATGGAGTGACTCATTACAATGAGAAAGTACAGAACTTCGCCATTGACGGAGAGATTGCCTATCTATACAATTACAATTATAGTACGCAAACATCTTCTATCAAGACATTCAATCTGAAAACAGGAAAAACCGTTCGTGAGAATTTCATTACGGACGGAACAAATATCGATACTCCTTATGGAATCAATGTGAATCCTTATAGTGGCAACGTATATATCACAAATGCTTATGATTACACCATATACGGAGATTTGCTCTGTTTCAACCAACAAGGACAACTGCAATTCCGCCTGAATAATATCGGACTGAATCCGAACACGATTGTATTCAGCGACAAGGCTTCACAAAGCGACATTGATGATAATACCGAAGAAACTGAAAATTCATTGGCTTTCGCCGATAAAGTATGGGAATATAAGCCGGCTCCCGGACAGTTTATCAATACGAGTACATCGGCTTATGAGACAGGTTTCACTGCCGAACAAGTTTTAGAGCGTGCCACAGAAAAGCTAAAGAAAAAATCAGTTATCTCATTAGGCGGATTCGGTGGAACAATAACAGTAGGATTTCCTCAACCAATCCCTAATATTGAAGGGGAATATGATTTCAAGGTGTGGGGAAATGCCACTTACAACAATAACACTGGAACAGGAGCACTTGGTGGAAGTGCTGAACCGGGAATTGTATTAGTCTCGAAAGATATAAATAGGAATGGGATACCTGACGATGAATGGTATGAGTTGGCAGGTAGTGAGTACGGAAAAGATACGGAAATACGTAATTACGAAATCACCTATTATCGCCCCCAACCTGCCAATGGCGATGTCCGCTGGAAAGATAATTTAGGAAAAGAAGGATTCGTCAAACGTAACACATTCCATCAACAAGATTCTTATTATCCGAACTGGATAGAAGAAAATGAAATAACTTTCCATGGGACACGTCTAAAAGACAATGCCGTAGAAGAGGGTAATGTCTGGGTAGGCTATTGTTATCCTTGGGGATATGCAGACAATCATCCCAACAGAACCGAATACAGCCAATTTAAAATAGACCGGGCTGTAGACCAAAACGGACAACCTGTATTATTAGACCAAATAGACTTCGTAAGAATCTATACCGCCGTCAATCAGAACATAGGCTGGACAGGAGAAATATCTACCGAAGTCGTCACAGTAGAAAACTTACATTACAAAAAATAATCAAACAATTAATAATTAAAATTAGAGCAAAAACATGAAAAAGTTATCTTTATTCTTATTAGTATCTGTGTTCGCTTTTTGCGGATGTAGTGATGATAACGATGAAACAAAAGGTGGTGACAAAAAAGAAGTTGTCATTAGTTTCGAGAACCTACTAACTGAGACTGAATCTGAATTTAAAACAACAGAGGGAGAAGTAGATGGCTACTATACGAAGTGCAATTTTAAAGACCCTCAAAATCTAATAGAATTACCACATTACTACAGTAGTTACCAAGGTAGTACAAGTTTTGGCGGTGGATTCACTTATACTAATTACACTGATATTACAACTGCTGGGTATAGTAATATCAGCGCTATAACAGGAAAAGGGAAAAACGGAAAAACCTATTTAACATCAAATACCAATAGCTACACCCCTGCCCAAATCACTAATCTCAACACCGAAAAATATGAATTCAAAGGTGCATGGGTAACAAACACAACATATGCTTATCTTGCTGTCAAGGATGGAAATGATGGCTCATCTTCTATGGTTAAAGGGCCTTTCACTAATGGGGACTGGTTTACGTTAACAGCAGTAGGATACAAAGCAGATGGAAGTGTTATCGGACGCATTGATTTCTACTTGGCAGATTTCCGTGACAACAAACAAAAAATAGTTAATACATGGGAATGGTTCGATTGGAGTAATATCAGCAATGCTGACTACATTAAATTTGAAATGAATTCATCAGATACAGACCCGGAAGTCGGAATGATAACTCCTTCTTATTTCTGCCTTGATGGTATCACTCTCATCGAAAAATAAAAAACAACCGTTCGATTTACCTAAATCAATTATATATTATCACAACCTATTGATTGTAAATTATCGGCTCAATAATTGTATTCAAACCGTATAATCTTATATTGCTGTCCGATAAAACTCAGAAAACGCGATACAGTATGGCTCGAACGCTGAT
>NZ_CABUHK010000145.1 GCF_902491285.1 uncultured Bacteroides sp. | reverse complement strand
ATATACGGTTTACAGGATGTACGATGGTGAAGACTCAAAGGTGCTTCATATAGGATGCTGGACGCACTGTAGAAGGTTGTGGGTTGATGCCCTGCCTTCAGACAGAACAGCGATGGACATAATAGATTCTATCGGTGAGATGTTCAGAAATGAAGACCTGTTCCGTATGATGAAACTCAGCGGTGAGCAGATTAAGGAAAGAAGGCTTAAGCTTACAGGACCGATTCTTGAACGTATCCATCATAAGGTGGTCATTATGATGCAGGATGCGAAGATTATGGCTAACGAACTGATGAGAAAGGCCGTGAACTATACGATAAACCAGTGGAAATCCTTGAGAAATATCCTCAAGGACGGTTCAGCGGAAATCTCGAACAACCTCTGTGAGCAAAGGATGAAACCTGTAAAGCTGCTGCTCAAGAACTGTATGAACGTAGGCAGTGAGGATGCGGCAGAAAACTCTGCATTCACCTTCTCTCTGATAGAAAGCTGTAAGTTGAACGGCATAGACCCTCAGGATTACCTGAAGCACTTGTTTGAATGTATTCTTCATGGTAAGGACTGCGACAAGAAGGCTCTTCTGCCATGTTTCTATAAACCGGAATGTTAAAACAAAAATATTTTCTTACGGGCATTTTTATTTTATCGGCTGAAAGACAGCCGATAAAATTGGCGTGGCGGAAAATAGTATGGTTACTTATTATTGTGTTGCATTTTAGCAATTACAACTTTTAGTTGTACGGACAGATATGATGATGTAGAAGTACAAAAATCTATCATACCTCACACTCTTGCAGAAGACCTGAACATTGTGAATAAGTTCATAAAGATTGATACGGTCAATTATTCTTATGCGGTTTCAATTGGTGATAGCATAATTCAGGCAGATAATATTTCTGTGGATAATCTTATTACGATTCTTAAGAATATTGATGAATTGAATAATAAGATAAAGGAAAGTATTCGTAAAGGGGAGATTACGACCTTGTTGCTTTCGACAGAAAATGAATTTAAGTCGTATACTATTGGTAGTAGTAACAGTGTGTCTTTTATAGATGAAAAAGGGACGCGTAGCAATCTTGTTTCTACTCGAGGATATCCCTCATTGTCATTCTATGGTGGTAACTGGGGTATTTCTAATTCTTCTTTTGAAGGATCGGATAAAATTACGAGTTCTTTTTCAGTGGATTATTGCAGTGGCTATTGGCAGGCATCGTTTACTTGTTACACGGGAACTTCTTCGTATGGTAATACATTTACTATGTATAGTTCAAGTACTACTCATGGAAATGTTAATAGGTATTGGTGGGCTACAAGATATAAAGTTCTATAATAAACTGATTTACTATATTTTATAGCGTGTATAAAAGGATAGTTTTGTAATTTAGCACCATTTTAGTACCACTATTTAGCCATCGTAAATAAAATCAAGGGATGGTGCAAAATGGCATTGGATAATTAATTTCCCCGGCTGCATAAACCACATTCGTTTACCGCCCTCAAATCGATCAACACTTTCCAGAGATAATCAGACGGTTAATTTATAGCTCTAATAAATAGTCGTTCGTTGATTTTGTATTCACATTTCGTAGTTTTTCTACAATAATCGTATTTATGGTTTATTGTATGAGATTTTATTTGTATCTTTGCACCATACAATAGATAAAATCAACGATTATGATAGCAGAGTTCAGCATTGAGAATTTTTTCTCCATTAAATCGGTTCAGAAAATCAGTTTTGAGCCGTCGGCAGATACTTTTATGTCTGATGAGTATTCGTATGAAGTTAAGGACGGAGTAAGATTGCTGAAAGTGGGCATTATCTATGGTGCCAACGCTTCCGGCAAAACGAATATATTGAATGCCATCGAATTTTTCAAGATGCTGGTTTTGAGAATGCCTAAAGACCGGACCGAAAAGACAGGGGTTGTCCCTTTCATGTTGGATGACACTTCGAGGAACGAAAAGACAAAGATGTCAATGGTGTTCTATATCAATCAGTCGAAGTACATCCTCAGTTTTGAATTGGATGCAAAGCATATCTATTCCGAGACATTGATTGTTTATGATTCCATTCGCCCTACCAAGCTGTATAACCGAAGTTATGATGCTGCGACAGATTCCTCGACTATCGACTTTGGCGTAAACCTGAAAATGACAAAGAAAAGCCAGGATGTAATTTCCGGCAACACTATCAATAATTGCAGTGTGCTTGCCGCATTTGGCAAAAGCAACGTGGAACGGACAAGGCTGAATGATGTGTACGATTATTTTGCCAAGCAGGTAAAAGATGTACTGGCTCCCGGTATGTTGCTTTCGGGATATGTCAAATCACGATTGGATAAAGACGAGGCAGGAGATTTGAAGGAATTCATTTTAAATTTCCTGAAAGCGTCCGATTTCAATATAGAAGATGTGGTATTACATGAAGAGGAAGAGCTGATTACACCTGAATTGGAACAACTGATTCAGAATGCCCCTATTGATAAAGATGCAAAGGCTGAAATGCTTAGAAAGGGGAAAATTACAAATACGGAACTGACCTTCAAGCATAAGGCAGGCGATAAAGTATATGATTTGTCGGAAGAATACGAGTCCAATGGTACCATGAGATTCTTGGGAATGGCGGTGATACTGAATTTCTTGTTAAAGACCAATCGGTTTGTACCCATTGATGAAGTGGAGACAAGTATTCATTATGAACTGTTGGCTTATTTCCTGAAAGTCTTTCTGGCAAACAGTAACGGAACATCCCAAATGCTCCTGACCACACACGACATCAATCTTCTCAATGAAGATTTCATTCGCCGTGATACGATATGGTTCACCGATAAAGACGAACTCGGCGAAACTAAAATTGTGCGTCTTTCTTCTCTTGGACTGCATAAAAATCTTTCCCCATATAATGCTTACAAGCAGGGAAAATTGGTAAAGTTGCCGTTCTTGGGTAGTCAGTATATCAACCTGAATGACTAATGATATGGGACGGACAGTAACAAAAAGTATCGCCATCATTGGTGAGGGAGAAACGGAATGGTTCTATTTCGATTCTCTAAGGATTGCGTGTCGTTATCCTTTCAAGGTCGCTCCGGATTTTCCGCAGCACAGCGACATCAATCATATTTTGAAACTGGTAGAATCCTATTTGAACAAGCAATATGATTATATCGTATGCCTGTTTGATATGGACAGGTTATATCAATATCCTTCCGAAATGCAACTGTACCAACGAGCAAAGAAAGAGTATAGCAAGAAGAAATATGCCGGAAAGGTTATGTTCGTGGAAACGAATCCTTGCACGGAATTTTGGTTTCTACTCCACTTCTTGCCTAATGTGGTTTGTCGGCGATATGAGAGTTACGAACAACTGCTTCCCGAATTGCAGAAATATATGCCGGGGTATGAAAAGACAAAACGATATTTCATACGCACCAACCTCTATAAATACCTGACAGAGAATGGCGATTTGGAACGGGCGATGTCAAACTCAGAAAAGTTATGTCAACTCTGCAAGGAATCGCCAGAGGATTTGAAGGCATATTCCGAGATTCACAAGGTTATAGGACTACTTAATAATGTAGTTTTGAATTAAAATACTAATTTGCAATAAATATGTCATTAACATACAGTAGATTTTTTAAAGTAAAGCACAAGGATTTTCTGCAAAAAGGAGTATATAATGCTTTTTTGGATAAAGACTCTTTGCTTCATATAGATCCGCTTCTTCTTAAAGGAAGTCGAATACCCGAATTTAAAGATGCATATACCGAATTCTTTAACTATTTTAGATTATTTATTCCTTTAGTAAAAGCTTCAAAAACTGACGGTCTTCAAGACCGTTTCTTTAAGCAAATAGTAAAAAGATTTACTTTCAAGGAAATTCCAAATACAGGATTGGGGTTTTCGAAAGGAAACACAAGGGGAAGAGGTATAAGTGGTGCAATTTCCAGACAACTCGCCCATAGTGCATACGCCATCATAAATGCTGGTCTTGAAGATCCTGAGATATTTGGTTTAATGCAGTTAATAGAGGACAATATGGCGGCTGATAGAATCAGTGATATGACCATTGCCATTCTGCAAAAACATTTCTTGGAGTATACGCAAAGGATAGCACAGGAAATGGGGCTAACAACTCATCCCTACACATTCCAGTATGGGGTAGTGTTTCAAGTTCCATATTATAATGGTAAGCCCCTTCATTTTATTCCAGAGTCATTCTTGGCAAATCTTCCAGTCGCACATGATTTTGAAGATATAGACAGTGTATGTAATTACAATAATCGGCTCAAAAGGAAAATTGCAGAACTGATTGGTATTAATTGGAGTGAATATAAAGATTATAAAAAGAAAGACTGGAAGAATCTTATTGTTGAGAATAAGGATTGTTATGAAGCTGTAATTAACTTTTATAAGAGTCTCAAAGCAGTGCCGTATGATTTCGTAGCAGATAATAAGAATCAGTATCGAGATGTATTGCTTCAAGAACTATTAGACGAAATTCCATTCCAAAAGCCAACTGGATATGAAAACGAACAGGATGAGGTTTATAGGCTTACGTTGGCAATGTGCCAACAATTCAAACATTTGGTTGAACACAATAGGCTTTCGGAGTTGTTCTATCGAAATCATCGAACGCCAGACGAAACCGATTGGCAGCTTCTATTATACACTGTGGCTGACACATATAAGATAGCAGGCAACTTAGACTTGGCTATAACACGTGAAGACAACCCAGGTGTAGGTGAAATTGATTTTCATATAACAAAAGGTTCAAAGGCTAATACCGTCATTGAAATCAAACGTTCTACGAACGAGAATCTTGTTCATGGATATAGGAATCAGTTGCCAGCCTACATGAAAGCAGAGCGAGCACAATCCGGCATTTTTATGGTAATTATGGAAAAGGACAATATTGAAGAAATTAAGCGGAAGATTACGGAAGTGCAAAAGAATATGAAAGATAATGGTGAGTACATCCCTGAGGTTATTTACATCAATGGTATGAAACAACATTCTGCAAGCAATAGAAACTACCAAATCCCAGAAATCGGTTAAAGTATGGAAAAACAGATAACTGAATTATTTGATAAGTTAAGACAAACTCTTCCTACACCCCAAGAGAAGATCAGCGAGTTTACATTTTACGATTCTATTGGTACACAAATCAATGATGCTCTTGGAAATCTAAATATTCTTGAAGTAAAGTTACACGATGTAATCATGAGGAATGTCTTCAAGGGTATCGATTATTATTCCATCGTAGGATTGGTGCCAATGTGGGTTCGCAATAATGGGCATAGTCAAGAAGGATGTCTTTCTAAAGAAGATTTTGAAAAACTTGTGCAGGCAAATAATAATGAACTCACTTATAGGTTACTGTATTATTATGATTGCGAAATGTTGATGTCTTCTTTCCAAAATAGGACATCAGTATTGGTTAGGCTAATTAACAAAATATATGAAATTCTAACGCCTAATCTATCCCGTGACATTAAAGAGTATGATGATGTGGCTTTCGGAATTGGCACACAAGGTATTGATGTTTATACATATCTCAACTCGCTTATTATAACCCTCGCTTCAAGCTTTGACCTCATAACTAAAGTTGCTTACGAATTGCAAGAAATGCCTAGTGTAAATTTTTCATCTTATCCTAATATGAAAAGTGCAAACATTACGTATGGTAAACGCAAGTGGCTTGGTGACAATTTAACGGTAGAGAATACACTATTTGCAAAAAAGGAACTTGCATGTATTCGAACTATTGAGAGTTTACGTGATGAAATTATCCATAATGGATCACTCGATTTTCATTATGCCCTTTATCATGGATTGATTAAAGATAATATTGAGCAATGGATCTTTTTTCCAGATTTAAACGAAAGTGGAACTCTAAAGAATATAAAAGCACGTAAAAAATTCTATCCTGATTGTACTCGCACATTCAACGTGGTACTTCCTCCACTTTTACTTGAGGTTGTAGGATGTTTGGAAAAGACTTTAAACGTGCTGATATCAACTTTTGAGTGTTCTTGCACTGACAACAAACAAAATTTTCTGGGTTTTAAGAAAGAAATATCAGGCTGGTATGGGAAAACCAGTAATATAGAATTAAACAAATAATTTTTATGGCCATATTATCTTGTAACCATTCTATTTTCCGCCTTGACATAAGTTGTTAGCCGACATATCTTTGCG
>NZ_CABUHK010000144.1 GCF_902491285.1 uncultured Bacteroides sp. | reverse complement strand
TGAGTTCTTCTAACAGGCATCATAATTTTAGTCTCCTATCTTTAAGTTAAACATTTTATTAATTCAAGTTTGAACTTCGGAACTTTCACTTCCGGTGGTGGGGATTATTCCGGTATTCACCGTCTGTTCTTGAACCGTCGTTCACTCTTAATAGTGCAAACCTTATGCCAGGAGATTTTTATGACTGAATTTGTCTATTTGTCATTAAAACAATGTCAATTTTACCTGTTTGATGCCAAAATGTGTTCTGTTTTTATTTATTTTATATAATATAGGTATTAATTTGATAATCTGTTTATTTCTTCTCGACTAATTTGAATCTTAATCTTAGCGTTTGTCTTTCTTCATCATAATCATAACTAATGATTTTGAAACTTCCAACTTCAGAGGTATTGGATACATGCGCGCCGATACAGGCACAGGCATCATAATCTCCAATACGAATGATGCGAAGTGTTTCGCTGGCGTCAGCGGGCAGTTTGCTTAGGTCTACGATGTCCTTTGCCTGTTCGTGTGTCATAAACTCGACAGTTACTGGTAAATTCTGACTGATAACTTCATTTACCTTGTTTTCGATAGCTTGTATTTGCTCCGCTGTCGGGCAAGATGAAAGAATATAGTCGCATTTGCTTTTTTTTCTTTCTATGTGGGCGTTGCGGGAGCGCGGGCAACCGAAGGTTTTTACCATGGTAGCGTTTAATAAATGCTCTGCTGTATGCATGGGAGGATACTCCTGCTTGTTGTGGTCGTTGAGTTGAGGTTGTTGTTCCATTATTATTATTTTTCAATTATAATTTTCTCTCCAAAGAAATGGGGTTGTTTGTCTATTGCTAAGTCGATAAATATTTTTACTCTTGCAAATAGTTCCCGGATATTGGTTTTTAATCCTGAATAGGTATCCACGTGTTTGGCGTTATAACCGATAGCATCTATTCTATTCTTTTTAGGATTCCAAACGTATAGGCATAAAAAAAGGAGCAACGCCTTGCTCCAACCTTTGTTAACCTTAAATCTAATACTATGAAAAACACATTGCAAAGGTACGGACTTTTGCGACAATAGCAAATAATTCAAGAAAAACAATATGTTATATAACATAGATTAAGGATTTGAGGGCTCGCATTAACGCTTATTTGCTGGTTAAGCAACGAAATATAAGAGAAATCTTTATCTTTGCGTGCAATTAATACACTAATACTTAAAAATATAAAGATGAAAAGGAAAAGGATAGGCCAGTGGGTATTATTGGCTGTTATTTGTTTTAGTTTCTCAATAGGAGAGACATTTGCTCAGAAAAAGGATTTTGCAAACCTGGCTCGCTATGCTAAAGAGAATGCAGCATTGCCGAAACCGGCAAAAAAAGAGAAAAGGGTTGTGTTCATGGGAAATTCCATTACCGAAGGATGGGTGCGGACTCATCCGGACTTTTTTAAGACGAACGGATATATCGGTCGTGGTATTAGCGGACAGACTTCCTATCAGTTCTTGCTGCGCTTCCGTGAAGATGTGATAAATCTTTCTCCGGCTTTGGTAGTCATTAATGCCGGAACCAATGATGTGGCAGAAAACACGAATCCTTACAATGAAGATTATACTTTTGGCAATATCGTTTCTATGGTCGAACTGGCTAAGGCAAATAAGATAAAGGTGATATTGACTTCTGTACTTCCTGCTGCGGCTTTTAAATGGAGAATGGAGATAAAGGATGCTCCACAGAAGATTCAGGCTTTGAATGCCCGTATAGAGGCTTATGCTAAAGCTAATAAAATTCCGTTCGTTAATTATTATAAGGCAATGGTGGCCGATGATAATCAAGCTTTGAATCCTCAATATACAAAAGATGGGGTTCATCCGACGGGTGAGGGATATGATATAATGGAGCCGTTGATTAAAGCAGCGATAGACAAGGCGCTTTAAAGAATATTGGCAGACTTTGATACATCGGTCATAAATAAGTGAATTTTTGTAGTCGAAACTAGTGAATAAAATAGCGTCACTATCCGGTTGGTATAGTGACGCTATGTGGTTACGATAGTGACGGTATCCTACCCGGATAGCGTCACTATTTTTATATGCTGTGCTGAAATAAGAAATGCAGGATAAGTATGGGCATAAAAAAAGGAGCAACGCCTTGCTCCAACCTTTGTTAACCTTAAATCTAATACTATGAAAAACACAGTGCAAAGATACGGACTTTCGTGATATTTGCAAATTATCAGTGAATGATTAGTGTTTTTATAACACTCGTTAAATGTTTGCTTCCAGTATTATAGACTTGTTAAGATTCTCCATCTTCCGTAATAGATGGAGAATGAAAAATCTTATCCCCATTTTTCTTTCATTAAATCTTCCAGTTTCAGTAATTCGTCACGATATTGGGCAGCTTCAATGAATTCCAACTTCTTGGCAGCTTCCTGCATAAGTTTGCGGGTACGCTCGATACTCTTCTCCATTTGCGGTTTACTCATATACTGTACCACCGGATCGGCTGCGATATTGGGCGTGGCAGGTTCAATATAAGCATGTTTCTCTTTCAGCAATTCATTTGCTTCGGAGTTTGCATTACCAAATACGGCCAGGTTTCTAGCCTTCTTGATTTGTTGCGGAGTAATGCCGTTTGCTTCATTATACGCCAATTGTTTTTCACGGCGACGGTTAGTCTCGTCAATGGTCAACTTCATGCTGTCCGTCATCCTGTCGGCATACATGATCACTTTTCCGTTTACATTACGTGCGGCACGTCCTGCGGTCTGTGTCAGAGAGCGATGTGAGCGGAGGAATCCTTCTTTATCTGCATCAAGAATGGCTACAAGGGACACTTCAGGGAGGTCTAATCCTTCACGAAGCAGATTCACCCCGATTAGTACATCATAGATTCCTTGCCGGAGATCATCCATGATTTTGACACGTTCGAGGGTATCGACATCGCTATGGATATAGTTACACCTTACATTATTGTTAAGAAGGTATTCTGTCAACTCTTCTGCCATTCGTTTGGTCAGCGTGGTGACAAGCACACGTTCTTTCTTCTCAATCCGCAGTTGGATTTCCTCCATCAAGTCGTCAATCTGATTCAGGCTCGGACGGACTTCAATAATCGGATCCAACAAGCCGGTAGGGCGGATCACTTGTTCCACAACAATACCTTCAGACTGGATTAACTCGTAATCTGCCGGTGTGGCACTGACGTAAACGACTTGTTTCGCCATCTCCTGAAACTCTTCAAATTTCAACGGGCGGTTGTCCATAGCGGCAGGCAGACGGAAACCGTATTCTACAAGATTGATTTTACGTGCACGGTCTCCCCCGTACATAGCGCGGATTTGCGGTACGCTGACGTGGCTTTCGTCAATGACTATCAGAAAATCCTCCGGGAAAAAGTCAAGCAGGCAGTAGGGGCGGGTACCGGCAGCACGACCGTCGAAATAGCGGGAATAATTTTCAATACCGGAACAATGACCGAGTTCCCGAATCATTTCCATATCGTAAGTGACCCGTTCATAGAGCCGTTTAGCTTCATATTCTTTGCCGATGGACTCAAAGAAAGCCACTTGTTTGGTCAAGTCGTCTTCTATTTCGTGAATAGCGCGGAGAGTGGCTTCTTTGGTAGTCATAAACAGATTCGCCGGATAAATCTTGTAAGCATCCAATGGAGCGGTAGTGACACCTGTAATAGGGTCTACCTCCTCTATGCCATCAATTTCATCTCCCCAGAAAGTGACACGAAGCAGATTGTCCGTATAAGCCAGGTAAATATCCACCGTATCACCTTTCACGCGGAAATTACCACGGTTGAGGTCAATATCGTTACGCACATACAAACTGTCTACCAGCCGGCGAAGGAATACGTTGCGATCCATCATGCGTCCCCGTTCTATCTCGATTACATTCTTGTAAAAGTCCGACGGATTTCCCATACCGTAGATGCAGGACACGGAAGAGATTACCACCACATCTTTCCGTCCGGAGAGCAGGGCGGAGGTGGCGGCAAGACGCAACTTGTCAATTTCGTCATTGATAGCCAAATCCTTTTCTATATATGTATCACTGCTTGGCAGATAGGCTTCCGGCTGATAGTAATCATAGTAAGAAACGTAATATTCCACCGCATTATTGGGGAAAAATCCTTTAAACTCGCCATACAACTGTGCGGCCAGCGTTTTATTATGACTCAGAATCAATGTCGGTTTGTTGATATTGGCTATCACATTGGCAATGGTAAATGTTTTTCCCGAGCCGGTGACTCCCAATAAAGTCTGTGCAGGGACTCCCTGGAGTATCCCTTCAGTCAGTTGTGCGATAGCTTCCGGCTGATCCCCGGTAGGCTTGTAAGCTGATGTTAGTTCAAAATTCATAGTTAATCCTAAAAAGTGGAGCAATATTCGGCAAAATAATCGAGATTACAAATCATTTTTCCAAATAAATCCTTTACTTTGCAACATATTAATATCAAAAAACAGATTCATACAACTAGTAATACCAGAAACACATGATTTGGAATGAGAGCATTGAGTGTATGGACCGCGAAAGTCTTCGCAAGATTCAAAGCATACGACTCAAGAAAATTGTAGATTACGTTTATCACAACACGCCTTTTTATCGGAAGAAGATGCAGGAGATGGGGGTTACTCCCGATGATATCAATAGCATTGATGATATTGTGAAACTGCCGTTTACCACGAAACATGATTTAAGAGATAATTATCCGTTCGGACTCTGTGCGGTGCCGATGAGTCAGATTGTACGTATCCATGCATCCTCCGGTACTACCGGAAAGCCGACTGTCGTTGGATACACCCGTAAGGACCTGTCCTCATGGGCGGAGTGCATATCCCGTGCTTTTACCGCATATGGGGCAGGCCGTTCTGATATATTCCAGGTATCTTATGGATATGGTCTTTTCACGGGCGGGTTGGGCGCACATGCCGGAGCTGAAAATATTGGGGCTTCCGTTATCCCGATGTCCAGTGGAAATACGGAGAAACAGATTACTTTGATGCATGATTTCGGCTCTACGGTACTTTGTTGTACACCTTCTTATGCACTTTATTTGGCGGATGCTATCAAGGATTCCGGTCTGCCGCGTGAAGAATTCAAGTTGAAGGTCGGCGCGTTCGGTGCGGAACCCTGGACGGAAAATATGCGTCATGAAATCGAGGAAAAGCTGGGCATCAAGGCTTATGATATTTATGGCTTGAGTGAAATAGCCGGGCCGGGGGTTGGCTATGAGTGTGAATGCCAGCATGGCACTCACTTGAATGAAGACCATTATTTCCCCGAAATTATCGATCCGAATACTTTGCAACCGGTAGAGCACGGTCAAACAGGCGAACTGGTATTTACACATCTTACTAAAGAAGGTATGCCGTTGCTTCGTTACCGTACGCGCGATCTGACCGCTTTGCATTACGATAAGTGTTCTTGTGGCCGTACATTGGTACGAATGGACCGCATCCTGGGACGTAGTGATGATATGCTGATTATCCGTGGTGTAAACGTATTCCCGACGCAAATCGAATCTGTTATTCTCGAGATGGCGGAATTTGAACCGCATTATCTGTTGATAGTAGGTCGTGAAAACAATACCGATACGATGGAGCTTCAGGTGGAAGTTCGTCCGGATTTCTATTCCGACGAGATTAACAAGATGCTGGCTTTGAAGAAGAAACTGGCGGGACGCCTGCAAAGCGTGCTCGGCTTGGGAGTCAACGTGAAGCTGGTAGAGCCGCGCAGCATTGAGCGTAGCGTAGGCAAAGCGAAGCGAGTGATTGATAACAGAAAAATTTAATACCTGAACTTACAATATAATACTTTACAATTATGGTAGCAAAACAACTTTCTATCTTTTTGGAAAATAAGTCAGGCCGTTTGACGGAAGTGACTGAAGTGCTGGCGAAAGAAAATATAAATCTTTCTGCCTTGTGCATCGCAGAAAATGCCGATTTTGGTATTTTGCGTGGAATCGTATCCGACCCGGATAGAGCATATAAAGCTCTGAAAGATAACCATTTTGCAGTGAATGTGACTGATGTGGTCGGCATTAGCTGCCCGAACATACCGGGCGCGTTGGCTAAAGTACTGGGATTCTTATCTGATGAAGGGGTGTTTATCGAATATATGTATTCGTTTGCCAATAACAATATCGCTAATGTGGTGATCCGCCCCAGCAATCTGGATAAGTGTATCGAAGTGCTGAAAGAAAAGAAGGTCGACTTGTTGGCAGCGAGCGACTTGTATAAACTGTAAATTTCAGATTGAATGTAGGAAGTAAACAATGAATGGCAAATAATATGCGGTGGATGGGCTGTGCTTTTAGTGGATAGTGCAGTTTGTTCACCGCATATTGTTTACGGTTTGACGTCATTTTCTCCCCTTTTGTCGATGTTTAACGCCTTTTATGTATTAAAAAACATAGATTAATTGCTAAATTCCCAGCGAATAAGTAACTTTGCGCATTATTTTTAAATA
>NZ_CABUHK010000143.1 GCF_902491285.1 uncultured Bacteroides sp. | reverse complement strand
ATGAAAACCGATTTGTTAGCTAGCCGTCACATCGGCATCAATGAACAAGACACAGCCGTGATGCTCCGCAAAATTGGAGTAGAATCACTGGACGAACTTATTGATAAAACAATTCCTGCCAATATCCGGCTGAAAGAGCCGTTAGCATTGGCGAGTCCGCTGACGGAATACGAATTTGGAAAACACATCGCCGCACTGGCAAGTAAAAACAAACTGTACACCACCTATATCGGTCTGGGCTGGTACAATACGATTACACCTGCCGTTATCCAACGGAATGTATTCGAGAATCCGGTGTGGTACACTTCCTACACTCCTTATCAGACTGAAGTGTCGCAAGGACGCCTGGAAGCATTGATGAATTTCCAGACAGCCGTGTGTGACCTTACTGCCATGCCGCTTGCCAACTGTTCGCTACTGGACGAAGGAACTGCCGCTGCCGAAGCTGTCAGCATGATGTATGCCCTGCGTTCCCGCACCCAACAGAAATCGGGTGCAAACGTAGTCTTCGTTGACGAAAATGTCTTCCCGCAAACACTGGCTGTCATGACTACACGTGCCGTACCACAAGGTATCGAACTGCGCGTAGGCAAATATAAAGATTTTGAACCCTCACCGGAAGTCTTCGCCTGCATCCTGCAATACCCTAATTCCAACGGAAACGTAGAAGATTATACCGCATTTACAGAAAAAGCGCATGCAGCCGAATGCAAAGTAGCTGTCGCAGCCGATATTCTGAGTCTTGCCCTGCTGACTCCACCGGGAGAATGGGGAGCGGACATCGTATTCGGAACGACCCAGCGCCTGGGCACACCGATGTTCTATGGCGGCCCGTCTGCCGCTTACTTCGCCACAAGGGACGAATACAAACGGAATATGCCGGGACGTATCATCGGATGGTCGAAAGATAAATACGGCAAACTCTGTTACCGCATGGCTTTGCAGACACGCGAACAGCACATCAAGCGGGAAAAAGCGACATCGAATATCTGTACGGCACAAGCCCTGTTGGCTACAATGGCAGGCTTTTATGCCGTTTACCACGGGCAGGAAGGTATTTCAACCATTGCTTCGCGCATCCACAGTATCACCGTATTCCTCGACAAGCAGTTGAAGAAATTCGGATATACCCAAGTAAACGCACAATATTTCGACACATTGCGTTTTGAACTGCCCGAACACGTTTCGGCACAGCAGATTCGTACGATTGCACTTAGCAAAGAGGTAAATCTGCGCTATTATGAGAATGGGGATGTAGGTTTCAGCATTGACGAAACTACGGATATTGCAGCCGCTAATGTGTTGCTTTCCATCTTTGCCATCGCTGCCGGAAAAGATTATCAGAAGGTAGATGATATTCCCGAGAAAAGCATCATCGACAAGGCTTTGAGACGGACGAGTCCTTTCCTTACTCACGAAGTATTCAGCAAATATCATACGGAAACGGAGATGATGCGTTATATCAAACGTTTGGACCGCAAGGATATTTCACTGGCTCACTCTATGATTTCCCTCGGCTCATGCACGATGAAATTGAACGCTGCTTCGGAGATGCTGCCTTTAAGTTGTTCAGAGTTCATGGGTATGCACCCGTTGGTTCCCGAAGACCAGGCAGAAGGATACCGCGAACTGATAAAGAACCTGAGTGAGGATTTGAAGATTATCACCGGTTTTGCAGGAGTCAGCCTACAACCGAATTCGGGTGCTGCGGGCGAATATACCGGCCTTCGCGTGATTCGAGCTTACCTTGAGAGTATCGGCCAGGGACATCGGAACAAAGTTCTGATTCCGGCATCGGCTCACGGGACGAATCCCGCATCGGCTATTCAGGCAGGATTTACGACCGTTACTTGTGCCTGCGATGAGTTAGGAAATGTGGATATGAACGATTTGCGTGCCAAAGCAGAAGAGAATAAGGATGAATTAGCCGCATTAATGATTACCTATCCCTCTACTCATGGTATTTTTGAAACGGAGATAAAGGAGATTTGCAATATTATCCATGCGTGTGGTGCACAAGTATACATGGATGGCGCTAACATGAACGCACAAGTAGGACTGACCAATCCGGGATTTATTGGCGCTGATGTCTGCCATCTGAATCTTCACAAGACATTCGCTTCTCCTCATGGCGGCGGCGGCCCGGGAGTAGGCCCTATCTGCGTAGCAGAACATCTGGTTCCTTTCCTGCCCGGACATGGCATCTTCGGAAATGCACAAAACCAGGTTTCTTCGGCTCCGTTCGGAAGTGCAGGCATTCTGCCTATCACATACGGATATATCCGCATGATGGGTACGGACGGTCTGACACAGGCTACCAAAATAGCGATTCTGAATGCGAATTATCTGGCTGCTTGCCTGAAAGACACTTATGGTATCGTCTATTGCGGAGCAAACGGTTTTGTGGGACACGAAATGATTCTGGAATGTCGCAAAGTACACGAAGAGACAGGTATTTCGGAGAATGACATCGCAAAACGTCTGATGGATTACGGCTACCATGCCCCTACCCTTTCTTTCCCCGTTCACGGCACATTGATGATTGAGCCTACGGAAAGCGAAAGCCTTGCCGAACTGGACAACTTCGTAGATGTCATGCTGAATATCTGGAAAGAAATTCAGGAAGTGAAGAATGGTGAAGCAGACAAGAATGACAATGTATTGATTAATGCTCCGCACCCCGAATATGAAGTGGTCAATGACCTTTGGGAACATTCATACACACGCGAGAAAGCTGCTTATCCGATAGAGAGTGTACGTGAGAATAAATTCTGGATAAACGTGGCACGTGTAGATAATACGTTAGGAGACCGCAAATTGTTGCCGACCCGTTACGGAACATTCGATTGATATGCACCTCTGAGGCATCTCGGAGAGCATGGCGTTTTATAAAAGCTAAAGCGGCGTTTTAGGAGTCCTAAAGCGCCGCTTTAAATGTTGTAAACCGCCGCTTTAAGAACCATAAAACGCCGACTCAGGAAAATGAAACGTGGGTTCAGAAGCGTTGAGGTGTCGTCCCCGGGAATGGTAAGCAACCGGATATTCTCTATCTGACAATCGTTACCGTACCCGCTTTCACTTTTTTCTCTTTCATCGGAGTTTTTGGGTCAGCATATCCCAATGCCACACAGCCATACACCTTATGATTTTCGGGCACTCCCAATGAAGTAATGAACTCACGCACTTCGGGGTCATCGCAAGTCGTTCCGAGTTGGTTAATCCAACAAGAACCGATTCCCAAAGATTGAGCGGCAAGGAACATATTCTCTATCGCACAGGCACAGTCCATCCCTGCCCACCATTGGGCAGGCTCATTAGAGACAATGACTAAAGTCGGAGCATGATAATAGCAGCAATAAGTCTTACTATGACCACGTTCCTGCAAACGGGCATCCTCACTTTTTGCGAAAACTCCTTTAATACGTTCATTCAGTTCCGTCAATTTATCCATATTTTGAATAGCCGTGAAATGCCACGTCTCCAGATGCATCCCACTCGGAGCATAAGTTGCCGCTTCCAGAACCACCTGCAAATCCTCTTCTGAAACTTGCTGATTCGTATATGCCCGTACACTACGACGTGCTTTGATGTTTTCTAAAATCTCATTTGTTTTCATACTATCCTATGTTTAGAACCTATCTCGTTTTAAGCTTATCCTATTTAAGCCTGCCTGTTCAGGGCCTATCTTTTAACCAGACCAATCTTTGCATTCAACTTGAAATAATAAACCCCGTTCTCCCTTTCCAGGAACCCGTATTTATCCTTTTCCAAAGAACCTTTCTCCAAACGTGTATTCAGGAACAGAAAATCTTCCATAACCTGCTTTTCCGATTTATGATAACAGAGTACATCCCCGCTCCCATCTACCAAGAGAATACCTTCCACAGCCGAATCCAGTCCATTATAAATCTTCGCAGGACGCATGCCCAACGCCAATGCCATCAAGAACTGCTTCACCTTAAACTCATAGAACTTATGCTTGTTAATCAACTCATCCTTAATCTTCAACGGATTCACCTGTTTGATAATCTCCGTCAGCTCACTGATACGGGATATGCCATCCAAATGCATGATACGCACCATTTCCGCCAATACACGCGGGAAATGCAAGTCAATCATCAAGAGGTTGCTACGAAATACTTTATCGGCCACATCCGAATATTTGAGTACACCGCCCAAACGTTCAATCATCATCATCCGCTCGGACACTTCATTAGGAGATTCGGGCAAAGCATTAATCTTGTTCACCGTAGGAGTGGCAAATTTAATTCCACTCTGCTCCAGTTTCAGATTCGCCGCACGTCCACCGTCCAGCAACGGATTCATAGCACTCAACCGTGAACGGACATTAAAACCTCTCACCGGTGCTTCCGGATGCCAAAAGGCAACGGAGAAGTCTGTCCGGTCTTCCGTCTTCGCCTCCAAGTCAAAAATACCCGCTTCATCGAGAAATTCTTCCACTCCGTCCGGCGAAGTCACGTCATTCTCCGAAGAAGACTTGACAGCTTGTAAGATCAGTCCGGCAACAATACCAAAATCTTCACGAGGCATGGATTTTACGCCTGTTGCTCCTTCAATGCGGATTGTCTCTTCTTCAATATAGTAACGACGCGTTCCGTCATGTTCTTCCCGTTGAATCATTGCAACAGGCCAGAACACTTCTCCCGCCTTCGCCTCTGCCGTACCTAGTACCACTTTCCCATCTGCTAACAAGCGGAAGAAAGTATAAAGTTCACACCATTCTTTTTTAGTTGCTTCAAATGCCATTATCTTGTTCTTCTTTATTTTACTAATTATGTTTTATAATTGAGTTATGCTTTTATTGACTGATAACCCGCGGTAATTCCACAGACGAGACAAAAGGTGGAACCACATACATCACTTCCTCTAATGGCGGCAATTTTCCTACCTGTGCAAAGAGTGAATTGCGTATCCATTCCTTAGGGGTAACCACAATAAAACGTCCTGTCCAGCATCCGTCAAAATAAGAAGGATTGCCCGGCTGTTTCTTTATGGGATAACAGATATTTTCTCCTTTGCTCCGCATCTCCGGCGAACGACCGGGATCATTCACCCACACGTGTTTATCATCAATCCCACGAAGTACCATCCAATGTCCTCTCGCCCCGGGACGCAAGCCACGCACCGCACCTGTATATCTCACATTCACCAATACAGGAATACCACGGTCGATATAATCCTTTAATATCCGGTAATCTTTCTGCTGGAAATGCTCGGCACTTACCATATTTTCGTAATAACGGGCCAGTGAATCTATCTCAAAAGCATAATAACCACCCTGCCCTATCGAAGTACGCCGACGGAAAGGAGCATGCTTTTTCAGGAAGTAATTCCGTTGATATTCCACCAGTTTCTTTTCAGCATCCTGAGCCGACCGTTGTTTGTCAGTCGTCATCCCCTTGAAATAGTCGAATACCATTAATGAGGAAGCCAGGGAACAATGCGAATAAGGGCATCCCGTGATTTTCTGCGAATACCAGGGAACAGGAATATTATTGGGGGCTAACTTCAGAATCTCTTGAGCCTTCCGAGTTCCCTGAGTATTCCGGGCCTCCTGGGGTTTCCGAGTCTCCTGAATATGCTGAGTCTCCTGTGCACAAACCCAGGTATTCCCCCATGCAGAAAAGCCCGAAAGCAGAATAAAAAATATGTAGTTTTTCTTTCTCATTCAATTTCAATCTAATCGACCGATCTCAACAACAACGACTTTCAGCACATCAATTCTCTCCATTATCAAGAATCCGTGCAGTCTCCACCTTTTCCAGTCGTGCTCGCAGTTTCGGCATCATCGAGCGGCGAATCCGCAACGTCATACTGCAATCCATATCATACGACTGGTTGAGAATCTCAGGCTCCTCTTCTTTCACAATGCGCATCACATCATTCATAAAAGGATATTCGAACATGACCGTCACATCATCATCCACCGTTTTCTCTATAATCGTAGCGGCAGCGATAGCTTCGGCAGCGGCAGCTTTGTAAGCCACAATCAATCCGCTGGTACCCAGCTTGATTCCTCCGAAATAACGGACTACGACAATCAGAATATCCGTCAGTTCATTGGAGTTAATCTGCCCGAGAATAGGCTTGCCTGCCGTACCGGAAGGTTCCCCGTTGTCATTGGCACGAAAATCCTTGCGTGCCGCACCCAACATATAAGCATAACAGACATGCCGGGCATCATAATACTTCTTTTGATACGTTTCAAGATGTACCTTTATCTCGTCAATTGTACGCACAGGAAGTGCGATAGCAATGAACTTGCTTCGCTTTTCTGTATAAATACCTTCGGAAGGTTCAGTGATGGTTTTATAAGTATCTTCAGCAGTCATGGCACAAAGATACGGCTTTATTGAGAAAATTCAATCTATCATTTGGAAATATTAAGTGATGTTCGTTCATCAATATACGTTCGAATTGATGCAAACAAGCGGTCGTTTCAGTACAAATGAGCGATTGTTTTACTACAAACAAACGGTTATTCTATTATAAACGGACGGTCGAACTGCTACAATCGACTGTATGATTGTAACGGTTCGACCGCTTGATTTTATTAAATAACGTGAGTTCGATATAAGGGTTAGAATTATTTATTTGAAAATTAGGAACATAG
>NZ_CABUHK010000142.1 GCF_902491285.1 uncultured Bacteroides sp. | reverse complement strand
CGCCAACAAAGGAATGGTAAATTCAGCAATCACCAGAATGGAAGATACGGCACGGAACTTATTATACATCGGAATATAATCTATGAAGAAATCCGTCAGCCCCATGAAGTTCTTTCCCCAAGAAAGCAGGATAGAGAAAATAGTGGCACCTAACAATGCCCATTTGAGCGGGCCTTTGACAATAAAGCAGCCCAATATAAACAGAAACATGACAAATGCCCCTACATATACCGGACCGGCAGTCCACGGCTGGTCACCAAAATACTGCGGAAACTGCGAATAGATATTGCCATACATCGGATTAGCCTTTGCCATGGCAGCTTCATTCTGTGATAAAGTAGCTGATGATGAACCGCCTTTCACGTTCGGGACCAATAAAGTCAATGTTTCGCCAATTCCATAGCTCCAGTTCGTAATATAATCACGGTCCAGTCCGCTACTTGTCTGATTGGCAGCAGGTCCTTCCTGCTTCAACTCGCTTTTGCCGCGCATCGTCTCTTTGCTATACTCATACGTATGGTACAGGTTGGAGATATTGATACACACTCCCACCACGGCAGCCAATGTCAAAACCGCGCTGGCTTTGAAGAAATGCGGCAATTCTTTCTTCTTATAAGCATCCTCAAAGTAAGCCCCTACGATAAACAGGATGACAAACATAAAGTAGTAGCTCATCTGTATATGGTTGGACTGAATCTGAAGAGCAATGAATAAAGCTGTGACAATCCCACCCAACAGGTATTTCTTCCGGTACGCCAAGACGACACCCGCAATCGTAGGCGGAATATAAGCCAACGTCACAAATTTCCAGATATGTCCCGCCGGTATAAGGATAAAGAAATAGGAAGAGAAAGCCCATATGACTCCGCCTAATCCCGCCAGCCAGACAGATATTCCGAATGCCCGCAAGAGGATATAGAATCCGAGCATCATGATAAAGGTCAGCACTACATAATCCGGCAGGTAGAGACGATACACTTTTTCCACCCAGCTCAGCACTTTCGTCGAGTCGTAACTCGGAGACATCTGATAGGTAGGCATACCGCCAAAGATAGCATTTGTCCAGCGCGTACGTTCTCCGGTGCGGTCACGGTACTCTTTCGATTCCTGTCCGGCACCGACTCCGGCTACGGAATCATGCTGAAACAAAATACGGCCTTCAATGTCAGCCGGAAAGAAATAAGCAAAAGAAAGAATTATAAAGGCCAGGATGGCGATTAAGTCGGGAAGGAGTTTCTTCATAATGGATTGGCTATTGATAAAGAGGGTGCTGCGGCATGATATACTTACCACGCTTTTGCAGCACCCTCATTTAATTAATATCTATAATGGTCGGCCTTATAAGGTCCGTCTACAGATACACCTATATAAGCAGCCTGTTCAGGAGTCAGCTTAGTCAGTTTTACGCCGATCTTTTCAAGATGCAGGCGGGCCACTTCTTCATCCAGGTGCTTCGGCAGACGATATACATCGACTTCATATTTCTTGTTGAACAGTTCGATCTGAGCCAATGTCTGATTGGTAAATGAGTTACTCATCACGAACGACGGGTGCCCCGTTGCGCAACCGAGGTTTACAAGACGACCGTCGGCAAGCAGGATGATACTGTGACCGTCCGGGAAATAATAGCGGTCTACCTGCGGCTTGATGTTCACACATTTGATGCCCGGATAATGCTTCAAGGCATCCACCTGGATTTCATTATCGAAGTGACCGATATTGCAAACGATAGCCTGGTCTTTCATTTTCTCCATATGATCAATACGGATAATATCAATATTACCGGTAGTAGTCACGAAAATGTTGCCTTCAGTACAAGCATCTTCCATGGTTACCACTTCAAATCCTTCCATAGCGGCCTGCAAAGCGCAAATCGGGTCAACTTCCGTCACCAGTACACGTGCTCCGTAAGAACGCATGGAGTGAGCACAGCCTTTACCTACATCACCATAGCCACATACCACGACAACTTTTCCGGCAATCATCACGTCTGTTGCACGTTTGATACCGTCAGCCAACGATTCACGGCAACCATACAAATTGTCGAACTTGGATTTCGTCACCGAGTCGTTCACATTAAATGCCGGGAACAGCAGTTTGCCTTCTTCCTGCATCTGGTACAGACGGTGTACACCTGTTGTTGTCTCTTCGGACACGCCGCGCATTTCTTCCGCTACACGATGCCAACGGGTCTTATCTTCCGCCAATACTTTCTTCAGGATAGCATTCAGTTCTATTTCGTCTTCGGCATGTGCTTCCTTATCTAATACCGCCGCGTTATTCTCCGCGTCATAGCCTACATGAATCATCATCGTAGCGTCACCGCCATCGTCCACAATCACATTCGGCCCTTTGCCGTCAGCAAAGCTCAATGCCTGCAAAGTGCACCACCAGTAATCGGCAAGCGTCTCGCCCTTCCAGGCAAACACAGGCACGCCCGAAGCAGCAATAGCCGCAGCAGCATGATCTTGTGTTGAATATATATTACAAGAGCACCAACGTACTTCAGCTCCCAGGGCTACCAGTGTTTCAATCAACACGGCTGTCTGAATAGTCATGTGCAACGAACCCATGATGCGGGCACCTTTTAACGGTTTGGATTCTCCATACTTTTCGCGAAGAGCCATCAGGCCGGGCATTTCTTTTTCTGCCAAATCGATTTCCTTGCGTCCGAAGTCAGCAAGCGTAATATCTGCCACCTTATAAGGCAGAGTAGAGAATAATTCTGTAGACATATTGTAAATCATTTAATATATAATTGGTACAAAGATAGAACATTCTGATTAGTAGGGCAAAAGCTATCCGTTTTTTTTATATTATAATAACTTGACAGGCCACTATGTTTATAGAAATAATGTCTTATATTTGCAATAGATAAAACAGTTTATACAACATTTCAGTAAACAGTAGTAAACCCTCTATGCGAAACTACGACAACAAAACAAGAGAAGAGTTATTAGAAATAATCGAACAACTAGAAAAGGAGAACGAGTTTCTTTCTTCCGATTCGCCATGTCTCAAACAGCAAAAGGAGCTGGATGCCGCCAGAATAAAAGCTGAAGAATCGGACCGGCTCAAATCTGCCTTTCTTGCAAATATGAGTCATGAGATTCGTACTCCGCTCAATGCGATAGTCGGATTCTCCAAATTGCTCATGCATGCAGAGTCTGTAGAAGAAAAGAGCCAGTATGCTGAAATCATCGATAGAAACTCTGAAATGCTACTGAACCTGTTTAACGATATTCTGGATTTATCATCCCTTGAAGCCGGATCGCTAAAGTTCAACATCCGCCCTATTAAGCTAATCGACATCTGCCTGCAACTGGAACAACAATTCCTTTATAAAACCAAAAGTAACGTCAAACTCACCTTGGATGATGTAGATACGGACATGTATGCATCCGGTGATTGGAACCGTATCATACAGATCATAAGCAACCTACTTAGCAATGCCGCGAAATTTACTCCAAAAGGAGAAATTCATTTCGGTTATCGTGAAAAAGAAGATTTCGTGGAATTTTATGTGAAAGACAGCGGTATCGGTATTGCTCCGGAAAAAGCTGCCAGCATTTTCCGCCGTTTCGGGAAAGTGAATGATTTTATTCAGGGAACAGGACTGGGATTAACGCTCTGCAGAATGCTGGTAGAAAAGATGGGCGGGCGCATCTGGTTACGCTCCCAAGAAGGCAAAGGAAGCAGATTCTACTTTACTCTCCCTCGGATTTGCTCTTAAAACAATTCTGATAGATAGATAAAAAAGACGGTGGATAGCTTTTATAATGTAGCTATCCACCGTTCTTTTTATCTATCCGCTATTATTTCTTTGCCACCGGTGCACTCAGCATTTCTTTATACTTCGCCGGATCATTCAAGACTTTTACCGCCTCCTTCAAGCCGTCGTCATCTTTCAATTGCTGGATGATATTACCACGTTGATAATAATAACGTTTGATAATCTCGGAAGCAATCATTTTCTTTATATCACTGGAGAAATAATCCAAGTCACGATCAAGATCATGGTTCAGTTTCTTTTCGAGTGCTTTAAATTCTTCTGTCGCACCTTCCATATACCCTTCAAATTCGGCCGCTTCCTTCAAAGTTTTCAGAATCTTCTCGCTCTGCTGGTCGTATTTGAAATCGGCTTTCTTCACCAATGCTTTGAAAGCATTATAATCCGCATCCGTCACTTCAAACTTCTCAGGAGCCACAATAGTAGGATGATCCAGGCAATATTGAGTCGCATAATCAAAAATCAGGTTGTCACGCACCAGATAGAACAAAATGTTCGGCAATTTTTCCTGCTTGACAATAACATCCGGCATTACCCCGCCGCCATCACGCACTTCACGTCCTGCCGCAGTATGGAACACCTTGGTCAGACTGTCGGGAATAGCGCCTACGCTTCCGTCTTCATTGCGGTGCTTATAATCGATAGCCTGCACGCAACGTCCGCTCGGAATATAATATTTGGAAGTAGTAACCTTCATCATTCCGCCATAAGGCAAGGAACGGGGAACCTGTACCAGTCCTTTTCCGAAAGTACGGTTGCCGACAACCACTGCACGGTCAAGATCCTGCAAAGAACCCGACAGAATCTCGGAAGCAGAAGCAGTGCCACTATTCACCAACACGGCAATAGGAATATCCAGATCCAACGGTTCACGTAGAGTCTTATAGGTATTGCTAGCCTGCTTGATTTTACCTTTTGTCGTTACAATGACTTTCCCGCGCGGCAAGAAATAATTGGCTATTTCCACAGCCTCATCCAGCAAGCCACCGCCATTATTCCGAAGGTCAATCACTAATGAAGTGGCTCCCTTTTTCTTCAAATCAAGGAATGCTTTCTTGAAATCCTTAGAAGGATTACCGGAGAAAGTACTCAGATTAATATACCCGACATGATTATCCAATACATCAGCATAAGGAATCGCAGGAGTCTGGATTGATTCACGCACAATTGTAAATTCTATCGGCGTACGCTCACCTTTGGCATTCGGGCGTTCCACTTTCAGTTTGAAACTTGTACCTGCCTGTCCGCGCAACATCTGGCTGACTTCCGCATTATTCTTACCTGCAAGATCCACACCGTCAATCTCCATCAAAACATCTCCGGCTTTCAATCCCGCCTTTGCAGCCGGCGTTCCTTCAAACGGTTCGGCAATCATGGAACGTTTCAACTTCGTATTATAAGTAATAAGGGAACCGATTCCGCCAAAGCTACCTTTTACCATCTGTTCCAACTCACTCTGGTCTTCTTCCGGATAATATTCAGTATAAGGATCCAGCGAATAAAGCATATTGTCGATACCTTCCCGGATTGTCTTGTTCGGGTCTATCGTATCTACATAGAACATATCCAGTTCCTTTACCATAGCATTGAATATATCCAGATTCTTGGCAATCTGGAAATTGCGGTCGTCGCCACTCTTGAAACTAAAGAAAGCTACAGCAGCCACAACGGCTACCACAACGATAGCTACCCGCCCATTCAGCAATTTTTTCATACCTCTTTCCATATAAATGAGTTGTAAAAGTAACTCAATCCCTGATTATTCCGCCAAAATCCTGTTTATATTTAACTTAATTTCATCCCAACGTTCTTCTGACATTGTCGTTCCGATTACCTGGATAACATTTCCCGAGAGAATAGAACCTATTTTAGCACACTTTTCCAATGAATAGCCACACGTCAAACCGTATAAGAAACCGGAAGCAAAATAGTCCCCTGCACCGGTGGTATCTACCACTTTCTCTACCGGGATAGCGGAAACTTTAATCTCTTCCGTACCCTTACGGATATAAGAGCCGTTTGCACCCACTTTTACGATAGCGATGCTGCATTTCTTGGCTATAATCCCCAAAGCCTCTTCCGCCTCTTTACCCGTAAATGCTTTCGCCTCTTCCTCATTCGCAAAAACAATATCTACATACTTATTTATTAATAAGGAGAAAAATTCCAGGTCGTTCGCCACAATATTATAGCTTGCCATGTCAAGGCAAATCTGCAACCCCGCTTCTTTCGCCAGTTCAATGGCATGGAGAATCATTTCGTGGTCCTGAACCAAGTATCCTTCTATAAACAGGTACGCATAACCTTTAAACATATCGAGAGTCAGTTCTTCTGCTTTCAAAGAAGCGGCCGCTCCCAGATAAGTTCCGAAAGTACGTTCCCCGTCCGGTGAGATAAAAGTGGATGCGACTCCGGAAGGCAACAGTTCCGAGAGCAATAATTTGTCTTCAATATTATTTTTCTGAAGATTTTTGCGAAAGAATTCTCCATAATGGTCATTTCCCACTTTTCCTACAAAACCGGTTCCAGCCCCCAAACAAGCCATTCCAAGGATGGCATTTGCTGCCGATCCGCCCGTTGCCAGATGGGTTTTCATCTGCGAAAATTGCGTGTTAATCTGCTGTAACTTAGCGTCATCAATGAGTTGCATGCTTCCTTTAGGTAATCCCATTTCATCCAGGAGCGTATCATCCTTTAGGGTTGCAAGTACGTCTACCAGTGCGTTGCCCAATCCTATTATTTTGTCCATTTCTAATATTTTTTTTGCAAAGATATTGCATATTTCAAAAAAACCTACTACTTTTGCATCGCAATTGAGAAAAACATTCTTCCTTAGCTCAGTCGGTTAGAGCATCTGACTGTTAATCAGAGGGTC
>NZ_CABUHK010000141.1 GCF_902491285.1 uncultured Bacteroides sp. | reverse complement strand
ATAAAACTAATACAATATGATTATGAAGAACTTACATATAAATATGGCATTTATCTTCGTACTACTGCTGATAACTGCCTCCTGTTCGGACAAGGATGATTCGGCTCCGCGTGTCATTCCCACTATGAACCTGATAGTTTCGGAGATTGCGGACAATACGGCTCTGATTACTTCCGAGCAGCAAACAGGTACTACGTTCGGAGCGAAAGTCATTGAATTCTATCCGGTGGCCGATATAGGCTTTGATTATAACATTGAGGTGAAACTGGTGAAGTTCGTAGAAGAGAACGGAGTGCCTGTATCTCTGCCTTACACTCACAAAATTGTCGAAGGGTTAAAGCCGGGAGTCAATTATATCAGTGCGATCATCGCCTATAATGCCGAAGGGCGTGCCGTATGTTCCGCTTTTCAGACATGGAAGGCATCGGGAACGGAAGGAATGTGGAGTGATGACAACTCTGCCGGTGAGTTGGAAGAGAATGAGTGGTAAGTAAGAAATGGTGTAACTTCAAAAGAATACATGAATATGAAAAATATATTATTAGCAGTCTGCGTAGTGGCTTTGGCAATGACGGGCTGCACGCAAGAGGATATCTTTTCGTCTGACGGGAATAAAGAACTGTTGGAAGAGTCGCAATTCACGTTGATAGGGCTTACTTCGGCCCGGACACGTACTTCTATTGGTGATAAGACGGGAGATATCTATCCGGTACTTTGGAGTGACGGGGATGCTCTCGGACTTTTTTCCCGCACCGAAGGGGCGGATATAGATAATGTGGAGGCTTTGTTGAGCGACGAATCTGTCGGACAGAACTCCGGTGTTTTTACAGCGGAAGGTGTAAATCCTGCGAAAGAGGGAGAAACGAAGATTCTTGTCTATTATCCTTATAAAGCAAGTACGAAACTGGCGGACGAGGGTAATAAGATTACCGCTTCTCTCGCTACTGAACAGGAGCAGAGCAAGCCCGGGGATAGTCATCATATCGGTAAATATGGTTTTGCCTATGCAACAACGACAGTGAACAGTACAAGTAAATCTGCACAGTTTTCTCTGAGGCATCCAATGGCGTATGTGAAATTCAGCATTTCTTCACAGGAGCTTTCTACTTATAAACTGAAAAGTGTGTCTTTATATGATAAGGATACCCGGACACCTCTTTCCGGTACGTTTACTGCCAATCTGGATACGGACGAACTGACTTTTGGTTCGGAAAATAAACCGTATGCAACTGTTTCTTTAGCCGTTCCCGAACTACTTGCCACTACTCAGGAGGTCTATCTGACCACGTATCCGGCAGAATTGAAAGATAAGCAGGTCTACATCGTTGTCACTCTGGAAGGTGATAATCAGACGACAGTTACCATCCCTATCTTGAAAGAAGGTAAATCGTTACAGGCAAATGCTGTCAATGTCATTGCCATCAACGACCTGAAACTTTCGGATAACTCATGTGAATGGTATGAGCCCGTGGAGACACGTTTGCTAGTCGGAGGATGGGCATATGGCGAGTCAAACTGTATAATGACTACTATTTCTTCTTCCGGTGTGAACAATACGATTAGTGTAAAGGCGCGTGGTAACTTTATGGAAGTGGAAGAACCAAAATATGCCGGAACTATTTTCAACTGTGATTTGAACAACGGTCATAAGATGGTTGGTGTCAATGGGTCTACAACGGATATTTCTCCGGTAAGCAGTGATTATAATATTACGGTCAATTCTTATAAAATTTCGAATGGTTATGATGGTGGTTGCGGTCAGGTAGCGATTTATGGAGAAGACCGCTCGACTGTTATATGGAGCTTTATTGTATGGATGACGCCTGTTCCGGCAGAACATGCTTACGGGAATACCGGTTATATTGTCCAAGATCGTAATTTGGGTACATATACGGTAGAAGATAACTGGAAGACGAATGGAGTTTATTTCCAATGGGGACGTCCTACTCCGTTCGGCTGGGGAGCAAATGGTTATTACTCGATACCTACAGAGGCTACGAGTGTGCGCTTCTCCATAGAACATCCCCGTGAGTTGCTTTATACTGCGACAGTGGATAATACAAAGTCCGACTGGTATTTGGGAGCATGGACAGGTGCACGTACTGACCGCAAGGATGATTTTTGGGGAAATCCGAACGAATCTAATACTTTTAATAATCCGTCTGACGGTCATAAATCTATCTATGACCCTTGTCCGAAAGGTTACCGTGTGGTATCTCCGGGAGTACTGGCAGAGGTGGAAAAGAGCGGCGAGTATGTGAAGCAAACGAGTATCGGAGTGATAAGATACTGTTATGACGGTACGAACTATGCTTATTGGCCGTTAGCAGGTGCCCGCTGGGGATCTAATCCGTCAGACCGTACCACAAATAATTCTACAACTGCCGCTTGTTATTGGTCGAACTCACCTGCTACCAACTACGGAAATGATAAAGACCAGGGTGGCAGTGCCATATATTATAAATCGGCAGATAAAACATGGACTCATTCCGCGGGGCGTTCTCATGCTTTTTCCGTACGTTGTATGAAAGATACGGAGAATCGTTAATCTTTTCCTGTCGGGATTATAAATAGAATCTCCCGCTATATGAAAGCTTTTTGTTTTGAGAAGTACATAAAAGCCTTTCATATAGCGGGGGATTTTTTCGGATAAGGGTTATAAAACGGCCAACCTGTCTCCTTTTTCAGAGTTTAAAGGAATGTGAGGAACTCAAACATTTCTCAATGTTATGAGAAAAACACTCATCGAGATGA
Organism: uncultured Bacteroides sp.; assembly: GCF_902491285.1. Lineage (GTDB taxonomy): Bacteria > Bacteroidota > Bacteroidia > Bacteroidales > Bacteroidaceae > Bacteroides. The sequence goes on along the minus strand of NZ_CABUHK010000141.1, from coordinate 3,915 downwards.
GAAAATATTCGAAGTGTTCTCTCTTTTCCAATCTGTACTATTTCATAATGCTTTCCGCTCTTTCCAACGCCACATTAATGTTCGGACAGATATTATCTTTTCCCAGCAATTCATAGAAACCTGATTTTTCCAGTACTTTATGTACCTTATCGTTTACACCGGAAAGAATAACGGTAATCTTTTCTTTCTGCGACATTTCACAAAGCACAGTCAGGTTGTGAATACCCGTAGAATCAATGAACGGGACTTTCCGCATACGGATGATACGTACTTTCGGACGGTCACCCAATTGTGCCATTGTTTCTTCAAATTTGGTAGCAATGCCGAAGAAATAAGGGCCGTTGATTTCGTATACCTCTATGCCTTTGGGAATCATCAGGTTTTCTTCGTGTATGGTAATGTCCGATTCTTTATTCGGGTCAATCTCGTCCGTGATTACGGAAATCTCGGTCGTCTCCATGACACGCTTCATAAAGAGCACGCAGGCAATGACTAATCCTACTTCGATGGCAACGGTCAAGTCGAAGATGACCGTAAGGAAGAAAGTGATAAGCAGGACGGTGACATCTGATTTCGGATTTTTCAATAAAGCCTTGAATACACGCCAGCCGCTCATATTATAAGATACAATGACTAACACGCCGGCAAGACATGCCATCGGGATATATTGCGCCAACGGCATCAGGAAAAGCAGAATCAGGAGCAGAACTACCGCATGGATAATGCCGGCTATCGGTGTCTTGCCGCCATTGTTGATATTCGTCATGGTACGGGCGATAGCTCCGGTAGCGGGGATGCCGCCGAACAAAGGAGCTACTATATTTGCCGCGCCCTGTGCGATAAGTTCCGTGTTGGAGTCGTGCCGGTCGCCAATCACACCGTCGGCTACGGTGGCAGATAGCAATGATTCGATAGCACCCAATACGGCAATAGTGATAGCTACCGGGAACAATTCTCTGATAGCTTCCCAGTCCAAGGCAGGTACAACGGCATCGGGTAATTCTGATTTGATAGTGAAGCGGTCGCCTATCGTCTGGATACAGTCGATTCCGCCGAAAGTCTTCATCAGATAAACGGCGGCAGTGACAACAACAATTGCTATCAATGAACCGGGGATTTTCTTTGAGAACTTGGGAGTAATGGCAATGATGATAATGCTGACAATACTAACAATGGTGTTCCACCAGTTGATTGTATCGAAATGACGGAAATAAATCATCCACTTGCCTACAAAATCTCCCGGAACTTTCTCATCTCCGAAGGATAAACCGAAGATATCGGCAATCTGGGTAGTGAAAATGGTGACGGCGATACCACTGGTAAATCCGACAATGATAGGATAAGGGATGAACTTGATGACTGCCCCGAGTTTGAACACTCCTAGTAATACAAGAAGAACGCCCGCCATAAGCGTGGCTACAATCAGTCCGGCTTCTCCATATTGCTGGATGATGCCGTAGATGATAACGATGAAAGCTCCCGTCGGACCACCGATCTGGACTTTGCTTCCGCCCATCAGGGAGATGATAAATCCGGCGATGATGGCAGTGATAATACCTTTTTCGGGCGATACTCCCGAAGCGATACCGAAGGCGATAGCCAATGGAAGTGCCACGATACCTACGATGATACCGGCCATCAGATCCGCCATAAATGTTTCTTTTGAATAATTCTTTAGACAAGAAACCAGTTTGGGTTTAAATTCAAATAGCTTCATTTTTATGAGTTGTTATACGTGTAATCCGTTCCTTTTGCAAAGTAGAGGTTGCAAAATTATATAAAATAATCGAAATAAGTATGTTATCCAGCATATTATTTGTCTGTTGATAGATTTCATCAATGTCCTGATAGTTTTTATTTATAAAGAAAAGACAGTTTATTGCGAACAATTCGCTTATATTTGCGTTGTAAATAGTACGACAAGTTACGTTCGGTAATCACCAATTTAAAATATATATAGATTATGGCTAAGAGCATTAAAGGAACTCAGACAGAGAAGAATCTGTTGACTTCATTCGCAGGAGAATCACAGGCAAGAATGCGTTACACTTATTTTGCAAGTGTGGCTAAAAAAGAAGGTTACGAACAAATTTCTGCAATTTTCACAGAAACGGCTGATCAGGAAAAAGAACATGCAAAACGTATGTTTAAGTTCCTGGAAGGCGGTATGGTTGAAATTACCGCCAGCTATCCGGCTGGTGTAATCGGTACTACACTCGAAAATCTTCGTGCCGCAGCAGCAGGTGAACATGAAGAATGGTCACTGGATTATCCTCACTTTGCAGATGTGGCAGAACAGGAAGGTTTCCCGATGATTGCTGCGATGTACCGCAACATTTCTATCGCTGAAAAAGGTCACGAAGAAAGATATCTGGCTTTTGTGAACAATATCGAGAATATGACAGTATTCGCTAAAGAAGGCGAAGTAGTATGGCAATGCCGTAACTGCGGTTATATTACCGTAGGTAAGGAAGCTCCTGAAGTTTGTCCGGCATGTCTGCATCCGCAAGCATACTTCGAAGTGAAGAAAGAAAATTATTAATCTACCTCCATAGATTAACTGGATAAAGAAAATGCCGCTTGCAATCATTTGCAAGCGGCATTTTTTTATTTCTTTGCGTGAGGATAATCAATCGTGTAATGCAATCCGCGGCTTTCCTTGCGCTCCATTGCCTGGCGCATAATCAGATAACCGACATTCACCATATTACGCAATTCACAGATTTCTCTGGAAGCGACGCTGCGTTTGAACAGGCTCTCAGTCTCCTCGTAGATAATATCCAGCCGATCCCAGGCACGTTTCAGGCGGAGGTCGCTGCGGACAATACCCACGTAAGTACTCATAATCTGATTGACTTCCTTCATGCTCTGCGTGATGAGTACCATTTCTTCCGGAGAACGGGTTCCCTCATCGTTCCATTCGGGAATGTCTTCGTTGTAGGAATACCGGTCTATGACTTGCAAGCTATGTTTGGCGGCTGCGTCGGCATAAACAACGGCTTCTATCAGTGAGTTTGAAGCCAGGCGGTTTCCCCCGTGCAGTCCTGTACAAGAGCACTCTCCTACTGCGTAAAGACGTTCGATGGAAGACTGTCCGTTCAAGTCTACGAGGATACCGCCACAGAGATAGTGGGCGGCCGGAGCTACCGGGATATAATCTTTAGTGATGTCGATGCCCAGGCTCAGGCATTTTTCGTAGATATTGGGGAAATGCTTCTTTGTTTCTTCCGGGTCTTTGTGGGTGACGTCCAGATAAACATGGTCGTCTCCGCGATTCTTCATCTCGTTGTCAATGGCACGTGCCACGATGTCACGCGGGGCAAGCGAAAGACGCGGGTCATATTTCTGCATGAATTCCTTGCCATCCATGGTGCGGAGTACGCCACCGTAGCCGCGCATTGCTTCCGTAATCAGGAAAGAGGGGCGGTCGCCCGGATGATAGAGGGCGGTGGGGTGGAATTGTACAAATTCCATATCTTTCACTGTACCTTTGGCACGGTAAACCATGGCTATACCGTCTCCGGTAGCGACTAGCGGATTGGTAGTCGTTTTGTAGACGGCGCCTACTCCGCCGGTAGCCATCAAAGTCACTTTGGCAAGGTAAGTATCCACTTTTCCGGTTTTCGGGTCGAGGATATAAGCACCGTAACATTTAATGTCCGGTGTCTGGCGGGTAACGGTTACTCCCAGATGATGCTGTGTCAGGATCTCAATGGCAAACTGGTTTTCGATTACCGTAATATTCGGATGCCGTTGCACGGCTTTGATCAGGCTGTCCTGTATTTCAGCTCCTGTGTTGTCTTTGTGGTGAAGGATACGGAATTCCGAGTGTCCTCCTTCGCGGTGCAAGTCGAATTCGCCTTTCTCGTTTTTGTCGAAGTCCACTCCCCACTTAATCAGTTCTTCAATTTGTGC
>NZ_CABUHK010000140.1 GCF_902491285.1 uncultured Bacteroides sp. | reverse complement strand
TAATCTATTCCGTGGAATAAATCAATGATTTGCGACTGTATTATGTTGGATACGACCATTCATTTCCCTTGAATAGAGATGAATGTATTCTGTCTCGATGTTCTGTTTTTAAGATTATCAGCTTGCAACTATTATGAAATGAAAGAAGTGTAAAATGTCGGATAAACTATGTAAGTAATGAAAATATGTATTTATGTAGTGGCAAATGCCGGAGCTTTTTAATTTTTCTTTATCTGCGATGTTGTTTTCTTCATTCAGCACTGTTTAAATATTCCTTTTTTAATATAGACTATCCGAAGCAGTCCGGATAGTCTATATTTCTCCTTTGTCCTTTGCTGTCTTTATTGGATTCTCTTTAGTATTATTTTAAATAGCTCTTTAGTGGACAATCGGTCTTTTTCACCCCTTCCGCAATACTTTTGGCATTCATGTGCGCTCCTTTCAAAGAAGTGTGCGTGTGGTCGTGATTGTAGTAAGCTGCTGCCTTCTTTACACCTTTCTTTTCAAGTTTATCGGCACTAATTTTATTCAGGTCGATAAAGTAAGCTCCGGTAGCTTCCGCAGACTCTCGTGTCCATTTGCCGAAAGATTCTGTGTTGCGTTCTATCTTTCCGTCTTTCCATTTGTTGCGTGGAGTATGGCTGAGTACGATAGGGGTTGCCCCTTTTTCTTGAACGTCCCTGATAAACTTACGAAGATACCAGCCGAAAGTATAAACAACTTGGTATTTGCCTGTCTTTTCCATAAGAAAGACCTTACTTTCATCTCCCGATCCGGGTAATTCGGCACGGGCTTTTCCCGTATTTATAGCTCCAGCGTCGTTGTGACCGAACTGAATAAGTACGAAATCTCCCGGTTGCAGGGCATTATATACTTTATCCCAACGACCTTCATCCAGATAAGTACGTGCACTACGTCCTGCCATCGCACGATTTTCTACGGAAATCTTATCCAAGTTGAACTCGTCAGCTATTACACTTCCCCAGCCCCACATACCGTTCTTGTCTTTATCTTCATTTCTGACCGTGCTGTCGCCGATAGTGAACAATACCGGACGTCCTTCCTTGCGGCTGGAACCTGTCACGGTATCCTGTTCGACAGGTTTCAGATAATTGGCTAATTCCAGTCCTTTATACGCACGTATTCCTTCTGCAGCAGACTTGGCGTTTACTTTGGCGCCGAAAGCGCTGGTGTGAATTCGGTCGATATAGAACATATATTTCACCTTATCCTTGCCGAACTTCTCGAACTTGCGGGCAGTGATATCATTCAAATCAATGAAAGGGACATTCTGTTGTTCCGCCACCTGCTTCGCCCATAATCCGAAAGTCTTGTTGACACGTTTGACAATGGTGCTGTCCTTATCTTCCCAGGCATTGCGGGGAGTGAGAGAGAACAGGATAGGATGTGCGCCTTTCTCCTTTACGTCACGGATGAAGCGGCGCATATATTCACCGTAAGTATATACGGTTTCTTTTACTCCGGTTTCTTTGATTGTCACGTTCAGTGTATCGTTGCCGATTCCCGGAATAGAGGCGCGGGCACGTCCGCTATCATAAGGACCATTGTCGTTGTGTCCCAATTCGATGATTACCCAGTCTCCCGGGCGCACACCCTTGATTACATCCGGCCAGAGACGGTTGTAGAAAGTGCGGCTGCTGGTTCCGCCCAACGCGTGATTCTCTACTGTAATCCGGTCGGAATCGAAAGATTCGCCTGCATAGTATCCCCAGCCCCATTGACCGTTGTTGCCGTTTCCCAAAGTTCCGGTGCGCATGGTGGAGTTTCCCACCAAGAACAATACAGGGTTATTGCCCTTACGGCTCGAACCCGCTTCCGGTCTTGACGTACGTGCTTTGTTCAGGCTATCCAGCGTATTGTCAATCACTTGGTTGACATCTTTCATAGGAGCAGCTACCTTATTCTGTGCCTGCATTTGCAGACTGCATGCGGTGATTATCAGTCCGCATACATACTGAAACAACTTGTTTTTCATTTTCTGTTTTCTTTGAAATCCCTCACTGACCTGTCCGAAACCTGTCAGTGAGGGAGCTAACTACAAACTAACCTCTACTTAAACCTAATGGGTGATTATTCTTAACCTTATTGAAAACTATCTTTATTTTAATTTATAAATCTCAGTTCCGGCAAGCAGGAAGCAACCTACTCCGTAATCTTCAAAGTCGGGAACACTCTTATAAGTAACCGGTTGGCCGTCTTTGGGCTCCTTACCTGTACCTTGTACATATCCTAGGAAACCGTTCGGATGAACAGCATCTTTCACCATTGCATTCCATGCCTTTAAAGCAATCGGGAGATATTCCTTGCGGTCGAGCAGTCCGTTGCGAACTCCCCAAACCATTCCGTACACAAACAGTGCCGTGCCGGAAGTCTCTTTCCCGCCAAAGTTCGTAGGGTCATGAAGGCTGACATTCCAGAAGCCGTCTTCGCGCTGGCACTTTTTCAATGCCTTGCTCATGGCTAGGAAGTCGTTGATATAGTCCTGACGGTGTTTCTCGTCAGCAGGAATTTCATCCAATACACGTACTAAAGCGGCATATACCCAGCCGTTTCCACGGCTCCAGTAGCAATCTTCACCGTTCGGTTCCTTATACGGCGGATTAAAATCCTGGTCGCGCCACCACAGACCGTCTTTCTGGTTGAACATACCCGTCTCGTCATGCTGGCTGCGTGTATAATAGTACATATCCCACATCTTGTCGTAGTACTTCTGCTCTCCGGTCATTTTGCCGAACTTGGCGAAGATAGGCATTGCCATTTGTACGGCGTCAATCCACCACCAGTCGTTTACTTGCGGAGTGTTCACCACCATGTCGATGCTCGCCTTGATATTCCGAATCATGTTCGGGTCGGACGGACATATATTATATAGGTCGATATAAGTTTGTCCGCAACAGTGGTCGTCGGCGTTGCGGGTGGTGTTTCCGTTGCGCATTCCCCATTTGTGGAAGTCCGCCCAGTCGTAGGCGTAGCGATAATAATCTTCGCGCGGGTAAATGCTATATAAAGACATCAGTCCTTCGTAATATACGCCGCGAGTCCATATGTTGCTGGGACGCACACGACCGTAAAAACTGGGAATGGTATAATCGGCGTACTTTTTCATAAAGTAGTCGTTTACCTTTATAATAGTCTCTAAAGTCTCCTTTTGTGCAGGCAGCTCTTGTGCAGCGGCTGGATTTACGGTCGTCAGGCAAAAAAGAAGTGTTACTGTAAAGAATGAGAATAGTGATTTCTTCATGGTGCAATAGTTCTGTTTTATTAGTTCACTGTTTATAATAATTTCTAATTGCAAAGGTAAGGGACGTGCTTCTTTTTTTCAATGGATTTTCGTGCATATGTCTTTAATTTTGTTCACAAGATAGGTAGAAATAGCCTCGAAAGTATACTTTATGATGATTTCTACATATTTCTGTACGATATTCTATTTTATCAATAGCCCGCTTCCCTTACATTTGTGGGGTAATTTGATAATCGATAAAACTATGAGGTACATAACCTGCTTTTTTTGCCTGTGTCTGACGGTTGCTTTTCTGGCAGCCCAGCCGGCCTACGACTTGACGAAGTTGAAACGTGAACATTTGGGACGTGGCGTCATTGCTATTCGTGAGAATCCTTCTACCGTAGCCGTTTCCTGGCGTTATCTCTCTTCCGACCCGATGAATGAATCATTTAATATATATAGAAATGGTGAAAAGATAAATAAACATCCGGTGAAGGAGGCTACTTTCTTCCAAGATACATATACAGGAACAGCCCCCGCCCTTTATACCGTCAAAGCTGTCAAAGGGAAGACTGAAAGTAGTTATCAACTGCCGGCGAATGCTCCGGCAGGTTATCTGAATATCCCGTTGAATCGCCCGGAAGGTGGGACAACCCCGTCGGGACAAAGTTTCTTCTATGCCCCGAATGATGCAAGTATCGGTGATGTGGACGGTGACGGTGAATACGAGATTATTCTGAAATGGGATCCGAGCAATGCCCACGATAATTCGCATGACGGCTATACGGGAGCTGTGATTTTTGATTGTTATAAACTAAACGGGCAGCACTTGTGGCGTATCGACCTGGGAAAGAATGTACGTGCCGGAGCGCATTACACTCAATTTATGGTTTATGACTTGGATGGTGACGGTCGTGCGGAAGTCGTGATGAAAACCGCAGACGGAACTGTGGATGGAACAGGTAAAATAATTGGAGACGCCAGTGCAGACTATCGGAACCCGCAGGGCCGTATCCTGACAGGACCTGAATATCTTACCGTCTTTAACGGACTGACTGGAGCAGCCATGAAAACGATTGATTATATTCCCGAACGCGGCAATTTAATGGACTGGGGGGATAACCGTGCAAACCGCAGTGACCGTTTTCTGGCTTGTGTGGCTTATCTTGACGGAGTTCATCCGAGTGTCGTGATGTGTCGCGGCTATTATACCCGTACTGTTCTGGCTGCTTTTGACTGGGACGGGAAAGAACTGAAACAGCGTTGGGTATTCGACAGCAATACCCCTGGATGCGAAGACTATGCCGGACAAGGAAACCATAACTTGCGGGTAGGCGACGTGGACGGTGACGGATGCGATGAGATAATTTATGGCTCATGTGCTATCGACCATGACGGCAAAGGGCTTTATTCTACCAAAATGGGACATGGAGACGCCATTCATCTGACTCATTTCGACCCTTCACGCAAAGGTCTGCAAGTATGGGATTGCCACGAGAACAAACGCGACGGAAGTACATACAGGGATGCGGCAACCGGAGAAGTCTTGTTTCAGATAAAGAGCAATACCGATGTCGGACGCTGCATGGCGGCTGATATCGACCCGACCTATCCGGGAGTTGAAATGTGGTCTTTAGCTTCCGGTGGAATCAGAAGCGTGAAAGGCGAAGTAGTGCAAGAACGGGTGAAAGGACTATCTTGCAATATGGCTGTCTGGTGGGACGGTGATTTGCTGCGTGAACTGCTGGACAAGAATATCGTGAGCAAATACAACTGGGAAAAAGGCATCTGCGAACGCATCGCCATTTTCGAGGGTACCCTCTCCAATAACGGTACGAAAGCGACTCCTTGCCTGCAAGGCGACATCATCGGCGACTGGCGCGAAGAAGTGTTGATGCGCACAGCCGATAATACAGCTTTACGGCTTTACGTTTCTACCATTCCCACAGACTACCGCTTTCATACTTTCCTGGAAGATCCGGTGTACCGTATCAGCATTGTAACCCAAAATGTCGCTTATAACCAGCCTACGCAACCCGGATTCTACTTCGGTCCCGAATTAAAAGGTACCGTATTCAGAGGATGTAAAATACCTAAAAAATAAAAGATGAATATTCGTATCATAGCCATTGCTTCATTACTGATAGCCTTGCCTGTCAGTGCACAGAAAAAGAAAACAGTAGTAAATGATTCCAATACACCTTTACATTTGCTGCAGCCTGCTTATCAGGGTACTTACGGTGATTTGACTCCTGAACAAGTGAAGAAAGACGTAGACCGTGTGTTTGCCTATATAGATAAGGAAACTCCCGCCCGTGTAGTAGACAAGAACACAGGCAAACAGATTACCGATTACACCGCAATGGGAGAGGAAGCGCAACTGGAACGAGGTGCCTTCCGTTTGGCAAGCTACGAATGGGGAGTGACCTATTCCGCCTTGATAGCAGCAACCGAAACTACCGGTGACCAGCGTTATATGAACTATGTACAGAACCGTTTCCGGTTTCTGGCGGAAGTAGCTCCGCATTTCAAACGAGTGTACCGGGAGAAAGGGACAACTGACCCTCAACTGCTGCAAATCCTGACTCCCCATGCACTGGATGATGCGGGAGCGGTATGCGCCGCCATGATAAAAGTCCGCCTGAAAGACAGTTCACTTCCTGTGGACGGCTTGATTGACAACTATTTCGACTTTATCATAAATAAAGAATACCGCCTGGCAGACGGAACCTTTGCCCGCAATCGCCCACAGCATAATACGCTCTGGCTGGATGATATGTTTATGGGAATCCCCGCAGTAGCGCAGATGAGTTGCTATGCTAAGGCTCAGAAGGAGAGATACCTTGCAGAAGCGGTAAGACAATTCCTGCAATTTGCCGACCGTATGTTTATTCCTGAAAAAGGACTGTATCGCCACGGTTGGGTGGAAAGCAGCACCGACCATCCTGCTTTTTGCTGGGCACGTGCCAATGGATGGGCGATGCTGACGGCCTGCGAACTGCTTGACGTATTGCCGGAAGATTATCCCCAACGTGCGAAAGTAATGGACTACTTCCGGGCTCACGTGCGTGGCGTGACAGCTTTGCAGAGCGGGGAAGGGCTTTGGCATCAACTGCTCGACCGTAACGACTCTTATCTTGAGACTTCCGCTACCGCGATTTATGTCTACTGCCTGGCGCACGCCATAAATAAAGGCTGGATTGATGCAATCGCTTATGGCCCTGTCGCTCATCTGGGCTGGCATGCCGTAGCCGGGAAAATCAATGCGGAAGGTCAGGTGGAAGGCACTTGTGTAGGTACGGGAATGGCTTTTGACCCTGCTTTTTATTATTACCGTCCGGTCAATGTATATGCAGCGCACGGATACGGACTGGTGCTTTGGGCAGGTGCGGAAATGATTCGCTTGCTGAAGAACCAGTATCCGCAGATGAACGACAGTGCCGTTCAGTATTATCAAGTAAAACAAAAGACGACGGCTCCTATCTTCGCAGTCGATACGGAAGACACTAAGTAATTAACTTTAAATATAGATTAAAGCCATGAAACGAGAAGCATTTAAAATGTATTTGAAACCCGGCTGTGAAGCCGAATA
>NZ_CABUHK010000139.1 GCF_902491285.1 uncultured Bacteroides sp. | reverse complement strand
GACTGGTGGAACTATGGCGGCATCACAAGAGATGTGCTGCTGGTGAAAACTCCCCGGACATTTATAGAAGATTATTTCATCCAATTGGATAAAAACGCTCCCGACCGCATCATCGCCCGCGTGCGTCTTTCTGATAAAAAAGCAGGTGAGAAAGTAACAGTTGCCATCCCCGAACTCAAAATCAACGTGGAACTCACTACCGACGCAGAAGGAAAGGCGGAAATCGTATTGAATGCGAAGAAGCTGCAACGCTGGTCGCCGGAAGAACCGAAACTCTATGGCGTGACTGTATCTTCGAGCACCGACCGTGTGGAAGAACAAATCGGCTTCCGCAATATCACCGTGAAAGGAACAGATATCTACCTGAACGGAAAGCCGACATTTATGTGTTGTATCTCTTTCCACGAAGAAATTCCGCAACGTATGGGGCGTGCTTTCTCGGAAGCCGATGCAGCCATGCTGCTGAACGAAGCGAAAGCGCTTGGCGTGAGCATGATTCGCCTGGCACATTATCCACAGAATGAGTACACGGTACGCCTGGCGGAAAAGATGGGCTTCCTTCTCTGGCAGGAGATTCCTATTTGGCAAGGCATTGACTTTACAGACAATGACACCCGTAAGAAAGCGCAGAAAATGCTCTCTGAAATGATTAAGCGCGACCAAAACCGCTGTGCGGTAGGTTATTGGGGGGTTGCCAATGAAACACAGCCTTCCAAAGAGCGGAACGAATTTCTTACTTCACTGCTTGAGACGGGAAAACAACTGGACACTACCCGCTTGTATGTTGCCGCTTTCGACCTCGTGCGCTTCAATAGTGAGAAGCAGCGTTTTGTAATGGAAGATTCTTTTACATCGCAACTGGACGTCGTAGCTATCAATAAATATATGGGGTGGTATCATCCGTGGCCTGTGGAACCGAAAGACGCTATATGGGAAGTCGTGACGGACAAACCGTTGATTATCTCGGAATTTGGTGGCGAAGCATTGTACGGTCAGTCCGGTGATGAGAACGTAGTCAGCTCTTGGAGTGAAGAATATCAGGCACGTCTGTATAGAGACAATATCCGTATGTTCGACAATATCCCGAACCTGCGTGGCGTATCGCCCTGGATTCTGTTCGACTTCCGCTCTCCGTTCCGTTTCCATCCCACCAATCAGGATGGCTGGAACCGCAAAGGACTCATATCCGACCAGGGTATGCGTAAGAAAGCGTGGTATCTGATGAGAGATTATTTTGCTAAAAAGAGAAACAATAATTAATAGTAGATGACTATGAAAACAATAAAATGGAACAATAACTTCCTGTTGGTAGGATTATTATTTATAGTGTCACTATTCTCTGTCGGAGGAGTATTGGTATCCTGCTCCGAATCGGAAAAGATAGTGACGCAGATTGAAGAGAAAATCGTCTATGTAGACGGCAAATGGATGGTGGTAGCTTCCAAAGAAGTAACCGTTACCACAGGCGAAACAGTTACATTGAATGTGACGGTAGGCGGCGACGAGAACCTGAAACCTGAATATACCTGTACTTCCGAAAACTCCAATATAGCTACCGTAGCGGTAGACGCAGACGGTAAGAATGTCACAATCGCAGGTGTATCTGCCGGAAACACGTTCGTCACTATCGAATGTCCTACGGATACCAAACCGCTTGTTGCCACGATTCCCGTTACGGTGGAGCAAGGGGCAATCAGAATTCTTGCCATCGGCAACAGCTTCTCTCAAGACGCGGTGGAGCAATACCTGTATGAATTGGGTGCAGCCGTAGGGCATGATTTTATTATTGGCAATATGTATATCGGCGGATGCGATTTGGACAGGCATTTGGCTAATTTCCAGTCGGATGCCGGGGCGTATGAATACCGCAAAGTGATAAATGGCGAGAAGGTGGCAAGAAGCAGCTATAAATTATCTCAGGCCTTGGCCGATGAAAGCTGGGATTACATCAGTTTGCAACAGGCTAGTGGAAAATCCGGTAAATATGATACGTACACGGCGCTTGCCGATTTGATTGCCGGTATACAGGCGCGTTGTCCGCAGGCTAAATTGATATGGCATCAGACTTGGGCATACGCTTCCGGTTCCACTCATGAAAGTTTTCCGGATTATGACAGCAATCAGATGACTATGTACAATGCTATTGTGTCCGCTGCCCGACAGGCGATGACGAATCATACGGCACTGAACCTGCTGATTCCTTCGGGCACTGCCATCCAGAATGCGCGTACCTCTTTCTTAGGTGATGCGTTCAATCGTGACGGCTATCATCTGGAGGTTACTTACGGCCGATATACTGCTGCCTGTACCTGGTTTGAAATGATTACAGGACAAAATGTCGTCGGCAACCCGTATGCTCCCGAAACGATTGACCCGCAGGTAGTCAAGATTGCACAAAATGCCGCTCATTACGCTGTTCAAAAAACCGATGAAGTGACCGATTTGGTCGACTTCAAGCAACCGGAACTATCTGATACTGAATTGAAAGCCCCCATCTATATTGATTTCGGCCCGACTTCACTCTCTGCCACTCCGTGGAATAATATAACTTCGCATCTGACAAGTTCAACCACAAGCTGGATAAAAGATGCGGAAAACAATTATACGAATATTGGCGTCAGAGTCCTTGGCGGATTTACCGCGACTCATGCCGGAGTCGGTTCCGAACCGGCCAGCTCGGTGACGGTGGATGGCGTGGAGTTTCCGCTGACTGCATGGAAAGACGGTTTGTTAGTGGGAGGAGAGAAAAATAAGGGTGATGTAGGCCCGGGAAGAATAGAAATCTCTCAACTGGATGCAGCCCGGAAATATAATTTCACTATTTTAGCCATCCGTTTCAATGGAAGTAAAGACGCCCGCATCTCTTCTTATAAGTTGATAGGTAAAACGGAGAGTGCGGTTAAAGAAATGAAGACAGGTATCAAGGATGCTGCCTCGTTTGCGGCAGCAAACTTCGAGGAGTACATTGCCAAGTTTGAGAATATAGAACCGGATTCGGAAGGCAAGGTCATTGTCGAGGTGAAAGGGATTGATACCGGTTTGGCCGCGGAGGGACATATCAATGCACTATGCATTAGTCTGGTGAAATAAGGTCTGGTTTTTATCATATTGATTATAATGAAGCAATATAGAAATGTAGTGATTTGTATGTTCATACTGCTCCTTCTTGCCGGAGGAGCGTATGCGCAGCAAAAAACGGTCAGGATACTTGCCATCGGCAACAGCTTCTCGCAGGATGCCGTGGAGCAATATCTGCATGAACTGGCGGATGCCGAAGGCATTTCAACCATAATCGGCAATATGTTTATCGGCGGTTGTTCTCTGGAACGTCATGTGAAAAATGCCCGTGACAATGCTCCTGCCTATGCCTACCGGAAAATCGGTACGGATGGAAAGAAACGGGAAAGGGGCAAGATGTCTTTGGAAGCGGTGTTGGCAGATGAAGACTGGGATTACGTCAGCCTGCAACAGGCAAGTCCTTTTTCGGGAATGTATGAGACGTATGAAGCCTCTCTGCCGGAACTTATAGAATATGTAAAAGCACGCCTTCCAAAGAAAACAAAGCTGATGTTGCACCAAACCTGGGCGTATGCGTCTACTTCCAAGCATAGTGGATTCAAAAACTACAACTGCAATCAACTGACCATGTATCAGGCAATTACTGATGCGGTGAAGAAAGCGGCTAAGGTGAATAAGATAAAGATTGTCATCCCTTCGGGCACTGCTATACAGAACGCCCGTACCTCTTTCATCGGCGACCATCTGAACCGGGACGGATATCATCTGGATGTGAAGATAGGCCGTTATACCGCTGCCTGCACCTGGTTCGAATGTATCTTCAAACACAATGTAGTCGGGAATCCTTATGGTCCGGAAGGGGTGGATGAAGCTCGGAAAGCTGTAGCCCAGAAAGCTGCCCATGCAGCAGTAAAGCGTCCGTATAAGATAACCGACCTGTCTATTACTAACTAACCGACGAAAATACAAATGAGAAAAAGAACATTAGTTTATGGTTTGTGTCTGCTGGGTGCCGTATCTGTCCTTTCTGCAAAAGATAAAAAAGGGGGAGCACTGTATAAAGACGCAAAGGCCCCGATTGAGAAACGTGTGGACGACCTCTTGTCCCGCATGACTTTGGAAGAGAAAGTGATGCAACTGAACCAATACACCTTGGGACGGAACAACAACGTGAATAATGTAGGCGAAGAGGTAAAGAAAGTGCCCGCGGAAATCGGTTCTCTGATTTACTTCGAGACAAATCCCGAACTGCGTAATAATATGCAGAAGAAAGCGATGGAAGAATCCCGCCTGGGTATTCCTATTATCTTCGGTTATGATGCCATTCATGGATTCCGTACCGTGTATCCTATCTCGCTGGCACAGGCTTGTTCCTGGAACCCGGATTTGGTGGAGCAGGCGTGTGCCGTATCCGCACAGGAAGCCCGTATGTCGGGAGTGGACTGGACGTTCTCGCCGATGATTGACGTAGCGCGTGACCCCCGTTGGGGACGTGTGGCGGAAGGTTATGGCGAAGACCCTTATACGAACGGAGTGTTCGGCGCAGCTTCCGTCAGAGGTTATCAAGGTGATAATTTGTCGGCAGAAAACCGTGTGGCAGCTTGTCTGAAACATTATGTAGGCTACGGGGCATCCGAAGCCGGACGTGACTATGTTTATACCGAAATCTCCAGACAAACTCTTTGGGACACTTATCTGCTCCCTTATGAAATGGGTGTGAAAGCCGGTGCGGCAACTCTGATGAGTTCTTTTAATGATATCAGCGGTGTACCGGGTTCGGCAAACCCTTATACTATGACCGAGATATTAAAGAATCGTTGGAGGCATGACGGTTTTATCGTTTCCGACTGGGGAGCTATCGAACAGTTGAAAAACCAGGGATTGGCGGCAACTAAAAAGGAAGCCGCCCGGTATGCGTTTACTGCCGGTCTTGAAATGGATATGATGTCTCACGCCTATGACCGTCATTTGCAGGAATTGGTAGAAGAAGGTAAAGTATCGATGGCTCAGGTGGATGAGGCTGTCCGTCGTGTCTTACTTCTGAAATTCCGCCTCGGCTTGTTCGAACGTCCTTATACTCCCGCTACAACAGAGAAAGAACGTTTCTTCCGTCCGCAAAGCATGGATATTGCCGCCCGGCTTGCGGCAGAGTCCATGGTATTGCTGAAAAACGAAAACAATGTTTTACCGCTGACAGATAAAAAGAAGATTGCAGTAATAGGCCCTATGGCAAAAAATGGCTGGGACTTGTTAGGCTCCTGGTGTGGTCACGGAAAGGATACCGATGTGGCAATGCTTTATGACGGGATGGCTGCTGAATTTGCAGG
This sequence comes from uncultured Bacteroides sp., assembly GCF_902491285.1. Lineage (GTDB taxonomy): Bacteria > Bacteroidota > Bacteroidia > Bacteroidales > Bacteroidaceae > Bacteroides. The sequence continues at coordinate 1,677 of NZ_CABUHK010000139.1, read as the reverse complement.
AAAAGCCGAACTGCGTTACGCATTAGGTTGTAGCATACAAGGAGATAACCGCGAAGGATTTGCAGAAGCATTGGAAGCTGCACGCTGGTCTGACGTAGTCGTTCTTTGTCTGGGTGAGATGATGACCTGGAGTGGTGAAAATGCTTCCCGTTCTTCCATCGCACTACCGCAGATTCAGGAAGAACTGGCAAAAGAACTGAAGGAAGCCGGCAAGCCTGTCGTACTGGTATTGGTCAACGGTCGTCCGTTGGAACTGAACCGCCTGGAACCGGTTTCTGATGCCATACTGGAAATCTGGCAACCGGGTGTGAATGGCGCACTGCCGATGGCGGGGATATTGTCCGGACGTATTAATCCTTCCGGCAAACTAGCCATGACTTTCCCTTATTCAACGGGACAGATTCCTATCTATTACAACCGTCGTAAGAGCGGACGCGGGCATCAGGGATTCTATAAAGATATAACAAGCGACCCGCTGTACCCTTTCGGTCACGGCCTGAGCTACACTGAATTCAAGTATGGCACTATTACTCTTTCTGCCACTAAAGTGAAGCGTGGCGAGAAGCTCTCGGCTGAAGTAACTGTCACCAATACCGGTGCCCGTGACGGAGCAGAGACTGTTCATTGGTTTATCTCCGACCCGTATTGCTCGATTACCCGTCCGGTGAAAGAATTGAAACACTTTGAGAAACAACTTATCAAAGCCGGAGAAACGAAAACCTTCCGTTTCGACATAGACCTGGAACGTGATTTCGGTTTTGTTAATGAGGACGGAAAGCGATTCCTCGAAGCCGGCGAATATCATATCCTGGTACAAGGACAAACTGTTAAAATAGAATTGATAGACTAAAGAAAGTTGAATTGACAGACTAAAAATATAAAGAACGAAGTGTGTCAAAAGCTGATAGCCAAATTGGTTTTTGACACATTCTGTATTAACACATACCACCATGAAAAAGAAAATAGGTATCATAAGTCTATGCATGCTTGCATGCAGCATCCTGAGCTGTGCACAGACCATTACTCCCCAAGCGGAACAACGTGCAAAAGAGATTGTATCCAAAATGACTTTGCAAGAGAAAATAGCTTATATCTCCGGATATACGAGTTTTTCCTTACGTGCGATTCCCCGTTTGGGAATCCCTGAAATCAAGTTGGCGGACGGGCCACAAGGAATCCGCAATCATGCCCCGAAGAGTACCCTTTATCCGTCCGGTATCCTGTCTGCTTCCACCTGGAACCGGGAGTTGCTTTATAAGTTAGGCCAAGGTCTGGGGCAGGACGCCAAGGCAAGAGGCGTTCATATACTGCTTGGTCCGGGCGTAAATATTTATCGTTCTCCATTGTGCGGACGTAATTACGAATATATGGGGGAAGACCCTTATCTGGCTGGTGAAGCCGCCAAGCAATATATTCTAGGTGTACAATCTGAAGGGGTCATTGCTACTATCAAGCATTTTGCTGCCAACAATCAGGAGTGGAGCCGCCATCATGCGAGTTCGGACATAGACGAGCGTACTTTGCATGAAATTTATTTTCCGGTTTTCCGCAAGGCTGTACAGGAAGCGAACGTGAGTGCTGTGATGAACAGCTACAATCTCCTGAACGGTGTCCATGCCACTGAACATAAATGGCTGAATATTGATGTCTTGCGCAATCTTTGGGGCTTCAAAGGTA
>NZ_CABUHK010000138.1 GCF_902491285.1 uncultured Bacteroides sp. | reverse complement strand
GCCGGATTATAAGAGCAAATAATCAGAATAGGTTTCTTATCTTTAGAGACAGCCAATACTTCCGTTGACTGCAGAAGCCAAAGGAAACAGATAAAAAGATATCCAAGACGTCCCAGCATAATTATGCAGTTTTGATGTGTTAATTCATTAATTGAGTTGCAAATATAGTAAAACTTGTCGGGTTTAGCAGATTTATATGTATTTTTGTCGCTCATTTACTCTCAAAAAATACAAATTATGGAATTATTTCACAAGATGATTTCCGGTTTTTTGGGTATACCGGAAAGACAAATAAGTAGTACACTCCATCTTTTGGGTGAAGGTGCTACGATTCCCTTCATCAGCCGTTACCGTAAAGAAGCCACCGGCGGACTGGATGAAGTGCAGATAGAGCAAATCAAAGAGCAACACGATAAGTTGTGCGACATAGCCAAACGGAAAGAAACGATTCTCGGCACCATCAACGAGCAGGGAAAACTGACTGCCGAACTGGAGAAACGTATCAACGACACTTGGAATCCTACGGAACTGGAAGACATTTATCTTCCTTATAAACCCAAGCGGAAGACACGTGCTGAAGTAGCCCGCCAGAAAGGGTTGGAACCGCTTGCCATCCTCCTGATGTTGCAAAGGGAAAACAACCTTAGCGCCAAGGCTGCCTCCTTCGTGAAAGGAGACGTGAAAGATGTGGAAGATGCCCTGAAAGGCGCCCGTGACATCCTTGCAGAGCAGGTGAACGAAGACGAACGTGCCCGCAACGCGGTACGTAATCAGTTCAGCCGCCAGGCAGAGATTAGTGCCAAATTGGTGAAAGGAAAAGAGGAAGAAGCGGCGAAATACCGGGATTATTTCGATTTCTCCGAAGCACTGAAACGTTGCACGTCCCACCGCCTGTTGGCCATCCGCCGGGCAGAGTCGGAAGGCCTGCTAAAAGTATCCATCAATCCCGACGACGAGGCATGTATCGAACGCCTGGAACGTCAGTTCGTACGTGGCAACAACGAGTGTAGCCAGCAGGTGGACGAAGCCACAGTCGATGCCTACAAGCGTCTGCTCAAGCCCTCCATCGAAACAGAATTTGCCGCTCAATCCAAAGAAAAAGCCGATGAGGAAGCCATCCGGGTATTCACCGAGAACCTCCGCCAACTTCTTCTCGCCCCTCCATTGGGACAAAAACGGGTGCTCGCCATCGACCCCGGATTCCGTACGGGATGTAAAGTTGTCTGCCTCGATGCGCAAGGCAATCTGTTACATAATGAGAATATCTATCCGCATCCTCCGGTGAACAAAACAGGAGAAGCTGCTTCCAAACTCCGTAAGATGATTGAGGCCTATCAGATAGAAGCCATCTCCATCGGCAACGGAACGGCAAGCCGTGAGACAGAAGATTTCATCAACAGCCAGAGCTTCGACCGTCAGATACCCGTGTTTGTAGTCAGTGAGCAGGGAGCTTCCATCTATTCGGCTTCGAAGATTGCCCGCGACGAGTTTCCCGATTATGACGTAACGGTGCGTGGAGCAGTCTCCATCGGCCGCCGCCTGATGGACCCGTTGGCAGAATTGGTGAAGATAGATCCTAAATCCATCGGTGTAGGTCAATACCAGCACGATGTAGACCAGACAAAACTGAAAAAAGCGCTCGATCAGACAGTAGAGAATTGCGTGAACCTGGTCGGTGTAAACCTGAATACGGCAAGCAGCCATCTATTGACTTATATCTCCGGACTGGGACCGCAACTGGCTCAAAACATCGTCAACTACCGGGCGGAAAACGGAGCTTTCGGTTCACGGAAAGAGTTGATGAAAGTTCCTCGCATGGGTGCCAAGGCTTTCGAACAGTGTGCCGGATTCCTCCGCATCCCCGGAGCCAAGAATCCGCTGGACAACACCGCCGTGCATCCGGAAAGCTACCACATCGTAGAGCAAATGGCCAAAGACCTGAAATGTACCATCGACGAACTGATAGCCGACAAGGAACTCCGCCGGAAGATTAACATCTCCGCCTACATCACCCCTACCGTCGGCCTGCCCACCTTACAGGACATTCTGCAGGAACTCGACAAGCCGGGACGTGACCCGCGTAAGGCTATCAAAGTCTTCGAATTCGACAAGAACGTGCGCACCATAGCCGATTTGCGCGAAGGAATGATTCTTCCGGGCATCGTAGGCAACATCACCAATTTCGGGGCGTTTGTCGATATAGGTATTAAGGAGAACGGACTGGTGCACCTCTCGCAATTAGCGGAACGGTTCATTTCCGATCCGACGGAAGTGGTATCCATCCATCAACACGTCATGGTCAGAGTGATGAATGTAGATTATGACCGGAAACGGATTCAGCTTAGTATGATCGGGGTACCGCAAGACTGATTGCTTCTCTTTTTTCTCCCCACCACACAATCAGAATCGTAAAAACAATCATAAGTACTGTGCAAATGAGCGAGCCTTCAAAACCGAAGGCTCCGCCATTCAGTACGTTTTCTTCGGGCATACGCAAAGTCAGCATGCTCGTCGTGAAATTATTTCCGCTCACCTGATAACCTAGAATCGGACCTTGAATCCAATTCCAGAAAAGATGAAGAGAGATAGGGAAACACAGATTCTGGGTATAGAGATAGGAAGCACCCAGCAGCATACCGGCAAGCAATAGATTAAGCATCGGCAGGAAAGCTATTTCCGGATTAAAGATATGCATAAACGCAAATAATGCCGACGAGATGAAGAGTGCCAGGAATTTATTCATATTGGTATGAAGCAGACGTCCGAGGATATAGCCGCGCATCAGAATTTCTTCAAACAACGCCACTAACAGGAAAAACACCCACGACCCCAATAAATCCAACGGCTTAAACTGGAAACCGGTGACTTCTATTTCTCCCAAAACAACAGAGATTCCGAAACCCAGCAAATAGAGCAAGATTGCCATCAGAAGTCCATACCACAGTCCACTGGCATGTCCTTTTAGGGAAAGTCCCAAATCAGAAAACGGACGACGTTCGAGACGAAGCAAGATGACGGCGGCAGTAAGAACGGCCAAAAGCATACCGGCCTCCACGAAAATATACCCTACTACTCCCGGATGGCGAGCCTCCACTCCAAGAACCAACGACAGGCCTCCGCTGACCAATGTCCCATACAATCCAATAAATATGAAAAGTACCACAATAAACAGCGGGATACATGCCCACACAGGAAGTCTTTTGGGTTCTTTCTTCCCATCTATGTTGTCTGCCTCCATTTTTACAATTTGTTAATCCGGCTACAAAATTAGATATAAAACATAAAAAAACATCATGTATTCTCTATTTTTCCTATATTTGTCAGAACAAATCTACAAAATTATGAAAATTAAACTACTATTGATAAGTTTCTTACTGGCCGCTAATGCATTAGGAGCCGCCGCCCAAGTGAGTAAGACGTATTATGTGAGTAAGCCCGGTACGCTGATTTCCATGATGACTGAAGAGGAAGCCAACAGTGTCACCCACCTCACACTGACCGGAAAACTGAATGCAGAGGACTTCCGGCATCTCCGTGACGAATTTGCCAATCTGAAAGTATTGGATATTTCGAACGCGGAAATCAAGATGTACAGCGGAAAAGCCGGTACTTATCCCAATGGAAAATTCTACATTTATATGCCGAACTTCATCCCTGCCTATGCTTTCTCGAATGTGGTAGGCGGAGTGACCAAAGGTAAAGCCACACTGGAAAAAGTGATCCTCTCCGAGAAAACGAAGAATATCGAAGATGCTGCTTTCAAAGGCTGTGAGAATCTGAAAATCTGTCAGATCCGGAAAAAGATAGCTCCCAACCTGCTGCCGGAAGCATTGGCAGACAGCGTTACCGCCATCTTCGTCCCTCTGGGCAGCAGCGACGCTTACCGCTACAAAGACAGATGGCAGAACTTTGCATTCATCGAAGGTGAACCGGTAGAGACAACTCTGCAAGTGGGGGCCATGGGCAAACTGGAAGAAGAGATTCTGAAAGCGGGACTGCAACCCAGAGACATCAACTTCCTGACCGTTGAAGGGAAACTGGATAACGCCGACTTCAAACTGATCCGTGATTATATGCCGAACCTCGTTTCTGTCGATATTTCCAGAACGAACGCAACGGCTATCCCCGACTTCACTTTCGCACAAAAGAAGTATCTGCTGAATATGAAATTACCTCATAACCTGAAATCAATCGGACAGCGTGTATTTAGTAATTGCGGTCGCTTGTGCGGCACGCTGGAATTACCGGCCAGTGTAACGGCTATCGAGTTCGGTGCTTTTATGGGATGCGATAATCTCCGCTATGTGTTGGCTACCGGAAATAAGATTACGACGCTGGGTGATAATTTGTTCGGGGAGGGAGTTCCGAGCAAGTTGGTTTATAAGAAATAAAAGAATTGAGGGCTGTCTAAAACTTCAACTTACTAAAAACAGCCCTTTTCTTATTTAAAAGAAACATGCTTTTGGCCAATTTTAAGCAGAATGAATATATTCATGATTATTTCACATATAGATTGTTTCCTCTTCCTAAAGCATAGCTTTTGCCCACCTAAAGCTAAGCTTTCCGTTCTCTAAAGCTATACTTTTTACTTATACTAAAAGAAGTTTCACACTTCTCCTACAAAAAACTCATTTCTCTATTCTCCTTCACCTTTCTTCTGAACTCCTGATAAATAAGCTCTCTACGGGTGAAGGTAGAGTTTTTCATCATTACATTCATCGTATTGCATATGTAAGCGTCTCCGCGATTCTATATAGTGTATTAAAATAAAAAGGCTAATGATCCCTTTTTAGTCATTAGCCTTTTCCCATCTGTCAGGAAGCAGTTCCCTGTATTTTTCAATTGGTGTGTTCGGTTGCCATTCGGCTGTTCTGTTTATCACATCCGTGAGATACTCAAATAAATTCACTTTATGCATCCTACAAGTGAGTGCTATCGTATAGAGTATGGCGCCTCGTTCGGCCCCCTTATGGCTGCCGAAGAACAATGAGTTTTTTCTTGATAAGGATATGTACCGGTTCATCCGTTCAACCATATTGTTGTCCAGATAAGTGTCACCATAATTAAAGATGTCCACCACTGCATTCCACTCATTGCGAAGATAGGTAATGGCTTCCTGCAGTTCGCTCTTAGGTAATAAATCCCCCCGTTCTTCTATTTCATCAAGCACATCTTTTATTTCTCCGAGTATGTCCGGCGCATACTTTTTTCGATGCATAAGATTCTGTTCTACCGTCCATCCCTCAACCCCAACTTTATGCTTATGCTCGTTTTGATAAAGTGCGTTTATCAGCTCCACGATTCTTTTTGCATCCGGGTCCTTCTCACCGCAATCTATAAATTTCCGTTTTATATGTTGCAAGCACGGGATGCGTGTGATATTGGGATAAGCATCGCTTTCGAGCTTCCGGTAAGGTGAGTAACCATCGCTTTGTATGATACCTTTGCAACTGCCTAATTCGTTAAGAATAACTCTTTCAGACCGGGAGCCGTCATCATAGAGCAAGTATATCATCCTGGTGTTTATGCCGACAACCACCCAAAGATATCCCTTCCTGACTCCTTTTCCCTTGCTGTTCTTTTCCGGGACGAGTATTTTGTAATAGGTTTCATCGGCTGCCTTATAAGGATCACTCAAAGCTGTCTGCCGGATGCACTTATAAAGATTTTCGAAGAGGTTTGAGGCTTTCTCTATCAACTTATGAGCCGTAGGTTTCTTCAGCGTAAAGCCATGACTCTCGAAGTAGTTGATGATTCTTTCAACAGGTAGCGATTGTATATAACGTAATTCCATCAATCCGGCAATAAATGAACCGTCATAGCTGGAATTCAAGAAGGCCGAAGCCGGTGTTTTTCCCTCAAACAGGCGACCTTCTTGCGTATAGGTGTGTATCTTGTAGACATGCTTGATGAAGCGCATGGGTACACATTCATAGCGGACGCATATTCTGGGAACAGTGGTAAACAACCGGGCCTTATTGATGTCAAAATCGGGATCATCGGGATAAACGACATGTTCTTCTTCCTCCATCTCATAATGCATGTCACGTTTGGCCCCATTGTTCTTTCTTGCTTTACGCTTATCTGCTTTTTCCGCTTCTATCTTCTGCCGCTCTTCTTCGGATATGGCAGATTGGGGAGCCTGTTGCTGTTCGGATGTGTTGGATACAAGTTTGGCGAGTCCCTTAGTAAGGCGCTGTTGCTTGCTAAGAGATTCGCCTTTTTGAAGGAGTGCCTCTTTAAGGGAAGAAACCTCCTTTATCAAAGCATCTATTTGGTCCAAGAGTCTGTTGTTGTCATCTCGTAATCCCTTGATTTGTTCCTTCAATAACTCTATGATCTCATCCTTTTTCATGGCATAAAGATATAAAAAATCAACGAATTGGCCAAATAAACCGGATGATATCTTTAGCGCAAATAACTAATAATCAGAATGTTGAATTAGATCCTAAAACGTTTTCTCAACCGTACAGACTTTAATGACACTCCATTTAAGATAAAAGACAAAACCTGATAAGAAATCTCGTAATTGCCTGTATTGGGGTTAAATGTCGGTAACTCAAAACTTCCACCTTCGAGGCGCTTGTAGTACAGAAGAAAGCCATCGCCATCCCAACGCAGTATTTTTACACTTTGTCGGTTTTTACCAAAGAATAAAAAGATATCTCCGGAAACGGGAGACAAGTCCTTCATTTCCGATCGTATAATTTTGAATAAACCGTCAATGCCAAGGTTCATACGAACAAAGCCCTGGTACAGATAGTAGCGATTGGCTGATGTTAGAGAATACATAGATCTCCCTCCGTTCTTTCGTAATCGCGCAACATTTTAATCACACCACCGGGTGTGGCCCGTTTGACCGAAATGGTGGTTCCACTGTTAAAGGTGATTGTGATCCCGGCAAGACTAAACTCTTCTTCCGACAACATGGCGGGTGCTATTTGAGTGAATGAAGGAGAGGAAGTTGTCGGTTGGGAGGGTTCAACGCCGCCATAATAATCACGGACCACATCTGCCTTGGCTTGTTT
>NZ_CABUHK010000137.1 GCF_902491285.1 uncultured Bacteroides sp. | reverse complement strand
TATCCATTTTTTCTTGTGCATTGTCAAGGCAAGTCTTTACGTCTACCATATTTTTCGATAATTAAAGTTGCTATTCGATTGATTAATTAGCAAAAGTATATTATTTTTTGTTCATCTGCAACAGCATACTCATCTTTTTTATGAGCGACTTACCAATGATAATCAAGGTAACGGCAGTGATAATCATTAAAATACCTGTCATTAACCGGGGCGTGAGTTTTTCGTGAAACAAAAGAACTCCGAAAAACAAAGCCGTCACAGGTTCCAAAGCGCCTAAGATGGCAGTCGGGGTAGAGCCTATATAATGGATAGCCAGTGCTGTGCAAACGAGCGATACGGCAGTAGGCAGAATAGCCAGTGCCAGTACGTCTGCCCAAAGCCAGACAGATGGTATGATTTGCAGTTCCGTGCAGAAGTTCAGACGGGCGATATAAACCGAGAGTCCGAACAGGATAGCGTAAAACGTAAGTTTGGTTGTCGGCAGGTTTTTCAATGTCGAACGATTTACACCTACTATATATATAGCATATGAAAGTGAGGACAACAGCACAAAGATGATACCTATGGTAGACAGCGGCTTGCCACCGTCTCCCTGATACAGCAAGGCGATGCCCGAAAGTGCCAGCAAGATTGAGAAAACGGTAATCGCGGAAATCTTTTCTTTGAAAAATACTCCCATAATGACCGCTACCATTACCGGATAGACGAACAGGATTGTAGAAGCAATTCCGGCATCCATATAGTTGTAGCTCATGAATAGGAGTAGTGAAGAAAATGAGAACAGCAATCCCATAATAATCAGAGGAAGAATGTCCGCTTTCCGAAGAGCGAAAGACTGGTGTTGCATCTTCATTAGTATCCCCAATACAATGACAGCAAAAAAGTAGCGGTAAAATAAAACCGTATCGACACTCATGCCTGCTGCGTAGAGCGGAAGTGCAAAAAGAGGATTCATACCGTAACTTGCGGCGGCAATCGCTCCATAGATAAAACCTTTGGTTTTGCTGTTCATCGTTTTAAGTTTTTTAAATGGCGTGCAAAAGTACGCAGTTCGTAAATGATAAACAAGCGTTTACCCTGTTGATAGTATAATTTAATCTTTCGTATGCTAAAAACTATTATTGCAGGCAATTATATACGAAAAAAGACAGATAATCTCGTTTAAGAGACTTCTGTCTTATTCTGAATATTTTGAAGGAGTAAGTTAGTTGTGTACAATCGTGCCTATTTCTTCTCCGCTGATTACTTTCTTCAAGTTACCTACCGTATCCATATCAAATACGACAATAGGCAGATTATTCTCCTTGCACATACAAGTAGCTGTCAAGTCCATTACTTTCAAACCGCGTTTCAGTACTTCATCATACGTGATGTCGTCAAATTTGGTTGCGGTAGGATCTTTTTCCGGATCGGCGGTATAAATACCATCTACACGGGTTCCTTTCAGCATTACGTCAGCCTCAATTTCTATTCCTCTTAATGAAGAACCTGTATCTGTGGTAAAGAAAGGATTTCCCGTTCCTGCGGACATGATGACAACCTCACCGTTTTCCATGCATTCGATAGCTTTCCATTTACTGTAAAATTCACCGATAGGTTCCATGCGGACTGCTGTCAATACACGGGCTTTCACTCCGGCAGCCACCAATGCCGAACTCAATGCCAGGCTATTGATGACAGTTGCCAGCATTCCCATTTGGTCACCTTTCACGCGGTCGAAACCTTTATTGGCTCCGCTCAACCCACGGAAGATATTTCCGCCGCCAATAACGATACCTATCTGTACACCTTGTCCGTGGATTTCCTTGATTTGCTCTGCATATTCTGCCAGTCTTTTCTCGTCGATGCCATATTGCTTTTCGCCCATCAGACTCTCTCCGCTTAGTTTCAGCAAGATTCTTTTATACTTAGCCATATCTTTTGCTTTTTATAGTTTGCCGCAAATATAGAGATAATTTGTCAGATAGCCTTATTAGGATACGATTACTTTTTTCATGATTTGCCTTCCCAGGAAAGTTTGTACGATTCCTCTTAATGAAAGATAAACAAGAAACGCCAGCCATAAGGCATGATTTCCCAAAAGGGAATGAAATGCATAATATACCCCGAAGAAACTGGCGGAAGCAACTAGCATAGAGTAAAGCATCTGGCGGGTAGCAGTGGCACCGATAAAGACCCCGTCCCACAAGAAGGCGGAAAAACCGGCTAATGGAATGGCGAGTGCCCAATAAAAGTAGGAATCCGCTGCTTTGATTACCGAAACGTCATTAGTCAGTAATTCCAAGAATTCCTTTCCTCCGACCGAATATAGAATGGTGAATACCATTGAAAGCCCGAATCCCCAATAAAATAGGTGGCGTACCGTGCTGTGCAGGCCTGTTTGGTTTCTTGCACCGATATAGCGTCCTGACAATGCTTCGCCCGCATAGGCAAAGCCGTCCATGATATAGGAGAAAAGAGTGAATAACTGCATTAACAAGGTGTTGACTGCTAAAATGACTTCGCCTTGTGCCGCTCCGGCCGAAGTGAAGAACATGGTGACTATGACAAGGCAGAGCGTGCGGAAGAATATGTCACGGTTCACTTGGAAAAAACGGTACATGGCTTGCTTCTGTACTATTTCTTTCCATATAATTCGTTTACGGAGTTTGCTATAATAGCGTATGTATAACAGTATTGCCATAATGAAACCTGCATATTGTGCGATAAGGGTGCCTGTGGCTACTCCTGCCACTTTCATATCCAGTAGATAAACAAGGCATAGGCTGACTGCAATATTGACGATATTTTGAGTAATGGCGATGTACATCGGGAAGCGTGAATTCTGCATTCCGATGAACCAGCCGGCAAATCCATAAAGGCCTAATATGGCGGGGGCTCCCCAAATGCAGATGTAGAAATAAGTAGTTGCCAGTTGCTCGACTTCCGGTGTCGTTTGTATAAATGCAAATGCCAGTCTCAGAATAGGGTATTGGAGTATCAGCAGGCAAAAGGCGATTACTGATCCTACACCTACGGAGCGTACCAGCAGCCGGGTGATTTCATTAAGGTCGTGCTGACCATAGGCCTGCGAAGTCATGCCACTCGTCCCCATACGCAGGAATCCGAAAATCCAGTAGATGATATTGAACAGCATTCCCCCTACGGCAATGGCTCCGATATAGGCCGGAGAACCAAGGTGCCCTACGATAGTGACATCAATAAGTCCCAGTAGCGGAACGGTTATATTGGATATAATCGATGGTATGGCAATCTGTAATATTCGTCTGTTTTCAGAGGTTTGTTTTTTATCTATCATTTTATAGAAACACTTTTATCAAATTGATTGTTCTTTTATGCCGCAAAGGTACATTTTTTATTTTTTTATTGTATCTTTGTGTGTCACGAACTAAATAGCAAATATTGGATTATGAGAGCCTTAACTATCTTCTTTTTATCGTTGTTTTCATTGCCGCTGATGCTGAATGCACAGTCGGTTGATGAGATGTTGCAGAAAGTGTCTGCCGCTATCGAAGCCGGGCAGAATGGACAGGCTGTGAGCTATTTCCGACAGACAATCAGTCTGAATATTGACCGCACGGAAATGTACTATTGGACGAATGTCGACAAGAATAGTGAAGTGAGTGTGAAGTTGGCTAATGAACTGGCGGTTGCTTATAAAAAGAATCGGAATTATGACAAGGCCTATCTGTTTTATAAAGAGTTGCTTCAAAAGGCTCCCAATAATGTAGATTATCTTGAATCATGTGCGGAGATGCAGGTATACCGTGGACAGGAAAAGGATGCTCTGCATATGTATGAAAAGATATTGCAACTGGATGCAGATAATCTGGCGGCTAACATCTTCTTAGGCAATTACTATTATTTGATGGCTGAGCGGGAGAAGAAGCAATTGGAAGCCGACTATAAGAAAATATCATCACCAACGAAAATGCAATATGCCCGCTATCGGGATGGACTATCGAAAGTGTTTTCTACAGGATATGAAAGAGCACGGAGCTCTTTGCAGAAGGTTGTTCTAAGGTTTCCGTCGACAGAAGCCCAAAAGACATTGGACAAGATATTGAGAATAGAGAAAGAGGTGAAGCGCTAGGTGGTTCACCTCTTTCTTTTGATGATATTTTACCTGCTATTTAATCATTCTCATTGGGAAATTCTGTGGCCCTGTTGCTCTTGTGCTTACTCTAGTCTCTTTAGGCCCCGGAATTAGTACACCTCGAGCCAACATATGTCTAACCCTATTTCTTTGGTCATTAGTAAAACGATTTAACCATGAAATATCATAGTCCATAATGTTGTTGGGAATTGAGACCGTTTCACTCACACAATCTAGTCTTTCAAATAATTTATTAAACTCACTCTGCGACATATTGGTTATTCCATTTTTTGAGATTATATAGTCTGACATCCAAGTGATGTATGCATCTCTGTCATACGTTGGAGTATCATCACAATAGTCACTGTCTATGCATGTATTAATACCTGTTTCTTTATTTTCTGGTTCAGAAAAAGCATGGAATAAACCAAGATAATGTCCTAATTCATGGGCGATAGTTGGGATTACATCTACAGAATTATACGTTCTGTTTTCTATACTGGCAGATGAATAGATATACTTATTATTAATAGATACGCAGTGAGGATATGTTAAGTTGGAATGTTCTGGCAGGAAGTCTAGCTGATTGAGTCCATCAAGTTTGTCTGGAGCGATTGTATAGGGTAAATGCGAGATACCTAATATGTTTTCGTTGCTGAATGTGTACAACATGATATTGATATATCTGTCAGTATCCCAAAGATATTTTAGATTGTCTTTATTCTCCATAAACTTTTCACAATCCATTGTTGCTTCATTAATTTGCGTTCGATTGATTCCAGCTTCCTGTAGTATGTTGCCTTCAGGGTCTCTAGTTGCAAGAACGAACTCAAGATTCATATCAACGCTTGCACTTTCTAGTAAGTTTTGATAGTATTTGTTACATGCAACAATTAGATCAGAAGCTCTACTGGCTCTCATGTTTTGTGTTGTGTTATTGGGATCTTTATAAAGAACTTGAAATACCACTGGTATTTTATAGTGATGATTTTCTATTTCTTCAACAGAAAGTTGCTTTCCATTCTGTATGACTGACACCTTTTCTTGTTGGCCATCAGTTTCAACTGTAATCGTTGCTGCGCGAGCATATGCTTCACTGTTTTTATTAACTTCTATTCTTATCTTACCATTATTTTCTCCAGATGTAATATCGGTAGTACACCACGAGTTGTTACTGCTGATGTTCCACTTATGATTACTTTGAATATTTACTGTTATCGTTTCTCCATTCGCACTTATGTTTTTGAATGAGGTTTCCGAAACTTTTAAGGTGGCTGTGTCTGAGGATTCCGAATCACTGCAACCTGTTAGCACCCATAATAATGGAAGCAGGAATATTAATCTTGTTTTCATAAATGAGATAGTTTTTATATAAAACATCGGTGTCAAAGATAATGTTTTAATCAGTTCGTAGATTACTTATCTCAATAAATATTCCACTTCTTTAAACATATAGCCTCTTTTCGTCTGCATTTCATCTTCCAGAATCAATCTGCCTTCGGGCTCTACACATACAATCCGTGCAAGGAACTCTCCGTCAGCGTCTTTGTACCGATGCATCCCTTCCTTTCTGAAAAGTGACTTTTCATAGTGAATAGCGATTGATGATGTGTCATCCTTTTTAAGCCGGCAATAATAAGACTGGACGCGCAGCATTATATTCTTCAATATCTCAAAAATATCATATTGTTTTCCTGTGATTTGATAGAGCGAAACAGGGTTAGGAGCCGGGCTGTGAAACACTTCCTGATTAATATTGATTCCGATACCTGCAATGCTCTGACTGATATTGCGCCCCATCAGGTCGTTTTCTATCAATATGCCACATATCTTTTTCTCTTTCCAGTAAATATCATTCGGCCATTTGATAGAAATATCAGCGGTATAAGTCTCCAACTCTTCTTTAATAGCTAAAGACACGATTTGGGAAATAAGAAACTGGCGGCGTGCTTCCAGAAATTCAGGAAAAAACACAAAGCTGAAAAGGAGATTCTTATAAGGCTCCGATTCCCACGAATTTCCACGCTGCCCCCGTCCGGAAGTTTGGAAGTCGGCGACTACGGTCGTAAACTCTCCGGCTTTTTCTTTGGCGCAAAAAGTTTGCAGATAGTTGTTGGTAGAACTCGTTTCACTGATATGAATCAATGGAACCGGAAATAATTCAGGGGAGAGCATCATATTCTGCACGTAGCTTTTTAGTAAACTTCTTGATTACTTCATCATAAGAGTGGTCTATGAGCTCTTTCATAAGTTTGTCGTCTACATCACTGTCGAAGCGGACACCATTCCAATACTTCTTGTTGAAATGATAAGCTCCTTCAATTCCGGAATAATGTTCACGCAGTTCAATCGCTTTTTCCGGATCACATTTCAACGCGATGTGATTTGCTTCTTCCAAATCAATAAGGGCAAACATCTTGTTCATCACTTTTATAACTAGGGATACCTCATCAAAGGGAAAAGATTCAGTGGCCCCCTTCTTGCTCAGGCAGTATTCTCTAACAGTTTCTACGTTCATAATAAATCAAATCTATAATAAATTCTGTATGACTCTGCATTCTCTGTGGCAAACCTTAAAATAAAGGTGGATAAAACGCTTCCTTCATATGCTCAATCTTGAAATCTCCGTTCCCACCTACTACAGTGACAATATCGAAACGTACGGGGACGTCAATCTGGAATAGTTTCATGTACGTATCTGCGGCACGCACTGTACGTCTTATCTTGGGTAAATCAACGGCGTCTTCCGGTTCCGCAAACTGAGTGTTGCTGCGGGTCTTCACCTCTACTACAATCAATTCACAGTCGCTTGCAGCCACAATATCCAATTCGAAATGTCCCTTTCTCCAATTCCGGTCACGGATGATATAGCCCTGCTGTTCGAGATAGGCTACTGCGGCATCTTCTCCGGCTTTACCCAATTCGTTATGTTTAGCCATCTTTTTTTGCAAATTTACTGCTTTTATTCTTTGAATTTACAGAAGTAAAAGTAATTTTGCAGAAGATATGAGAAAAAGGAGTAAGAAATGCCTGAAAATGCACGTCGAGTGTACTAAAAGAGAACGGCGGATGAGCATTTTGTTGAGCGATGAAGAGCAACTGATTGTGGACCGTTATCTTGAAAAATACAAGATAACAAATAAGTCACGTTGGCTTCGCGAAACGATTCTCATGTTTATTCATAAGAATATGGAAGAAGATTATCCGACCCTTTTTGGTGAGCATGATATGAGACG
>NZ_CABUHK010000136.1 GCF_902491285.1 uncultured Bacteroides sp. | reverse complement strand
GCTTTGTTGTATAATGCTCTTAAGCCTCTAAGATAATGGCTTATTGTGCCAGGTTCCAACGGGATGCCCGCCGGGCCTGATTGGTATAGGTCTTTAATCATCTTATTTAGCA
This sequence comes from uncultured Bacteroides sp., assembly GCF_902491285.1. GTDB lineage: Bacteria > Bacteroidota > Bacteroidia > Bacteroidales > Bacteroidaceae > Bacteroides. The sequence goes on along the minus strand of NZ_CABUHK010000136.1, from coordinate 7,552 downwards.
AAAAAGAGGTGATTAGCTTAATATCTATCTTCTTCCTTTTTGTGTACCAGCAAAGAGTGTCAATAGAGGAACTATACCACTCGGCTGTTTTCTTCTTTTTGGTTTGGATTATTATGTTTTGAGCAAACTCTACAAAATCTATGAATTCGGCATCAGGAGCAAGAGATTTCTCTATTTCTTCCTTCAAATCCATACACGACATAAATTGAGTTCTTTCTTGCCCTAACTTTAAGTATTCTCTCCGGATTTTCTGTATATAAGCATTTATTTCATACTCTATCATTTCTCCGTTTACCACGTTCGATAAGATTCTCCCGGAGTCGTCCATGCTTTCAGGACGGATATAGTAACCGGTAGCTATGTACTGCGACTCTCTATTATGATAGATTCTAATTTTTATATTTGATGTTCCATCTTGCTTGATATTCCTTCCACTTTGGAAAACGACTGCTTTAAATGTTGCCATACTGTTTTAATGTTTTTTAAAGGTTTAAAATCGCATTAAACAGCTTGAATCGGGGTAATTTGATAGGAGATTGCTTTAATTTCCCCTAAACGGATGCAAATAGAGAAACATGTTCAAAGATAGTTCAAAGAAAGACCCTCTTTATTTGCCCCAAAATGGGGTATATTTACATCTATTTTGCATGAACGAAAAAAGCCGATACAAACTGTATCAGCTCAACACCATTCAATTTTTCTTGACTTGAAATTTTCGTCGGGGTAGCGGGATTCGAACCCACGACCCCCTGCTCCCAAAGCAGGTGCGCTAACCGGACTGCGCTACACCCCGAAAACTTTTAACCGAACTCCCTCTTTCTTTGTAGTCGGGGTAGCGGGATTCGAACCCACGACCCCCTGCTCCCAAAGCAGGTGCGCTAACCGGACTGCGCTACACCCCGCTACTTTTTGAAGGGTTGTTCTTTTCAAAAGCGGTGCAAAGATACGGAGTATTTTTTAATTAACAATAACTAAAGGGATATTTTTTACTTATTATTTCTCAACAACCTGAATTTCATCCGTTTGCATCTCTACTTTTTTCTTTGCAGAAACCAGAAGCATCATGGGACGGCGAAGTTCATCTTTCATTTCCGGAATAGTGTCCAACATTACTTCACTCGGTTGTGGCTCTATTAATTCACATATTTCAAATCCGGTTTGAAGAAGACCATTAATATAAGTAGTCAACGTTTTATGATACTTAAAAATTTCCTCACCTAAAAAGACAGCGACACGTTTGCCTTCTGCAAAATAACGATCTACCGGCCAATGAATACGTCTACCTTCCGAGTCATAACACCATTCTTGATTGCCGTAAGCAGTAAATATCGGATGCTCTACTGAAAATACAAACGAGCCTCCTTTAGTAAGACATTTGTTAATCTTTCGACATATATCTACAAAGGACTCAAGATAATGAAAAGTCAACGAACTGATTACAATATCATATGAATTTGGTCGATAATCGAAATCTTCAATAGCCACGCACTTATATTCTATCTGTGGAGAAGGATTTCTTTTCCGAGCTTCTTCCAGCATTTTCTCAGAAATATCAATTCCAGTTACGTGGTTGGCCCCGTGCTTTATTATGTAGATACAATGCCAACCAAATCCGCATCCTAGATCCAATACTCTTTTCCCAGTGAAATCTGGTAACATCTTCTGTAATATATGCCATTCTCCGGCACCTTGCAATCCTTCTACCGAACGAGTCATCTTAGAATATTGATTAAAGAAGCGACTATCATCATATTTATTTTCTTTCATAATCTAAATAATGGGAATTGTTATAGGGACAAAGATATATATTAATGCACTTATTGAGATCAATTAACTGAAAATATATTCTGGTAAAATGAACCATACTCCACTATTTTCTGTTTTCAAAGAAAGTAGGTATTAAAAAAGAAAAGTAATATGAAAACAGAAAAAACAAAAGAGACAAATGAAAAAGAAGTTCATTTGTTAGAACAAAAAGGATATGAAAGAATGGTGAATGAGATAATGCCGGTACAACAAGCGGAAGTTTATCGTAACCCAACCAAGAAAGTAGTGAAAGAAGCTGTAAAAGCACTAAATCCCGATACGAACAGTTTGGGTAGCAGAGGATGAATTCATCCTCTGCTTTTTATGATTCTTCCGGGTTACTCACATATTTAAATAATATTCCCGAGTTAATGCTACATACTCCTTACTATATTGGTGTCGGGCAACTTCCGTCAATAGTTCCTCCACAATGCATTCTTGATTAGCAAAAGAAAAGGTAATCAGAGTGCGTCTAGGGATACCACCGGGCTTGGTTATCACATTTAATTGTCGAACCGCCTGCATTCTCTTCGCAGAAGCTATCATCTTTACTCTATCAGCCACATCCGCCGGGATTACAATCGTGAAAGTTCCATCTTCTGCCAATAATCCGGCCACCCCCGCCAATAAATCTTCATAGGTCAAAGAATCATTATGTCTGGCCGAATTTCTCTGTTGATCCGGACACCCCAATGAATCTATGAAATACGGAGGATTAGAAACAATCACGTCAAATTTGGCCGAAGATTGATATTTCTTAAAATCAACCTGCACTACCTCTATCCGCTCCTTCCAAGAGGAGCGAGCAACGTTTTCTCTGGCCTGCCCGGCAGCGGCTTCGTCAATTTCCAAAGCGACAATATTCGCATCCGGCAAACTACGTTGAGCCAACATTAATGCGACCAATCCCGTTCCTGTCCCAATATCCAAAATCCGATGTGCATTCCTGACAGAAGCCCACGCCCCTAAAAGCACTCCGTCTGTACCAACTTTCATAGCACACTTATCATGCCACACCGTAAACTGCTTAAATTGAAAATAAGGATTCGACATTTTATCCGCTTATTTTTAAATCTGTTTTTATTCTACTTTCTTACTGTAAACCGCCAAAAATAAATAATTATTATGGAATACTTCGTTTATCGCCCTATATTTTGGCATTGTTTTTGTGTTTTTATTCCAAACTGTGCTTTATTATTAGAGAGAATCAATTAACTTTGCAAACGATTTATGCATATTTGTATGACATAAACTAAATTAAAACGAAAAGATGAAAGAAAGATACTTATTGGAAGATGTAGGTGATAACAACGGTTTCTCGTTAATTACTGATTATGATGGTAACGATGAGAACGCATTCGATGTAAATATTAAATCTGGTGAAATTCTTCCGGTACTCCCCCTTCGTAATATGGTGTTGTTTCCCGGGGTATTCCTGCCTATCACAGTGGGGCGTAAGTCTTCCCTGAAGCTCATACGCGATGCCGAGAAAAAACATAAAGATATTGCGGTAGTATGTCAGAGATCAGCACATACGGAAGATCCTAAACTGGAAGATTTACATAACATCGGTACTGTGGGTCGTATTGTGCGGGTATTAGAAATGCCCGACCAAACAACAACTGTCATTCTTCAGGGAATGAAACGTTTGAATCTGAAAAGTATTACCGATACCCATCCTTATTTAAAAGGTGAAATTGAACTTTTGGAAGAAGAAGTTCCCAACAACAGCGATAAAGAATTCCAAGCTTTGGTAGAGACATGCAAGGATTTGACATTGCGTTATATCAAATCATCAGATACAATGCATCAGGATTCGGCATTTGCTATCAAGAATATTAATAACTCGATGTTCCTGGTTAACTTCATCTGCTCAAATCTGCCATTCAAGAAAGATGAAAAGATCGATTTGCTGAGCATCAACTCATTGCGTGAACGTACTTACCGCTTATTAGAAATTCTGAACCGTGAAGTACAGTTGGCTGAAATCAAAGCATCCATCCAGATGCGTGCCCGTGAAGACATTGACCAGCAGCAACGTGAATATTTCTTGCAACAACAAATTAAAACTATTCAGGATGAGTTAGGTGGCGGCGGCCAGGAGCAGGAAATAGAAGAAATGCGCCAGAAAGCAGAAAGCATGCGTTGGAATATGGAAGTCAAAGAAACTTTCATGAAGGAACTGGCGAAACTGGAACGTACTCATCCACAATCACCGGACTACAGTGTGCAGCTTAATTATCTGCAAACAATGTTGAACCTCCCGTGGGGCGTTTATACAACTGACAATCTGAATCTCAAAAATGCAGAAAAGACGTTGAATAAAGACCATTACGGATTGGAAAAAGTGAAAGAGCGCATTTTGGAACACTTGGCAGTATTGAAATTGAAGGATGATATGAAATCTCCGATCATCTGTTTATACGGTCCTCCGGGAGTTGGTAAGACATCCCTCGGAAAATCCATTGCGTCTGCACTCAAACGCAAATATGTACGTATGTCCTTAGGCGGCGTACATGATGAAGCAGAAATCCGTGGCCACCGCAAAACATATATAGGCGCTATGCCGGGACGAATCATCAAGAGCCTGATAAAAGCAGGTGCTTCCAATCCGGTATTTATTTTGGATGAAATAGATAAAGTCAGCGCCGACCGCCAGGGAGATCCCTCTTCTGCATTATTGGAAGTCCTCGACCCGGAACAGAATACGGCTTTCCATGACAACTTCCTGGATGTAGATTATGATCTTTCAAAAGTATTGTTTATTGCGACAGCCAATAATTTGAATACAATCCCCGGCCCATTGCTCGACCGTATGGAACTGATTGAGGTAAGCGGATATATCACTGAAGAAAAGGTTGAGATTGCGCGTAAACATTTGGTTCCGAAAGAGCTGGAAGCCAACGGACTTAAAAAAACGGATATCAAACTTCCTAAAGATACGCTGGAAGCCATTATCGAATCATATACCCGTGAGAGTGGCGTTCGTGAACTGGAAAAGAAAATCGGAAAAATTCTCCGCAAATCTGCTCGTCAATACGCAACCGACGGTTATTTTACCAAGACAGAAATCAAACCTGCCGATTTGTATGACTTCCTGGGAGCTCCGGAATATACACGTGACAAATATCAGGGAAATGAATATGCCGGCGTAGTTACCGGATTGGCATGGACGGCTGTAGGCGGTGAGATTCTTTTCGTTGAAACCAGTCTGAGTCGTGGCAAAGGCGGACGCCTTACCTTGACCGGTAACTTGGGAGATGTTATGAAAGAGTCTGCCATGCTGGCACTTGAATATATCAAAGCTCATGCTTCCATCCTAAATTTGGATGAAGAGATCTTTGACAACTGGAATATTCATATCCATGTACCCGAAGGAGCAATCCCCAAAGACGGTCCATCCGCAGGTATCACTATGGCTACTTCTTTGGCATCTGCGTTGACTCAACGAAAAGTGAAGGCCAATCTTGCCATGACAGGAGAAATCACACTCCGCGGCAAAGTACTTCCGGTCGGCGGCATCAAGGAGAAGATTCTAGCTGCCAAACGCGCCGGAATCAAAGAAATCATCATGAGTGCCGAAAACAAAAAGAACATAGATGAAATTCAGGATCTCTATTTGAAGGGATTGACTTTCCACTATGTAAACGACATAAAAGAAGTATTCGCCATCGCACTGACAAATGAAAAAGTTGCGGATGCCATCGATTTATCTGTAAAGAAAACCAGCCAGGAATGACATTTGACTTACAATATACAGACACCAAAAGTAATGCCCGTGCCGGTCTGATAACAACAGACCACGGGCAGATACAGACACCGATTTTCATGCCGGTAGGCACATTGGGCACTGTCAAGGGAGTACATCTGACAGAACTGAAAGAAGATATTCAGGCACAGATTATTCTGGGCAACACCTATCATCTCTATTTGCGCCCGGGACTGGACGTAATTGAGAAAGCAGGCGGCCTGCATCGCTTCAACGGTTTCGACCGTCCCATGCTGACTGACAGTGGCGGATTTCAAGTCTTCTCATTAGCCGGAATCCGGAAACTCCGTGAAGAAGGTGCCGAATTCCGTTCACACATTGACGGCAGTAAGCATATTTTCACCCCGGAAAAGGTGATGGATATAGAACGTACAATTGGTGCTGACATTATGATGGCCTTTGACGAATGCCCGCCGGGAGACTCGGATTATGCATATGCCAAAAAGTCATTGGGGTTGACACACAGATGGCTTGACCGCTGTATAAAACGTTTCAATGAAACTGAACCTAAATATGGTTACAGCCAATCGCTTTTCCCAATCGTTCAAGGGTGCGTTTATACCGACTTGCGCAAGCAATCAGCCGAATTTGTAGCTTCTAAAGGTGCCGACGGCAATGCCATCGGCGGGTTGGCGGTAGGTGAGCCGGTCGATAAAATGTATGAAATGATAGAGGTTGTCAATGAGATCCTTCCCAAAGACAAACCTCGCTATCTGATGGGAGTCGGCACCCCCGTCAATATCCTTGAAGGAATCGAACGTGGAGTGGATATGTTCGACTGTGTAATGCCTACCCGGAACGGACGAAATGGCATGCTGTTCACCAAGGACGGCATCATCAATATGCGAAACAAAAAATGGGAAACGGACTTCTCTCCTATCGAAGCAGACGGTGCTTCCTGTGTAGACACATTATACAGCAAGGCCTATTTACGTCATCTTTTCCATGCGCAAGAACTATTGGCTATGCAAATCGCCTCTATACACAATCTGGCCTTCTATCTGTGGCTGGTAGGTGAAGCACGAAAACACATCATTGCAGGAGATTTCTCGACCTGGAAACCGATGATGGTCAAAAGAGTATCAACTAGACTATAAAGAATGAAAAGCAATCGATTTATAAAACGGCTGGACTGGTATATCATCAAGAAATTCTTGGGGACATACGTATTTGCTATTGCATTAATCATTTCTATCGCAGTGGTATTCGATTTCAACGAGAAGATGGACAAATTGATGGAACATGAAGCCCCATGGAGTAAAATCATTCTTGAATACTACATGAACTTTATCCCCTATTTTTCCAACCTGTTCAGTCCGTTGTTTGTATTTATTGCTGTTATTTTCTTTACTTCCAAACTTGCGGAGAATTCTGAAATCATCGCCATGTTCTCCACTGGTATGAGTTTCAAGAGAATGATGCGTCCTTACATGATTTCTGCTGCCATCATTGCATTGACAACATTCATGCTTAGCTCGTATGTAATACCCAAAGGAAGCGTGACACGACTAAACTTTGAGGACAGGTATATCAAACCCAAGAAACAGAATACAGCACGCAACGTACAGTTAGAAGTTGATAATGGAGTCATCGCATATATAGACAACTATAACAATGCGATGAAAACAGGAAACCGTTTTTCTTTGGATAAGTTTGTTGATAAAAAACTTGTTTCCCACTTGACCGCACGCCGCATTACTTATGACACGACTACCGTTCATAAATGGACTATCCATGATTATATGATACGTGAGTTGGACGGTCTAAAAGAAAAAATCACCAAGGGAGACCGGATTGATTCTATCATCAATATGGAACCTTCCGACTTCCTCATCATGAAGAATCAGCAGGAAATGTTGACCAGCCCTCAATTAAGTGACTACATTGAGAAACAAAAGCGAAGAGGATTTGCCAATATCAAAGAATTTGAGATTGAATATCACAAACGAATTGCCATGTCATTCGCCTCTTTCATTC
>NZ_CABUHK010000135.1 GCF_902491285.1 uncultured Bacteroides sp. | reverse complement strand
TTGAGACGACCAACACCTACCTCGACAGCTTCGACAACAAGGTAATCAACGAGGCAGCAAAAGTTTTGTAATAGGCCAACAATGGTTTAATATTTTTTGTATATTTGCGCTATGAGCGTAAAAAACGAGTCGAAAATAAACCAATTACTGCAAGAGGTTCCGGCTGGAGCCGTGTATCTGACCTCGTGGATGAAGCAAAATAACATACCGCATTCCACCCAACACAGATACGTCGAATCCGCTTGGCTGACCCCCATAGGCACGGGTGCAATGATCCGCACGGGCGATACGCCTACATTATACGGAGCCATGTACAGCCTCAATACACAGGCTGACAAACATCTGACAATCGGAGCCATGTCGGCATTGGAGATACACGGATATTCGCACTACCTCCCGATGGGCAGGCCAACCGTTTCGCTGTCTGCGCCACAAAAGGAGTATTTACCGCTTTGGTTCAGAAAATACGACTGGGGAGTTACGCTCCGGCTGTTTACCACCGAAATATTCAATTCCGACACCGGAATCACCACCACCCGACAAGGGGTTTTCGAGTTGCCGATCTCTACCCCAGAACGGGCATTTATGGAGTGTCTGCACCTCGCTCCGCAATATTACGACATTACCGACCTCTATTATGTGATGGAAATGCTGTCGATACTCCCGCCAAAGAATGTGCAACGACTGTTGGAGGAGTGCCGTTCCGTCAAAGTGAAGCGGCTGTTCCTCTTTATGGCCGAAAAGGCCCATCATGCGTGGTTCGGGGCCCTCAACCTCGACAAAATAGACCTCGGCAGTGGCAAGCGGGTAATCGCCAAAGGAGGCGTTTACGATAAGAAATACCAAATCACTATTCCGGCAGAACTGAAAAATGATTAATCAAGAGTACAAAGAGCGCGTGCGGCTGTTGCTCCGCATCATCCCGATTATTTCGACGGAAGAATGTTTTGCCGTTCACGGCGGCACGGCAATCAATCTGTTCGTGCAAAATCTGCCGCGATATTCGGTAGACATCGACCTGACCTATATTCCCGTCGAGCCGCGGGAAGCAAGCCTCGCCCATATCAAAGAACGGCTGAAAGCGATAAAGGCAAAGATCGAGGCTGCAATACCGGGCATTGCAATACGCGAAGTTCCCAACAAATTGATCTGCACCCATAACGGGCATTTCGTCAAAGTAGAGGTAAACGACGTGAAGCGCGGCATTATCGCACCGCCCATCGAATTGCCCTTATGCGACCTCGCCCAAGAAGATTTCGGCGTATTCTGCAGAGCCCGCATCGTTCCGCTGTCACAACTCTACGGTGGCAAGATCACGGCGGCACTCGACCGCCAGCACCCGCGCGACCTGTTCGATGTAAGTCTGATGCTCGATTATATCAAAGACTTTGACCAGATCAAGCGCGGTTTCATCTTCTGCCTGCTGGGAAGCGACCGCCCGATCTTGGAGTCCCTTAATCCTAATTTCAACGACCAGCGCGACGCCCTGACCAACCAATTTGAGGGCATGTCCTCAACGCCGTTCACCTACGAGCAGTACGAAGCGACCCGCCGCCGACTGGTCGAGTATATCAACGACCATCTGACACCGACCGACAAAGCATTTTTACTCGGATTCGAGGACGGGACGCCGGATTGGGACGCATCGGAATACCAAGATTTCCAGCATTATCCGTCGGTTCAATGGAAGCTACTCAATATTAGAAAGCTGAAAAGGAAAAATCCACAAAAGCATGAGGACGGCATAATCAAGTTGCAAAATTATTTTGGATTCTAATGTACGAAGACATAGTAGATTACGATGACTTTTCAGAAAGAGTAGGTTCTGAAAACGACATCCTTGACCTAATTTACAATGAAATTTGGAAGAGAACATATTGCCCTAAATGCGAAAGATTCAACACCCACAGCAGAAGCAAATACGCTTCAAAAAATATTCTTTGCCATCATTGCAGTATACAATGGTCTATCCTGCAAGAGACAATATTTTTCAAGACACGCATCGATTTAGTTAAATGGAGCTATGTCATCTATGCAATATCGTTTTACCCCCGAAAAGTATCTGTTAAATGGCTCATGACCGAATTGAAAATCAACTCCTATAACACAGTCTGGCATATGGCAAACAAAGTTAAAACTGTTGCCAACCATAGCCCAAAAGACAAATGTATTTTCAGAGAATTAGAAAAAATATTTCGTCGGCATAGATTTATATAACAGGATATAAAATTCATATAACAGGATAAATTATATAAACGACACAAAAACCGCATAAAAAAAGCAAAAAAACTTCAGCCAATAGTATCTTTTCCTACATTACATCTTATAATCAATACAATATGACTGGGAACACCAGTCATATTTTTTGTCTAATCCATAAAAAAACGATATAAAATCTTCAAAATAAAAATACACAAAATATTGACAATCAATATTTATAAGGAATATTTATAATAAAATCAAAATACTGTCAAAATATCCATTCGTATTAGGAGGGCATAACTTAATTTTTTAAGATTATGCATACTAATTCTTTCTCAAAATTCGGGGATGATTTCCCCATCGCGGGACTCTCGGTAAAGCAATTTATCGAACTCTGCGTGAGCCTCGGCTTCGGCAATCGCCCCAACTCTTATCCTAATAAGCCGGAATCACCTCCACCAGAAATTATGGGCATCAATGATGTGATTAAACTTACAGGCTATTCAAAGGCCACGATCTACAAGTTCACACATCAACGACTCATCCCATTTCATAGACCCGCCCACGGGGGACGGCGCTTGGTGTTCATCCGACAGGAAATCGAAGACTGGATGAAAGAGAATTCAATCCCCACCGTCGGGCAATACTGTAAAGAACAATTAAAAAAACTTAATAATTAAAAAATTTATGAAAACAGAATTTAACCCTTTGGAAGCACTGGCCGACATTTCTGAAGACGAACTGAATGAATTTATCGAACTACAGGAGGAAGCTCCCAAGAAGCGCCGGAGACAAAAAACCCGAGAATCCTTTGTGTGTTTCATCTCATTTTACGAATCTATTAAATTAATGCCGGAACGGCTCCATTTAAGAGCATTCAGAGTATTGATGGATTATGCATTCTATCAGAAGGAACCGCCTACAAAGACACCAACACGTATTATGCAATCTTTCGTCAGTTGGCGGAAGCAGGTGGATGTGAACTCGCAAAAATATGATAGGAAAGTCGAGAGTAATTGGGGCGGGAAAGATGGTGACGAGAAAGCGGATAATGACGGGACTTAAAACATCCCGTCTTATTTCTCAGAGCAATAACCGGACTGGAAACATACAAGAAACAGGCAGCAAATCAATACACAACACACTGAATAACAAAATCATATCCAAAACCATCGGATAAAATGATAATTTCAAACGCAATGAACCAAAACAATAAACTCACACTCTCAAGGACAAACACCGTTGTTAGGATTCCTGAAGACATAGTTGGGCCTCAAGTTTCGCTCTTTGCAAACGTAGTTAGCACAATCCCTGTCGCAACGGTCGATTTATGGACATTTTTATTAACAGCCTCCTACCAAAATATAGTAGACGAATATCGAGGCACTAAAGATCCGGACATACGCGCCAAAATCAAGAAATTCGAGATACCGTGCGTAACCGTTGCCGGGGTATTCGACACCCGCGCCAAAAAGAGGCTTCATCATCTTCATAGCAGCTATATCTGCATCGACATTGATGGGAAACAGAATCCCCGTGTAAAAGGGCGATGGAACTTGGTCAAAAATATGTTGAAAGAAAGAATCAGCAGTTTATGCTATGCTGGGCTATCTGTTGGAGGCGATGGATTATGCTGCATCTTTCGAATAGCTTATCCTGAACGCCATAAAGCTCACTTTTATGCTCTCGTGGACGAAATACAAGAACGGACGCCACTAATCGTCGATGAAAGTGGCAGCGATGTCGTAAGGCTGCGTGTGGCCAGCTATGACCCTCAACCCTATTTCACCCCTGATGCTCCTCCGTACTTGTATTACAAGCCGAACAAATACAGTGCGCCGCGCAGGGTGAAGAAGGCTCGAAAAGCCGTAATGGATGTAGCCACAAAACAACGGGCATATTCACTGATAATAATAATTCAGAAAAAACAGATTGATATCACTGTTGGACGTGCCGTCTGGAAATCCATCGGACAAGCTCTCGCCAGTGAATTTGGGCCCGAAGAAGGGTTACGACTTTTCCACTTGGTAAGTAAATGGCATCCCGATTACGATCCTACTGAATGCGATGAAATGTTTGACTGGTGTATCAAAAATCACGATGATGTGGATATAGCCACTTTCTTTTATCATTGTCAAAGGTATAATATAACTTTCAAATAACCCCATCGTGCCGCGAGTGAAGCCGGAGCCTTCGAAGGCTCCGGCTTTTTTATTATATCTGCATCCCTGCGTAGATAATACCCGAAAGCATGTTTGGCGAAATTTGCACAACAAGGCCCCGATGGGTGTCGTCAATTGCGAAATATTTTTTTACCTTTGTCTTGTCGCGCAAGCGGCGTATATTGGTGAAAGTGTTTCGATTTAACCTCGAATAGGAATCTGGAAAATTCAATTTGCTGAGGGTAAACGACGACACTCATCACTTGTATTGGTATGCGAGATCATAATCCCCATACTATACAGGTGTGGGGTCTTGTGTCAGTTTATTTCAGCAAAGGTATTCCAGAACCTCTATTCGAATAAACCGGGCAGCTCCACACTTTCTTTTTGTAATCATGCCAAGTCGGGGCTGGGTGGCAACAATGTTTACTACCATGCCTAAAACTACCGTACACACGATCTTGCAAGAAATTGGCATTCGCGCATTACGCGAGTATATCTACAAGCACCTCCCTGCACCGGATTTCCACTCGCACGATTTCACAAGGAACTTCGAACGTCATTTTACAACCCAGTATATTCAAATGCAGGGGCTATATGCACGTAAGAGCACAATTGAAGCACGGAATATGACAATATCTTCCGAAATCGGAAAATTCCTTGGTCGGAATAGTGATTTGTTACAAATTGAGAAAGGTCCCAAGCGCATATCTATCAATATGAATGGCAAAAAGTCTCCGGCTCGTATATGGCATAAAACTTCGCAATTATGAAACGTCTACTTTTACTTACAATCCTAATCGGCTTACTGTTCACCAGCCCTAACAGTTTCGCCCAATCATCCAAACCCAAACGCGCCACCATTAAATACGAGAATGGCGTCAAATATGTCGGAGAAATCCGAAAAGTCAGCCCCAAAGGATTCATTATTAGAAAAATGAAATTTAAGCATGGCACGGGTATCATGTATTTTGCCAACGGGGATCAACTCAATGGAGAATGGTGTTATGATCAATGTAAGCGTGGAACTTACAAATTTGCCTACGGAGATATTTTTGAAGGAGAAATTAGCGAGAGTTCCATCCAAAATGGAAAGATGATTTTTTCTTCCGGCCTTGGAACGATGATATTTGCCTCCGAGGGAGATATTACGCTGGGATATAAGATATGGCACTACCCGGCTAATTGCAGTTTTACAGGAACAATCAAAGATAAAAAACCTTATACAGGCACTTTTGATTGCACATTAACAACGAAAGATGGGGATAGTTTTACTGGAAGGCTATCCGACGGACACTTCGGGTACGGTAAAATCGAATATGCCAATGGCGACACGTTCGAGGGAAATTTCATATCCGACGCCCCGTCAAGCGGCAAATATCGCTACGGAAGCATCACGGAAATAACAAGAGCAAATCACAAATGGGAAATTCCAGCTGGATGCGTTTTTGAGGGTAATATCGTCCCATTTACAGGAACAGTCAACATGGAAATTACCGACGCGGCCGGGGACAAGTTTATCGGGCGGCTCTATAACGGCGCACCGGACGAGGGAACAATGGTTTTTGCCGCCACCGGACATACCGAAACAGGGAAATGGAAAGACGGATTATCCCCTCGTGAATATCAGATTCAGCAGCGCGCCAAAGAACGAGCACGAGACTCAATTACTAAGGCGTTTGTGGCACAACAACGAATAAAAGATTCTCTGAAACTCGCAGATGAAAAGCAGAAACATCAGACTGAAGAACAAAAAAAGCAAGCATTCATCCGAAAATATGGTCAACGATACGGCTCGCTTATTTATCAAGGAAAACTCGAACTCGGCATGACCCAACAAATGTGTCAGGAGGTAATTGACATAAAATCATACGATATAGGAAAAAGCATACGATCCGGGCACAGGGTTGAAACATGGACTTTCAATAAGGACAAACAAGACATGCAAGTCGCCGCAGCGATGACGCAACTTTCCGGCGAAGAAGCAATGGCTTTAACCTTACTGATGGGATTTGCCGACAGCGTAGGTGCATCAACGCCCAAATACTCTATTTTAGTTTTCACCGACGGGAAATTGACAAGCCTTTATTAACCAAATACCATGAAACGAATAATCATCTCTCTGCTGTGTATAATAACGGTTCTATGCGGATATTTTTTAATTCACAAAAAAACCGCATTTATCAATACGAGAACGGAAACAAACTCCACACAGCAGCCGTCAGCCCCTTCACCGTTAGAACAACTGAAAACCCAATTCAAACAGCCGTTTAAAGGGCGTGTTTTTCAGGAATTGGTGAGCATGAGCGGATCCCTTAACAGCATTTTATATTGTGACACATTAGATGTTGCACAAAGAGCAAGTATCCTATCAAAAATAACGAATAAGCCTTATTCAGAAATGAATGCTTTGGTTTCGGAGGTAGATCGTTGTATCTCGGAATGCTGTGATTCTCCATGCTTTGCCGCCATACAAGATTCTATTATCTATTCCTACACCGACGAAACTCTCGATGTATACTGGTATTACAAAGTTCAAGGACAAGATTCAGTCTTAATGTTCAATATGGCTGAATATAAAAAAGATTACCCGGAATTATATTTTCTCGAAGACCTTACAACCGATGCAAGCATGTTGGATTGGGAAGCTATGACAACTGCATTTGTAGCATCAGCACGGCAATCCTCCCAACTGGACAACTCAATATACAAAGCGACCTTTGAACAGATCTACGCAATGGGATTTATTGTCGGATTAAACGATGGAGATTGTACCGCACAACAATTTTTCAAGCATGCAAAACAAACGGCGGGTATGACACCCCAAGAAATTTTAACCGAGAACTACCAAAACGACCTTCCGGAAATGGACACTTTCGGTCTAATTAAACAAATACATGATCCTCAAGAATTTTATGATTTAATAACTGGCGATCAAAAGGATTTCGGATTCTATTTTATGCTGAAAGGATATGAAGCTGCAATCCGCGTGTTAGGATGTGATGACTTAATCCGAAAGAAATACAATAACAACCAACAAAGAATAGTTCAAAAATGCCGCGAATTATACTCCACAGCGTATTCTTCGTCTTGTAAAGAATAAACTTAACGTACTGCATAATTACTAACTTGCATTATTATGGGACTAATTGTATCTATAACTTTAGTATTAGGCCTCATATTTTATTGGGAAGGCCGCCGATTATATAAAGAGACTGAAGAACATTCGAAACTACAAAGAATTGCAATCACGATAAAATTGGGAGGCATAAGCTATCTCAAATCACTCTTTATGCTTGCATGCCTAATAGCACCCGCTGTTATTATGTACTTAATAGGAGATGCTATTAAAGACC
>NZ_CABUHK010000134.1 GCF_902491285.1 uncultured Bacteroides sp. | reverse complement strand
CCGCAGATGCAGCACACTTTCTTTTCTTCTTTCTTTTCCATCACTTCAAATCTTTAATGTTTATTTGGCAGGACGGATGCCATACCTGGATATTCCGGGCAAACATCACATCCCTGGTTTCTATCACTACGTGTCCCTTTGTCTTGGCCCTGCGCAGACGGAGGTCGCTTTGTATGTTACGCTCTACCCAATCGTCCACCACGGCCTCCGCCTCCTGTCCTTTCAGGAGTATCTGGTACAGCTTATTCTCCCATTCCATCATTCAAATAATCCTCTATATTATCGTCCTTCAATGTTTTGGCAGCACCTTCTTCCCATATCACGTAGGGTTCACCGGGCTTTTCCATAAAGCGGCTTTTGCACCAGGCTTTGAAACAGCTTACCATGATTTTCACATCGGCATCATATTCCACCTTGCGGGCGCTTCTACCTGCCGGATGAAGTCCCTCGGCATGGCTGATGAAGATAAACAGTTTCTTGGGATGACGTTCCTTGAACTCCTTGTAGGTCTTGTAGTTCAAGCCGCTGTATTGGAAGCTGTCGATAATCACGATGCCGGGACTGCCCCGGCGCTGCAGACGTTCCTCCAGCTGGTCCATCGACTCGCGGTCAAGGATAACCAACCGCTTGCGCACTTCGTCCATCTTATGCCGTTTCAGGCTCATTTGGAACGCAAGGCCAGTGCTTTCTTCCAGGCTGTCATAGATGACACGTCCGAAGCCGCACAGGTACTTGGCCAACTGCATCACAAAGCTGCTCTTTCCGTTCCCGCTGGCACCCCAGATAATCCACACGCCGCTTTTGGCAGGGTTGCCTATCGAGGCTTGCCAATCCCCGGTAAACTCATACCGGGGTATTTTCATATTCAGCACCTCACCGGGGCTGTAGGCTCTCTTCAGTTTCACGGCTACCCCCTTTCAATTCTTCAATAAGAGCATCAGCATACTCCACAGCAAGTCCGGCAACTTGTTTTATAGACATTATACCTGATGAATTGCTTCTTACTACCGGAAGCATGCTTTTGGCAATTTCATATCTGCGCTGTTCCCAGTCTATCTCATTCGCTTTTCTCATCTCGCGATGGATACCGATAACAGCATCCATCGCTTGCATTTCTATCTTGCTTATCATGCCTGCACCCTCCTTAATTTTTCGATTTCGGTATATACGCGCCGCAAGCCGCCTCCGGTGCTGTGAACAATCTTGGCAATGTCGGCACCGTCCGGGGCATTGATTTTGGCCACGATGGCAGCCTGTGCCTTCAGGAACTTTTCGCGTTCCTGCGCATCGTCCGGGGTCACCTTGCTGTAGGAGTCACCGTAGCGGCTCAACATTTCGGTATAGCCCACCTTCTTGCCTTCGATGGCACGGTTGATCTTCTCTTTCAATCCGTCGGCACCCATCATATACCAGGCACAGCAGCGTTCGGTGGCATTCCACAGGGCCTTCAGTTCCAAAAAGGCTTCATACTGCAGGTCGCCGGCTTCGTCCAGGATAACCAGAGGCGTATCAATCGTGCGCAGGTAGGCCACCAGGTCTTCATATACGTCGCTGTAGCGTCCGTTGCTGGTCACGCCGAATTCCTTGGCAATGTAGCGTATTAGCTTCAACTTGGTCTTTACCTGGCTGCAGTCCACATATACGGCGTGCTTGTGCTGTTTCACATAAGCTTTGGCCGTAAAAGTCTTGCCGATATTGGGCATATCGCACAGGATGGCGCTCAGACCGCTGCCCTGGCACACTTCCAGCTGCTTGCTCACAAATACGTAGGTCGGGGTCTGGGCTGCCAGCCAGGGCATTTCCGTACGCAGTTGCACGCCCAGTCTTCGGGCTATGCCTACCCAGTTGGCATCACTGACCTGCTTTTCATAATTGCCCCGCTTGATGGCATTGTACACGCTGGGGGCTATGCCCAGTGCCGTGGCATGGCGGTTGTCACTGGGATAATTTTCACGGTCGGCGGCTATCGCTGCCACAATACGTTGCTTTACTTCATTTGTTATTTCCATTTGAATGCTGTTTTAAATTCGTTCTAACGTCGTTAATTATATCTTGGCTACTGCATCATGCTCGAAGGCACTGATGTCCATATAGGCTGAGTAATCTTCTTCCTCGGCTTGTGCAGGAAGGGGAACGGCTTCCGCCTGTACCTCTGTTATCAGCTTTGCTTCCTCTTTGGCAAGGATGCCCACACGCTTGATCTTGCCGTCCTTCATCATCTTGTCGAATTGAGCTACATACTTGGACTGTTCGGTATAGGCTGCCTTGTCGTACTCGGTCTGCTCGGCTGTATTCTCATTGTAACGGGCTACGGGCTTGCAGGTGGCGATATATCGTCCGTTCTGGTAGATATATACCTCGTTGATGGTTCCGTCGGCATCGGGCAGATAATAGGCATCTACCTTGTAGTTCCTCGGCTCCAGCTTTTCGATGATTTCTGGGCTGGGCAGTCCGTATTGGTTGTACATCACCGTGCAGTAGGTGTTCTGCCGGATGGTTGTTTCGGTGTGCTGTCCGATGAACCGGTAAAGAACGGCCTTGTCCCAAGGTGCAAGGTTCGGGTTCTGATGGGCGCAAAGCACATCCCAACGGCTCATGCCCGGATAGCGCTTTTGGTTGGGGTGAGGCTGTGCGTTGAAGGTCTCAATGGCGCGTATATCATCGGCTACCAGTTCTTCATAACTATAGGTCTTCACCTTGTAGGTGTTGTTCTTTTCGTCATACACCTTTTCTTCCTTCGGGCGGTTGGCCTCCAGCTTGGCATACCATCGGCCGATACCTACCTGCGTGCGTTTCTCCACACCGTATTTCTTTTCGCGGTTCTTGTGCTCGGCACGTTTTTCACGCGAGTTCCCGGGGTTACACCAGCGGATCAGGGGGAAGACGGTACCGGCTTGCATCAATCCGTCGGCAAAGTCGCTTACCAGGTGGTGTTCCACTTCTAACTCGGCGGGGATATACATGCCGTTCCGGTCCAGGGTCTGGAACATGTTTCGCATGCAGTCTAAAAATAACTCGGTAGTCTTGTACCGGTTGTAGGCATATCCCACTACAGCACCGCTCACCACATCGTAGGCATAATAGGCTTTCACTCGGTTGCCATCCTTCATTGGGCGCGGCAGGTCGCGGTCGTCAAGAGAAACCTTACTCAAGGAATATTCACCGATGCTGCGCAGATGATAAGGACGGTAGGCATTGTTGAAATCCCATTGGCTCATGTGCAGCTTACCGCGAAGGGCCTTGTTCTTGGGGTTGTTCAGGTAGTTGGCTACTGTGGCCGGGCTC
Organism: uncultured Bacteroides sp.; assembly: GCF_902491285.1. GTDB lineage: Bacteria > Bacteroidota > Bacteroidia > Bacteroidales > Bacteroidaceae > Bacteroides. The sequence continues at coordinate 4,524 of NZ_CABUHK010000134.1, read as the reverse complement.
AATACCAGCGGATTTCCATCCTTGTCGGTAAAGTCTGCCGGATTCAACACCTCGCCGGTTTCGGGGTCATATAGCTCCAGTTCTCCTTGCACAAATAGATTGTACTGTTCCCACACGGTGGTATTGAAGGGCTGCTCCGGTTGGGCATCGATGCTCAGCAGCAGGCGTTCAATGTCATAGGTCACTTTCCGGCGGTTCTGGTTCATGAACTTGCGGCTGATAAGGCTTTCATAGCCGTTGGCCTTGAAGTCATTCACACGCTTCTTGAAGCGGTTGGAACTGACAGGCAAGGTATGTCCGAACTCTGCTTGGTAGTAACTGATGGCTCCTGCCAGTTCGCCCCAGTTCACCGGCCCGGCCTTCATGGCCTTTCGCATAAACGTGGCATCCTCCATGGCACGCATCACTGCCTCAATTACCGAAGCGTTTACCGTATATTCTTGGATGTGTTCCGGTGGCAGTGCATCTCCGTTGTCAAAACGGAACCGGGTGTAAAATTCCCGGGCTTTCGCATCGATGTGGTAATGGCTGCCGAGCCAGTTTCTTATTACGTCTTCTTTCATATCTCCGTATTTTAGTTTTATCCTTTCCTGAAACCGTAGGGGCATGGTGGCTATTTCTACCAAAACGTAACCTCCCAGACCTCTTCCGGATCGAACTACATTGATTTTCTCCTTTGCCGCTAACTTCTTGTAATTGGGTATCGACATGATGGGAGCAAGTTCTTCTTCGGAAAGAGTGGAAGGATGAACTCCTTTCAGCGTGCGGCTTCTGCTGTAGTCTGCCTTTCCGTCCACCATCACCGGTCGGTCATCGTAAGTCAGGTCATTGTAGGATATGCACAATATCTTTCCATAATACTCCATTTCATTTCTATTTATAAGGCAGATGCCATCTGTTGGGTCTCGTGCTGCAGCTGCATGAAATCCGATACAAATTCACATTGGTAGGTTTCAGTCCGTTTTCCGTCCACGTACACATCCACATCATTGGTCTTTCTGTGGACCACGAGTTTTACACGGGGACCGAAAGTGCAGGTCATGGTCTTCTCGCACTCCTCGAAGGTGGTTTCGCAGTTCGGGATGAAGTTCCCGTCAGTCAGTTTGCCGCCTCGCTTCAGGGCAAGAGTGCGTATCCGGCGCGCCTGATCGCTGTCACGGACAAAATTCAGTGCTTGCCACACAGCCTGACGGCTGCATCCGAATGTCTTCATCAAGAAGGTCTTGGTCTCGTTATCTGTCAAAATCTGCTTTCTCATATCGTCATACTTTTTAATCGTTATCGTTCGTTCAAAGGTTTTCAACGGCTTCCGCTATTTCCTAATCACCCGTCAGTATTTCATGAAGGCGTGTCCCTTTCTGCAGTTCTTCGACCAGCACCTGCATCGCTTCCTCACACACACAGCTCACATTCTCTATCACCCGGTAGGCATCCGAGTTGCTTATCTCATCCTCCGTCATGAATTGTCCAGCCAGCTCCATCGCCTGGTCGGCAATATTCTGCGTATGTGCCGTACTGCCTATCATCGTGCGCAACTTCTGTTTGAACAGACTCTCTGCTGTTCTCGGATTGAAATTCTTTGCCATAACTCTAAATTTTAAAAGTTTATATCGTGGGGCGCGGGGAATCGAACCCCGACGGCTTTCTACGCTTTCTTATTTCGATTTCTCATTTTCGATTTACCAACTCTCCGGCCGTGCCTGCCGCCCCTGCCCGTCTTTCCGGGCTGCCAGTTATCCGGCAATCTATTTGCCTTGTTCTTCTATCATCGAAAGGACAACCATCCTGTCTTCATCCCAAAGCGGAAGCCCCAATTCAATGGTCCGTTTCACCACTTCCATCTCACCGACCAGCCCTACCGCTTCTTTGCGGAAATCGGTATCGTCATACGCATGCGCCTTTCCAATCAGGAAGTCGGTCAGGTTGCCGATAACTTCCTTTTGCCGTTCACATTTCATCTCATAGTTCAGCACCCGTACATGGACATCGCGGATAATCCGGCTGTCCCCATGTTTCTTGAAATCTTTGCAGAACTCATCCTTGTTCATCGAAGTGTTCAGATAAACCGCATGGATGTAATCAAAATCCTCTGCTGTAGGGGTTATCCCCGTCCGTTCCATAAATTCTTGCTGTGTCATAAACTCACTTATTTTATTGTATTATTCTGCATCTTCAATTTTGAAAGAAAAGCACTTATCCGCCAATACTCTTTTTACAAAGTCTAAGTCGTATCTATCAGCTGAAAAGAAAACTGCCTGATAATCTACACTGGGATAAGCCTTGATTGCTGTTGTATCTACCATCTTCTTGACCAGTCCGTAAAGAGCTTCGGCGGTCTCGGCTGTTGCTTGAGCTATAATTACTTTTGCTTTCATTTTCTTTAATCCTTAAAATTCGCTAATCACACGCCTTTTTTGTATATTTGGCGCGCTGTTTACATCTTAAACACGCTGCAAATATATAGAATTATTTCAATACATCAAACTAAATATGGAAGAAAATCAATATAAGGATATGAATTTTATAGAAAGACTTCAATATTTCATGGAGAAAAAGGGCATAAATGACAATCAAATGACTGTTAATGCCGGTCTTTCTGTTGGACTTATTGGGAAAGCAAAGGTGTCTGGCAAAGGCATGAGCTCAATGAATATTGAAAAAATTCTATTAGCCTATCCGGAATTATCTGCCGATTGGTTACTTACTGGTGCAGGAAGCATGTTGAAAGATGATTTGAACGGCATTAAAACAATAGACGAAGCAAATTCTTCGACTCTGCCTACCACATCTATGAACCCATCCATCGGTACACCATACTACGATGTGGACTTTATCGGGGGCTTTGATGAAGTGTTTAATTCACAGGTAAACATACCTGCCACCAACATTGTAATAAGGGGATTCGAAAAAGCCAGCCTTTGGTGCAATGTCACCGGGCACTCCATGGAACCCAAAATAAACCATGGCGACATCATTGCCCTGCACCAATGCACACTCAACGACATCCAATATGGCGAAATCTATGCAGTGGTGTTGGATACCATCCGCACCATTAAAATCCTCCGCAGGTCGCCGGATCCGGACAAGCTGCGCTTCATCCCCATCAACACCAATGACTACGATGAACAGGAATTCGACAAATCACGCATCATCAATGTCTTTGAAGTAATCGGAAGTATCAGCAAGTTCTTCTAAGTGGTACACGCATGCCTCCTACAGAAGGCTAAAAAAGGACGCACGCACACACTTTTGAAGGAATTTACCTGAAGCAAACTCGTAAATACACTGTAAATCAAAGGATTTATTTTATTATAATAAGGTATATCACACAAACAAGTGTCGTTTTTCCTCTCTGAAAACAGAGAAAAACGGCACTTGCTTTCATTTATAACATAGTTTCCTATTTCGGGCGTACCCTCTGAGAACTGAAAAAGTAACCCCTAAAGTAACCCCTAACTTAAAGAAGTAGTAACCCCTAACAGTAACCCCAATAGTAACCCCTAACCAAATAAAACCAACCGTAGGGGCATAAAAAAAGGGAGCCATAAGCTCCCCAATCAGCATTCAAAGAAATAACGCCTACAAGCCTTTCTAACGGCGCTATTATATCGTTCTAACCATTCCCTTACTACCACCCGAGATGAGCGTAGATTGCTTAATTATAGCCTTTTTCGTGCATATTGTGCCGTTACCAGACAGCCCGGCATGAAGCAGGTAATTCTTGGTTGCCCCCACCTGATCTGCCGTCAGAACCGTATAAACAGCCGATATACTGCTGAAATACCAATCTTTCTGCTTCGTCCCGTCTATTTTATGCAGCAAATGCACATGAATCACTTTTGCCATATTCGTTTCTATTATGCTGCAAATATACTAAATAATGCTTATTTGGAAGAATTTTAAGGCACTATATTTAAAAATAGGCACAAAAAAACGGCCACACAGCCGTTCACACCATCATATAACAAAATCCATCAACCCAGCCATAAAACGGCCACACAGCCGAAAATAAAACCCTTCCAGGCCGTTTTAGCCCCATCTGCAAGCCCGATGTAAAGCAATCCCCCGAATATCCGAAGAAAAGCCCCTCAAACGTAAAGCAGATGTAAGCCCATGTAAAGAGAAAAACCGCTTCGAAATATTCAGCCCATTTTCCCGATCATGCCTAAACCCTTTGGTTTTCAAAATCTTTCGCCCATTTTTCCCGACCATTGAAAAACCCGCTTCGTTCTATGCCCCATACCCGGCGATTAAGATTTAGATTCTTGCTATTTATAAAAAAGCTGAATCCGGATTCACGCTCAATCCTGTGCAGCACTTCTTCTATTGCGCAATCGTTTACTTGCAAAGTAATAGAAGTCTTTTGTGCATATCCGTCTGACGCATATGCTAATCCAACAGAACAAATCAAAAGTATAAACAGTAATTTCATAGTCAATGATATTTCTTTAAAGGTTCGTTCAAAGGACTTTAATCCTCCAAGAAATTGGACGATACAATAATTTTGCATAAATTTGTAACGAG
>NZ_CABUHK010000133.1 GCF_902491285.1 uncultured Bacteroides sp. | reverse complement strand
AATCTTTGAAAAATATCCGATAAGAAAGGCTGCCTGTTCTACAAAAGAAGGGCAGCCTTTACCTTATAATTATGTTTATTTCCAGACGAAATGTTTTACTCTTGCGAGAAACGTTTCACCTGCTCTTCGATTAATTCCTTATCATCGAAATAATTAATTTTCATCGCTTTCTTCACATCAGCCAAAGTCTCGGCAGCCGCAGCTCTTGCCACTTCGCAGCCTTGCTGAAGCATCTCGTAGATAGCGGGAATATCCTTGCTGAACTCTTTGCGACGATTGCGAATCGGTTCCAAAGTCTCCTGCATGATAGAATTCAGGAAACGTTTTACTTTTACGTCACCTAGTCCGCCGCGTTGGTAATGAGCTTTCAACTCTTCCAGATTCGGGTAGTCCGGCAAGAAGCGTTCGAAATGTTCGGGACGGCAGAAAGCGTCGAGATAAGTAAATACCGTATTACCTTCAATTTTTCCCGGGTCCTGCACGCGGAGATGTCCCGGGTCGGTGTACATACTCATGATTTTCTTCTGAATCTCTTCCGGTTTTTCCGATAGATAGATACAGTTGCCGAGTGATTTGCTCATCTTCGCCTTACCGTCAGTTCCCGGCAGACGCAGGCAAGCCGCATTGTCCGGCAACAGGATTTCCGGCTCTACCAAAGTTTCACCATATATATAGTTGAATCGGCGGACGATTTCGCGTGCCTGTTCGAGCATCGGCTCCTGGTCTTCACCTACGGGGACAGTCGTTGCACGGAAAGCCGTGATATCCGCAGCCTGGCTGATAGGATAAGTGAAAAAACCTACGGGGATACTCGCTTCAAAGTTACGCATTTGGATTTCCGCTTTCACAGTCGGGTTACGTTGCAGGCGTGACACGCTGACAAGGTCCATAAAGTAGAAACTGAGTTCGCACAGTTCCGGGATTTGCGACTGGATGAAGATGGTAGCTTTGGACGGGTCGATGCCGCAAGCCAAATAATCAAGGGCAACCTCGATTACATTCTGACGTACCTTTTCAGGATTGTCTATATTGTCGGTCAACGCCTGTGAGTCGGCGATGAAGATAAACATCTTGCTGTAATCACCTGCGTTTTGCAAGTCAACTCTGCGTTTCAACGAACCTACATAATGTCCGATATGAAGTCTGCCGGTAGGGCGGTCTCCCGTCAATATGATTTTTTCTTTTCCCATTGTTATTACCTTATTAATATAGATTTAGCGACAAAGATACAGATAAAAACTGAAAGATGCATCAAAATGAAGTCACTTCACTGTAAAAAAGTGAACGTTTCTTTTTGCTATTTGCAAAATATGTCGTTACTTTGCACAAATTTTGAAATAGACAATGAATCAACAAGAAATCAGAAGTAAGTATTATCTACATTCGGATGTTTTGCACCCGGAAACGACAGGCTTCTTCTTTTTTCTCCAAAAACGATATTTTAGTTCTTTGGTAATGCGTTAATCCTTTTTTGAGGGTAACGCATTTTTTTTATGGACGAACTTAGAAATAACAACTTATTATAACAACAAAAGAAATGGAAAAGGAAATCAAGAAAGTTCTCGTTTTGGGTTCTGGAGCACTCAAAATCGGACAAGCCGGAGAATTTGACTACTCAGGCTCACAAGCACTGAAAGCTTTGAAAGAAGAAGGTATCAGCTCAGTATTGGTAAACCCGAACATCGCAACCATTCAGACTTCTGAAGGGATTGCCGATAAAGTGTATTTCCTTCCCGTAAACACTTATTTTGTAGAAGAAATTATCAAGAAAGAACGTCCGGACGGTATCCTGCTGGCATTCGGCGGACAAACAGCGTTGAACTGCGGCGCTGAACTCTACACACAAGGTATTCTTGATAAATACGGAGTGAAGGTACTTGGTACATCGGTAGAAGCTATCATGTATACGGAAGACCGCGACCTGTTCGTGAAGAAGCTGGACGAAATTGAAATGAAGACTCCGGTGAGCCAGGCGGTAGAAAGCATGGAAGATGCGATTGCCGCTGCCCGCAAGATCGGTTATCCGGTAATGGTACGTTCGGCTTACGCATTGGGTGGTCTTGGTAGCGGTATCTGCGCTAACGAGGAAGAATTCCTGAAACTGGCCGAAAGCTCTTTCGCATTCTCTAAACAAATCCTTGTGGAAGAATCTCTGAAAGGATGGAAAGAAATCGAATTTGAAGTTATCCGCGACGCTAACGACCACTGCTTCACTGTGGCCAGTATGGAAAACTTCGACCCGCTGGGCATCCACACTGGTGAGTCTATCGTTGTTGCTCCTACTTGCTCGCTGGACGACAAGGAACTGAAAATGTTGCAGGAGCTCTCTACAAAATGTATCCGCCACTTGGGTATCGTAGGTGAATGTAACATCCAGTATGCATTCAACTCTGATACGGATGATTACCGCGTGATTGAAGTGAACGCCCGTCTGAGCCGTTCTTCTGCTTTGGCTTCCAAGGCTACCGGTTATCCGCTGGCATTCGTTGCCGCTAAGATTGCGTTGGGGTACTCACTCGACCAGATTGGAGAGATGGGAACGCCGAACTCTGCTTATGTTGCTCCGCAACTTGACTATTATATCTGTAAGATTCCCCGTTGGGACTTGACAAAATTTGCCGGTGTTTCCCGTGAAATCGGTTCAAGCATGAAGTCGGTAGGTGAAATCATGTCTATCGGCCGCTCTTTTGAAGAAATTATTCAGAAAGGTCTGCGTATGATTGGTCAGGGTATGCACGGTTTCGTTGGCAACGATGAACTGCACTTCGATGACCTTGACAAGGAACTTTCCCGTCCGACCGACTTGCGTGTGTTTGCCATCGCGCAGGCTATGGAAAAAGGATATAGCATCGACCGTATTCACGAACTGACAAAAATTGACCCTTGGTTCCTCGGCAAACTGAAGAATATCGTTGATTATAAAGCTAAATTATCTACCTATAATAAGGTGGAAGATATTCCGGCTGACGTAATGCGTGAAGCTAAAGTTTTAGGTTTCTCTGACTTCCAGATTGCACGCTTCGTGTTGAATCCGACCGGAAATATGGAGAAAGAAAATCTGGCAGTACGCGCTCACCGTAAATCTATGGGTATCCTTCCGGCCGTAAAACGCATCAATACCGTTGCTTCCGAACATCCGGAACTGACTAACTATCTGTATATGACATATGCGGTGGAAGGTTATGATGTGAACTATTATAAGAATGAGAAATCAGTAGTCGTACTGGGTTCGGGCGCTTACCGCATCGGTAGCTCTGTAGAATTTGACTGGTGCTCGGTGAATGCTGTGCAGACTGCCCGCAAACTGGGTTACAAATCTATCATGATTAACTACAACCCCGAAACGGTTTCTACTGACTATGATATGTGCGACCGTCTGTACTTCGACGAACTTTCGTTCGAACGTGTACTCGACGTAATCGACCTTGAACAGCCTCGCGGCGTAATCGTCTCTGTTGGCGGACAAATCCCGAACAACTTGGCTATGAAGCTTTACCGCCAGTCGGTGCCTGTATTGGGTACTTCTCCGATTTCCATCGACCGCGCCGAAAACCGTAACAAGTTCTCTGCAATGCTCGACCAACTGGGTATCGACCAACCGGCTTGGCAGGAGTTGACCAGTCTTGAAGATGTGAAAGGCTTCGTGGAGAAAGTTGGCTATCCGGTATTGGTTCGTCCTTCTTACGTTCTTTCGGGAGCTGCAATGAACGTCTGCTACGATGACGAAGAACTGGAGAACTTCCTGAAGATGGCTGCCGAAGTTTCCAAGGAATATCCGGTGGTTGTTTCTCAGTTCCTCGAAAACACGAAAGAAATCGAGTTCGATGCTGTTGCCCAGAACGGTGAAGTGGTAGAATATGCGATCTCCGAACACGTGGAATTTGCCGGTGTCCACTCCGGTGACGCTACACTGGTATTCCCGGCTCAGAAGATTTACTTCGCAACTGCACGCCGCATCAAGAAGATCAGCCGCCAGATTGCAAAAGAGCTCAATATCTCCGGTCCGTTCAATATCCAGTTCCTGGCCCGTAACAATGAAGTGAAGGTAATCGAATGTAATCTGCGTGCTTCCCGTAGCTTCCCGTTTGTTTCCAAAGTGCTGAAACGCAACTTTATCGAAACGGCTACCCGTATCATGCTCGATGCTCCATATTCACGTCCGGACAAATCGGCATTCGACATCGACTGGATTGGTGTAAAAGCTTCCCAGTTCTCCTTCTCCCGTCTGCACAAGGCCGACCCGGTATTGGGCGTAGATATGTCTTCTACGGGTGAGGTCGGCTGTATCGGCGACGACTTCTCGGAAGCATTGTTGAATGCAATGATTGCCACAGGCTTCAAGATTCCTGAAAGAGCGGTAATGTTCTCTTCGGGTGCGATGAAGTCGAAAGTAGATTTGCTGGACGCAAGCCGTATGCTGTTTGCTAAAGGATACAAAGTATATGCGACTGCCGGAACTGCCGCTTTCCTGAATGCTCATGGTGTAGACACGACTCCGGTTTACTGGCCGGATGAAAAACCGGATGCAGAGAACAACGTGATGAAGATGATTGCCGACCATAAATTCGATTTGATTGTCAACATTCCGAAGAATCACAGTAAACGCGAATTGACAAACGGTTACCGCATCCGTCGTGGCGCAATCGACCATAACATTCCTTTGATTACAAATGCCCGTCTGGCAAGTGCCTTTATCGAAGCATTCTGTGAACTAAAACTGAGTGATATTCAGATTAAGAGCTGGCAGGAATATAAATAAGCTGCTTTAGCTGTTTATCTCAAGATAAGAAAAACTCCCTCTTTGGAATGCCGAAGAGGGAGTTCTTTTTTGGGGTGCTTTCTTCTTTTTGATTTGCTTGCTATTGTTTGCTTATACGATAATTGTATACTTTCAGATTTTCTATCCGGCTATTAAAATTCCCGGCTTTTTCCAGTGGGAAAACCAATGTGCGAATATAATTCATAGAGTCTTTTCCTGCGTTGAAGTAGAGCTTCTGCATATTCATTTCTTCGATAACTTTTCCGTTTACTCTGAGTGTGGTGCTACGGCTGTCACCTTCAATCTGGATCGAAGCTTTCTCTCCCGGATTCACTTTATATGGGAAAGTGTTCAAATAACCATCGCGTGCAAAACCCATCATGCCGCGAATCGGGGCTGTCAGGTAGAATACGGCATTGGGCGAACGGAATAATTCTGTTCCGCTTTTCTCCTGTGCTCCGGTAATATCAAAGCAGACTGTATAATTGTAGCCGATTTCAGGATAATCGGAAGTGCTGCCGGGGGCGACAGTGGAGCGTTCATAAACCAATGCGGGGCTCTTGCCGATTTTTCCCGACTGGTTGACTCCGGGTGCTTCGCTGATAGCAGCACGCTTTTCGTTGTATGCTTCGTAAGGCAGGCTGGTTTCTTTACCTGTCCACATTTTCACGGCAAGGGTTTGCAGGGCGGGGAATACACGGTGATGAATGTCTTTCACGGAAATTCCGTTGCCTACATGGTCGTTCCAGACGGCAAACATGCCACCGAGGATGGCAGGATGCTTTTCCTCGAATACGGCTTTGCCGATATGTGCGGGTGTCCATTTGTTATATAGGAATGATTCGTTGAGGTAATCGTAGTAATATCCGGCTATAGGAACCAGGTAAACCATTCCGTCAGGGATACTGATGAGTTGATAACCGTCCTTTATCATAGTTGCCGGGTCAGCATATCCATTGTACCAGGCGTTCATGATGATATCCGTTGATTTGACAGGTGTGTCGCCTTTGGCATGAGTGAGCGCGCCCCATATTACAGCTTGCTTGCCGAAGCTCTCTACCAGGCGGATATAATGGTCGGTGAAAGCCCGGAACTTTTCTACCACGTCTTTCTTTGCATTTGAGTATTCGTCAGTGCCGATGTGTACGCGTTTGCCGACAAATACGGGATTGTCTCCTTCCAGATATTCCTTGAACAGCGCGTCTACAAATTCATAGGTTTCCGGCTTGAACAGGTCGAGATGATCCATGCCATATTCTTTGCTGCCGATTTCCGGTTTGTAGTGGGCAAATGCAAGTGAGTGTGCGGGAATATCTATTTCCGGTATGATTTCTACAAAGTTGGCTGCCGCCTGTTTCTGGAAATCAATAAATTCTTTTTTGGAATAAGAACCGTCACGGGCAGTCAGTCCCGGGTAAGTGTCCGATTCTAGGCGGAAAGCAGCGTATGTCTTATCCCAGTTATGCTCGAAATATTGTTTGAATCCGTTGTCGTTCAGATGGACTTGCAAGGTATTCATCTTATAATAAGCCATGATTTTTGCCAAATCCTGCAGATAAGACATCGGGATAAATTTCCGGCCGCAGTCTATCATGAATCCCCGGATGGGATAGTCGGGATAATCGCGGATGGTTCCTTTAGGAAGCTGGTGTCCGCTGGTTTGTTCCGCTATCTGCAGAAGGGTGCGTGTACTCCAGTAAAGTCCGGTCGGAGTCGGGGCGGAGAGTGTCACGCGGTCGGCTATTTGGATGGCGTAACCTTCTTTTCCCAGCTTTTTGTCGGCCGACAGGGATAGGACGAAATCTCCGGCTTTGGCCTTACCTTCTGTCACGCTCAATGTCTGTCCGAACATCTGTCGATAGTCATCGGCGAACAGTCGGGCTATTCTCAGCAGTTCGGGATTGGAGGAAGTGCAGACGATTTTCGTATCTGTTCCAGGGATGAAGTTGCCATCCTTTCCTGTCCATTGTTTCAATTCGGGGATAACGAACGGTTTCGGATTAACGGCGGCGTGGGATAAATTCCCGGTCAAACAAAAGATTGTTAATAAGAATAGCACTTTTAGGGGGATCAGTGTGTGTCTCATAAGGGGTCTTTTTTGTTATTAATGAATGATTAAAGTTAATTATGCGGTGAAAGTAAGGATAATTCAGCTATTCATCAGTAAGAGAAGCGAATTATTTTTTATTTTTGTTTCTTGAAAAGATAAAATCAGATTTAAGCATGTTAGTACTTCTATCCTGTGCCAAGACAATGAGTGGGACTTCAAAGGTGAAAACTCCTTTGAGTACAATTCCGCGTTTTCAAAAAGAAGCGTCTGAAGTTGCCTTGCAGATGTCGCAGTTTTCGGTGGACGAGTTGGAACGTCTGTTGCGTGTAAATGCTAAGATAGCTGTGGAGAATTATAAGCGTTATCAGGTCTTTCATGCCGAGGGTACACCGGAACTGCCTGCTTTGCTGGCTTATACCGGGATAGTGTTCAAGCGTCTGAATGCCAAAGATTTCTCTAATGAGGAATTTGAGTATGCGCAGGAGCATCTGCGGCTGACTTCTTTCTGTTACGGATTGTTGAGGCCGTTGGACACCATCCGTTCCTATCGTTTGGAGGGCGATGTCGTGTTGCCGGAATTGGGGAATCAAACCATGTTCTCTTATTGGCGGTCGCGTTTGACGGATATGTTCATCGAAGATATAAAGAAAGCGGGCGGAATACTTTGTAATCTGGCTAGTGACGAAATGAAAAGCCTGTTCGACTGGAAGCGGGTGGAGAAAGAAATATGTGTCATAACTCCCGAATTTCAGGTATGGAAGAATGGAAAGCTGGCTTCGATAGTTATCTATATAAAGATGTCCCGCGGTGAGATGACGCGCTTTATCCTGAAAAACAGGATTGAGAATCCGGAAGAACTGAAAAGTTTCTCTTGGGAAGGATTCGAGTTCAACGCATCCCTTTCGGATGAAAAGAAGTTTGTATTTACGAATGGCAAAGAGGTATAAAGTATGACGGAAATAGAGAAGATGCGCAGCAGCCAGTTGGCGGATATGTCCGTGCCGGAGTTGCAGGTGAGTTTTGAACATGCGAAGAAGTTGCTGGCGGGAATCCGGTACGCGTCATTCGCAAGCAGATGGTTTGATGTCTGACCGGGAAAGATTGTTTCTCTGATTTGATAAATCGAAAGTTACACGAAAAAAAAAGTTTTTCCTTTATCTGTTGATAATCAGTATGTTTGTTAATTGGGTGAAAATTTTATTGAAAAATAATATGGGAAATGTTTGCAGGTTTCAAAAAAAGCCGTACCTTTGCATCGCTTTTGAAACGGAAGTGTAAGGGCGTTTAGCTCAGCTGGTTCAGAGCATCTGCCTTACAAGCAGAGGGTCGGC
>NZ_CABUHK010000132.1 GCF_902491285.1 uncultured Bacteroides sp. | reverse complement strand
CCCCTTAAACTCCGGGAATCTCAAATTTGGAACATTGAGGTTTTTTGTATTGTTATTATTTGCCATAACTGTTATTCTTCATTAAGGTTAAAATTATTCTTCATTAAGGTTAAAATCGAATGAAAGGATATCGTTGTCATCAAACCGGTCAAAGTCAGAACAGAATAACCTGTCCTGTACAATTCGATATTTTTCGAACTCTGATTCAGCAAAAGATTTAGCAAACTCTGCGGTAACTTTACCCGCATCAATCAACACTGCATTATCTCCAGCTTCGAGAATAATATCTATTCGTCTTGCCCAATCTTCCATAGTCATAGGGATATGTCGTTTTGCCATACGTTCAGCCATATCTAGAGTAGCGTTGACCAAACGTCCCATATCTTCTAATTCTAATTCATTTAAATAATTTTTTGCTATACTCACATCAGGTTTTACAATTTTCCCGTCAGGGGCATTTTCCCAAGTTGTCAATCCCATATTTTCTTTTTGTGCATTGGCTCGCTCTACTATCAGTTCAGCAGCAGTATGACCATGTACGGCAAAGTGCATTTTGTTTTGCACTTTTTTAAAAAATAGACGAGTAGTTGGTGCATCCTTATTGTAATCGATGGCTGTGGCATATATATCGGTTAGCTTCTGATAGAAGCGACGTTCGCTTAGTCTTATTTCCCTAATTTCGGCAAGCAAATGCTCGAAATAGTCTTCACCAATGAATGAACCATTTTCCATTCGCTTTTTATCAATAACATAACCACGTATGGCAAATTGCCGCAATATGTAGGTTGCCCATTGGCGGAATTGAGTGGCACGGACAGAATTCACACGGTAACCAACAGAAATAATAGCATCGAGCGAATAGAAAGAAGTTTTATAGGATTTGCCATCTGAGGCAGTTGTTTCCAAAATGGAAATAACTGATTTTTCTGAAAGTTCACCTGTATCGAAGATATTCTTCAAGTGCTTACTAATGGCAGGAACACCTACATCGAATAGTGTAGCCATTGCCTTCTGCGTGCACCAAATTGTTTCGTCTTTATACGTCACTTGTACACCGTCTTCTTTACCTTCCATCACGAACATGAGGAACTCGGCTGTACTATTTTTTATTTCAATATTTTTCGACATTGTTATTACTCTATCAATCCAAGTTCTTTCAGATAAACATTTATTTCTTTGTCTAAATCAGCTCGTTTTGCTTCAAGTTCTTTGATTTCAGCCATTACTGCATGTATGTCAATGGGCTCTTCTTCTTTGAACGTGCTTACGTACCGAGAAATATTAAGATTATAACCGTTTTGCTCAATCTCGTCCATAGATATCCGTCGGGAATATCGTTCTTCCTCTTTTCGGAATTGATATGTTTCTATGATTTTCTGAATGTCATTAGGCTTGCCGTCTTCTCCTTCTCGTAGGCGATTTTGTCTCTTATCTTTTTCAAAATGCTCACTGGCATTGATGAAAAGAACATCATCAAATTTCTTGCATTTCTTTAATACTAAAATGCAAACCGGAATCCCTGTAGAAAAGAACAGATTAGAAGGTAAACCTATTACTGTATCTATATTATTATCTTTCAGTAGTTTGGTGCGAATACGTTCCTCTGCACCACTACGAAACAATACTCCATGCGGGAGTATAATAGCCATTGTCCCTCCATTGGATAAGAAATGGAAGCCGTGCAACAAGAATGCAAAGTCAGCAGCCGATTTAGGGGCAATGCCATAGTTCTTGAAACGGAAATCTTCTGTTAGCGTGTCATTAGGCTCCCAACGTAAGCTGAAAGGGGGATTTGCAACGATGGCATCGAATTCCATCTTTTTTGCAGGATTCATTTCGTTCAGAATATTCCAGTCATTTATTAATGTGTCACCATGGTGTATCTCGAATTCTGTATCTTTGAGCCCATGTAACAGCATATTCATACGGGCAAGGTTATAGGTGGTAATATTCTTTTCTTGCCCATATATTTTCCCTATACTTCCTTCGGTTTCTACTAACTGTCTGCGAACATTCAATAATAAGGAGCCGGATCCACATGCGAAATCCAATACTCTGTCTAATTTATTTTTTTCTCCTAATGCCGGGTCTTGACTATCTAAAATCACAATTTTAGATAAAATAGTTGATAGCTGTTGCGGAGTATAAAACTCTCCGGCCTTCTTCCCCGAGCCTGCAGCAAACTGACCGATAAGATATTCATAAGCATCGCCTAAAATGTCTGTATCTGTTGAGAATCTGGCAATTCCTTCTGCTATTTTTTGAATAATAGTGCAAAGTTTCTTATTCCTATCCGAGGCTGTTCTGCCTAACTTTTCCGAATTCAAGTTTATTTCCGAAAACAAGCCTTGAAAAGTACTTTCAAATGACTCATTCTCAATGTATCTAAAGCCTTCTTCAAGTGTTTTCAGTAACTCACCATCTTGAGTACGAGCCATTTCTGAAATATTACTCCATAAATATTGAGGTTTTATAACATAATGAACTTTACGGCGCATTTGTTTTTCAAATTCCGGTACGTCCATTTCATTTGCTTTATACCATACCCCTAAAGCTTTATGTTTATTGTCTTCTTCCAACTGAGGATAATCTCTCCCCAATTCTTTCTTTACAGCTTCTTCGTAATTATCAGACAAATAGCGTAGAAAAAGAAATGATAGCATATAATCGCGAAAGTCATCTGCATTCATTGCTCCACGCAAACCGTCTGCTATTTCCCAAAGGGTTTTACCTAATTGTTTTTGATCTTGTACAGTCATATTTAATTTTTCTTTTTTTCTTTGTCAATCGAATCAATCATTTCTTTTTCTTCTTCAATTAGAAGAATAGGTAAGTCAAATTGATATTTATCTAAAAACGCTCGCAATATCTTTATAAAAAGAACTTTGTTGTCATCCCCCATTTCTACAGGTTCATAAATCGAATATTTACCATGGCTTAGCAGATTTAGTGCACGTGAGTAAAGTACTTCATCCTCTACTCCATGAATACATTTTGAAAAGTCATCATATCCGAAGAATGTAGATGTCTTTTCTAGAATACTGCGTAACATATTGAAATGATAAGTGTTGATTTTACCGGAATCCATCACTTGTTTGAGTTCGCTCAATATGGCTATATGATGGAAAAAAGGTGTTTCGTCAGTTGCCTGTAGAGTATACCCGTCAGTTCCATTCTTATGTAGAAAATATCGTTTGCACTGTTTTTGCTTTAATTCATTGTAAACGACGTTGAAAAACAAACTGTGGTGAGATGAAATAACGGATTTGACCTTATCTTTTCCTTTTTTCAACAACTGAGATAAATCACTGGCTACAGCAATAGCATTATTGTCATCCAACGAGGAGATTGGATCGTCTATGTAAATGTATTCAACCCAATTGTAAGCTTCTGCGCCATCAATTGTCAGTTCGCAGATGGCAAGAAAGATACACCAGATAAAAATATTCTCTTCGCCACGAGAAATTTTGATATTGTTCTGAATGATATATTCAGGCTCTTTGTTGTTAAACCTATGTTTGGGATTGGGAATCTGTTTGCTGAAGCTTATTTCCCATTTTTCATAATCAAATTTGAAGTCAAATTCCGCATAGCGTTCCAGGTATGCGAAGATTTTCTCTTCCAGGGCTAATTCTTTAAATGCATTGAAGAATTTTGAATCAGCATTTATTTTAAGAACACGATCCATATCATTTTCCAAGTCATTGTCCCAATGAAACAGATCCTCGGTGAAAGCATTAAAATAGAGAGTGTCTCCGTTTATTTTCTTTTTTCCTTTATTCTTAAACTCTATAGATAAACGGGTCTTACCTGTTCCATTATGAGCGTAAAGTATGACAAAATCATGTTCAACCAGATCGCCACGTAACCTTGCGGCTAGTCCCGACAAATCTTTATATTTATATATTTTAGGTTGGTTACTCATATTCTTTTCTTTATGTTATTCATAAGCGGCTAATCCTGAAATCTCACGCCCTTGAGCTTGTTTTTTTAAGTGAGGGACTAAGTCTGCCATCAATGCAAGTTCTTTCGTACGGCGTTCTTTCCAACTTAGTTCTAACGGTTCAAGGAGATCCGTTAGTTTTTCACCGTCGAAAATCATACGTTGCATAATTTTGTTTGTAAAATCCTTTAAGGCAGATGCGGTCAGTCCGTGTTTGTTTGCGATATCGGATAGTTCTTTCTCATTTTTTTCTATCTTAAAAGCATTGTAACCATCATGTAGCGATTGCACATCTTGACCATTATTCCAATCCAAACTTTTTATGTATTCTGTTAAATCTTCTTGTTCATCCATTAAATTAGAACTTGAACAAAGCAGATTGATGATTTGTGCTTTTGTCATTTTCTGTTTAGATGGTTTCTTTTGAGTGCTGTCAGCAATTAGTCCCATGATGTAATCATAGTCGATCAATGCTGAAGAAAAAAGCACAAACTCAAAATCAAGTTGTTGAACGTCCACGGGTATGTTATCGCCGCCTTTTTGTTGTATCTCCCTAAATTGCTTAGCCGTTTCTATGTACGAACTTTTAAATGAACGGAAAGTATTTTCAGGCAATATCTCTTCTATTTGAGTTTGTTGTTCCTCATTTAAGTCTGTATATTGGTCGAGTTGGGTTTTTAATCGCTGTACTTCCTTGAAATTTTTGACAAAAGCGATTCGCGAAGTATCTCCCTTTAAATTATATACTTCCTGAGGTTCATAAGCTAAATTATTTTGTCGCATGAAATCCCCTAAAGCTGCTACGGCTTCTTTATATTTCTCAATTACTACAGGAGCCGGATCAACTAACCAGATTTTTTTCGCTTGTTCTTCAGATTTTTCTCCTGAGAACAAAGCGATAGCTTCGTTTACGGCATTTTCCTGGTGGCGGAAATCTAATATATTTCCGTATGGTTTAGTATCGTTTAGAACACGGTTGGTACGTGAAAAAGCTTGTATCAGTCCGTGATATCTTAGATTTTTATCTACATACAAAGTGTTGAGATATTTAGAGTCAAAACCTGTAAGTAGCATATCTACCACAATAACGATGTCGATTTTATTCTTGTGGGGGTAATCAGTATTACTATATTGCTGGTCTTTGATGCGCTTTTGTACATCTTGGTAATACAAATCAAACTCATTAATGTTGTGATTTGTTCCGTATTGTTTATTATAATCCCTGATAATACTCTTTAATGCTGCTTTCTTCTCATCAGGATTTTGCTTGTTGTCTTCTTTTTCTTGCTCCAAGTCTTCCTGAATTTGCTGAATATCTTTATTACCCTCTGCCGGAGGTGAAAAAACGCAGGCTATATTTAGAGGTAGATAGTCTTTGTTTGTTTTCTGTTTTTGTTTCTGGATTTCTTTGAAAAGGTTATAATATTCTATGGCATTGTTTATGGAAGCGGTTGCCAGAATCGCATTAAACTTCCTCGAATTGGTTGCGGCATTGTGCTTGTTTATAATAGCCTCAATCACTGCTTGTTGAGTAATGGTTTCTCCTGGCTTAGGATTAATGCTCCCTTTTCCTTTAAAATATTCTACATGAAAACGTAATACGTTTTTGTCATCAATTGCATTTGTAATAGTGTATGCATGCAGTTCTTTCTCGAAAATATCTTTAGTAGTCTTGTTGGAAGCATGTTCATCTTCTATAGTCTTTTGCGTTGCGTTATCATCGAAAATAGGTGTTCCGGTAAAACCAAATAGTTGAGCATTAGGGAAGAATTCCTTGATAGCTTTATGATTCTCACCAAATTGTGAACGGTGACATTCATCAAAGATGAAAACCATTCGTTTTTTACTCAATGGATTTAAGCGTTCTTTATAGTTCTTTTTATGGTTTCCATCCAGTGCCAAACCCAATTTCTGGATGGTCGTTACAATGACTTTATCTGCATAATCAGTAGAAAGTAGTCGCCTTACAAGTGTTTCGGTATTGGTGTTTTCTTCTACACTTCCTTCTTGAAACTTATTAAACTCTTCACGGGTTTGCCTGTCCAAGTCTTTGCGGTCAACAACGAAAAGACATTTTTCTATGTCCGGATTATCTTTCAATAACGTGGAGGCTTTGAAAGAAGTAAGCGTTTTTCCACTACCTGTAGTGTGCCATATATAACCGTTACCCCGATTTTGATGAATGCAGTTTACAATTGCTTTTACTGCATAGATTTGATAGGGGCGCATAATCAATAGTTTTTGCTCGCTTTCTACCAAAACCATATATTTACTAATCATTTCTCCCAATGTACATTTGGGTAAGAATAGTTCTGCAAAAGAGTCTAAATGTCTGATTTTTCTATTCCGCTCATTTGCAAGTTGATACACAGGTAGAAATTGCTCGTTGGAATCAAAACTAAAATGTTGATTTTGATTATTGGCAAAGTAACGGGTGTCACTCCTATTACTAACAATAAATAATTGCATAAAACAAAGTAATGAGTTGGTATAACCGTTACCAACATCGTTTTTGTAATCAACAATTTGTTGTATTGCTTTCCTAGGTGAAACTTCTAATGTTTTTAATTCGACCTGAACTACCGGGATACCATTAATAAGAATAATGACATCATATCGATGGTTACTGTTTCCTGTATTTATTCTCAATTGGTTGATAACCTCATATTCATTCTTACACCAGTCTTTTATGTTCACTAATGTATAATGTAGAGGAGTGCCATCTTCACGTTGAAAATAATTCCTTTCACGCAGCAACTTTGAAGCAGCAAATACATCAGGTGTTATAATTTCGGCTTTCAGCCGTTCAAATTCGTTTTCAGTCAGCCTTACCCGATTGAGAGACTCAAACTTTTCTCGGAAGTTTTGTTCAAGAGAGTTTCTGTCGCGAATATCTCTGCGATAGGAGTATTTGAGTTCTTCTAACTTTTTTATAAATAGTTCTTCTATTTGGGCTTCTCTCATCATCTCAAATGATATTAATTAATGAAATAAAGTTTCCAAAGATAACGATAATATCCAAATACTCGGAGGTGATCCTAAAACTTTTTTGTTCTTGAATAATGTACTTTATTTTTATAAACCGTTCTCCACTCTCTTCACCTAAAGCTTATCCGTTCATTCACAACTACTTCCTGTGAATGAACGGCACTATTTTCACTCTTCACCATCCTTCACCCTCTTCACCAAATACACATTCCCCAATCTCGTATGCTGTCGGCTGATACTTGCCGCAGTCAGAACTTGTGCCAACTGGATAGGAGTACAGCTACGCAATATAGCCGGAAATCTCTTTTTCAATTCCTGATGGATAATAGCAGCGGAGAGCGACAAGCAATCCGGTTCATCCAACGTGGCAGGCGCGTATGTGCTGCGTACAATGTCTTCTATGGGGTTGACATGATAATATGCGACGTTATGACGTTGCAAGGCATGTTCTTCTTCTTTGCTGAACCAGTGGCGGGCGCCTGCAAGCAGTTCCTCTTTCAGTTGGGCATAGATTTGTGAATGTTCTATTCGGGTGCAGTCGATATCATGTTCCGCTTCAATACAGATGAATCGGCGGCTGCCTGTCGGGTCGCGGAGCAGGTCGGTGCGGTTGCTGGTTCCGATGAAAGAGGCAATACGGGGGAGTGGCCGGAAATTTTTCTGATAGGCTTTGCGGATGTTGAGGCTGGGCATCTGCATCAGATTTTTCAGTAACGGTATCTTTTGTGCTCCGTATTTGTCAAATTCATCCATATTGAGCAACCCCATCTCGGCAAGGAGACGTTCGGGATTGCCCTGTGCGGTGAGTTTCAGATTGTCAGAATAATAACGGGCTAGTTGTGGCGGCATCAGCATGCGGCAGAAGGTGGACTTATGGCGTCCTTGCTCTTCGCTGATAAGTATCGGGGCTACGCTGTTGGCTTGTGCCTGATTCACTCCCAGCCATTGGGCGGCAAGTCCGAGCATCCAGGTATGGAAACTTTTTATCCATAACGGAGCGTCGGATACTCGTTTCGCTAAAGGCTTTAACCGATCCGTTCCGTCCCATGTCGGTAGTTCGTTCATGTAGAGCCGGAAAGGGTGGTAGCTTTCCACTTGGGTGGAGTAGATGTATCTTTGAAGGTCTTTGTCCCAGCAGTTGATGCCCTCTTTGTGGGCTTCCAGGCAGAAAGAGTTCAGTTCCCGCCTGTCTATGCGACAAAAAGAGACATCCCGTTGACCGGATGGCCGGAATTCAGTTTCTTCGGTCAGCAGGTTGTAACGGAAGTCATATCGTGCTTTCAAAAAGTCAATCACTTGTTGCGTGAGAAGGACGGGGTGTTTTTGTACTTCCTGCTTATTTCCTTCTAGCCCGTGCGTTTCCTGCATTTTCGGTTCGTCTTCTGGAACGTTCGGCGGGACAGCGACCTTTGACGATTCTTTCATCAATACCCGTATTCTTCTCGCCAAACGTTTTGAGTTATATTCTAATGTCTTCATATTTTTCTTCTTTTTTAAATGAATAAATGTTGTTTTTTCGACCGGTTGATGCTGCTAAGGTATAA
>NZ_CABUHK010000131.1 GCF_902491285.1 uncultured Bacteroides sp. | reverse complement strand
GAAATTCTGCAAACGGACAACGGTTGGAGAAATAAACAGTGATACCCTTTTTATCGGGGCACTCTCCTGTTCGTGCAGGCTCATTAAACGTCGGATTCGGAGCATCAACATTCAATTTCTTCACCAACAGACTAAATCCTGTCGAAAGCTCTTCGCAAACAACAAATCCCTGTCGCAACAGCCATTTGGTATCACTCATAAAATGAAACTTTTTTGTTCCTACCACTGTCACCAAGCCATCCTTGCCTTGCTGCAAAGCGTCCTCTATCGCAGTTTGGAGCAGAGCTTTCGCATACCCTTTTCCTTTATACTGCCCGGCTACCCAAAAGCAGTTTATCAACAGGTAATTGTCAGCCTTCACAGGAACCCACCCGTTTTCGGCCGGGCCATATTCGATAAATACTTTCGCACGCTCATTCAAACGACGAAAAACATACCCGTTTTCAAATTGCTTCTTCAGCCATTCTTTTTTCAGGTTATAACTTTCCTGGCATTTCTTATCCGAGAAAGCGCAGCAGATATGTTCTTTCCCTATGTTGTCTTTGGTAAGCGTGATAAAGTCGATGTTCATAGTATCAGTTTTTTATTAGTAGTTTTTTTAATGAAATAGTATCGGATATTATATTATCCACAAAGATAAACATTCAAGTGTAGCAGTCATTATCCAATCCCGTAAAAATCAATATTATTTAGTAGAAAGTGAGGTACGGGCATAAAAAAAGGAGCAACGCCTTGCTCCAACCTTTGTTAACCTTAAATCTAATACTATGAAAAACACAGTGCAAAGATACGGACTTTCCGATTATCTGCAAATTATCCAAATAAAAAAGTATGTTTCATAACATGATTTAAAACTTTCCGAGGAATAACACCTCTTTTATTAATACTTTTTCAAGATTTGAATCCCTTCACGGCTCTTTCCAACCTTTCCAAAGTAAGTTCGCCGGATTGTCTCCAAAGTTGCTCTCCTTTTCTGAAAAGGATAAATGTAGGCGTTGATTCGATGGTGTAGAAATCTGTAAGGGCAGTTTCCTGGTCTACGTCTACTTCCACTACTTCGAGCGTTCCTTCCATTAGTTTCTTAAATTCCTCAACGACAGGTTTCATACGCTGGCAATGAGGACACCATGTGGCATAAAACTCTGCCATTACCCAATCGGCATTAGCCAGCTTCTCTTGATTCCGTTCCTCACGGGCTACTTTCTTCTCTTTCATAACTGATTACTGTTTTGATTAATAATTGCTACTTCAACAATACGAAAAGAGAGAAAGTTTAAAGGATAAACAATAATACACACAGATTTAACTATTTAATCCGTTTGTACTTATCCAACTTGTTTCCAATATCCGGACAAGCCAATCCTGTTTATATCCTTTCATTTAATCCCGGAAAACAAAATATCAATCATCTCTTCCACCTCCTAATGCCTGATAAAGATTAATCACAGCCTGCATCTGTTCAAACCTGTCACTCACCTGTGTAAGTTGCGCAGTAAGCAAATTTTGTTGGGCTGTTAAAACTTCCAGATAGGTCGATGTTCCCAAACGCATCAATGACTGTGTATATTGCACAGACTGCCTCAACGCTTCAACCTGATGAACACGCTGTTCGCTTTTTTCGCCGGAAGAATGGAATTGATATAACGCATTACTCACTTCACTGCCAGCATTGAGTAAACTCTGTTGAAAATTAAGCAAAGCCTCTTCCTGTTGGGCTTTCGCAATTTTCAGACGGGCGATATTCTTACCTTTATTAAACAACGGCTGTACTAATGAACCGATAGCCGTTGCCAGAAAACGGGCAGGATTCAGAATAGCCGTACCTGTACTATTCGTCCATCCGGCAGAAGCATAAATAGTAATTTGAGGATAGAAAGCCGAACGGGCGGAGTTTGTGGCGTAGTAGGCGGTAGCCAGAGCCATTTCCGCCTGTTTCACATCCGGACGGTTGGACAATAATTGTAAAGGAACTCCGGCAGAAAGACATTCGGGCATATCGTAACCGGCTTCCTGCCATTCGCTACGGGCAATAGCGTGTGGGGGCTGTCCCATCATAACAGACAGTACATTCTCCACTTCCCGAATCTGACGGCGTAAATCAGGCAATGTCGCCCTAATCTGATAATAGTTTGCTTCACTTTGCGTTACGGCTGCTTCATTGGTAAGCGCTGCTACTTTCATTGCCCGCATTGTCGCTACACTCTGTTCCCAGTTCCGGGTAGTTTCTTCACTGATTGCCAATTGTTTGTCGAGCATGAGCAAGGTATAATAACTGTTAGCAATGGAAGCAATCAACTGTGTCTGCACCGCCTGACGATAGGCCTCGCTTTGCAAAAGAGCCATCTTCGCCTCTCTCTTTGCATTCAACAGATTTCCAAACAAATCTATTTCCCAGCTTGCCGCGACGGGTAACTGATAACTTCGGGCAGCCGACTGACGGTTGAAACTATTGATTGTTCCCTGGGAGTTGAACTGAACAGAAGGCAGATAAGATAATTTGGAAGAAAGCAAAGCCGCTTCCGCCTGTTTAATTCGAAGTTGCTCTGTTTGCAAATCGACATTACTCTTCAATCCTAGCTCTATCAAAGTCTGCAAGGCAGTATCCCGAAAAACTTCCCGCCAGGGAAGATTTCCAAAATTCAAGGTATCGGAAGAGACTAGCGTATCCCGATAAAGTCCTTGCGTATTTACTTCCGGACGTTCATAAGCCTTGTAAATGTGGCAACTGCTCAAAAGAACAATTGCCGGTATTAATAATACTAATTTTCTCATATCTTCTTTCTTTTCATTACTTTCTCTTCCATATATTGGAATACGATAAACAATACGGGGACAATAAACAGCAAAGCCAATGTTCCTATCAGCATACCTCCTACGACGCCCGTACCGAGTGAAGTATTACCCTTTGCCCCCACACCGGATGCAAACATCAACGGCAGCAGGCCGAATATCATCGTAAGAGCCGTCATCAGGATAGGACGCAGGCGAACGACGGAAGCCGTCAGTGCCGAGAGTGTCAGACTAAGTCCAAGCCGTCGACGTTCCGTAGCGTATTCCGTTAGTAGAATTGCCGTTTTTGCCAATAACCCGATGAGCATGATAAGCCCCGTTTGCAGATAGATGTTATTTTCGAGCCCCATCATCTTAGCAAACAAGAAACTTCCTGCCAATCCGAAAGGTACGGAAAGTATGACTGCCAACGGAATGAAAAGACTTTCGTAAAGCGCGCATAATATAAGGTACACCAGCACAATGCAGATACCGAAAATAACAACCACGTTGCTTCCTGTACCAGCCTCTTCACGGGTGATACCGCCAAAGTCATATCCATAACCCGTAGGCAAGTATTCAGTAGCCACTTCTTTGACGGCACGAATCGCATCACCGGAACTATATCCGCCGGCCGCCGAACCATTTATAGCAATACTACTGAACAGATTGAAACGGCTGACCGATTCGGCACCATACACCTTTGTCAGCGTAACGAACTGTCCGACAGGTGCCATCTTCCCACTTTCATTGCGGACGAAAATATTATTAAGCGATTCCTTGTCAATCCGGTATTCGGGAGAAGCTTGAATAAGCACCCTATATAACTTTGTGAAGCGATTGAAATTGGAAGCATACGAACCACCATAATATCCGGAAAGAGTGCTCAACACATCATTCGGAGATACACCCGCCCGTTTACATTTCGCCGCATCCACATCTACCGAGTATTGCGGAAAATTAATACTGAACGATGTATAGGCTGCTCCAATCTCCGGGCGTTCCCTCAACTTCTCTATGAAAGACTGGCTCACATTATAAAGTTCTGTCAGGCTCCCCCCTTTTTTATCCTGCAAATAAAGTTCAAAGCCACTGCTCTGTCCATATCCGGCAATCATCGGCGGGGTAAACACAAAAACTTGTGCGTCACCAATGTCCGTCATACGTGCATTCAACGTATCCATCAACACCTCGACACTATTTTCTTTGCCGGGACGTTCATCCCAATGTTTCAGTTTGATGATAAACATACCATACGAAGAACCTTCGCCCGAAGTCAGTCCGTTTCCTGCCACCTTGGAGTAATGCTCAATCTGTGGCAAGTCCTTGATACGTGCTTCTATCCGGTCGAGCACAGAACGGGTTTGTTCCACCGTACTGCCCGGCGCCGTACTGACATCGACAAAGACAGAACCGACATCTTCCTGCGGAACCAATCCCGTCTTGGTAGTCTGCATGAGTACGACAAGCAATACGATAGCACAAGCCAACATCCCCCATGCCAACCATTTACGACGAATAAAGAACATGACACCACTCTTATATTTTGACTGTAACCGCCCGAACGATGTTTCAAATGCAATGCGGAAGCGGGCCGATAAAGAGCGTGTCCCTGCTCCGTGAGGACGCATAATCAGAGCGCACAATGCCGGACTCAATGTCAGCGCATTTACTGCCGAAATGCCGACCGCCACCGCCATCGTTATCCCGAACTGAGTATAAAACGTACCGGAAGTCCCACCCATAAACGCAACCGGAATAAATACCGCCATGAACACCAGTGAGCAAGATATAATGGCGGAAGTAATACCCCTCATGGCATCCACCGTAGCGAGATAAGGCGACTCGTAGCCGACATCGAACTTAGCCTGCACTGCTTCCACCACAACAATAGCATCATCCACCACTGTACCAATCACAAGAATAAGCGCAAAGAGCGTCAACAAGTTGATACTAAACCCCGCGACAGACAGAAAAGCAAATGTACCGACCAGTGAAACTATAATGCCGATAGTAGGAATCAGTGTGGAACGTAGATTCTGAAGAAACACATACACAATAAGTACCACCAGCAGAATCGCTTCTACCAATGTTTTGATTACTTCATCAATCGAAGCGTCCAGAAAGTCCTTCGTACTCATCAGATGGGCAATCTTCACCCCTTTAGGCAGGTCTTTCTCAATACCGGCCAAATAGTCATTTATCTCTGAAACCACTTCATTCGCATTGGAACCTGCCGTTTGGAATACCATGCAGGAAGTTCCTGCGTATCCGTCCGTCTGTCCGTCGAAGTTGTATGTTTGTGCTCCCAACTCGATTACAGCCACATCTTTCAGCCTCAACACTTCTCCGTCCGGCAACGAACGGACTACCATCTCTCCAAATTCTTCAGGCTTTTCCAAACGGCCTTTATACTTCATCGTATATTTAAAAGTGCTTCCCGAATTCTCGCCCAGCGAACCGGTAGGTGATTCGAGATTCTGTTCTCCCAATACGGTGGCTATATCATCCGGCACAAGGTTATATTGCGCCATCTTTTCCGGCTGTAGCCAAATACGCATGGAGTAATCCGACCCCATCGTCACAATCTCACCTACTCCCTGGATACGAAGAATAGCCGGTTGGATATTAATCTTCAGATAGTTGGTCAGGAAGTTTTCATCATACGCTTCATCCTCGCTATAAAGAGAAAAGATTTTCAGCATACTGTTCTGCCGTTTAATGGTAGTGACACCAATCTGTGTCACTTCCGACGGAAGCAGTCCGTTAGCCTTTGCCACACGATTCTGCACATTGACAGCCGCCATATCGGGGTCGGTGCCTTGCTTGAAAAAGACGTTAATGGTGGCAGAGCCCGTATTGGTTGCTTCGGATGTCATATAAGTCATGTTCTCCACCCCGTTGATGCTCTCTTCCAAAGGGACGATAACGGATTTCTGAATTGTTTCCGCATTCGCTCCGGTGTAGGAAGCGCGCACCATAACGGTAGGCGGAGCAATATCCGGATATTGTTCCACCGGTAAAGTCAGAAGACCAATGATGCCCACGAAAAGTATAGTGACCGAGATTACAACAGAAAGAATCGGACGGTCAATGAATTTTTGTACGTTCATGCTGATGGAAATTAAGAGTTAGTATTTCCAGTTTTTGACTGGCCGGTACTTATGGTTTTCGATTGAACAACCGTACCCTCCTTCAACGTGCTGACTCCTTCGGTGACAATCACATCACCTGCCGCCAGTCCGTTTTCAATGATATATTCTTTTCCGTCACTGGTTGCCGAAACAGTTACGAGAGTTGCCGTAGCCTTCCCGTTTACCACCCTGAATACGTATATCTTATCTTGTACTTCATACGTGGCACTCTGCGGAATAACGAAACAGGACTCCCGTTCATAAGGAAACACAAGCGTGGCCGAACCGCCGCTCAAGATAACTCCTTCCGCATTTGGAAAAGTTGCACGCAAACTGACAGCGCCCGTCGTGGCGTCAATCACCCCGCTCACCGCATCTATTGTTCCCCGATAAGCATATTCCGAACCGTCACTAAGAATCAGACGGACATCCGGCATGGCTACAAGTGCTTTGCGAAGCGAACCGTTCTGACGCGAAAGAGAAAGTATCTGTGCCTCGGTCATGGAGAAATAAGCATAAATCTCACTGTTATCCGAAACAGTAGTCAGCGGAGTAGTCATAGTGGGACTCACCAGTGCTCCCACCCGATAAGGCAACATTCCGGCTATGCCGTCAACCGGGCTTTTCACAACTGTATAGGAGAGATTATTGCGGGCATTCTCTTCCTGTGCCAAGGCCAAAGCCAGCTCGGCTTCCTGACTGGCAAAAGTATTTTCCGCCGTTTGCTTTTCGAGAGAAGAAATGATATGCTGTTTGAATAACTCCGCTTTACTTTCCATAGTAATGCGGGCGGTAGCTACGTTCGACTTGGCTACCTCGACTTGTGCCGTAGCTGTTTTCAACGCAGCCTCATACGGCACCTGGTCAATAATAAACAAAATCTGACCTTTGCTGACCTTTGCTCCCTCTTCTACACAAACGGTCGTAATAGTGCCCGATACCTGCGGACGAATCTCTACATCCTGACGACCTTGCAGAGTAGTCGTATAGCGACTGTAAAGAGTCTTGAAAGAAGAGGTAATTGTCATTGTCTCATACGTTTTAGCCGAAGCCCCGCCCGACGAATTTTCCCTGCAGGAAACTAAGGACATTCCGCAAAAAGAAAGTATACAGACTGCCTTTATCCATCTAATCCTAAACAAATTTTTCATATTCATGCTTAATTAAATTTTCTGGCTGCAAAGGTCGGAAAGCAAAGATGAATACATTAGCCTGTCAATGTCAAAGACAATAACCCAAAGAAGTTATGCGTCACAAAAGAAATGCCCCGGAACCATCACGGCCTCGGGACACGAACAAACACAAACACAAATAAAGTATGTAAAGTGTAGAAAAAATATGATAGGTAAAATTTGATGTTGCAAAGTTCTGCATTTTGCAATAGATGCATTAGCCTGCAGGATTCGTAGTGAATAGTCTCCAACAGCCATGCTGCATATATCGTACCTTATTATATAGAATCTCCAGTCTAATTAGCGACAATCAGAACGAACAGAGTATCAAACAGGACGGAAACATCCGGCGTATTGTAGTGAACTTTGCACGCGAAAACAATAAAACACTATTCATAATGAAAGAACAAGCTGAATACTCCAATCCTCACAAGGATACACACATGTCTGAACCTGTCATCTTCCGAAACTTCGGACATACCCCCAAAACTGTCACCTATTCCCTGCCCGATTTTCTTTATACCTATATCATAGCAGGCACCGGTAGTGTTAAGGTAGAAAACGAGAATAAACAATTCGTCTCCGGCGATAGTTTCGTAATAGCCCGCCGGCAAAAGGCCAGCATCATCTTCCTGCCCGACGAAGGAGAAGAAGGCTACTTTCACGCTATCAACATCCGTATTTCCGAAATGGATATAGATGATTATTTCTTTCACAACACTGCTCCGGACAAGAAAGACACAGGACTAAATGACAAGATACAACAACTGTCCGACCATCCTTTGCTTCATGGACTAAGCCTGTTGCTGGCAGACGGTATACGACAAGGATTTCGTGCCGAATGGAGATTTACAAAAATGAAAATACAAGAATGTATCCATATCCTAGTGGCACTGGACGAACGGATGTATTATTGGTTTGCGACACACAACCATTGGCAAAAAATTAGTTTACGCACATTTATGGAGAATAATTTCCGCCACAACATACCTCTGCAACAACTGGCACA
Source organism: uncultured Bacteroides sp. (assembly GCF_902491285.1). GTDB lineage: Bacteria > Bacteroidota > Bacteroidia > Bacteroidales > Bacteroidaceae > Bacteroides. The sequence goes on along the minus strand of NZ_CABUHK010000131.1, from coordinate 413 downwards.
AGCTACCGGACGTAGCCTCTCTACATTCCGGCGCGACTTTATTCAAGAGTTCAACACCACCCCTTCCCGTTGGCTCATTGCCCGCCGGCTGGAAGAAGCTTACTTCCTCATTACTTCCGGCAAACATCCGGGAGAAATTCTCACCGACCTGGGATTTGAAAGTTTCTCCCACTTCACCCGATGCTTCAAGCAACGGTTCGGAATGGCTCCCTCGCAACTTCTACGCAATCAATAACTTTCACAGGTTAGTCACATCGACTGCGACAGGCTAAACCGAAGTCTCTTTTTTCTCGACCTTTGCAACAACCAATTAAGTCTGTCATCTAATTCGCTCCGCTTTGACATACCTTAATAAAATTATTGCTGTCCGATAAAACTCAGAAAACGCGATACAGTATGGCTCGAACGCTGAT
>NZ_CABUHK010000130.1 GCF_902491285.1 uncultured Bacteroides sp. | reverse complement strand
CCAATGGTTTCAAGTAATTGGAACTAGAGTTTCAAGCGTATGAAACTAAAGTTTCAAACCGCAGAACCAACAGTTTCGCACCTTGAAACTGTTGGTTTCAAGGTAGGACACAATTCATAAGTGCGAAGATAACAAATTGAACGACTTATTCATTTATGGCTGATACTATTCATTTTCAAACAAAGGCTTTATTTTGTCTTTGTTTTTTAGGTGACAGCATTATTGCTATCACACTGCTGTCACCTTGTGCTGTCACAATATTAAGCACTTATACTCTGCAAGTTAGATTATAATCTGTGACAGATGACAGATATATTTTGTTTTTCATTTCATAGAGGTTAAATCCTAAGTTCAAGTTATAAATGCAACACCGACTTATTTCACTGGGAACAATTATTCCGCCATTGTATCATAATATTAAATATTCGGTAGGAAAAATGTGATTTTATACTAAGAGTTCGGTAGAAAAAGTGTAGTCTTTGTTGAACTATCAATTAAATAATACGACAAATGGCACAAAGTTTACAGCCCGCATCACAGCTCGCATCAGCCTAGTTACCTTATATTCTAGGAATATCCCTATAAGATATACCAATTATTACATCATCATATCATATTCCGCAATCTTCTCCTTACACAAGCGTTCAGTAATATCTTTCAGAATATCTACGCGGGAAATAAGGTATTCTAGTTGTTCTTGTGAGATACTGAAATCTTTGTTATAGCGAGCTTCTATGTAAGAACGACATAATAAATCAAAACATTCTTTCTCTGTATCCGTATTTTGAGGAAAGACAGTAGTTAATTCCATAGAAAAACGCTTTACCATCCCACCAAATTCTTTGATTTTATGACTCTTCGGACGATAGTTCGTAAAGACCATCAGAATACAATTATAAAGTTTCTCACATGTCTGATGAAGCAAAAACGCAGAAATTTTATTTTGTTTTTCAGGCAAATAAAATTTATTCACTCCTTCCAAAAGCCCACAAGCGTATGGATATAATTCATCAAATTCTTTTTGTGCAATATCCCGAATCTCCTTAAAACTCAACTTCCGTGGTTTAGCCAATTCATGTTTGCCACTATTATAAAGCATAACACCCTCCTTTACTATATCCGTAAAGAAATACTGGCTGACTTCCAGATTACGGTTTACGGTATTAATATGTTCTACAACAAATTGTGGAAAAGCATGACGACGACCAGCAAACAAATCATGATATTGATTCGTAATACGGTGCAATTTTCTTTCCACATATTTAGTCTGTCCGGTCACGACGACAAGAATGTCGTAATCACTCTGATAGGAAGTATGAACACCAAATTCTATATTACTGTCCCATAAAACATAGTTTCCCCTTGCATAACTTCCGAACAGGATAACCATCTGACAATTCTCGATGTTTTTACGCACTAAATCCAGCAAGATTGTCAATTCTTCCTGTGTCCGCTTGGGTAAACGTTTTATAGACTTTTTCATTATCATTCTTATTTGTAACTTTACAAAGGTACGAACTTTGCCATACCCAAACAACAGAGATACAAAAAACTTATAATAAAATCTTTTCAAAAATCCTTCAACACTTCCATCATTGCCGGACGACGTTTATATTTTATCCGAAATTCCGCTACTATGTTTTTCACCGCAGTCTGTCCTCCCTTTAGTTTATGTATGCACGGTAACACTTGTGCGATAAATTCATAATTCCTCCGTCCCATTTTCCGTTCGGCATAGTCATTCAACGAAGAAGTATACATAGCAATCAGCTGTTCCGAATGAGTATCCTTCAAATAATGAGCATACCGCATCAATGCTTCCAGTTGATCATATCTAGTTGATGACAACAAGATGAACAGACGCTCATTATCCTGTTCTTTCACATAGATATCAGCTTCAACACTTCCACCGAAAGAAAAATAGTTACTAAATTCAGTTTCTTTCATCATCGTATCCAGAAAACTCTTCCATTGTTCTTTTGGAATCAGAGTTTTGAGTTTATTATAATATGTCAGTTTATCTCTGCCTGTCACAAACAATAGACGACATATATCAATTACTTCGGAAGTCCGGTTGGTCGTCTCGTAAATCTTCAGTTTTATTTCCAACCATTTACTATCGGTACCGGGATATATCTCTTCTTTCGCAATCTCTATTCCTTCATCCAGCAAACGGATGGCTTCATCGTATTGGCAACGGACAATCAATTTTTCAACCTCCATCTCCCGTATTTCAGTCAGATAAAGATATCGGCGGATCGTTTCATTCGCTTTTTGCTCTTCATTCTGCTCCAATAACAAGTTGACTTTGCGAAGAACTAACTGATATAAATCATAAGTGTCCTTTCTTGTTTCAAGAAGTCCATCAATCAATTCCAAGGCTTTTTCTGTCGGCTGAATCGAAAGATTGATTTGCATCATAAGTTCATCTATATCATAGATTCCGTAATTTCGATAAGTAGATATTTCAGCAATCTGACGTAATTCCTGTAGAATATCCGTCTTTTGTTTCTGAGTTGTTTTAGGATGTCCAACCACTTTCATGAGTAGACCTCCTGCGTGCTCACAATAAAGGGAAGTGCCAAAGTCATCATCATCGTCAATATATAGTAATTCATCCTCATAATTCTCACCGATAGAACGAAGTGTTTGAAGAGCTATGGCAATAGTACTATCCATATCTCCCAGACTCAAAAAGAAGTCTGCTTTCTTCAGATAAATATCCATTCGATTGAAAATAGTTTCCCAATCACGACTGTAATCATTATAACGATTATGATAACGAGACTTTTTACTGTCACCGAAACTATTAAAAATCTTTTGAATTTCCGTTCTATAATCTTTTCCCTTTGATGTCGAAGACGATTCCTTGAATATAAAACGCTTCAAAAACGCTGCCTTAAATTCCGGATTTGTCGAGGCATATTCACTGACAAACTTAGATAATTCTTGCGGACTAATGAATGACAGCAATTGTTTGATGTCCACATCGGGTTGTACGACCTCTTCTTCTTTTGTAACTATTCTCATTTTTGAAAATGCACAACGATTCACCCGTTTATTATTATCGCGGATTGCCAGGAGCACTGCCACGACATGCTTGCAGATTTCTCCATCATACGGACAATCACAGTACCAGGATTCTACCTCCTTTCCGTTCATAGATATTTCTACATTATAATCGTCCGTTCCCTCTACGGTTGCAGCCCATTCACCGGGTGAGGTTTCTTCCAGTTCGGAAACGGCATCCGTATCATAATACTCTTCCCCGCGCATCAATATCTTATAGGGGACAAAGCTCTCAAAATTATCCAGTGTAATCATATGACTAATTCATTCCTTTATATATCCTTCTTGTTCATACGCTTTCCCATATTTATGAATCATTGCCACCAACGGCCTTAAACGTTCGTCAGAAACCAACATAGCCCTATAACGCAAATACTGATTATCATAAAGCTGTCGGTTTCCGTCCTTGAGGCGCTTCTCCACATCTGCAGGAATGAAAAATTCCGCACGGTTGCCCAAATTCACATAAAACTCATTTAAAAAGATAGAAATACCAGCCAAATCTATGTCTCCGAAATGGATATAACGATTGGGAATCATCTTTAGCCAGTTACACAAATCCTTCGATTGCGGATAACGGGATACAAAAAGAACTTTCATTCCTTCAAACAAATAGCTTTGGGCACGGATATGCTGAAAATTCTCTCCATTCTCTATACCCACTACTACGACATCTTCAGGAATACGGAAATCTTCGTAATCCTGTATGAAGATGGAAATACCTTGCAAGGGAGAAAGCACGCATGGTTCACCATGAAGAGTAAATTCTATAGGCGTATAACAATTGAGTAGAAAACCTTTGAACGTACGGATATATCTAAGTTTTGAGTGCCCCGCTTTCGCCACTTGTTCCGAACGTGACACTCCTTCCCAACGGCTTTTCATCTCAATCCAATCTCTCAACTTCATGCCGAAAGTATAATTCTGAGCAAGATAGATACGGCATCCTTTCGGGTCAATCATACGGAAACTGCGCCTACTCCCTTGTGAAACAAGCGTTATGATTCCCTCATTTACCATTTCTCGTGCTATTGTGCCGTCAAACTTGCTATATGCTACAGTATCACCGTCCAGCATTTTCTGAATCAGCTGCGCCACTGTCAATGTAAATAAATTGCTGCTCATTTTTCTATCTTATTATAGGTTAACAATGGGACAACCTGTGTATTTGACCGTCCGTCTTTACTCAATAAATAGGTATAACGATAATCTTCCACATTGTAAGTAGTGGGAGAACTGTTTACCAACAAGATATTCCGGCAATTGGCAAAATCCAGAATACCTTTCACGTTATTAGGATGCAGTTTTCCTATTTCATCCATCATACAATGGATTTTAAAGTCACCAAACTTACGTGACGCCTTTTCTTTGAACACATTAATCAGCATGATATTGACCATCGCTTTCACCAGAATGTCCGTACCGTCAGAACCTACATTGGCAATCTTCTCCACCCATCCCGTGTCGTTATCATTCTCTTTCACGCGAAATTCCAGCTTGAATGTATCGGCAAGCGCCAACCGTCTGCGTCCCGGCTCATCGAGCAGGAATTTCATAAACGACAGCAAATGCCGGACAGCCGTCGCATTGACATCTTCACGGGAATCCTGCGAGAACAAGTCAACCTTTCCCATATTATATTGGTTCTCATCGCTAAACCGTTTAATCTCCAGCAATAGCTGCATCAGCTTATCGCTGCTCTGAAGCGGGCGAAGAGCTATTTCCTTTATTACTCCGGCAAAATTCCGCTTGACAAAATCGTCGTTGATATCCTTTATTGTTCTGTGTATCTCGCTTTCATTACGGGTCAGTCCTCCCACTTCCTGTGAAATCCGGCGGATTATATCCGTATACCGTTCACTGATATGTTTCTGATAATCGGAAATCTTATCATTATCCACAAACTCGCACAGATTGGAAGCGAAATCATAGTAATCCTGTTCTCCAACCAACTCCGTACGGAAATGGAACGTATTTTTTGACGAGAAGTTTCCATTGAACTGCGTCACCGCTCTCTTGAATTCTTCTGTTTTTCTGATGGTGGATACAATGAGCGACTTCAACTCTTCCACAATAACGTCGCAACTTTTCCGGGTAGGCTTCTCTCCTATTTCCGTCACAGAAGGCGGACAGAAAGTTTCATCTTTCCGGAACATATCCACTTTATCCAGCCCGTCCTCCAATAAATGCAATTCTTTGCCAATCCGGTCGAGATGCTCGTCCGCCCCTTTTTTCTGAATCTGCAACTTCTCCTTTTTCAGGGCAAAACGTTCGTCCAATGCAACCAGCTTCGCATCCAGTTCTTTCTTCCGGCTTCGCGTAGCAGGTTCTTTATCAAACAGCTCCTCCTTGTCTCTTTCATAAAAAAGAACTTGTGGGCGGGATTTACCTATATAATCCAATTCTTTACTTATTTCGGCAAGCCTGTCATCATACTTGCGGATAGTGACCGTATCAGCACCCTTTCCATTCAATTCATTCTCCTGCGCCTGCTTCAATTCCTTTTTCCGCTCCGCAGTTTGCTGTTTCATCCGCTCTATCTCTTGCTGAATGCCGGCAACAAACTCCTCCAGTTCCTTCCGGAGTTCCGTCCTGCTGTCATTATACACTTTCCGGCAGGCTTTCAACAGTTTTTCCCGTTCCGCCAAATGCTTCTCCTTCTCTCCTTCCGCCACATAAAGCCGATGGCCGATTTCATTCAGTTGCGCCTGCAATTCTTCGATACAACCTCTTTTCCATTCCTCCTCCTTTGTCTTCCATGAGGCGTAATCAGCCTGCAAATTCTTCAATTTTGCAGGAATCTGCATTCGCTCGGCTTCCATCAGATGTTGTTCTTCCAAAATACGATGTATTTGCTTCGAATACTTTTTCTCCAAAGAAGAAACTGCTTCTCCCTCTTCTTCCGTCAGTCGGGTGAGGCGGTCGGTACAAAGTTGCCGGGCTGCTTGTTGCCTGTCGCGTTCCTGCTTCATTTCTTCGGGAGTGCGGACAGAACGCTCGATTGCAGTCAGATTGAGTGAAACGCCGAACAAAGTAGCTTCCTTATTCACCAATTGAGGTTGCAGTTCATTGTTGTACAACACCAGTTCCTCATCCGCCACCTTGCCTATCGTCTCCTGCCAATCCGGTTTGTTCTTCTCCAGCCATTCGCACAAAGAACCTCTTCGTTTCTCAATCAAGGCATCCAATGTTTGCAACTGTTCTTCAATCGCACCCCGCTCTTTGCGAACGGCCTCCATCTTTGCCTGAAATTCCCATTTCAATTCTTTTACTTTCCATTCACACTCCTGTCTCAACTGCTTTATCTCTCCTTGTTGCTGACGGATGCTAAGTTCCAGTTCCTTGTCTTTTTTGCGCAGTTCGTTGATACCGTCTTCACAATCGGACATTTCCTTTTGATGGGGATGTTCGTATTTCACCTTTTGAAGTTTCAGGTTGCACTGTGCCTGTTCGTCACGCAACTGCCGGATACGATTATCCACTGTCTGCACTTTCTCTTCTTGCGTTGCCCTTACTTTTTCTTCTTCCACACGAAGCTGTTGCATCAATTCCTCCTGCTTACCGGCAATCTCTGCATTCCGGAAATTTATCCGTGCTTGCTGACTATTCTCAAAAGTACGGAAATCAGCTTCCAGTTTTTCAAACAGCAATCGGTACTTACTCAATACGTCCTCATAAGCCCTTGTAAGTTCCGATTTCATATTCCGGACTTGTTCTAGTTCCTGAACCAGTAATTCTTCGCAAGATACCCGTTTGATGATTTCTTCAATCTGCATCTGCTCATAATGCAGACGTTTCTCACGTATCTTTTTGAGCAAGTCGTTTATTATACCTATATCCCTAATCAAGCCATCACGCTCATTGGTGTACTTTTGTTGCAGTTCACCCATAAGCCGCAGCAACCGTTCACGTTCCGCCTCCGCTTTAGCCTGTTCTTCCTTCACCAACGGAATCTCATGCAAAGCCCGTTTCTCCGCAAAGTTAAGTTCCGCACGCTCTTCACTAATCTGCTTTTGTGTATAAATCAAATCACGATAGACATTTATTACTTTCCCCGCCATCTTCCGGACAGGCACTTCTCCATTCTTGTTCTTTGTAAACCAAAGCATCACGTCCCTGTATTCCTGCTCGAATTCCTTTATCTGGCTACGATAGAAGTCCAAATCGACAGAGATATCCTCATCACTCATCGAACGGATAATGGTATCTTTTATAAAATCAGCATCCAGTTTGGAATTTAAAAAGACGTTCTGTATCGTACGGGGAATATTCTGATATTTTGCACTTTCCACAATGGCAAACTTGCGGTAGGGTATCATTTCGTGCTTGCGGTTATTACCGAAAATAATGTCCCGATACATTTCATAACTAGTCACTTGTGCAGTAATTTGAATCTTCGAACCGATATGTTCTCGGATGCGTCCCCACTCGGAATATACGGCATTGCGTTCGTCAATGAACCAGTCCTGCTGAAATGGCGCATCGATAAAACGGAAAAACACCCGTCCCTGGGATTTGGCAGCTACCACACAATACGCCCCATTCTCCCGCATCACCTCATAAACAATGTAAGAATTGGCGTATGGAAAATAAAAAGCATCGAAACTTTTCTTCTCCTTCGGAATGCCCAGTCTTAGTTTGTCAGCGTTATAAAAGAATAGGATGGCACGGAGCAGCGTACTCTTACCGACACCTTGCGTACCTATAAAATGTACGTTCCCATCCAACTTCACTTCCGCATATGGAATATGGGCACTGTTCAGAAAAATAATCTTATTCAGGTATCTCATCTTGCACCTCCTCTGAAATTGTGATACAATCAACCAAATCCTCCATATAATGGAAAGCCGATAATACTTTATATGTCCCGTCGAGTTCGTTTTCTTTCTCTATCAGCCCTATACTCTCCAGTTCTTTCAGCAGTTTGCCGACTACTTCATCATATTTCTTCTTATCCGAAAACAGTTTGGTCGCCTTTTCTTTCAGTTCGATATCGCATCCTATCTGAATCTCAATATCAGCGGCACGGAACAAAAAGCCCGGGCCGAATGCCGAATGATAGGTTTTCAGGAAACTCAGATAATCAATCCACTTCTGAATCGCTTCCAGTTTACGTTCCAAATCGACTTTCGATTCCTTGCGGGTAAAGTAGTAATAACCGTCACCACCTTCCAGATAGAAACCGATACCTTTATAGTAATCATAATAATCGGGCAAATCTTCCTCAATGGCATCATACAAGCGTTTCACTTGGGTAGAGACACTATTGGAAGAAATGAATCCCCCTTTGCTAAGTATATTAAATATCTCTTCAGTGTATTTCATGTTCATCTGTTTTTAGTATTTGGCATAGATTATTTGGCATATATTAAAGGGTATTCCACTTCGTCGGAGATTTCATAAGTATCCGTAAAGCGAAGTTCGTCGGCATACTGTGATGCCAGTTGGCAGAAAAAGATTAATTTCTCTCCACGTGTCACCTCTTTCCGGTAGCGATAATTCATCACAAAAGAGAACAGATGGGTGCTGGACGCCATAAATGAATTATGCACTTCCTGCAAGTTTACGGTATCTATCATTTGCGACTGCCCATCCAGGTATCCTTCCGGAATGGCATCTGCCAGTTGTTTCATTCCTTTCGGAGAATTTTTCTGCCGCGCGACAAGTTTCTTCAA
>NZ_CABUHK010000129.1 GCF_902491285.1 uncultured Bacteroides sp. | reverse complement strand
CAGACAAGATTACGAATGAAATCAATAATACTTTTTTCATGATATCAAATGATTGGTTTTTCTGTAGGCAAATGTAGATAAACCACCTTGAACGGGACTTTCAATTCATTTCTTCCTTCTCTGATACCGTCTAAGATGACCTTGATTTCGTACATTTCGACTTAAAAATCGTCCAAGACAGGCGTTTGGATGGAATACAGATGAGTTTGAAGCATAAATCGGGGAATGGAGCGCGTGCCAGAACATACCGGAGCCAAGAGTTTCAACCCACTATGAAACTAATAGTTTCAAGCGGCTTGGAACACTTTGTTTCACACCGAGGAACACATTGTTCCCCGGTGCCGAACACATCGTTTCTCGGTGAGGAACAAAGTGACCGGTATCGGGGGAATAAAACAGACTGTACTGAAGACACGTTGAGTGATATGTATAGATGTAGAGAATGTCTTTTATCATCCATATTTGTCCTTTCATTGTTTGCTCATCTTCTAGGAATATGATAACTTTGCAAAAGTTACAGACTAAAGAATGTTAATATGACGATTCAGGAACAAATAGACGCGAGGGTGAAGGCAGCTGATTCGGGCACGCTATTTTTCGTAAATGATTTCTGCGAGTTCGACAATGCTTATGTCAGTAAGATATTGTCACTCATGGCAAGCTATAACATATTGGAACGGCTTGCCAAAGGCATTTACTACAAACCGATAGTGACGGAATATGGCAATGTCTATCCTTCGGCGGAAAAAATAGTGCATGCCATTGCCGAGCATGAACATGCGGAAATATTACCCACGGGCGAATTGGCACTCAATGTGCTGGGGCTGTCAACGCAAGTGCCCATGAAGCCCGTGTATCTCACTACGGGTTCTCCAAGGGTGATAGTCGTAGGACGGAAACAAATCCGGCTAAAAAGGCGTACACCACGCATGTATGCTTACAAGAGCAAGTTGATGCCCCTTCTGGAACTGGCAATGAAAGCCAAAGGGCAGAGCAATATCAGTGAAGGGGACATCAACCGTATCAGAGAACTGCTGCGAGACTCGCAGGAGAAATACCTCGTATATGGCGACCTCGGCAATGCCCCGGTCTGGATAAGAAAGATAGTGAAACAACTTTTTAAAGACTTGAATTATGAGTTTGTGGCAAAATAAGACCAAAGAAGAACGCACGGCCATGTTGCAAAGTGTGGCTTTTGACAAGCATCTGGAAGAGTTGGCTGTGGAAAAGGACTGGTGGGTGACGGTCACATTAAAAGCGTTGTTCTCCACATCTTTTACCGGCTATCTACTGTTTAAGGGCGGTACCTCGTTGAGCAAGGGATGGAATGAGATTGACCTGAAACGATTCAGTGAGGACATTGACATTGCCCTGAGCCGCAGTTGGTTCTTGCGGGAAGAGGTGAAGCAACAGTATCCGTTTGCCGCTTGCAGCAACAACAACCAGATAAAACTGCTGAGAAAGGAATCACGGAAAGTGGTTTTTGAACAACTGTCGAAAGAACTGGAAGAACAGTTGCAAGCGATGGGTACCACCGGATTCAAGATTGTAAACGTGACAACGGAAGAAACGGCCGAGGGCACAGTAGAAATTGCCACAGACAGAGACCCGGTAGTGATTAACGTTGAATACAACAGCATCCTGGAAGAAACAAACGAATATATCAGTCCTAAGGTAAAGGTTGAAATCAGCTGTCTTTCCATGGATGAGCCGTTTAAGGACAGACTGATTACTTCGCTGATATACGATAAATTTCCCGCTGTGGACGATGGAACAGTCTGTAACATACCGACCGTCTTGCCCATACGCACTTTCTTGGAAAAGGCTTTTCTGCTGAACGAGGAATATCAGAAGAAAGCACCACGGACGGAACGTATGAGCCGACATCTGTACGACTTGGAAAAGCTGATGGATGCATACGCCGATGATGCGCTTACCGATGAGAAACTTTACGCCGAGATAATAGCACATAGGCAGAAATTCTATCACATTGGTTTAGTGGATTACTTAAAAAACCAAAAGGCGCACATCACTATCTGGCCCGAAGAACCGCTTGCAAAGGAGTATGAAAAGGATTATAAAACAATGACCGACTCATTCATCTACGACACGGCACCGCTTACGTTTACCAAACTGAAAAAGCGGATAAAAGAATTAGAAAAGAAGTTCAAAAACGGCGAATGACGTTGAAAGCCAAATAGAGAAACCGCTCCATTATTCCGCCTTCCTTTTGCAGCCCGACCACGGCAAGCCACTCGCCTTCGTTTCGGAGAAGATACCCGAAGAAGATGGCTTGCAGAAGATGCACTACTTAGTGTGTTGTTTTATATAATCCGACGGCAGGCAACCGACGTACTTTTTAAAACTGGTAGAGAAATAAGAAGAAGAGCCGAAACCTACCATGCTACTAATCTCGGCAACGGAATAACGTCCTTCCAACAACAATTTGCAAGCCTTATTAAAGCGAATGCGGCGGACAAAGTTGGCGGGCGGTTCACCGGATATGGAATTCATCTTGAGATAAAGCGACGAACGGCTCATGCAAAGTTTGCTTGCCAAGTCCTCGGATGTGAAATCTTCGTTACTGATATTCTCTTCCACCACCTGAATGGCTCTGTTCATAAATTCCTCATCCAAGGTATTGGAAGTCATTTTGGCAGTATCGATGTCAATCGTGTTGGAATAATAATGTTTCAACCGTTGGCGGGCTTTCAGCAAATTGGCTATCTTGCCATTCAGTAAATGGATAGAGAACGGTTTCGCGATGTAATCGTCGGCTCCCGCCTGAATACCTTCCGTCTGTGCATCGACACTTCCTTTGGCAGACAGCAGAATCACCGGAATATGGCAAGTCTGCAAATTCCTTTTAATAAGCTGACAAAGCTTAATCCCGTCAATTCCCGGCATCATCACGTCGGAAAGGACGACATCTACCCGGTGTTCTTTCATGATAGCTAACGCTTCTTCCCCATTTCCGGCTGTCAGCGTCACATAATTCTGACGGAAATTGTCTCTCAGGTAATCCACCATTTCCTTATTATCATCCACCAGCAAAATAGTGGGACGTTCTTCCTCACCGGCAGTTTCCACCCCTATCCGGTCATCCCCGGATGCTTCCGCAGAACCTATAGCCGATAGGTCACCGGAGAAGTATTCGTCAGCCACCGGGAGTTCCCGAAAGGATGCAGATGCTTCAGCTTCATGTTCCGGTGCTTCCCGCTCTTTCTCTGTGAAAGCGTTGATGTCGGCAGGCAAAGCGACTTTAAATTCCGTATAGCTATTAGCTTCACTTTCCACAACAATAGTTCCGTGATGCTTCTCTACAAGCATTTTCACCAATGACAGTCCGATACCCGTCCCTTTCCGTTGCCCGTCTATCTGATAGAAACGTTCGAAAATACGGGTAAGCTGTTCCTGAGACATACCGATGCCGCTATCTCTCACAGTAAAGCTATATGTTTCCCCCTCTGCGTATAAAGAGAGCACTATATTACCCCCATCCGGCGTAAACTTAAAGGCGTTCGACAACAGATTCATCAGAATAGTTTCCAAATATGCCTTATCAGCCGGAAGCAACCGCCCTTTCAGGTCGGACTTCAGACTTAAGTCTATATTCCGCTTTTCCGCATTCTCTCTGAATAGGGCGCATACGTCCTCCAACAATCCATTTACATCCGTCTGCGCCACATGAACAGGCATCGCTCCCGCTTCAGCTTTCCGGAAATCCAATAATTGATTGACAATATGCAGCAACTTTCGTCCGTTCTTATAAACATAATCCAGTTTTTGACGCACCGGAGCACCTACCAGACTATTCTGCCCCAGGACTTCTTCCAACGGAGCCAGTATCAGGCTCAACGGAGTACGCAGTTCATGAGACATATTCATATAGAAACGCACCTTCTCCTGACTGATTTCTTCTACCTTATTCCGTTCTATCTGTTCGATTCGCACCTGCATTTTCATCTTGGCACGAGCTATGAAGAAATAGACAATGAATACGAGCAGTCCTACAGAAAAGAAAACGAAAAGCATCTTTGCCCACCAAGTCTGATACCACATCGGGATGATGTGCACAAAAAATTCCGTAGTAGCTTCGCTCCATTTCCCGTTATTGTTGCATGCCTTCACTTTGAACACATATTCTCCGGGCGGCAGATTGGAATAGCTCGCCCGCGAGGACGACGTGTATTTGGAATAATTCCACTCCGTTTCAAATCCTTCCAACTTATAAATGAACTGATTCCGCTTTCCCGCCAGATAGTTAATAACGACAAAGCGGATATTAAATAATTTCTGGTCGGAAGGGAACGACATACCAAGCATTCGTCCCTGCTCATCCTGATAATAACGTACCCGCTCGCTTTTCAAGTCCGTAATCACTTGATTAAAGACTACGGCTCCCGTGACAACCGCATTCGGAGAATACGGATTATCCTCCAGTTCGTAAGGTTTGAAATAGGCAACACCACCGAGAGAACCCAAAAAGAACGTACCATCCTGTGCCTTACAAGCTCCGAAGAAATTGAACTGGTCGTGAGGCAGCCCGTCCTGTTTGGTATAGTTGAGGAAAGTGCCTTCTTCCCTGTTGAAGCAGGCCAGTCCCTTGTTGGTAGTCAGCCACAGACGTCCCCGTTCATCTTCCAGTATGCTATAAATAAAGTCATTCGGCAAACCGTCTTTCATTGTATATTGTTCCCAAGCGGTTGGCGCACCCTCCTTATAGCGGTATAGACCTGTAGAAGAACCTATCCATATATGGTGATGGCTATCTTCCTGCACACAGAAGGCTTGTATCAGCCCATGCAGATAAGCCGAAGAAGGAAGATGCAATTCTTCCAGTTTTCCGCCGGCATACAAGAACAAACTTTCTTCCGTTCCAATCCATATCCTTCCTTTCGAGTCACGGAACAATGTATATATCAACACGTTCTCCAGTTTGTTGTGCTTTTTAGCCAATGGATGCAATGAAAACCCGCCGGTCTGTTTGTCAAAGAGGAAAAGCCCGCTCATACCACCTACCCAAAGCGTTCCGTCCTCTCCGTCCAGTAAGGAATAGCAACTGTTATTCAGAGAAACCGAATGTGGGAAGTTGAACGTTTCTATTCTCCCGCTCTTGCGGTGCAGACGGTTCATTCCTCCGCCATGAGTACCGATATAGACACTACCATCCCTATCCGTCCATATACATTTTATATTATCAGACTTCAGGGAATTGGCGGAAGTCCCCGCCCGGAAGCATGAGAAAGCTCCTGTTTTCCGGTCATAGTAGTTTAATCCGCCGTCATTCGTGCCAATCCACAGATTCTCGCTGTCCGGTTCCTCGGCTATACAACTTACGGTGTTATCACTCAACGAGTTCCGGCAGGAAGAATGTTGCAAGCGTCCGAAAGCCGGAGCTAAAGGATGATAATAATTAAGCCCGCCGTAAAACGTGCCTATCCACATACCGCCCTGGTTATCTTTCAGGATAGAGCGAATGGAGTTGTGCCCTAATGAGGTAGGGTCTTCGGGCGAAAAACGGCAAATCTGAAAAGTCTCAGCTTCCGGTTCAAGAACAAGCAAGGCTTCCATAGTACCTATCCAGATTCGTCCCTTGTCATCCTGGCTCAATGTCCTGACTGAGTTTGTAAGGAAGTAAGCAGGGGTATTCTGCTTGTTATAATGCTTTTTTATCTGGAAATTGTTATCGACACAATATACCCCGTTGGTCAATGAAGCCAACCAGCAATTTCCGGTTCTGTCATCATAAAGCATACCGGAGATAACTTCCCCTTTCAGTTGAAGGAGAAGCCGGGTCACGTTCTCATTGCGTACGTAGTAGAAATAAACACCTTCCGAAGTACCCAGCAGGAAGCCGTCATTCATCCGGCAAACCGAATAAATCGTTTTTCCGGCAAGTTCCGGCTGCACCTTCATCCGCCCCGTCTTTTTATCGAAAATCACCAGCCCTATATTGGTGGCAAGCAGAAGCCGGTCACCCTCTTCCGATTCCCCGATAGCCAGCACCTGCATCGGCTGATTGTCCGCCGGTGAATAGTTGGTGAAATTATTCCCTACAATATTATAACGGGACAGGCCGACCTGCGTACCTACCCATACCGTGCCTTTCGGGTCGGTATAAAGTGAATACACATGATTGTTCGCCAGGCTTGTCGTATCATCCGGTACCTTATAGTAAGAAGCAAAGCGGGCTCCTTCATACCAGTTCAGCCCGTCTACCGTGCCTACCCAAATCTTATTATTATGGTCTTGCGTCAAGGCAAGTACAGTATTCTGTGACAGTCCGTCGTCTACGGACAACCGCTTAAAATGGATAGGGCTGTCGGCACCCGGGATAGCATATAAAGGAAGAAACAAGATGCAAACGGATAATCCGAGTATGTACTTAAACAGCAAATGCCGGTCTTTCATAAGCTAATATTAAAGATTTCATCGTAAAGATAGATATTTTCAGTCCAATCTTATAAACAAACCCTGTTTTTTAACTCATATAAAGGACCGGCATCGACCTTAAAAAACTAATACTATGAACGATTTGAATTCTCTTTTAAATCCTTATAGCGCTTCATTGCTTCCAAATAATAATAATCGGCATAGTTCAACGGCGTATCAATCTCGCTGTCGTGCGGGAAACTGCCGACAGAATGCAGCAGGATGAAACCCTGATTTTCTCCTTCTTCCGCCAAATATTCCTCAGATGACAGTTGCTTCAGAATGTTTTCCGCATAACGGAAGTATTCTTCTCCTTGTTTCTTATCACCATATCCGCTCAGTTCCAGTAATGCGGAAGCTGTCACAGCAGCCGCGGAAGCATCTCTCGGTTCATTCGGAATCTTGGGCGCGTCATAATCCCAGTAAGGGATATAATCATTTTCCGACGGACGATGGTCGATAATAAACCGGGCTATCTTATGAGCGGCATCCAGATAGTTCTGCTGCTTGGTGAAGCGGTAACACATGGTATATCCATACACTCCCCACGCCTGACCACGCGCCCAGGCGGAAGAATCGGCATATCCCTGGAATGTTCCTTTCGACTCCACTTCGCCGCTGTCCGCCAGATAGCTTACCACATGATAAGAGGTCATGTCCGCCCGGAAATGATTCTTCAATGTCTTGTCGGCATGAGCAATAGCAATATCACGATATACAGGATTATCAGTCCGCTCTGAAGCCCAGAACAACATTTCAAGATTCATCATATTATCAATAATCACCGGATAACTCCAGTCGCCGAAGTCCCACGAACGAATCAATCCTACTTTCGGGCTAAACCGGGAACAAAGACTTTCGGAAGAATGTACCAGAATCAGACTGTCGGCCGGCTCCGGTTTCAGACGAATCCCCTGCCCGTAACTGCAAAACATCATAAAGCCCAAATCGTGATTGCCCGTATAATATTGCATATCCTGCAAACGGTTCGTGTACTTGCGTGCTTCCTTTGCCAGCGCTTCATCCCCGGTCAGTTCGTATGCCAGCCACATCGAACCGGGATAAAAACCGCTCGTCCAGTCGGTAGGATGTTCCAACCTGTACTTTCCTTCTTTTATGGAACGGGGGAAGCAAGCCGTGTCCGGCTCATTCTTCAATTGCTCTGCCATATAGAGCAACTGATGCCCGGATGTTTTCACCGCATGGTCGAACCATTGCATCTCATTTCCTTTCGGAGCATTGCAGGCAGTCAGGAAAGCAATGCTCCCTACCGCCACTAAAAGTTTGTTTTTCATTGTTCTAATTCTACAATTGTTGATGCAGGCAAAGTTAGAGCAATGCAGAGAAACGGAATTTATATATCTTCCTTTTCATTTCCGTTTCTATTTAAACCGACTTTGATTTCGTCCAAAACCTCTTCGTTTTTATCTTTTACACAAAAGACAGGCACGGATTCTACGATATACTGTACTCTTGCTATGCTTGAATACAGTGCATTTCGTAAAATCCGTGCCTAATAAAAAAACGATATCTTTATCTCACAATATCTTCCGGGAACTTGGCCGGCATCTCCACCCGTTTCCAGGTTTCATAATACCAGGTATTCAGTTCGTTCCCATTCAAATCGTTTTTGATGAAATACTTCAGACACAGATAATCATTATCCTTAATCTCGAATTCCAGAATATTATCCTGATTATCCAGCATCGGGAGATGAATATTCTTCTCGATACTTTCCTTATAAGAATCGTCAGTTAATTGCTTATACGTACCATACCCCGTAATAATTGCATCAGAACCGGGAATAATCGTAAAGTTCACGATTCGTCCGTCTTCACTCAACACCTTAAATGTATTACTGGGCTTCAACTCTCCCGGAACATCGGGAGATTCCGACACATAATGGCAAAGTTGCCAGATTCCTTTCAACTCGGCCGCTTTGAATTTAGTTTTCTTCTGGGCCGTCGCACCTGTTACCGCCAACAACATTATTGAAAGCATGGTAAAGAAATAGAGCTTTTTCATTGTCGTATTATTTTAGTTAACACTCTCGAATGCGTATCTCCAAATATAAATATTTATTTTGAGAATAGAACCATGAAGCGCATAAAAAAACTCGCATAACCAAAAGATTATGCGAGCCTTACATAAATATACCGAAATATTAGAAATCAGCATTTCTCGGTGTACGCGGAAACGGTATCACGTCACGGATGTTCGCCATACCTGTTACGAAAAGTAACAAGCGTTCGAAACCGAGTCCGAAACCGGAGTGAGGACAAGTACCGAACTTGCGGGTATCCAGATACCACCACATATCCTTCATCGGGATATGCATCTCTTCGATACGGGTCATCAACTTATTATAATCCGATTCACGTTCGGAACCGCCAATGATTTCACCGATTTTCGGGAAAAGAACATCCATCGCACGTACCGTCTTACCATCCTCGTTCTGCTTCATATAGAAAGCCTTGATATCCTTCGGATAGTCAGTCAGGATCACCGGACGCTTGAAGTGTTCTTCCACCAGATAACGTTCGTGCTCGGAAGCCAGATCGACGCCCCAGTAAACCGGGAACTCGAACTTGTGTCCTTTCGCTACGGCCTCTTCCAAAATCTTGATACCGTCTGTATAAGGCAGACGAACGAAATTATCTTTCAATACACCTTGCAGACGTTCAATCAGTCCCTTATCGAACATATCGTTCAAGAACTTCACGTCGTCCGCACAGTTATCCAACGCCCATTTCACACAATACTTAATGAACTCTTCAGCCAAATCCATATTGTCCGCAATATCGTTGAAGGCAACTTCCGGCTCAATCATCCAGAACTCTGCCAAGTGGCGGGGAGTATTGGAGT
>NZ_CABUHK010000128.1 GCF_902491285.1 uncultured Bacteroides sp. | reverse complement strand
CTGTGTCTTGTTCATTGATGCCGATGTGACGGCTAGCTAACAAATCGGTTTTCATATTAATAGGGGGATTTTATTGTTTTATCTGAAAAATGGGTTCTCTGCTTTTTCCATCCCGATGGTCGTGGGGGCACCGTGTCCCGGATATACGACTGTCTCGTTGGGAAGGACGAAAAGACGGCTGCAAATATGCTCTATCAGTTCGTCGAAGTTGCCACCTGTAAGGTCGGCGCGACCGATACTGCCTTGAAACAGAACATCGCCGGAAAACATACAGTTGTCTTCTTTACAATAATACACCAAGCTGCCGGGCGAGTGTCCGGGCACGTGGATTGCTTCCAGTTGGGTGTGTCCGAAAGTGATAATATCACCGTCGTGCAGATATTTCCCCAGCGGCACTGGGGCTTCCTGCAACTGAAAACCAAACATGCGGCTTTGTTTCGGCGCTTCGTCAATCCAGTACTCATCCGCTTTGTTCGCTTCTGCCGACAAGCCGAATTCTTTCAGCATGAACGGATTTCCGAAAATGTGATCCAAATGTAAGTGAGTATTCAGAAGATGCTTCACATTCAGCTCATTGGTGAGGATGAACTTCTTCAGTGCTTGTTTCTCTTCTTCGTAGAAACAGCCCGGGTCAATGACGACTGCTTCTTTTGTTTCGTCCCATAACACATAGCAATTTACGGGAAACATATTAAATTCAAACCTTTTTATTTTCATGGTTCTTTTCTATGATTAATCTTATTCAGAACAACTAATAGTCTTTAAACAGGAACGTATACCACTTTTTTGGTTTCAAAGAACTCTTCTTCGAAGTTGTCGCTCAGGTTGTGAACCATTGTCTTATGTTTGAACGGCATCGTTTCGTGTTCCAGTTCACCGCCTTTGAGACAGATCAGTCCGTTGGGCAATGCATTCTGCTGTTTGGAAGAAATATTCTTTTTGATAATCTTAACCAAATCCGCCAGGGGCATTACGGCTCGGCTGACAACGAAGTCGAACGTACGTTTCTCCTCTTCCGCGCGCGCATGGCGGAAAGTAACGTTTTTCAGTCCGATGGCATTAGCCACTTCCGTTGCTACGCGTACTTTTTTACCGATACTGTCTACGAGATGGAACTTTGTTTCGGGGAATAATATCGCCAAAGGAATGCCGGGGAAACCGCCGCCTGTACCCAAGTCCATGACGCTGGTTCCGGGACGGAACTGGATTACTTTGGCAATGCCTAACGAATGGAGCACATGGTGCTCATACAAATTCTCGATGTCCTTGCGTGAGATAACGTTGATTTTCGAATTCCAGTCGATGTAGAGGTCATATAGAGCAGCAAATTGTTTGCGTTGCTCTTCTGTCAACTCAGGGAAGTATTTCTCTATGATTTCCACTTTTATCAATTACAAATTACTAATTAGAAATTATATAAATGAATATCCGCCTATATTACCATCTGTATAGTAACGACAGGATATTCATTGGTTTTCGTTCTTTTATGAAGTTTAATTTTTCAGTTCTCCCAGAATCGGGTTGCTGCCGAGAAGATGCTCCAACATAGGGAATGGAATTGTCACCTTTACGGGGCCCATAGAATAGGGAGTAATGTCATATACATTATAATAGAAGGTAATGCCTTCTTTGCTCAGATAGAAATTCTCGGTCGGAGTGATGTCGCCGGTCGAAGCATATCCCATATCTTCTAAGGCTTCGTGAGTCGTCACTTTGTTGTCGGCCATGAGCTGGTTCCAAATCAGGTCGGTCAATGGGTCTTTGTAATCTCCGACGAAAATGTCATCAAGACGAAGTGGACGCATCAGTGTAAGATCCATATTCAGGTAAGTCGTCATATAGATGCCGTGTGCACCACCGGTATATTCATTGTAGTCGATGCGGTATACAAGCAGGTCTTTCTCGTACAGTTGCACGTGGCTTTCGATGCCTTTATAATATGAATACCAGGCACCGATGGAAGCTTCGTCTTCTTTGTCTTTCTCGTCCTCTGTGTACATCGGCTCCAAGTCGCGGCGATATTCACTGATATAATTTTCAGTATATTGCTTTATAACCTCTTCCGGTTTCTCTCCTATATACTTATCACCGAAACAAGCGGATATGAAATAAGTATTCAGACTGTCTTTCAGCATATCATCCGATGACTTGACGGGATAGGCGAAATTGATAATAATATTACAAGCCGGTTTGGCTGTATCGTTGAACAGGTGTGCTGTTTTATTCACTTGGATACTGTCGAATTGTAACGCACCTGTATTTTTGTTCATCTTGTCATGACAAGAAAACAAAAAGCCGCTTACCGAAAGTATAATAGCAAGCAGGCTGACATATTGTTTTTTCATACTCGTTTTTTCTATAAATTACACATTTGCTGTCTCATTCACTATTGACAAATATAGATGAAATTCACGAATCGGACTAATAAATACAGAAAAATATTCAGCTATTTTAAAAAGAAGAAAGCCATACACTCACTGTTTGTCATACATGAGTGCATAGCTTTCTCTTTTTGAATTGCAGAAATCGGAATCAGTGTTTGCAAACCTTCGTTATATCTACGGTAAATCCATCTTCGGCAGGCATGAACTTACCTTTCATTTTAAGAAACTCTATCAGGGTATCCACATCCATATCTTCTGCCGAGCAAGCATAGAAATGTTGCTGTTCGCCAAACTTCTTAATAATTGCTTCCCGCAATGATGATTCCGAGTAGCTATTTCCTTCCATCATATGAAGGACTTCATGAGCATGTAATTGTTCCATATAATCTATAATCTATCTTTTTTCTGCAAAGATAGGGAAGAGGGGGATTCTGAATTGTAACATATGTGACATTATGCTTATTTTTTCTATAAATTATAATATTTAATTTGTTTTTATTCTTATCTTTGTCCCTTGATATGAAAAGGTTAGCTTACATAACAGCATTGATCCTTTCCCTCTTGATTATCTATTCAGGGGCGGGAGTATCTATTGTGCACTATTGTTGCGCCCGTTGTGAGACGGTGAAAAGCTGTTGTGACACAGGTTGTCCGAAGTGTAAGAAAACCCATACTTGCGACTCAAAGAAGGATTGCAAAACAAAAGGCTGTACGGCTACTATTTATAAGCTGGACTTGATGAAACATACTACTGAGTTGAATGTTTCACCTCAAGCAGTCGACCTTTTCTGTGCGCAGTTCTGCTATTTACTGACTTTTACCTATTCAGATAAATCGGTAGAGTACGATATTCCTACCTCGCCGCCACCTCTCTGTTCTCGACAGAAGCTGGCACTATATTCCACCTATATTATTTAGCCACTAAATCTTTCTTTTTAGGGACTTTGCTTTCTGCTGAACTAAAGCCGGAAAGTGAGGTGAGACTGAATGCAACCAAGTTGCATGAGAAATGAACTAATTTTGTATCTCGAAAGAAAGTTTAGAAAAAATGAAATATATGATAATAGGACTGTTCCTGTTGTTTGCCGGCAATATGCATGCGCAAGTACATGGGACGGTAAAAGATAGTTCCGGGGAAGCAATTCCGGGAGCAAACGTATTTTGGATGAATACAGGACAAGGCGTGACTACTAAGGAAGATGGAAGTTTTTCTATCACCAAACCTTCCAAAAGCCATATGCTGATAGTCAGCTTTATCGGTTTTCAGAACGATACGATTCATGTGAACAGCAGGAATCAGAAGCTGGATGTCGTGCTTCGTGATGGAGTGGAACTGAATGAAGTAAATGTAGTCAGTCGAAGACTGGGAACAATGAAACTACGCAGTAGTGTGATGAATGAAGATATGATAAGCAGTGCCGAGTTGAGCAGAGCCGCTTGTTGTAACTTGGGAGAGAGTTTCGTGACGAATCCTTCGGTCGATGTGAGTTATTCCGATGCGGCAACGGGAGCCAAGCAAATCAAATTGTTGGGACTGTCCGGCACTTATGTGCAGATGCTGACGGAAAATATTCCGAACTATCGCGGGGCTGCTGCTCCTTATGGCTTGGGCTATGTCCCCGGCCCATGGATGCAGAGCATACAAGTATCCAAAGGAACTTCTTCCGTGAAGAACGGCTATGAAGCCATTACAGGGCAGATTAACGTTGAGTTCAAGAAACCCCAATTGCCGGAAGCTGACTGGGTATCCGCTAATCTTTTCGCAAGCACCACCAATCGTTATGAAGCCAATGCGGATGCTACGCTGAAAATCTCCAAACGTTGGAGCACCTCTTTGCTGGCACATTATGAAAACGAGACAAAAGCTCACGATGGTAATGACGATGGATTTGTAGATATTCCGCAGGTAGAGCAATACAACGTGTGGAACCGGTGGGCGTATATGGGCGACCATTATGTCTTTCAGGCAGGTATCAAAGCCCTTTCGGAAACACGTACCAGCGGACAAGCCAATCACGGCGGAATGCATTTCGATAACCCTTATAAAGTGAACATTGACACGGAACGTTATGAGTTCTTCACCAAGAACGCTTATATATTTAATAAGGAAAAGAATACAAATCTGGCTTTGATTCTTTCTGCCTCTTTGCATAATCAAGACGCCAATTACGGACTGAAGCTCTATAACGTAGACCAAACCAATGTTTATGCTTCATTGATGTTCGAAACGGAGTTTAATAAGCAGAACAGCCTCTCTGCCGGACTAAGTTTCAATTACGATGCTTATGACCAGCATTACCGTCTGGAGAATAATGCGGACAACACTCCTCTCAAAGCCTTTGAGAAAGAAGCCGTTCCCGGAGCTTACGTACAGTACACCTTGAATTTGAACGACCAATGGATGCTGATGGCAGGTCTTCGCGGAGATTACAGTAACGAACATGGCTTCTTTGTAACTCCCCGTGCGCATCTCAAATACAATCCGAATGAGTATGTAAATTTCCGTCTCTCTGCCGGAAAAGGGTATCGGACGAATCATGTACTGGCAGAAAACAACTACCTGCTTTCCAGCAGTCGTAAAGTAGAGATTGCGAAGAATCTGGATATGGAAGAAGCATGGAACTATGGCGCGAGTGTATCCACTTACATTCCGATATTCGGTAAAACACTGAATATAAACGCCGAATACTACTATACGAACTTTCTGAAACAAGTCGTTGTAGATATGGACAGTAATCCTCATGGAGTGTCTTTCTACAACTTGGACGGGCGTTCGTACTCGCACGTATTCCAAGTGGAAGCGAGTTATCCGTTCTTCAAAGGATTTACTCTGACAGGTGCTTACCGGTTGACGGATGCGCAAACCACTTACAAAGGCGAGCGGATGGAAAGACCTTTGACCAGCAAATACAAAGGACTGCTGACTGCATCTTATCAGACCCCACTGGGTATCTGGCAATTTGATGCAACGTTACAGTTGAATGGTGGTGGCAGAATGCCTGCTCCTTATGAACTCGGAGACGGACAACTGTCGTGGAACCGCCGTTATGGCAGCTTTGAACAACTTAGTTTGCAAGTGACCCGCTATTTCCGCCGCTGGTCTATATACGTAGGTGGCGAGAACCTGACAAACTTCAAGCAGAAGAACCCGATTATCGACGCGGCAAATCCGTGGGGGGATAATTTTGATTCTACCATGATATGGGGACCGATGCACGGTGCGAAGGCATATATCGGACTGCGTTTCAACTTGGCTAGAAACAGTGAATAAAAAGAAAATAAGTAACATTTAAACTGATAAGAAAAATGAAAACAAAAAGATGGATGGTCACTTGCGTAGTGGCTCTTTTGAGTGTAGTTGCCGTAATGGCAAAGGATATTCGTGTGGTAGTGTTCAAAGTGACTCAGATGCACTGCGAAAACTGTGAAAAGAAAGTGAAGGACAATATGCGTTTTGAGAAAGGGCTGAAAGATATCTCCACTGTTGTGAAAGACCGGACTGTCACCATCACATACGATGCTGAAAAGACAAATGTAAAGAACTTGCAAGCGGGATTTAACAAGTTTAATTATGAAGCCGAATTTGTAAAAGAAACAAAGAAAGACGATAAGAAAACGGATAAGAAGTAATTGAACAAATACCCGTATTACCTTGTTTCTATACATGAATGATGGTCTTTCTTCAATCCTTTTCTGAGGAGAGGAGAAAGACCGAAAAATAATAATTATATATGGGTAATATAGTAAAAAAGGCATTTCCCGTGCTCAATATGCATTGTGCGGGATGTGCTAATAATGTAGAGAAAACAGTGAAGAAATTGCCGGGAGTCACGGAGGCTTCCGTTAATTTTGCCACCAATATGCTGACTATTTCTTACGAGAAAGACAAACTGACTCCCGGAGAAATCCGTGCGGCAGTGCTTGCAGCAGGCTATGACCTGATTGTGGAAGAAGCCCATAAAGAGGAACGTCAGGAAGAGGAGCAGCATAAACGTTATGTTCGTTTGAAACGTAAAGTGATTGGTGCGTGGATTTTGGTCGTGCCATTGCTGGTATTCTCCATGATATTGATGCATATGCCATATTCGAATGAGATTCAGATGGTACTTGCTATTCCTGTTATGGTCTTTTTCGGTGGTGGTTTCTTTACCGGAGCCTGGAAACAGGCAAAGATAGGACGGAGCAATATGGATACTTTGGTTGCACTCAGTACTTCCATTGCGTTTCTGTTCAGCCTTTTTAATACCTTCTTTCCCGGATTCTGGTATGCCCGCGGACTGGAACCGCACGTTTATTATGAGGCTTCTGCAGTGATTATAGCTTTCGTTCTAACCGGCAAGCTGATGGAGGAGCGTGCGAAAGGAAATACTTCCACCGCTATTCGTAAACTGATGGGGATGCAGCCTAAAGTAGCCCGTGTACTGCGCAATGGAGTAGAAGAGGAGATTCTGATTGAACAATTGCAAGTCGGTGATTTGGTAGTCGTTCGTCCGGGAGAGCAGATTCCTGTGGATGGTAAACTTGCCGAAGGCGATTCGTATGTCGATGAAAGTATGATTAGCGGTGAGCCTATTCCGGTAGAAAAGAAGAAAGGCGATAAAGTGTTGGCAGGAACTATCAATCAGCGCGGTTCGTTCATTATCAGTGCGGCACAGGTCGGCAGTGAGACGGTATTGGCGCGTATCATCCATATGGTACAGGAGGCACAGGGCAGTAAAGCACCCGTACAGCGTATCGTCGACCGTATAACAGGGATTTTTGTACCTGTCGTGCTGGGTATTGCTATCCTGACATTTATCTTATGGATTGTCATTGGCGGTAGCGAATACATATCTTATGGAGTTCTGTCCGCCGTATCTGTTCTCGTGATTGCCTGTCCGTGTGCTTTAGGACTTGCCACGCCAACCGCATTGATGGTAGGAATAGGCAAGGCTGCCAGTCAGCATATCCTGATTAAGGATGCTGTTGCATTGGAGCAGATGCGTAAAGTAGACGTCGTTGTGCTGGATAAGACCGGAACACTGACCGAAGGGCATCCCACAGCCACCGGATGGTTATGGGCGCAATCTCAGGAGCCGCATTATAAAGATGTGCTTCTGGCTGCGGAAATGAAATCGGAGCATCCCCTTGCCGGTGCGATAGTCGCTGCACTTCAAGACGGGGAAAAGGTAAATCCTGCCAAACTGGACAGCTTTGAAAGTATCACAGGAAAAGGTATAAAAGTTTCCTATCAGGGGAAAGTGTATTGGGTAGGCAGCCATAAACTGCTAAGGGATTTCAGCGCCACGATGACTGATATAATGGCTGATATGCTGGTTCGTTATGAATCGGACGGCAACGGAATCATCTACTTTGGTTGTGAGAATGAATTATTGGCTGTTATTGCCGTCTCCGACCCGATAAAGGCGACCTCTGCCGAAGCGGTGAAAGAACTGAAACGGCAGGGCATTGATATCTGTATGCTGACCGGCGACGGACAACGGACGGCTCTGGCTGTCGCTTCCCATTTGGGAATCGAACGTTTCGTGGCCGATGCACTGCCGGGTGATAAAGCCGATTTTGTGCAGGAGTTGCAATTGCAGGGAAAGAAAGTAGCTATGGTGGGTGATGGCATCAATGACTCGCAAGCACTGGCATTGGCAGATGTCAGTATTGCTATGGGGAAGGGGACGGACATTGCCATGGATGTTGCCATGGTGACTTTAATGACATCCGACTTGTTGCTGCTTCCCAAAGCATTCCAACTATCGAAGCAGACGGTCAAATTGATTCACCAAAACCTCTTTTGGGCATTTATCTATAATCTGATAGGTATCCCTATCGCTGCAGGTATCCTGTTCCCTTTGAATGGTTTATTATTGAATCCGATGCTGGCAAGTGCCGCTATGGCTTTCTCCAGTGTGAGTGTAGTGCTCAATTCACTGAGTTTGGGAAGAAGAAGAATTTAGTGATTAACGGGATAGTGATTAGTGATTAACAGGCTGTGCATTATATGAATGATATTTATTTTCATCATTAGCGACTCATTCTTCATCATTCATCACTAATCACTATTCCGTTAATCGTTATAAACATTATCTATTTCTAAATTCCAACGGTGTCATTCCTACATATCGTCTGAAATACTTTCCGAAGAAAGAAGCAGTGGGGAAATTCAGTGAATAAGCTATTTCCTGGATAGTCATATTCGTACCCTTTAGTTTGGCTTTGGCATCCATGATAACGATGTAAGCAATCGTATCCAGTACGCTTTTCCCTGTCACTTGTCTCACTGTGGTACTCAGATGCTGAAGGGATATTCCCAGTTTGTCTGCGTAGAATTGTGCGCGCCGTTCGTTTCTGTAATTCTCGGTGATAGATTGGATCAGTTCCCGGCATATTTCCTTTTTACGGTTCGAACTGTTGTTTTCTCCCGGATAATTATGATATATCAACCGTATACTTGTCAAAATAGTCTGAAGAGCCAATTCTACCAGTTCCGGAGCCATTTCAAAGTTTTCATTGCAACTGGCACGTGCCAGCAGGGCAAAATAATCCTTCAGGTAACCGGCTATATCTTCGGTAAGCGGCACTACCGGTTGCTCGATAAGTTTTGGGTAGGCATTTCCGATACTTTTCATCAGATTGATTCGTCCGGCACAATGAGCGGAAAAGCCGGCGAAGCAGAGACATACTTTTTCTGTTTTTTCCCTGAATTGAATGATGGTTCCCGGTAATAACGTTATCAAGTCATTGGGGCGGATTTCATAATCAAGCAGATTGATGGAGGCTTTCATTGAGCCTTCGGTACAAATGGCGACAATGCAGGCCTGCAGTCGGCAAGATTGCTTATAAATGTTCAGAATATCTTCCGTGACATTCGTCCATGCTAATACTTCAGTAGGTAAATCTACCTGTGGAAAGTCCATTTTCATAATTGTGTTTGTTATATTCGACCAACAAATGTACACATTTTCTTTTTATTTCTTACCTTTCCTCTAAAAAGAAAAATCCCCTGCTCTTATATTCGTATGTAACTTACT
>NZ_CABUHK010000127.1 GCF_902491285.1 uncultured Bacteroides sp. | reverse complement strand
CCTTTTTCCACTGACCGGGGTAGAAAGCTGCGTAGAATTTCTCTATCTCGGTGATAGTCATAAACTGGTATTGCACATGACCCTCAATCAGCAGTCCGATGTTACGACGCAGGGACGGTGGCATGGTTTGTATCTCCTGTCCGAAGATGCGGCATTCTCCCGAGCGCGGTTTCAGGTAACCGCTCAGGATATTTATAGTGGTGGTCTTGCCCGTACCGTTTTTGCCCAACAGTCCCAGGATACGTCCTTTGGGTACTGTGAAACTGAGGTTTTCGTAAATCAACCGTTTGCCGTAATAATGCGTCAGATTGTTACATTCGATAATT
This sequence comes from uncultured Bacteroides sp., assembly GCF_902491285.1. Taxonomy (GTDB): domain Bacteria; phylum Bacteroidota; class Bacteroidia; order Bacteroidales; family Bacteroidaceae; genus Bacteroides. The sequence goes on along the minus strand of NZ_CABUHK010000127.1, from coordinate 9,361 downwards.
TGTTCCATTCGATTTTATCTGTTATTCTATTCAAAAGAAGAAGAGGAAAAGCAGGGGAATCAAGATTCCTGCAATGAGTTCTATTCCCCCTCTGCCGATAATACCTTTATTCCCTTTCAGCATGATGACGCCGGAAAGGGTGATGATAATAAGCCCGACAGCGAAAATATCAGCAAAGTACGTCCACCACTGCCCCGGATTGTAATGCAGACGGGACATCGCCCCGATAAGCGGGCGACGGGTGACGGATTCGTAAACTGCTTCCCCCGTCTTTACATTCACCAAGAGATTGGAGCCGCCTTTCAGGAATACTTTCATTACGTCCGCTTGAGGGAAGTAATGTTTGGTACAGTTGGCTGCCTCTCCCAGTGGTTCCAGCAGGGTAAGTACTTTTTCCTTATTCATTCCCGCCTTGTCCGGCAGGTTTTCGGTTATCTTATATTCTTTCCGCGTGATGGAGAAGTTCGGATTAATTGTATTGCGATGATTCATCACAATGCCGGAAATGGCATATATCAAGACCATTCCGGCAAAGAAAAATGATAAGTCGCGGTGTATAATCCGGCTCCATTTGCGGACGCTGTTACTCCACTTCATACGAATTAGCTTCCATAAAATAGAATGATAAATACTCTTTTCCTGTTTTTGCTTTGCGGTCGGCTATCTTGGCACGGAAGTCGGCGATGCGGGCTTCGGGCGTGTTGGCTGTTTCGCCACGCGCTTTCTTTTCGGTGTCGCATCCGGCTTCGCCTGTACCGTGCTTCTCGGCAGCTTGCGCTTTGAGTTGCGTTTCCCAGTTCTGGAGATAGGCTTCGTCGATGCGTTGCTCTTTCAGCGTGCCGGTGACGCGGACGATGGAGTTCACGCATTTAGGGTCGAATGCGCCCAGTGTTCCGGCTTCCACGCGGATTACCTGCGTGTCGTCACTGCCCATAAGGAAGATTTTCTTGGCTCCATGTTTGCAGGTGTGCGTACAAACGCCTTCGATGGTCACTTCTTTTCCGGCAAGGCTTTCGGCATTTGCCAGGAGAGAGTCGATTTCCAGAGCGGAAGAGGCGGTTTGCTCCGTAGTCGTTTCCGATGCGCTTTTCTGTTGTTTGTTACCACATGAAGTTCCGATAAAAGTCATTGCTGCTAAAGCAACGACGATAGTTAGCTTTTTTGTTTTCATTGTTACTGCTTCGTTTTTTATATAGTTTGTAAATAGTTTATTGCTCTGCTTATAGCATCCGGTAGCCGGTCCTATAAGAGATTAGTTTCAACCCTACTTGAAACTTTTAGTTTCACACCGAGAAACAAAGTGTTTCAAGGCATGAAACAAATATTGCCCCTTGGGCTGGCGGATTAGTCCCTTACGCAACGGAGTTGCATGCCGGCTTTGACGCTGACATAAGATAGTGATAATCTGCCTTCCGGATACTTGGTTGTATTGATTGTGCTCATCAATCCGAAGAACTGTATGTTGGTCAATAATCCGGAAGTACTGTTGTAAATGGGTTTGTAGGCAGTCGAAGTCATATGGTAATTCATTGCCGATTTCCCATGCCATGCAGCTTGGATGTTGTCTTCACTGGCTATTGCAGTCTTTTGATAACTGCCGGCTCCGGTGAGGCTTGTTACCATGCGTACACCGGAGAACCGGTAATTGAATCCTGCATTATTAAGTGATGTTATTTTGCCGCCGTCATAGGTTACATCATAGAAAAGAGCTTTATCACCATCAGCCGGTACTTTACCGTCAGCATCATTCGTTGATTTTCCTACCAGGTTAAAGTACTCCAGGCGTGTCGGTATGTGCCATCCTTTCGGACAGATACCTTGTGCTCCTTCAAAGCTGTTCAAATTACTCTCAGTAATTTCCTTACCGCCCAGGGCAGCTTGCAGGTCATAGAGATAGCCCAATTCTTTTATGGCACTAACATCGGTTGTAGCTACGGTTGCGCCGTCTACAATTTCATACGGATACCAGATATGTGAATCTGCGGTCGGGTCGGTAGAAGGAGTAAATCCTTTCGGGAGATAGATAAGCGGTTCAGCCATCCATGTTGTTCCGTTTGCAAAGGTTACGGTATTGTATTTCACTCCGTCATACAGGAAATAGTTCTCGTCAAGATGTTCTTCGAAAGGAACCTCATTGTCTGCGCCGATTTCGCCCTCATCTGTCCAATTATCAATCTCACCGCTCAGTGTAACGATAATATCATCAGGTAACACACGGACATTCACACTGTATTGTCCGCCTTGAACCAATGTCGTAGAAGCGAGTCTCTGTGATAAAGTCTTGCCGTCAGCAGTTGTTACTTCAAGAGTGAAAGCTACCGTCTGCGGAATGACGATGGCGCGATAGACCTTGTTTGCTGTAACAGCTTGTGCGATGATGTCTGTTGTTGCAACGTTCTCGTCGGCTGTAACCGAAAGGGCTGCCAGGTCGAGAATGGCGGTTGGTACAGAACCTTTCAGTACAACAGATGAAATGTTTGATTGCGTATCATTCTCTACGTTGATGACCAGTTTGGTAAGTAGGTGCTTAAAGTTCATGACGATAGCATTGGTAGAAGGAAGTACGCCGGACTTGCTCGCAGCAATAAGGTCGGATGCACCGTAACCTGTAGTCTGGTCGGCTTTTACCGTAAATGAAGTCGGAGTACCGGCCGCATTATATGGATAATAGGCTACTATCTGCGATTCGTCATTTCCTTCCGGATACCAAAGTAAATCACCGGTAAATACTCCGTCATTGAATGTCATCAGTTTGTTTGATGCATATACGAAGTCATTGCTTTGGGTGACTGTTACTCCGATTTGGTCTGTATTTTCGAAGTTAACTTCCGTAGCACGTGTGATTATGGGAGCAATAGTTATGCGGCTGCTAGTGCCAATAGCCGTTGCTTCCTTCTCTTCTTGCTGGCAGGATGCCAGAAGCGCTGCTGCAAACATAAACGTCAAAATCTTTTTCATTGTTTAATAATTTAGTTCGTATGAATATTGATTGTTTTTAAAAAGTATATCCTAGCTTTATGGTTTCGTTCCATCGGCTCGCACCCTCTATATAGTTGAGGTTGAAACCGTGCGTATAGCTTCCCTGTATCTCCGCATAAATTCCCCGGTTGAAATGATAGCGTAATCCGAGACGGAGAGTGGCGTGCGTGGCGGTTGCGTATTCATTCTGTAGATTATAATAATCAGTCAGACGATAAGGCGGATTGCCCGCTTCCGTAGCTGTCTCAACGGTTCTGCTTTTCTCGGTGAAGTCTCCCGTAGAAAAGGATGCGGCGGCTTTCAGGTCGAATCTTCCGGTGTGAAGTACTCCGGAGATATACGTCCGGCTGCAAAGCATCTTTTCCGAAGCGACGTAAGGGTACATCTGAGTCACGAGACGTTTGGATGCCGATAATTCCGTTCCCAGGCGAAGTTCTCCGCGTGGGCTTATAAGTTCATATTCGGGATTGGCGGAGAAAGCGTCTTGCTCGAAGATACGGTTGGAGCCGTGTACGTGAGTCGTTGTTATTCCGTTGACCGTTTCCTTGCTGATAACGTTCTCATTATTTGCCAAGTGCGACCATTGCAGGTTCAGCCGCAGAAAATGTTCCTTGTTTCCCTGTTTGAAGCGGTAACTCAGATGAGAGGTAATCCGGTGCGTCGGGAATTTGAACCAGATGGCTTCCCGTTCGCCTGCAGAGCCGGAAGAGTGCATATATTCAATATCTCCATAGAAGCCTTTCCATTGCAGTTGCAAGGCTGCTCCGTGAGAGAACTCTTTGACAGGGAAACCGTTGATTCCCGATTCACTCAAGTGGATACCGCTGCCGTTCCATGCTTCGTAGGCTCCATACATCAGTCCTTTATCCAGAAAGGCATTGTAGGACGTCTCTGCCGTACCGATAACTTCCGCTTTGACAGATTCGCTGTTTTTGTTGAAGAGATACGAAAGCCCGATTGCCAGTTCACCGGAATGATACATGACACTGGGGGCTACCGTCAGGTCGAGCCTGTAGTTGGTATGCCGCAAGTCTTTCCGTTTGGAGTAGTTGGCTGCGGAAAAATCTATCTTACCGCCCAATCGCCAGTTGGGGGCGATGTCTGTTGCTATACCGCCCATGAACGCATAGGTTTGCAGGTCTTTGCGTCCGGGGGTGAACTCCAGAACGTCTACCGGGTAAAAGCCCGGATGGATAAACATCGAGCCGCTCATATTCTTGCCCGAAGTTTGGTCGAAGGAGAATGAACCGGTCAGAGAATAGCCTTTCAAGTGGGTGATGGACTTTGCTATCGCCCCGGCACTCCATGACTTTTCCGCTTCGTACGAGTTGCGGAAGTCACCGTGGCGGTTGTTTCCGTACAATTCGGCGTAAGAGGTAGTGATGCTGTCCATCATGATGCCCGTGACATTGGCTCCGGCATTCCATGAGTTACGCCGTTCTATAATGTCATAGGTCTGTGCCGAAGTTGCGGACACCATGCATAATAGCAAAAGACAGGTTATATCTATTTTTCTCATATCACTCATGCAAAGATGGTTTTTCTCGTTCGTAAAAATCGGTGGAAGAGTTGTTGGTATCTACCAGTATCTCATAACCTGCTTCCTGCGTGGCTTCTTCGTCTACCTGGCGGTGTAGGCTGCGCCCGTTGTAAGTGGCGCTTTGGGTGACGTATCCGGCATCGATGGAAGGAGAGATACGCTTCTTATTGTTCGAGGAACCGCCGTAGTATATCTCCGTGCCGTCGATAACCCATTCAAGCGGGACGGCTATCACCCGGTCGACTGTGCTTCCGGGTTTTTGTAGGATGCTGCCTTCTTTGGCAACGAAATCTTGTATTGTAATGCCCTCAGCCTTGAAGATAACTGTGGCGGGAGAGGATAGCGAGTAGGTATAGGCATTGGCCTGTCCCGTCTTCACGACAACGTTCAAGTAATGTTCCGGCGTGATTTGGTCGCCCGGAGCCGGGTGGTATTGCGTGTTCGGGAAATAGACGTTGTTGTAGCAGACAAAGTATCCGGGTTTGTTCAGGTTGACGGACTGCGGATATTGTGCCGCATGGTCGATGGCTCCGTTGAGGGCAATCACCGCATCTTCACCCGGTTGCAGCGGGAACGTCTTGCCTGTGCCGCCAAACTGCCAGACGCACTGGGCGATGGGAGCGAAGTCGGGGAAGATGGTTGCTCCGGTTTCTGCGTCCTGCTTCACCCATACGTTGGTGGCTTGCGCATTGTAAGGGTCGAGCGTCCCGAAGCATAAACTGTCGAGGTATTGTACTTCCGAATCGTTATTGTGCAGGATAATATATTTATCGGACTGGTAATTTCCTTCCAATGGCAGCTTGGTACAACCGCCGCAGTAGATTTCCTTGATGATGATAGCTCCCGCTCTGGAGTGGAGCAATGGCAGATTAAAAGCCATATCCCCGTCCGTCAGTTTTACATTGTCGGCGAGCCCGTTGAAGATGTCCTGGTCGCTCTTGTCACTGATTTGCACACGGTAGATTCCTTGTGTCAGTGAAAATTGCACCGTTCCGTCCTTGTCGGTTTTTGCCTTGTAAGAGTTGCCACGGTCTACGTCTTCAATTTTCACGGTTATTCCTTCCCGGAGATATTCTGTATAACCTTCCGGATAGACGGCAGTGACTTGCAGGGTGTGCAACTGGTCGCCGTATGGATTCTCTTTGTCAATGTCCGTGCATCCTGCTGCGATGCCGATGACGGCTGTCAGTAATACTATGTAGATGGATTGCTTCATAAGTTTAAAATTTAATGCGGCAAGTGAGCCCGTAATAGAAATCAGGGGTGAAGAGCACGCTTACACCGGTTGCACGGGATTTCACATAAGGACGTGAGTTGGTAAAGTTGATAGCGTTGAGAGACAGGGATATGTGGTCGCCAATCTCTTTGGTTATGTTGATGTTGGCAGAGAAATACGGGGCGTAACCGTCGGCTGCGAACGTATAGGCATTGCCCGATTTACGTATCAGATAAGAGAACTCCGGATTTTCGGCTTCGGCGGAAGTGAAAGGATGCATTTCGTTATTCAGGTCGAGATAGGCTACCGGCCAGATGGCTGTGTAGGAATCTCCGTCGTAGATACTTCCTTCGGTTCGGGCATTACTGCTTTCGCTGACTTTGAAGGCATATTCCTTGCCCTTGTATTCGGAGATGTTCTGCGAACGCTTCACTAGTGAGGCTTCCAGCCGGCAGGATATAATCAGCCGGGCTTTCGGGATACGGGTGATGGCAGTGATATTGGCATCCAGCGAGTGGGTGCGCCTGCCGTTGGCGGTTATGGATGAATTGTCGCCGTTGGCATAGATACCTACATATTGGTAAGAACGGTTGGGAAGGCTGGCATCGGTGTGCGACCATCCGTTCTGATAATAATAGGATAACGAGTTATCTATATATTTCGTGTAAGTATAGGCAGCATCTATCCGGAATTGTGTACGGATAGGGATTATCTCCGGGAAGTCGACAATCAGTTCCGCTCCCCGGCGGATTACGTCCATGCCATTGTTGGGAGAGGTTGATTTGACAAAGGTCTGGTCGGTCACCTTTACGTCCATCGGAGTCCAGTAGTCCGATTCGTTTTCACGTATATAAACCATCCCTGTCTGGCTGTCCACATTGATTTGCGGGTTAGCGGGCATCGTGAATCCATCGGGTAATTGGAGTATATCATATGCGAACGGGGTATACGTACTTGTGTATTTATACGGCAGTTTCGTGCGGTTGAAGTATCCGACTAGTGAAATTCGGGTACGGGCGACATTGAGGTCGATACCTATCTCCGAGTTTTGGTTCTTTTGCCAGCGGAGATTCTCGTTGTGCGGCAAGGTGTAGGGCTGGCTATAATACACATAAGATGACTCATTGTTATTATAAGAGAATCCGAAAGTCTGTATATCCCGGTATTCCTGCTTGGGATACAGCATATAAAAAGAAGGCAATTTCTCGGAAATCCCCCATCCGCCACGGATAGCGATATATTCGTTCAACTGCCACCGGGCATTGAAGCGTGGCGAAAGGCTGTTCAGACTGTTATATTCCGTCCCTTTGATAAATAGATTTTCCCAGCGTACGCCCGCCATCAACCTGAGCATTGTATTCCCGACAGGTAGTGACAGGCTTTCCTCTGCATAAAACGAAACGTTATGCATATACGGATATGCGCTATAAGGGCGTGGGCGGTAACCGTTCGGAGCCAATGCGGGGTCTTTATAATATTCTCCTTCACCCACATTTCCCGTTGCTTTCCACTGAACACCTGCTTTCAGATTACTGTTTGCAGTACCGAACCGACGGTTCCATTCATACTTCAAGGATGCTGCGTAATCCAGTTCTTTGGAATCGACCACCTGGTCGGCAAAATAAGTGTACGGCAGTTTGCTTGCCAGGAAATACCCTTCCTGGGTGGCGTGCACTGCCGGTTGCTCGGATGCAGAAGAATAAAAAGTGTGCGAGTGCGAGTTATTATCATTATAATACACCGATGCGTCAAATTTGAGGTTGGTTATCCACGGTTTATTGAGCAACCACGCCAGTGAAGTATTGGCACGGAATACGTTATCCCGCACTTTGGTATATTCTCCTGAATATGCGTCAGGGTCATCTTTCGTATTCATACCGCCGATATTGCCCGTGACACCGATGTCGAACCGGAATACTTTGTGGAAAGTATTGCTGTATCCGGCAGAGAAACTTCTTCTTGTATAAGAGGTATAAGGAGAAATCAGCTTTTGGGTAGCCTTTGTCCATTCTCCGTTTATGTTGATAACTCCTTTGTCATTCCCTAAATCAAGTCCCTTTGAAAACGAAACCTGTTCCGTGCGCGGATTGATGGAGAGTAATATGTTCCACGGTGTCTTTCCTTTTCTGGTGTTGATTTTAACCATACCGCTGTTTAAGTCGCCATATTCGGCGGACGGTACGCCCGTGATTACTTCCACCGATTCAATATCTGCTACGGCAATGCTCCGGGTATCCGCACCGTTCATGTCGCCGAATGAACCATTGTTGCCGATGCGTACGCCATCTACTTCTATGGCTGTCCCGAAAGCAGCGTTACCGGCTGTCGAACCGCCGGCGCGTAATGAGAAAATGTTATTGGCGGTAAGGTCGGGTACTTTCGTCTTTCCCCCAGGAAGCAGTGCGGAAATATCACTGACATTGGATACTTGGAGATGCTCTAAGGCATTGCTACCGATAGTCAGCGTAGTGTTCAACTCGTTTTTCGGAGCTTGTGCGGTGACAACCACTCCTTCCAGTGCGAGGGTATTTTCTTTGAGTTGGATAGTCAGATTCTTGATGTCTTTACGTACGTCTACAGGAAGAGTTGTCGGCACATAACCCAGGAAAGATACTTCTATATTGTATTTCCCGCTTTGTACTCCCGGTATCGTAAATTCTCCTTTCTGATTGGATACAGCCCATAAGTAGGTGCCTTTGATAACGATAGATGCACCAGGCAAGGGGGAATTCGTTTTTGCTTCGGTCACGCGACCGGAGATTGTATAGATGTTTGAATTGGCGGCAACCTCAAATAGATTGCAAAATAATAGCCCCCACAATGCAATATTAAAAAGACAATACTTCATAGATAAGTTTTGCGCAAAATTCGTTAAATAACGGCTGCGGGGCAATCGCTATAATTAGTTATTTTAAAGAAATGAAATACCTATAATAAGTGAGGGTTTGCGACAAAAGAACCTTTTCGGTTTTATGAGGAAGGCATATGGTATATAAAATAAGAAACCGGCTTGCAACGCGATACTGTTCGCAATGCAAGCCGGTTCATTGGTTTGGCTTATCTTTGTCGATGTCCGGATTTTATCTCCGGACTGATACCTTAGACATTTTTTACTTTAATCAGATACTCGGCAATCTGAACAGCGTTCAGTGCGGCACCCTTCTTAATCTGGTCACCTACAATCCAGAAAGTCAGCCCGTTTTCGTTTGTCAGGTCTTTGCGGATACGTCCTACGTAAACCGGGTCTTTACCAGCCAGGAACAACGGCATCGGATATTCTTTCTCTGCAGGATTGTCCTGAAGAACCAGGCCTTCTCCCTTGGCGAACGCTTCGCGGGCTTCTTCCACGGAAATCGGACGTTCTGTTTCTACCCAAATGCTTTCGGAGTGGGCACGCAATGCGGGAACACGCACGCAAGTAGCACTAACCTTGATGTCGGAATGCATGATCTTACGTGTTTCGTTAAACATCTTCATTTCTTCCTTCGTGTAACCGTTTTCTGTGAATACGTCAATCTGCGGAATCAGGTTGAAAGCCAACTGATACGCGAACTTTTCCACAGTCACAGGCTCGTTTGCCAATACCTGACGATATTGTTCGTACAATTCGTCCATGGCAGCGGCAC
>NZ_CABUHK010000126.1 GCF_902491285.1 uncultured Bacteroides sp. | reverse complement strand
ATCGTAGAAATCGCCCCACATCTTTTCATCCTTCCGGTTTACTCCCGCTACTATGGTGTCAATTTTATCGTTCATACTGTCACATTACCTGCGAAAAAAGAAAACAGAATTCATAAAAATCACCGTAACTACTTACTTTTGCGATATTTACGAATGCAAATATATTGTTTTTTTCAGAAACGCAGACCTTGCCGGCTTACAAAATAGAAAATAAAAAAAGCTCTCTCACACACATAGAGTTTTTTCACTTTCCTCTTTCACCTATCACCGGGCATCTTGAAACAGTTTATTCATGGCACTTTCAGGTATGGTGATAGGTTGTCGGCAACCTATCACCTTATCTATCACCTATCACCGCCTTTTTATCGCTCTGATTTCTTGTTATTTCTCTTCAATCTTACCGGAAACCTCATTCTGACATGGCTACGAGCTGTTATTTTCCTGATTGTCATACACACCTTCTTCAACCAACATTTATGACAACAAGTTTGCTCCAATACAAGTTCTGCCGCCAAATCCCGCATTTGGTCGTTCTGTTCCAGCCACATCCTACGCAATGCATCCCGCTGCGTTTTTGCGTCTCTATACATTTCTATTTCCTTGTCGCGTGCACTTAAGAGATAGGCATACGTTACACAAGCCTCAGATTTGCTTATACAAAATTGCTCCAGCATCCCAACATATGCCAAAGTATTCCCTTGCTCTTTAACTTTCAAAAATGCACGAAGACATTCATCGTTTACTACAACTGTATTATATTCCTTAAGATAAGCAGTTACCACTTTCATGTCCGCCCAAAGTTGGATATACTCTTCATCAAGGTTGTGTCTCTTAGCCGCTTCTTTTATATTAATCCATTCCGACATAGTGTTCGTTTTTTATGTGTTATACAATTAAAAAGAGTGAAAGCTCTTTTCTTAATATATTAGTACAACGAGCATCTGCACTTTCTATAATCCGGTGGGTGGGGACTAATTAGGGTATATACAAGGGCGCGAAACAAGCCGTCCGGGCACAAGAAAGGCGCAGATGCTGTTGCACCATTATCCTTATCAGAGGCTAGCAACACCCTTGTACCAGATAATGAGAACAACAGACATCCACGCCAATCGTTTATATATAACACATCTCTTACGGATATGTTGATATACAGCCGTCCACGTGGAGTATCTGTTGTATCACCTCTCAGTACATAAAAGTTTGCTATTTTCTGATAAGAGAGACAATACGTTATTTACTCCATAAAGGAAATAAAAAACACTTTCCGCCAGTTTCATCACGCCGATGGGCTGAAAGTGCGTGACAAAGATAGATGTTTTTTTTGAACTATGTTGGAAATACGGGAATAAATATAAGAAGTTTTGTATCAAATACAAGCCGGATAACCCAGGTGTAGGCAAAGTAACCGTAACCTATAGGGTGGCGTTCGGTTTGCTATAGGGAGACGAACGGTTTCATGCTTTGAAACAAAGTGTTTCACACCGAGAAACGAAGTGTTTCAAGTAATGAAACGAATAGTTTCAAATAGACTTGAAACTATTCGACCATAAGGATACGTCAATATCTACAATTAATAATTATCAAAATGTTCCTAGAAAGCTTTTTTTTCGTTTCTTTGCAAAACTAAAAGCAGTAGGTAATGAACAGATTTCAAGAGAAACAAAAATATTACGACGAAAAAGACAAGCTCATATTGAAACTGTATCGCACCAATCCCCAAAGTGCGTTCAAATTAATGTTTGATACCTATTACATGCCTCTTTGCCTTTATGCCGTGCAGTTGACAGACTCTTTTGTCATGGCGGAAGATATCGTACAAGACTTTTTCATCTCCTTTTGGGAGAAAAAAACGTACCTGAATATTGCTGTCAAGTTGCGTAGCTACCTGTTTTATTCCATACGAAACAACTCTTACCTATCGTTAAGGAAGAGCAACCTCGTCTCGATGGAAGAACTTTTCGATACGGAAATAGATATTACCGAATCCATCACCGATGAGGAAGAACTGAGAGAAAGGGAAAAGAAAATTATGGAAGAACTGGAAAAGCTGCCCAAACAAGAACTCTCCGCCGTGCAAGCCGTCATTCTCGAAAATAAAAAATACAAGGAAGCGGCCGAAGAGCTGAATATATCCGTAAATACCTTGAAAACGCATCTCTCACGCGCTTTGAAGCGCCTGCGCAAGGATAATAACCTAATACTTTTATGGCTATAAAATAATTAATTTAATATTTTTTCCGTCTTATGTCACCCATTTTGCAACTTTTATACTCCTTATCAAAAAGGATTGATAAAATGAGCAAAGATATGAAAAAACCTCATGAGCAGTTCGATGACCTGAGCGAACATAAGAAAGCGGCAAAGACATGGTTTGAACATCATAGAATCAGACGTTGCCTTGATTTCATCGAGCAGTATGATGCCGCACAGGCATGGAAACGCCTTCAGAGAAAGAAAAGCCGGAGGCAAATACGCCGTGTGACCTACACATCGGTTGCTGTCGCAGCATCTTTCCTGCTTATTTTCACACTGGCTTACACTTCTTTATCTCATAATTTCCCGCATAAAGAAACAGCCCTTTCCGCCACAACCGATTCTTTTCCGGAGATGGGCAGCAGAAAGGCCACTCTAATCCTTGATGATGGAAAAGAAATAGATTTAGGCACAAAAGAAGGAAATATAGAGAGCACGGAAGGCACAATTGCCGTCAGCAAGCCCAATGAGGCGCTTGTTTACCAAGACACGAAAAAGGAGACGCCCAAGGCTCTCAAATATAATACGCTAACCGTTCCCCGTGGCGGCGAGTACCTGCTGGTTTTGGCAGACAGGACAAAGGTGTGGTTAAATTCTGAAAGTAGCCTGCGTTATCCGGTCAGTTTTGCGGACAAACGTGAGGTTATTTTGACAGGTGAAGCCTATTTTGAAGTTGCCAAAGACAATAAACGTCCTTTCATAGTCAGTATTTCCGACAACAAGATAGAGGTACTGGGCACGAAGTTTAATGTCTCAGCATATCCGGAAAATAAAATCTATACGACGCTGGCAGAAGGTAAAGTAAAGATATATAACCAAGAAACTTCGGTCACTCTACTCCCGAACCAACAAGCGGCAATGCACGGGACGGGGGATATCGAGGTAGAAAATGTAGATGCAAGCCTCTTCACATCGTGGTCGCAAGGAATGTATGAGTTCCGTAAAACAGAGCTCGGAGACATCGCCGCACAACTTTCACGCTGGTACAACGTGGATATCCGCTTCAATGATGAAAAGCTGAAACACAAACGCTTTGCCGGAGTTATATTCCGCAACAACGAACTAAGTTTCGCCATCGAAGTAATCGAGAAAGTGTCGAATGTGAAATTTATCAGAGAAAACAATCAAATATATATAACAGAATAGCGGAAAGGGTGGAGCCTTCCCGCTATAAATAAACAATCAAAATCCTGTAAAACAGGAAATTTTACATCATTTAATCAAAACAAAGTTATGGGAAAAAAAGTTTTAAACGAAATTTTTCTTCGTAAGAATTTAATGATTAGATGTTTTATAACTTTTATGTTCTTCTCTTTAACAGTTAGCACACAAGCGTTCGCCCAAGCCGACAAGAAGATTAGCATAAATGTTCAAAACACTCTGGTCAGGGTAGTGCTGGATCAATTGCAAAGAGAGACGAATTTGCATTTTGTGTACGAAGAAACGACCATTCATCCGGGACAGACAGTGACATTGAGTTATCAAAACACCTCTTTGCCCAAAGTTCTTCAGGATTTCTGCAAACAGACTTCGTTGCGTTACGAGATTAAAAGGAATCTGATTCTTCTTTATCCGGAAAAAGAAGTGACAGGCAGTGACAAGAAATACACTCCTGTAAATATTTCGGGGACTGTCGTAGACGAAAACGGGGACGGGCTGGTAGGCGTAAGCGTCTTTGTCCCCAAAAGCAACAACGGCACCATCACGGATGCCAACGGGCACTTTTCAATCAAAGCCGCACCGGGCGAAGTACTGACTTTTACTTTTGTAGGCATGGCAGACCAAATGGTAAAGGTTACTCCCGCCACCAAAGCTATAAGTGTGAAATTATTGCCTGCCACTTCTGCATTGAGCGAAGTGATAGTGACCGGTTATCAAACCTTATCCAAGGAAAGGGTGACAGGGGCATTCGGGCTTATTTCTTCAAGCAAACTAGAAACCAAACTGCAACCCGACTTGAAATCTTTACTGGAAGGACAGGCTGCCGGTATCGTGATAGACAAGAAAGGAAACATTGAAATCCGGGGCGTTTCTACTTTCAATGCCGAGAAAACCCCGCTGCTTGTAGTCGACGGCTATCCTATCGAAGGTAAACTGGAAGACTTGAACCCTGATAACATCCAGAATATCACAGTGCTCAAGGATGGTGTAGCCGCCTCTATCTACGGTTCGCGGGCAGCCAACGGGGTTATCGTCATCACAACGAAGCGCGGTCAGAAAGGAAAGGCGGTAGTCTCTTACAAAGGTTCGTTCAACGTGACGCTGAAGCCTGATTTAAGCAAATTGAACAGGGCATCTTCATCGGATTATATTGATGCCGAGATTGACTTGTTCAATCAGTCACCGGACAGTTACGACCCTCTGGATGAGGGTAATATGAGCAGAGTGAGTTATCTGTTGATGCAGGCACACAACAATAAAATAACACAGGATGAAGCGATGGCGGAAATAAACCAGCTCCGCCAGGTAAATGGCTTGAAACAGATTGAGAAGTATATGTTCCGCAACCAGTTGAGCCATCAGCACAATGTTTCCATTTCCGGTGGCGAAGAGAACTATATGTACAACGTAGCAGCCAATTATAATTACAAAAGAGGCAGCTTCATCAATACGAATGAGGACAGGCTGATTCTGGATTTCAACAACCAATGGAAACCTTATAAGTTCTTAACCATAGATTTGGGGGCAAATATCTTATACAACCGTACCAACGAACCGAATACGACCTATTCGGCCCTGACCGGATATAGCAGCGGCTCCGATTTGCAGCCTTATACCGCCATTGTAGATGAAAACGGAAAGCCGTGTAATGTATGGGGACTCAGCCAATATAAAGTAAAAACTTACCAGAATACGCCCGGCATGAAAGACTGGACGTATAATCCGATTGAGGATGTTTATAAGGACGCAATAAGCACTACGAACTTCAGCACAAGAATCAGCGGCAAACTGCGCCTGGATATTATGAAAGGACTGAATATCGAAGTCGGCGGAGTGTGGCAAAGGGGCAATTACCAATACAAACAACTGCGTCAGGCGGATTCTTACGCTGTACGCATCGCCTATAACGACGCGACATCCAAGACAAATACCGTAAACCATTATTTGCCCGACGGTGCTGTCATCAACGAAAAAAGAAATGTAAGCGAGGATTGGACAATACGTACCCAAATCAATTACAACCGTTCATTCCTGAACGACAAACACCGCGTCACAATCCTTGCCGGTAACGAAGTGCGCCGTTCTACGTATGATTACAACACTATGGCAACCCGTGCGGGATATAATGAAGTAGCCGGCTCGTTTATCCCGATGAATTTAAAAGATTTTGTCGGCAATGTAAACTATGCGGATATGTTGTTCGGCTCTCCATGGAGTCCCCCGTTATATGATACATTCACAAACGGGGAGTACACCTATCGCGACAACCGTTTCGTGTCCTGGTATGGTAACGGCTCTTATGAGTACAACAACAAGTTTATCGTAAGCGGCAGTGTACGTATGGATTTAACCAACTTCTTCGGCACAGACCCTAAATATCGCCATAAACCGCTTTGGTCTGTAGGTGGAACATATAAGCTTGCCAATGAAGAATTTTTCGATGTACCGTGGATTAACAGGCTGAATATACGTGCGTCTTACGGTATAAACGGTAACATCGCTTTGGATGAAGGCCCGTTCCTGATTCTGGAAGCGGGAGATTACAATCAGACGACCGGCGGCGTATCCTACAAAGTGGCTTCTCCGCCCAACAACCAGCTAAGATGGGAAAAGACAAAGACTACTAACATCGGTCTGGACCTCTCTTTCTTGGACAGCCGCCTGAACTTTAGTTTTGATTATTACACCAAAAACAGTTCCGACCTGCTGGCGAAAGACGCGATAGACCCCACTACGGGCTTTGCTTCTCTGACAAAGAATGTAGGCAGGATTGTCAATAACGGTATAGAAATAACGGTAGATGCCGACGCTATTGTGACGCGTAATTTCAAATGGAATATCAATTACAATTTCGCATACAATCACAACAAAGTGAAAGAATATAACGTAACCCGTAGTTACGCAAGCAGTTACACACCGAGCACAGGTTCTGTCACAGTTGCCGGATACCCCGCCAATTCTATCTGGGGATATAAATTCGCAGGTTTGAATGAGGAAGGTGCTACTATGATTTATAACTCAAAAGGAGACAAAATCTTGATTGGTGATGCCGAGATAGAAGATGTTTATTGCCAGGGAAGCTTACGTCCCAAATTCGATATGTCCATGACTCAGAGTTTTAGTTATAAGAACTGGGATTTATCATTTATGCTAATCGCCAAATTAGGTCATAAATACCGCAAGGATGCCTTTAGCGGCTCCAATTATTCCAACCGTCATGTAGGCGAAAGATGGCAAAAGCCGGGAGACGAAAAGACGGCGATTTATCCGGTACTGAAAAGCTGGAATATGGATTTATTCGATTTCCCATACTTGGATATATTAGTTGGGAACGCCAGTTATATGAAATTGCGGGATATCACGCTGGCTTATACTTTTGACCGCTCGCTCATCAACAAGATTCATCTGAATAATGCAAGAGTCTATTTTCAGATGCGCAATTTATTCAGGATTACAGCCAAAGGAGTCGACATAGACCCTGAAATCGCAGAAGTCAATGAAACTGGATATTCCGGTCCCACTTACGACCAAGGATACACTTCATTGCCTTTACGTCCTGAGTTTTATATCGGTTTGTCATTCTCATTTTAATTGAATAAATCATGAAACTAAAATACTTATTTTTACTCTCAATCGCTTGTTCGTCTTGCAGTGATTTCCTGGATGTGAAGCCCATTGGAAAATTAATACCGACAGAGATAGAGGAATTTGAAAATCTTTTAAACAATGAAAGTACCATCAAGTACCACTTCATGGATAATAACAATACCTCTTTTTACTCTATGCTGGCAGATAATTTATCCATAAGCGAGAACTTGGATAAATATAAATACATAAGCTCTTATGTCAATAAAGATGTATATGCGGCCTATACGTTTAACGTACCTTACGAAAGCCCTATCAAGCCGCAATACACATGGGAATGGGGAATATACCGGGCAGCCGGATTGTTTAACAACGTCATCGAAGGCATTGAAGGCCTGGACGGAGCTGCCGAAACGGAAAACGGCAAAGCCGTAATCGCACAAGCCAAAGCCGGGCGCGCCTGGTCTTACATGGTCGGCGGATTGGGCTATGGCCCGATGTATAACCCTAATGGGGACAACAGCACAAAAACAATTCCTTACCGCACTTCGGGCGACCCTACTGTGCCTAATCCCGACCTAGCTACAACAGCAGAGTTGATGCAGTTTGTGAAGAAAGATTTGGACGATGCGCTGGATGCTCCCGAAAATGTAGTGAATCCCTGCAGAGCCAATAAAGCGGCTGTGCATGCTTTGCGGGCAGAATATTTCATGTATATGAGGGACTGGACCAATATGCTGAAAGAAGCGTCGGAAGCGTGGAGCCGTTCTGTCGCGCTGAAAGGAAGTGTTGATAATATGATTTATGACTTCAACCAATGTTACTATGACGACGACCCCAATGCCGATCCGGCAGAAGGAACGGATAAAGAGCTGTCACTCGACTTACGCGGACAGGACTTGCTGTTCAACCAAAGCATTCACCGGGAAAACCTGTTTTACAGGACAGCGCCTGCCGGTTGCGCCACCACAAACGGCCAATCTACTTATTACCCGTCGGATGACTTCCTTGCCCTGTTCGATCCAAATACCGACAGACGGTACCAACTATTTGCCTTGAGAATATTAGGATATTCAACGACAGTAGGCGGCATTAAATATGAGGACGGTATAAAAAGGACGTATTGCCGCAACTCCAAAATGCTGGCCAATCAGGGAATCACATATCCTCAGCTTCTATTAATGAAGGCGGAAGCAGAAGCCCGCACTTCCGACAAGACAAATGCGTTGAAAGACCTGAACTTGCTGCGCAAGTATCGCTATTCCGGCGATAACACCGACTTGCCGAACGGCAGTTCATTAAATGAAGATGAATTACTTTATGAAATACTAAAAGAACGCCGCCGAGAATTGCCTATTTCATCTTATCAGCGTACCTTTGACATCAAACGTTTTGTGTATGATACAGGAAAACCCTGGTGTCAGACAACAATCACGCATATGATAGGAAGCAAGAGCTATTCGGCTCCGGTCAATAGTGAATATTACACGCTGCCGAAATCGAATTCTATCATTGAAAAGAATCCGCAATGGGGATTGGAAGTAGATAACCGTCCATATGACCCGCTCGGAAAGAAATAAACGGATAGCTTGAACATACAATAAAACTTTAATATTCGAATTATGAACAGAATTAGTATCACGGCATGTGCATTATGCATGTCACTCGCTGCATCTGCGCAAGTAAACTATACCATAAAAGGTACTGCTACCGGCATGGATGGCCAGACAGTCTATCTCAATGACGCAGAGAACAGCCAGACCAACGCAATGGATAGCGTAATTATCAGCAATAATGCTTTTACATTCAAAGGAACGCAGCCTAAAGTCTGTTTTGCCACCGTATCAGCGGGCAGAGCCAGGACAACTTTGGTTCTTGAGGACGGAACTATCAACGTCTCACTTGATAGTCCGGGAAAAGCGACAGGAACGCCTACAAATGATATTCTCGAAGCTTGCAATGAGAGGATTAATGCGTTCAACAGCGAATATAAGGCATTGAGACAACAGGCTTCTGAATTGAAAGAAGAGGATAAAGCAAAAATGCTTGAATTGGAAAAGAAATGGGAAGACGTAAGCAAGAGACAAACGGCGGTAATAAAAGAATGTATCAACCAAAACCTGAATAATATCGCCGGGGCACAGTTACTCCGTCGGTTTGAAAGCAGCCTGTCAAGCGAAGAAGTTGCAAAAATTCTTGCCGTTGCCTCCCCGGTTATGAAGGAAAACGGATTTACCCAGGCTGTCATCAAGCATCAGATTGCTATGAAACGGGCTGAAGTAGGACAGAAATTTACGGATTTCAAATCGAAAGATATAAATGATAAAGAGGTTGCATTATCCGACTATATTGGAAAAGGGAAATATGTATTGATAGATTTTTGGGCATCATGGTGTGGTCCTTGCCGTGGGGAAATTCCACATCTAAAAGCTGCTTATGAGAAATTTGCATCCAAAGGATTTGAAATCATCGGTGTCTCTCTGGACGACAAGAAAGAAGCATGGTTGAAGGGAATTAAAAGCTTGGGTATCACATGGCCGCAAATATCCGATTTAAAGGGATGGAAGAGTGAAGGCGCTACGGTTTACGGCATAAGAGCCATCCCTACTACCCTGTTGGTAGACCCTAACGGAATGATTATAGGAAAAAACCTCAGAGGCGAGCAAGTTGAAAAGAAGTTGAACGAAATCTTGAAATAAAATAAAAAGAGCATTTGTTCGTTACTACATGAAAGGGTCCCGGAAGTTCTTCTCCGGGGCTTTTTCGGCTCAGTTGTAATTCTTGGGGGATTAAGTTTTGTTAATTCCGTTCATGCATATACCTTTGCTAGCCTAAAAAGGAAGAAGCTCATATCCACTACTCC
>NZ_CABUHK010000125.1 GCF_902491285.1 uncultured Bacteroides sp. | reverse complement strand
ACCGAAGGTCTGTCTAAACTGATGGATATAATGGCATCATGTATCGAGCCTATAACAAACGAAAGTAACAGTAAGTAAATATATGAATTTGATTCAAGCATTAAGATTGCCAAACAGTCGAGCAGTAATGACAAATATTGCACGGTTTCATTATCAAAATATTTATAATGTAGGTTTGACCCCTCCGATTGCCACGCAAAGTAATTTGACATTTCAAATAAAAGGATATACCCGTAACTATCGTTTTCTTAGATTAGACTATGCCTGTGTCATATATATTGCGGATGGAATAGCAGTCGTTGCTTCAAATGGCATAGATACTTTAAGTTCAGGTTTTTCGGGGTGTTATATGGCCAGTTTTAGGCACAATGGCATTAGGTATGTTGCTCATATTCCAACGCCTAACAATAGTATTAAAACATCATGGAATCGGGCGGTTAAAAATCTAATAATAGATAATGTTGTTCTTTTTAAACCTACTGAAGGATTGGCGAGAATCCCAGGAACCATTGGTATTTGGGGAATTATAACATTTAACGATAGATGTTATCGGCTTGATGTAAATGAAAACGCTCCTCCAAGTCAAGCCATACGTGGCCAAAGAATTTTTAACTCAATCCCGAGAAATCCCATACTAACAGAAATTCCACCTATCGCCGGTGGTCAGATGCCTTAATAATTATAACAATTGTAAATAAGGGAAGAATGGTTGTTTCATTGAGGAGTAGAATTCTATTCGGATATATAATTCTGGTGGCGGTCATAGGCAGCATGGCCGCCATTCTCATCCATGAACCTGCGAAGTTCCACGACCTATATGCGTATTTTAAATAACGGTATTTACACAAACAGCAAATGAGCGAACAATTCGTTACCACTACCAAGCATTTCCGCAAGCTGCTTGCCGCAGGCTATCTGTTGATAGTCCTGCTGGTGGGCGGCATCATCTGCACGTGGCTCGGAGAATGGCGCGACTTGGAGTTGCTGGAACGGGAGAACCGTGAAATCAACCGCTTCCGCAAGGAAACACACGATGCGTATGTGGGTGTGGTGGAATTGTCACTTTTGGGCGAGTCGGTGCTGGAATGGGACGATAAGGATGTGGCGGCATACCGGCGGCAACGGATGACGGTGGATAGTATGCTTTGCCGCTTCAAGAGCCATTACGAATCGGTGCGCATAGACAGCGTGCGCCACTTGCTGGAGGACAAGGAAAAGCGGCTGTGCGCCATCATGGAAGCTCTGGAACAACAGGCGGACATCAACCGCCGGATAGCCAAGCAGGTGCCGGTGATAGTGCAAACGAGCAGGCAGGAAGAGCCGAAGAAACAGAGGAGGAAAGGTTTTCTCGGGTTGTTCGGCAAGAAACAGGAAGCACCTCCGACGACGACCACCACGATGCTCTACACACTGAACCGTGATATGATAGCGCAACAACGTGCCCAGAGCCATCGTCTGTCGGAATATGCCGACAGCCTTGCCAGCCGCAATGCGGAACTGAACCGCCAACTGCAAACCCTTATCCAGCAGATGGACCACAAGGTGCAGGCTGACTTGCAGGAACGTGAGGCGGAAATATCCGCTATGCGTGAAAAGTCGTTCTTGCAGGTAGGTATCATAACGGGTGTCATGCTGCTGTTGCTCATTATTTCATACATCATCATTCACCGCTATGCCACCCGCATCAAGCAGTACAAACGTAAGACAACAGATTTAATCGGGCAACTGCAAAAGTCCGTAAAACAAAACGAATCGTTGATAGCCTCACGCAAGAAAGCGATGCACACCATCACCCACGAGCTACGCACACCACTGACTGCCATACATGGATATGCGGAACTGATGCAGGACAACGAAGAAGAAAAGATAAGCGGTTATGCGGACAATATCCTGCAAGCCTCCAAGAGAATGACCGACATGCTCAACTCCCTGCTTGACTTCTTCCGCTTGGACAGCGGCAAGGAACAGGCGAATGTCCGTCCGTTTCGTTTGGAAAACATCGCGGAGCTGTTGCAAACGGAGTTTACGCAACAAGCAGAAGCAAAAGATCTTAAACTTACCATCGAGTGCCCGGAGGGTATTATCCTGAATGGCGACAAGGAGCGCATCATACAGATATGCGACAACCTGCTGGGCAATGCCGTCAAGTTCACGAATGCCGGAAGCGTTTCACTTGTCATAAGCTATGACGGCAATAGGCTGACCCTTGTAGTAGAGGACACCGGAACCGGCATGAGTGCGGAAGAACAACAGCGAGTGTTCGGAGCGTTCGAGCGGCTTTCCAACGCCGCCACGCAAGACGGTTTCGGATTGGGGTTAAGCATTGTGAAACAGATAGTCGGGATGCTTGGCGGCACTATACGCTTGGAAAGCGAAAAAGGAGAAGGCAGTCGTTTTACTGTGGAGTTGCCAATGAACACTGCCGATATTGGTATTGAAGAACAGACAGCCGCAGAAAGTCTGGCTCATATAGAAAGACCTTATTCTGTCATCGTATTGGACGACAATCCGATGGTATTATCCATGACAAAGGAAATGTATGCTGGTATAGGTGTGCATTGCGACACGTTCACCACTATTGGCGATGCAATGGAAGCCATGCGGCAGCACACATACGACCTCATGATAACCGATATGAAGATGCCGGAGATTAACGGCTATGAGGTGTTGGAGTTGTTACGCTCGTCAAGTGTCAGCAACTCGAAAGAGATTCCCATTGTCGTGGCGACCGCCTCCGGCAGTTGCAGCGAAGAGGAGCTGTTGGAAAATGGATTTACCGCCTGCCTGTTCAAGCCATTTTCCATTTCCGAACTGGTTGCTGTATCAGACAAATGCCTTTTGACAAGTACGGACAAGGATGAACTTCCCGACTTGTCCTCTCTGCTTGCATATGGTGACAAACGGGCGATGCTCGACCGTTTGATAACCGAAACAGAAAAGGATATGCAGGCTGTCCGGGAAATCATGGAGAGGAATGACCGCAAGGCGTTGGACGAATGGATACACCGTCAGCGAAGTTCATGGGCTGTTATCCGTGCTGACAAACCCTTGTGGAACCTGTATGAACTGCTGCATCAAGAATCTGAATGTTCCGAAATGGAATTGCGGAAATGCGTGGATGCCATGCTTCGTATGGGAACAGTTATCATAGAACTTGCGCAAAAGGAAAGGAGGTTGTCGGATGAAAGTATTTGTGATTGAGGACAACCCCGTCTATAACGATTATGTCTGCAACCTGCTGAAGAAAGACAGCTTCGATACTATGTCGGCATATAATCTTGCCACTGCCAAGAAACTATTGGCAAAGTCAGAGGTGGATGATATTGTCGTTGCCGACCTACGCCTCCCCGACGGTGAAAGCATAGAGTTGTTACGGTGGATGCGTGCCAACGACAAACAGCAGGTGTTTATCGTTATGACCAATTACGGGGAGGTGCATACGGCAGTGGAAAGTATGAAGCTCGGCTCAAAGGATTACATACAGAAACAGTTGTTGGAGGATAAACTGATACCGCTTATCCGCACCCTGCAAAAAGAACATGAAAAGCGACTACAATGGAACATTCCGATATTCGTCCGGCAGGGCGAAGCCTATCAGAAAATCAAGAAACGTGTGCGCCTTGTAGCCACCACCCGGATGAGCGTGCTGATACTGGGCGAGAACGGTACGGGCAAGGAACATATCGCACAACATATACACCAACAAAGCAAACTTGCCGATAAACCTTTTGTGGCAGTGGACTGCGGAGCCTTGTCCCCGTCATTGATACAATCCGCCTTCTTCGGACACGTCAAGGGTGCGTTTACTGGTGCCGAAGCAAACAAGACGGGGTATTTTCTGGAAGCGGATGGCGGCACGCTGTTCCTTGACGAAGTGGGCAACCTAACAATGGAGATGCAACAGATGCTGCTCCGCGCCATACAGGAACGCCGTTACCGTCCCGTCGGTGCAAAGGAGGACAAAACAGCCAACGTGAGGATAGTGGCTGCAACCAACGAGGATTTGCAGAAAGCCGTAACGGAAAAGCGGTTCCGGCAGGATTTGCTCTATCGCTTGCAGGAGTATGTGATAACCATGCCGCCCTTGCGCGACTGCCCGGAAGACATCATGCCATTGGCCGAGTTCTTCCGTGAAATGGCAAACCGTGAGTTGGAACGTGAAGTAAAAGGGTTTGCCGCATCTGCCCGTAATGCCCTGCTCGCCCATGCGTGGCCGGGCAACGTGCGCGAGTTGAAACAGAAGATACAGACGGCAGTCCTGCAATCAGAAGGCGATATGATAACCGAAGCCGATTTGGAACTTGACAATGAACCGTCCGCTACTTCCGCTTGTTTTACATTGAAGAGCGGGGATGAAGAAAGAGGACGTATCCTGCGTGCTTTGAAACAAGCAGCCGGTAACAAGAAAATGGCTGCAAAGATACTGGGTATCGGCAGGACAACGCTGTATAATAAATTGGTAGAGCATGGATTGAATGAAGAAAACTGACCGGAGTATGGCTGTAAATGGCAATAATTGATTAACTTTGCAATTGTATTTCAGAAAATAGCAGGCGATCGGGTAACTTTTCGCCGATGATATAGACATAAGACCGCAAGGCGTTTCGAGCGAAAATCTGGTAAATTGAAACTACGGAGACGATTGCGTGATGCTTATGCTATGCTTACGCATAGCGTGCATTCACGTACTCTCCGTAAAGGCTTTACCAGAGCCATCGCTTGAAAGTAGTGTGAATTGCACGCTACTTTTTTGCCTCGCCAAAAAGGAAAGAAAATACGTTATGGCGAAAATACAATTACTTGCCGTTATCTCAATAGATGGCTGTCCGATGAAACTGCATCCCCGGAAGCGGTTGCTTCAAACCGAAGATTACGGTATGGATGAAATACGTGCCAATGCCCTGTATAAGCTGACATCCGACTATTCGGTATCCGTGCTTCAAGAATGGAGGGAGGAAGGTGGAAGCATTTGTCATTTGTTGGAAGTAACTGCCGGGAATACCGAATATGCCAACGGACTGTTACGGATGAACGTGATAGATGAAATCATACTATACGTTGTTCCAACCATCGACGGAAACGGAGCGCATTTTTTCAAGTCAGCACTACCTATGAATGACTGGCGGCTTATGGAGAACAAAACTTATAGGGACGGAGTAATCCGGCTTACCTATCATAAAGAGCCACGGGCATAAAATGTTCAGATTATGAACATCTTGGCGGGATTTCCGTGCTCAGAAAGTGAACACATGTTCAGAATCTGAACACATTTCACAAGGGATGCAATCAAGGATAAAATTATTTTTGAATTTTATCTTTCTGAAAAACAATGTAGTACAATTTTCTCACAATCTTTTCTCGTGTTTAGGGCTATGATTTGCACCATATATCAGTGTGCGCACACTGATAAACAAGTGTAAACCCTCAAAACAGAAAAGATAATGAACCATCTCATATTGGCGGAAACACAGTTTTTCGCCATGATAAACGGAAAAGACAACGGTAGCACGGAAACGGCATACGGCGGATTCGTGCAGGAAGTAATAAACCTGTGCTACGGCGGCAATGATGCCAAGCATATTATTGTGGCGTTGGCTTTTGCCGAAATCGAATTACAGCACCATCCGCAGAACTTGTCGGCATCGGAGGAGAATGTCGTCACTGTGTATATCCGCAAGGCGTTATCCTTCATCCGAAAGATGCAGAAGATGGTATCCGCTTCTGCAATTACCTCCGTGCCACCACTAACATCCACATCCGAAACCAAAGCCACAGTCCCAGCCTTGCAATGGACCGGTAATGCCGTCGAGTTGGTAGAACTAATCTATGCCCTCTACGCCACCGGCTGCATCAATGGCGGCAAGGCTTCGCTGAAAGAGCTTGCTCCTGTCCTCTATTCCTTTTTCGGTGTGGAGTCCAAAGACTGCTACCGCTTCTATACGGACATCAAACGCAGGAAAAGCGACAGTCGCACCTACTTCCTTGAAAAGATGCAGGACAAACTGAACGCGAAGATGCGACATGACGATGAATTGGAGCGGATGAGGAGATAAACGAATGCCAAACAAAGGATAAGCGGCCGGATTATACGGTTTCTTATCCTTCTTCATTTACAATCACTCTATTATCTGCCGGAAAGCCGATTAAAATCATTAACTTTGCAAGTATTAATCAATGACGGATGAAAATAGATAACCTCGAAATATTGAATGGACTGATTGCCGGAGCCGAAGGCGGGACAGTTGAGTTCAAAGAAACTACCGGGCAGTTGGAGCGTGGAATGGAAACTCTTTGTGCCTTCCTGAACGGTACGGGCGGCACGGTGCTGTTCGGTGTAACCGACAAGGGAAAGATTATCGGTCAGGAAGTGAGCGACAAGACGAAGCGCGATATTGCGGAAACCATCAGACGAATCGAGCCGTTTGCGACCATTGATATATCCTATACAGACATTCCGGGAACGAACAAAAGTGTTATAGCTTTATCAGCGGAAGAACAACGATATATGCGCCCGTTCACCTATAAGGGGAGGGCTTATCAACGGATAGAGAGCGTTACATCTGCCATGCCGCAGGGTATATACAACCTGTTGGTTATGCAGCGAGGCGGAACCTATGCTTGGGATTCCATGCAAAATCCCGGCTTGAAAATATCCGACCTTGACGAAACGGCAATCTTGGGCGCAGTACGTGGAGGAATCAGAGGCGGACGTTTGCCGGAAGGTTCTATGCAGGAGGATGTCCGAACCATCCTTGAAAAATTTGACTTGTTGAATGATGGAAAGCTGAACAATGCTTCCGTTGTCCTATTCGGACGGAACTTCTACCATTATCCCCAATGTCTGCTCCGTTTAGCCCGGTTCAAAGGAACGACAAAAGATGAATTTTTAGATAATCAGCGTGTGACAGGCAATATATTCAACTTGCTGGATGCTGCAATGGCATTTTTCTTCAAGCATTTGTCCCTTTCCGGTAAAATTGAAGGTTTGTACAGAGAAGAGGAACTGAATGTGCCATATAAGGCATTGAGAGAATGTTGCATAAATGCTTTTGCACATCGTGTTTACCATCGCCCCGGCAGTTCAGTCGGGATTGCTATCTATGATGACCGCGTGGAGATTGAAAACAGCGGAACATTTCCGCCTGATATTACCATTGAGAAACTGTTGGGTGGCCACAATTCCGAACCACAAAATCTGATAGTAGCCAATGTGCTGTACAAAAGTGCAGTATTGGAGAGTTGGGGACGTGGCATAGCCCTTATGGTAAACGAATGTCGCCGTGTCGGTATTCCGGATCCGGAGTTTCATACCGACGGCAATGCTGTATGGATTGTGTTTCATTATACAAGAACTACAGTAGGACAAGACCCCACAGCACCCCCACAGCACCCCTATAGTAACCCCACAGTAACCCCACAGTTAGGAAAACTGTTGTCTGCTATTGGGAACAACACTCTCTCTGCTAAAGAAATCATGGAGAAAACGGGAATGAAAGATAAAAGGAATTTCTTAAAGAACTATATCCATCCGGCAATAAATTCCGGTTTGGTCCTTTCACTTTATCCCATAGGCTCCAAGAGTCCGCAACAGAAATACTATCTTACTGATAAAG
Source organism: uncultured Bacteroides sp. (assembly GCF_902491285.1). GTDB lineage: Bacteria > Bacteroidota > Bacteroidia > Bacteroidales > Bacteroidaceae > Bacteroides. The sequence goes on along the minus strand of NZ_CABUHK010000125.1, from coordinate 2,547 downwards.
GTAAAGGTTTCCTGCAACAATAACGGGTATGGCTAAAAAGAAGAAACATAAGAATGATGTAAAAACTGATTTACCGATAATCATGGATTATGGTATCGGCAGTATATCCGTTTATGACCCGGCAGACATAATGCCATACAACGAGCCGCCAATTAGCGAACAAATCCGCTTCAAGAAACTCGGCAAAGAGATGAAATCCGAGTTCAAGTGGCTGGTATCTTCCGTAGTGATTGAGTATTGGCAAGAAAACCGACAGATACCTTTCGGTGAAGAAATGTCGAAACTCAGAACCAGACTGTTGAGAATGTTTGCCGAAGAATACAGCATACTGCTTAAAGACGATACAGAACTGAAAAATTATTTGCTGATGCTTGCCATTACCACCATCAACAAGCATCTCAAATCTGAGAATAAAAAGAGGGTGTCAAAACTCTCTTTTTAACAAAATTACCCTTGCTACAGATATCTGTGACAGGGGTAATTTTCATATTTTGGGTGTTTTGACACATCCCCTTTTTCATATATAAAGGAATCTGTTATTTCTGCTGCAACAGGTGTTTCAAGTTTTCATCATTTGCGATACGTTCCAGTTCCTCTTGAACAATCTGCTTCACTTCCTCCTTGATGCGCCTGTAATTCGCCTGAACCGTTTCCTTCATGCGGTCGTTGCCGTCCCCGTCCGTAAAGTCGGTAATGACGGGGATTTTCTTGTAGGCTTTCTCCTCGCGCTTCACCTTCTCGGCATCCACGACAATCTCGCAATGGAAAATCTTCTGCTCGATACGCTCGTTGAAGTTGTCGGATACCGAACCGACAAACATACCCTGCGTCAAGCCGGAAATCTTGCTCGGCGGGATGAGTGAATCCATCTGCGTGTTGATGGAGGTGGAAACATCCTGCCGGTTGATGGAAATGGACTGCCGTTTCTGCAACACCTTACCGAAGCGTTCGGAAAGCGTCTTGGCGGTTTCACCCACCACCTGACCGGAAAAGATATTGCCGACGGTGTTCATCACGACCTTCGCTTCTTTATCACCGTAGTCGCGCACCAACTGGCTGAAATCCTGAAAGCCCAGACACACGGCAACCTTGTTGCTTCGCGCGGTGGCGATAAGGTTGTCCAACCCCTTGAAATAAATCGTGGGCAGCTCGTCGATGATGACCGACGACTTCAGCATCCCTTTCTTGTTGATGAGTTTCACGATACGGGAGTTATACAGACCGAGAGCGGCCCCGTAGATATTCTGACGGTCGGGATTGTTGCCCACACAGAGTATTTTCGGTTCTTCGGGATTGTTGATGTCCAGCGTGAACTCGCTGTCCGACATCACCCAATAGAGCTGCGGGGAAATCATCCTTGACAAAGGGATTTTCGCGCTTGCTATCTGCCCCATCAACTGCTCCGCAGCCCCTCCGAGCCATGCGTCCATGAACGGAGAAAGATAGTTTTCCAATTCCGGGTAAGAGGTCAGTATCGGGAAAATATCCTCATAGCGGCGGTTCAGGAACTCAATCGCATGGGGGAATGTACAATACTTGCCGTTCTGGAAAATTTTGAGATACCAGATAATAGCCGCGAAAAGGATGATGGGCGATTCTACGAAAAAGTCGCCCTGCTTTTGCACCCAACTTTTATTTAAGTTGAGCATAATGGTGTACGCACTCTCATAAGCGTCCGTAATATCCTCCATGAAGTCCGGGTGAATGGGATTGCAACGGTGCGAACGTCGCGGGTCATCGAAGTTTATCACATAAAACTTCGGTTTCACCTTGTAGCCCTCCGGGTGGTTCAGCAGATGGTTGTATGCTATCGTGGACAAGTCGCTGAATTTGAAGTCGTACACATACATCGAGAAGCCCTTTTCTATCTGCTGCTTGATGAAATTATTTACCACTGCATAGGATTTACCGCTGCCCGGCGTACCCAACACGATGGAAGCCCTAAAAGGATTCACGACATTGATCCAGCCATTGTTCCAACGCTTTTTGTAGTAAAACCGTGTCGGAAGATTGACCGAATACTCGCTTTCGATAAGCCTTGTTTCCTGCATGAAGCTCTCGTTCTCGTTGTTGAACACATCATCCATGAGGTTGTGCTTCAACAGGCGGCTCAACCACAGACCGCCCATCAGCAGGAATACATAGCCCGCGCCAACGGCCAGGATATACAGTCCCGTCACCGCCTCCACCGGCAATGGCAGGGCCAGTATCCACCAGTTGAGGAAGAACAGCACGAAGCCCACGGCAAGGACCGCCCAGATTTTCCCCCACGTGATTTTCTCGCCCTTCACGCCCTTTGTCCCCAGACAGGACAGGGCAAGCAGGAGGACGGCAAATAGTTTCGTGTAGAGGATGGAACGGAACAGCCCCGCCGTGCGGTTGAAGTTCATCAGTATCCTGTCCACCACACCGATGTCCACACCCCAGAGCCGTATGGCTTCATAACAGAACCAGTACACGTTCATGACCACTAAAATAATACTCACGGCACGCAGAAAATCCATGATTTTCGCCAATGCCCTCAAATCGTCTTCTTGTTGTGACATA
>NZ_CABUHK010000124.1 GCF_902491285.1 uncultured Bacteroides sp. | reverse complement strand
CCATTGCATAGGGAAATAGTTTGATATAAGCGTACGATGTGGTAAACTTATAGAGGTCTGTATCCAGTAGTGTTCTAACAATCATTCCGTTCGTTCTTTATATTAAAAACGTTGTAAAGTTAGTATTTGTTGAACGAAATAACAGTTTGGTCGCTGATAATTCTTTCTTTTTCAGTAGACTTCTGTTTGAATCTCTGATTTTATAACTAATTTCGTGGTGATTATGTATTAAAAAAGAGATGTTAGGTATGAAAAAGGCTTTGATATATGGCTGCGCATTACTGTTGCTATCATGCGGCGGAAAGACCGGAGGGACTTCGCAGTCCTCTTCCGTAGAACAAGAAAATACTTCGGACGGATTCTCTCCTGTGGTTGCAGAAGCTTTTTCTATGGATTTTTATAAGGGAAGTGACTGGCTTGTTCCCGATACGCTTTCCGGGGCGTTGCGGAAAGAGCCGGAAGCCTCTTCTTTAAAGGAGTATATATCCGACAGTATTTGCAAGAAGCAGATTGATAGCGTGGAACGCTATTTCTACAAAGGTACATTGATGAATGGAGCTTACAAGAATTTTTATTTCCGTTCTACGGATTCTTTTGTGTCGGAACCCTATTATTCGGTAACTGTTTATAAGGACGGAATAAAAAATGATACAGTATATCATTACAGCATATCTTCCCATTGCATGGTAGACCGTTTTATCACCCTCGACAGTATTCATGAACTTTATCAGTCTTATAATTCCAACGGAAATCCCCATATCTTCTATCAGGCTACACGGGGCAAACTCGACGGAGTGCGTCAGCGGTGGTATTACGATGGAAAGCCTGACTGGTTTGAGCACTATAAAGACGGGAAACTTCACGGAGAAGAAAGGAGATGGCACGCGAACGGACGACTGTGGCAGATTAATCATTATATTGACGACCAGGAAGTATTTCCAAGCGAATGTTGGTATTACGCCCATACTGAAGATAGTTACAATAATCCCAACAACGTAAGTAAAGTTCCCGACTTCTACGAGTATAAATATCAGGCGTCAGAGGGACATCCTCTTTATTACGTTGAGGAAACTTATGCATTGGAAGACGGCGAGAAGAAATATCTCCTTAAACGGAAATATTTTGAAGAAGGAACCGACGAGCCGATATGCTTCACAGATGGCAGATGTGATTCCGTGAAACGTGGTATTGTGACAATCGGTTCTCAAAAGCGGTTGGAAATAAGAGATTACTCCGGTGGGCGGCTGTGCCATTTCGCGAGCTATCCGTATTCGGAGAAAGGTGCGCCGGGTGTTATAATCGAAAACTATTCCGAAGACGGCAATCGGATGGGAAAGAGTATGTATGACTATCATAGTGGGAAAATGATACCTGTACGTCTATATGACAGTACGGGAGCAGACCTGAGAAAACTTGAATTCAGTGAATACATGGCTGCGAAAGCGGATAGCTGCAACACGCAGCTTGACCCTGGCAAAGGACGATATACAGACAGTAAAGCCCAATTGTCCGTTCGGTGGAAAAAGGGAACTCTTGCACTGCTGAATTCTCCACTGGAAGAGGACGAAGACGGATTTAGAAAATGGTATTATGACGGTTACCAGTCTGATTACGGTTTACATTTCTTCCATTTTTCCGGGTTCGAAAGCTGGGGCTATTTTGCGATGAGCGATGCCACTGGAGAAGTTTACAAATACAATGGAATAGATACTCCTTTGTTCTGTGGAAAATCCGGCCTTTTCCTTGTCGTTGATGAAAGTCCGTACGAGGGCGGGTGTTATGTCCGCGTTTACAAGATGCTCAGTGAAGGGCGTTTGGCAGAAGTTGCCGTACTTGATAGAGGGGGACTTGCTTACACTGATGTTGATTTGGTAGACTTTGCCTGGGTGGGTGAAAGTTCATTCATAGCAAATAAAAGGACTTCAGATGATGAACTTCAATATGATTTTTACGGAGAGTGCACGGACAGTTGTCTGGAAGAGTACAGGAAGTATGGTTATCTGCAAGGCGATGAGGACGGCTGGGGATATGTGCGCGTCGACCTTCGTCCTGCTTCCTTGCAGACTGAGCAGACTCTTTCTTCTTCCTTGGCGGACATTGAAGAAATGAATGCGTGGATAAAATCATTGTGAAACGTTAGTCAATAAGTCAATCCGACTTTCACGGTGAGGGAATGGTGTGATAATTCTTCTTTAAATTCAGTGCGGAAATACGGGTCGGTTTGTTTCTTTAACCGTTCCAACTTCTGTATTTCATAGCCTAACGCTACATTCATTTTCAGCTTTTGAGTAAGTCTTAGTTGTGCCCCCACGGACGGCGAGAGATAAAATCCGCCGTTTGTTTCTTTGGCGGCAGCGAATGAGCCGCCGATATTACATTCCAAATAAGGAGTCAGCTTCCTGGGTTGGGTAATGAAGAACTGTGCGTTGGCATATAGCGGGATAAGCGCTTTCTCATAAACGGATAAACCACTGCCGGCACCGACGGTAAACCGCTGATTGATGTGATAATGAGCAATGACTTGTCCGATGAAAGGTGTACACGAAGGCTGGCTCATGGAGAACCCGGTTCCGATAGATACAGTATAAGAGAAATGTTTGTTATCTGTCTGTCCGTTGGCGTACATTGCGATGAAGGATAACAGAATAAAGGTGAGTGTTGACTTTTTCATTATAGTATGTATATCGTTATGCTTTTGACAATATGTAATGCAGTTGTGAGCGAAGAAGTATCTTCTGTTATATCCCCGTTGCTTCCGTCCGGGCTGCTATGTCCGATTAACTTAGCTGCAAATACTTTTTCACCGGAAGTTAAATCCACCTCTGCTGCATAGACAAGGGCAGGCTGCCCGCTTCCCTCTTTTCCGCCGGAATAATGGACGTCTCCTTCTTTGGCGGATTTCGGATATGCATCATTGAAATCTGTGGAATGATTGATTTCTACTTTGACAATGAACTTCTTTACCTTACCCGTGGGAGTCATCCGTACATCAAAACTGCCTTTCGGAGTTGCTCCGCTGACTCCGTCGGTTAATGGCGATTTCTTTGTCGGGAGATACAGCCCGTCTTCATATTGAACACCTCTCTGATGACACCAATGCGGTAGAGCCTCTTTTCTGCGGTTTCCACTGGAAGCTTGCCAGGATTGAGTGGCTATTTTATGCGTCACATAAATAGTGGATAAATAATGTTCTTCCATATCTTCCGTCCAAATGGCAATTTGTGGCGGATTCTTCTTATTAATACCTAAGAATAGCGGAAAGTCATGCATCCATTCCTCACCCTTTTCGATAGATATTTTGAGGTCGTCGGTGTTGTACTCTATTAATTCCTGGTTGCATCCGCTATTAATCAATAGAGAGAGGAACCATAATCCCATAATCGTCATTTTATTCATTTCGTTAAAGTTGTTTTTTGTAGCCAAAGGTCTGCAAGTAAATTAATCCCTTCTTCCAGTTGTTCCCAACCGGTTTCTTGTTGTATTTTAAGTCCGTTATATGCCTGGCAGTTTTCTTCGAGTAGCGCCAGATAGCTGATAGCCGCTGTGATAATGGAAGCTACGGCGGCAGTTTCCTTTTGCGGATGCTTTGAAAGCCTGCTAACAGCTTCTATCAGCCAGAGTCCTTTTGCTTCCCGCTTGTCGCGCAGCTCTTTCACGAATTTGTTGTCTGTTGAGAGCTCCCAGCGATATAGCCGTTTCAAAGTATAACTTTCCCGCAGCCGGACGATTTGTCTTTTGAATATTTGCTTGATAAATTCAGATAAATGTTCTTTATCCGGCAATTCTTCATTGAAGTTAATCCAATAGTCATTTTGTTGGATATAGGCTGCTATCAACCCGTCTAATGAGTTAAAATAACGGTAGATAAGCATTTTGGAAACTTTAGCCTTGGCTGCTATTGCATTGATGCCTAATCCTTCGAAGCCACTTTCCTCGATGATGTCATCGACGGCTTTAATCAGGGTAAGTTCCGTTGCCTGCCTGTTTTTGATAATTTCTTTTTCCATACTTTTATAGTCTTGTTACTAGTTGGTCACAAAGGTATGTTTCCTATCGGTAACATGGAGAGGAAAAAGAGTTTTTTTTGATGCGGCTACTCTGAATTTGGAAAAGAATGATAAAATATGGGGGGCGGTGGGAGAGAGTTGTATGCTCGGTAATGCGATGCGATAACTAGTTTGTGGCAATGCATTGTTTAAGAAGCCAGGTTTCATCAATTATTTATTCAACCTGCGATTCAGTTTTCGTTTGACTTAAGTCAAACGATAGCTTAACTTAAGTCGAACGTTCGCTTGAGTTAAGTCAAACGAAAACCGAATAGGCAACGGGAAAAATAATCTATGCAAATGAATATCTTATTTGTAGTTAATAAGATGTTTCTCTATTATGATAATTCCACGGTTGGATTATGAGAGGTCAGTCCGCCGTCTACGACGATTGTTTGTCCGGTGATATACCGGGCGTCGTTCGAGGCGAGAAAGGCAATGGTGGCTGCCACATCTTCCGGTTCACCCAAATAAGGCGTGGCACATTGTCCCAAAAAGATGTTGCGGACATCTTCATTCAGATTATCCAGGGCGGCGGGAGTCAGTATCAGTCCGGGCGCTACGGCGTTGCAACGGATATTCTTTTTGCCCAGTTGGGTGGCGATATATTTAGTCAGGTTGATGACACCTGCTTTGCTGGCTCCGTATAAAGTTCCGTTGGCGTCGGCAGTCATTCCGCTGATAGATGCCACGTTTACGATATTTCCGCCGCCGTGCGCCACCATGATAGGAATCACTTGTTGGGAGAGATACATGGTGCAGCAGAGGTTCAGGTGAAATACTTCATCGAAGTAGTTAATATCCAGTTCCTCGATACCCAAGTCACGTTTTGGGTCGGTTCCGCCTACGTTGTTAATCAATATGTCCACTTGTCCGTACTCTTTCATTGCAAAGTCAATCAGCTCTTTGCAGCTTTGCAGTTCGGTAGCGGAGAAATAAATGGGACGTACGTCAGCCCCCGATTGAGTGAGTTCGGCAGCAAGTTGCTCCGCTTTTTCTTTGGAGTGGTCGGCAATGACTACTTTACCGCCTTCAGAAACAATGCGGCGTGTGGTTGCTTCGCCAATGCCGCCGGCAGCACCGGTGATGATGACTGCCTTATTTTCGAATCTATTCATATAATGAGAATTTGATGGTTACCTTCTATCCTAAACAAGCGGGTGGAGGATTTGTTACTTACCTTAAACTCTCTTTAATAAGATTCGATAACCAGTTTGAAAACTTTTGCATCTCTCTTAGTTTTTCGCTCCTATATATTTAAGAAAACTGTTAAATGTTAACGTTGTTCTGTTTATATGTTAATCGGATTCCGATTCTATTAAACCATGTTATAAGATACCCCGTTTTGCCCGATAAATTTGGAGATAAGCCGAAAGTCCGTATCTTTGCAATGTGTTTTTCATAGTATTAGATTTAAGGTTAACAAAAGATTGGCTGTCTGGGATAGATAGCCTTTTTTTATGCCCTTAAATTTGGGTGAAGATTTAAAATAGTGAGTATTGGTTATTCTTCAGACTTTTCATTTCCCGTTCTTTCACCACGTCGTTTTCTGATAAATGCCCGATAAGAAGCGGAGAATTTTTATCATGCTTCTTCATATTATATTCTGCGGTGTTGTAATTGCCTTTGATTGCATAGCAATAGATGCACCCGTTGAGGCAACTTTCATACGTACCGATGTCGATGCTTTCGATGCAGTTGCAGATACTCCGTTGATTCTTGTCTTTCTTGGCAAGAATCGGGCAGCCGATAATTCTTTCTATCAGTTCTTTGTCGATACACAGGCCACTGGGGATATTCAGATGTCTCAAATCCACTTTAGTGGTGCAGGTATCTAATTGGACAGTCGGATACGCATCTATTGTTTTCCTGAAAGAAACAGCCATTTCTTCAATCTCTTCTTTTGTCAAAGGATTGATGTTGAATTGTCCTACCGCATTGCGGATATGCTGATAATGGTCGATGAATCCCAGCATACATTTTTCTGTATGGTCTTTAAGCCCGTCGGCTATTTGTGCAAATGCTTCTTTATGGAAAGCTACATTAAACTCTGTATTTGTTAATATCGGGTCGTAACGCCAGATGACTTTCTCTTTTCCAATCTTGTCGGAGAGCCGTTTGAAAGTTTCTATTCGTTTGGCGATAGAGGGCAGGTTGTTTTCCAACTTTTCGCCGTAAGGGTTGAGGGTGAACTGGAAATAGTATTTGTAATCCTGCAATTTATCCAGTTTGTCAATCATCGGAGCCGGATTCTTTGTCCAGAACACGATACAGTCTACTACGGCAGGGTCGAGGTTGACCTTGCCAATCATCTTAGGATTGAAAGGATTAGGTACTAATACATATCTCTCTTTAATCCGGTTGAAAAACCAGGATGAATAAAATGCCGGAATATCCGTCCGGCGGCTGGCGCTGATTATCATACTTCAAAGTTACGTAAAATGAATCTTATTTATCCTCTTTTGGGCAGAAAAAAGAATGAAGCCTGTTTCCGGACTATGCTGCAAGCAATGATTGTGAATGAATATGTTAAATGTTAACGTGTGAAGTCTGAAATGTTAATGCGCTTCCGAGAGTATTAAACCGTGTTATATTATCACCTGTTTTCACTCTGAAATTTGCTATTTACCCGAAAGATAGTACCTTTGTAATGTGTTTTTTTCATAAGTATTAGATTTAAGGTTAACAAAGGATTGGTTGCTCGCGATGAGTAGCCATTTTTTGTTTTTATACTTCTTGTGATTGTTTATTCCTCAACCATCGCCAATAACATCTAGGACTTTCCTGTTCTTTTTTAACTTATCCGATATGCATTGTTTGGTTATAACAAAAAACGATTTTTATTGTTATAGTACGAAAGACTTAATAAACTGAACATTATGAAGAAAAGAATCTTATTGTTAGGGGCACTTGTTGGTGCTTTCTTGCTGGCTTCTTGTTCGGGAGGGAACAAGAAGCAGGTTGCGTCCTCGGCTACTCCTGAAGAGTTGGACGACGCCAGTAAAGTGATAAACTATTATCATACATCACTCATTGTTTTGAGGCATGTAGCTAATGCAAAAGATATAAATGCGGTATTGGGATATATGGAGCAGACAGGAAAAGTGCCCGAAGTAGCTCCGATTGCGCCGCCGGAGGTCTCGGTCAGGGATACTGCGGAACTGATGAATCCGGGTGTCTACTTCAACGATGAAGTCCGTCAGAATCTGATACAGAATTACAGGGGATTATTTACTTCGAGAGCACAGTTCTACGCTAATTTTGATAAATTCCTGTCTTACCGGAAGGATAACAAAAAGGCGGAAACCACTAAACTTTTGAAAGAGAACTATCAATTGAGCATAGCGATGTCCGAATACAAACAAGTGATTTTCGATATATTAAGCCCTCTGACTGAACAGGCGGAAAAGGAACTTCTCGCCGACGAGCCGTTGAAAGACCAGATAATGGCTATGCGTAAAATGTCGGGCACCGTACAAAGCATCATGAACCTCTACTCCCGTAAACACGTAATGGACGGTATGCGGATTGACGTGAAAATGGCAGAATTGAAAAAGGAACTGGAAGCCGCAAAGAAACTTCCTGCCGTTACCGGTTATGACGAAGAATTGAAAAACTATCAGAGTTTCCTCTCTTCCGTAGAATCCTTTATGAAGGATATGCAGAAAGCCAGAGATAAAGGCGCTTACTCGGACGCAGATTACAATGCAATGTCCGATGCCTACGAATACGGGCTTTCCGTTATCTAAAGAAAAAGTTTCCTGCTATCCTGCCACCATTGGCACGATAGCGGGAATTATTGTTAATAATATTTATATCCTATATAAATCAGCTGCAGTCTTGAATTCGTTCAAGACTTTTTTATTTTCTTTCCCATAACTTTGCTGCCATAAGACTAAACTATTTTATGAAATAGGAAAAGATAACCAAACCCTGTATGTTATGAAGAATCTGCAATTAACTAAACTAGGCTTTTTACTTTTTCTCATCCTGTTGTGTGGATGTAGTGACAACTTTATTATTGATACTCCTGCCGAGGCGGGTAATTCTTACGAAGCCGATGTCCATGTCCTGAATAAATTCGTAGACATCAGCGAACCGGTTCAGAAGTATTACATTAATCCGAACAAGAAAAGCACCGTTTTGTCTTACATCACAAATTCCGACCTTGAAGAACTGAACGCTGTGAATTCACTAAGTGCATCGAGGTACGAAAAAAGTCTGCTCCGGCTGAATGAAAGGATTTCACAGAGTATATCATCCCATACGGTAGATTATGTAGTGATGTGTACAAGCAGCCAAATATTTGTAGACCGGATTAATAATGATTCGCCTATCGAATTGAAAAGCGCCGGTTTCACAACTCTGTCGGATAATCTGGTCGTTTCCTTGCTGGATATTTCATCGGAGGAAATGTCTTCAAGAGAGATTTATTCGGGAAATCTGGTACAGACGGGACTCGAGCTGAATCCGTCCCTGTATGCGAGGGATAACTGGATATTCCGCATAAAATGTGAGGTGGGCGAACCGACAGATAGAAAAACGGCCTGGGTGCTTTTCTGCGGAGTTGGTTATTTCAGTGCTGCTTCTTTCAATTGGCTTGCGCTCGATTCTTATGATAACCGGGTTTCTTGGAACTTCACCGGCGAAAGTATGATGGATGAACCTATGCCCTCAATTGCGCAAATGGTTTTCTTCAAATAAAAGAATGTCCCATTTTTACAATACATAATCCGGCAAACTTTCTACTTTTGCAGTCGTAACTTAAAAAACGGTTATAACTTAAAAAGTAGAAAATCTGCCGTATGCAATCATTTCAAATTATCACTCCTGTTTCCGTACTGGCTCCTTATATCCGGCATTACTGGATATTGCAGGATGATGCGGCGGATACTGTTTCCGAGCGGACTCTGCCTATTGGTTGCATCCAACTTGTGTTTCACAAAGGCAAACGGCTCTTTTTGCAGAACGAATCGCGGTTGCAGCCGCAGTCGTTTGTTTGCGGGCAGTCGGTCGGCTTTTCCGATGTGGTGTCTACGGGAAGGATAGAGATGATAACAGTTGTCTTTCAGCCTTATGCGGCAAAGGTGTTGCTTCATATTCCCGTCTATTTGTTTCACGGGCAGAATGTGTCTATGGATGAGGTGGGAGATACCGGACTCTCGGACTTATCGAAACAAGTTGCTGATACTCCCGACAATACGGCTTGTATCCGTCTGATAGAACAATTCTTTCTCCGTCGTTTATATTCTTTTTCCGAATACAATTTGAAGAGAATGTCCGCTGTCTTTCAAGAAATCAATAGTCAGCCACAGATTCAAATCTCGCAGTTGTCGGAAGCGGCTTGCCTGAGCAACAAGCAGTTCGGTCGGGTTTTCGCCGATTACGTGGGGACGACTCCTAAAGAATTTATCCGTATTGTGCGTATGCAGCGTGCGCTGTTCCTGTTGCAACAGAATCCGGCAGTTCCTTTCGCCCGGCTTGCCTATGAGTGCGGATTCTCCGACCAGTCGCACATGATAAAGGAGTTCAAGCTCTTTTCAGGCTATACGCCTGCCGAATATCTTGCAGTTTGTGCTCCCTATTCCGATTATTTCTCCGAACTTTAGAAGATGTCCCTTTTTTCCTATCAGGGCCCGACGGGTTACCCTACTTTTGCAATGTCTTTGCAAAGGCTTAGTAGTAACCATAAAAAAGAAACAAAATGAAAAAGTTTATTGCATTTTTCGAGATTCCTTCTGTTGATTTTCGTCGGGCTGTCGATTTTTATGAAACGGTGCTAGATGTGCAACTTCCGGTTTTTGAGTGTGAAGAAGAAAAAATGGCGTGTTTCACCGAAGAAGGGGAAACGGCCGGAGCTATTTTCTACGCGCCGGATTATCTTCCTTCAGAGAAAGGAGTGATTATCTCTTTTAATTGTGAAGATATTACCCTGACATTAGACAAGGTGCTTCAGAAAGGTGGAAAAGTCGTGATGCCTAAAACGAAAATAGAGGTAGAAGGCAGAGGATGGTTTGCCCTGTTTACCGATAGTGAGGGAAATAGAGTAGGGCTTTATGCCGACAGATAACTGATAAAACAGATAAAGGAGAGGAAGATTATCTGTACATCGTAATTCCCATTCATTGAGAATGGAATGGGTAAGTTAATGCAGGTGTGCCAAGACAAAACGGCGCACCTGCATTTTATACTTCTTATTCCATTTTATTCCACCGGAATATAAATCTCCGTCAGCAACTCTTCGGGAGCCGTTTTGCACGGGTCGTTCA
>NZ_CABUHK010000123.1 GCF_902491285.1 uncultured Bacteroides sp. | reverse complement strand
ATTTGCTGTTTTTTTATTATCATTGCAAACAAAAACACTATGAAGCCAGTAGATAAGTTCTCAATCCAGTATAGCGAGTTGCTAGAGTATATATATCCAGTGACACAAGAATATTTCCCTGATTTTGATTATGATGAAGAAACAGGACAGACATATATATTGCCGTCACAAACGCCAGACACTTTTAAAGGAAGATACAACAGAGGAATATTGAAAGGCAAATTCTCGTTTGATTCATACATAAAGAATAACGAACTTCAAGAATTGCTTGCCGTATTGGGGTTAGACGCTGAAAAGTTTTGGTATCTATTGCTTTTCTGTTATGATTGCAGTTGGGGTAAATGTATGGAAGGTATAGAAATAAAAGAATCCTCTAAAGAACAGATAGAAAAATTTGTTAATGCTATCAGTGAGGATTATAAAAGAGATACTCCGTTTGGTGCAGTCTTTAAAAGCCCAATTTGTATTACGTTGAAAATAGGTAGGAAGAATATCGTGATAGATAATAAGACGGCTATTGCTAGTATAGCAAAGTTTTGTGCAGACGGATTGGAAACAGTAAATTCAGACCAAATGAATACTGGTAGCGTTGATTTGAGTGATCCACATACTGAATCATTCTCCGTATTCGCTTATTATTTCTCACAAATGATTATCACTGCCTTGAATTATCAAGAACAGGTAAAAGAAAAGAGAAAGAAGGGAGCTAATATGTCTGACAAGGAAAAGACGCTGATTTCTCATCTACTATACTTCACTGGTATCGTGAGCAACGAAAGTGTGTTGGTTGACTATGACTACTTGAAGTCCCTGTTGAAACAATATAAGGATAAGGACATAAGGAGTTTGAACGCATTTTATTATTGATTGAAACTTATTTTATTGTTTATTTCTGCTTTCTTATTCTCTAAATACTTCATTCTACAACTTGTGAAGTAGGGGAATAAGAAAGCAGTGTTTTTTTATTCCCGTTAGCTTCTCAAGAAAAGGGCAATCTTTGTAGTATAAAAATTATCGGTGAGCCAGGTACCAAAATAAGTCCGCAGGGCAGCGGCAAGATTGATATGAAGAAAAACGAAGTAACAACATTAACCTCGTTAGTAAATGAAGGAAAAAAGATTGCACGTTTAAGCGGTAATCGTGATTTGAATGAAAAGATTGTGAAGGCTAAAATGAAAACACTTGAAGAGTGCGGACAGTTAATTCCTGCCATAGTGGTAGATGCTAATGATGTTATAAATCAAGGGTTGGATGTTGTTGATTTTACTACAGGTGATATTATAAGAGAAGAAGAAGCTGTGGATTATTTGGTGTTAGTGGAAGGTAATCATCGCTATGAAGCGCACCTTAGACTTATGGCGAGTAATGAAGAACGGGATGAGCAAAAACGTTATAAGAGAGAATTTAAGTTATTGTATGCTTTGAATACGGAACTGCCAATAGCCAAGATGTTGTCAGAAATCAATATTGCTACTGATCCGTGGAAGGGTAGCGACTACGTGAAAGGGGCAAAAATAAACAATCAGCAAGAAGAACTACCTTTGTTGGATGCTATGAGTAATTTAGTAAATAAAGGCTATTCTTTAACTTCGGCATCGAAGTGGCTGACCTTCACCTCAAAGATTAATAAAAAAGTTATGGATTGTGCCATAGACGGTAACATTGCTGACGAGCTGAAAAATACCAGTGGCTTGGAAAGAGGGTTAAGACTTTTACAAGCGGCAGAAGGTATTTTTAAAGAAACGACAATACAGGCACGAACAGTAATCGACTGGATAATATCCAAGTATGAAAAAACTAGTGATAATCTCAAACCAAAATTTACAGACAAAATGGAACGTTTTTTGAAAAATATTAGTAAAGAAGATGCTGATTATATTGAAAAAGCCAAGGGAACTAGAGGAGGTGATACGAAAGAAAATATTATAAATAATAAATTGAGTGGATTATGGGAAGAATTTGAAAAATAATCCGTAGAGACGCCAGTAGGTGCTTCCTGCTGGCTTTCCAACAAGAATAATAACTAATAAAGATATATCATGATTAAGGAGAGTAAAGGCAATATGTATGAATTTGTGACACACACATGGAATCCTATTAAGGGTAAATGTTCTCATGGCTGTACCTATTGCTATATGAAAAAAATGTGTTCTCGTTTGAATACCCCCAGATTGGATGCGGCAGAATTAACCTGCTATCTTGAGTGTTTGAATTTTATATTTGTAGGAAGTAGTATTGATATGTGGGCAGAAGATATACCTAGCCATTGGATTCAAATGGTTTTGGATTATTGTGATAGGTCTGCCAATAAATATTTGTTTCAAAGCAAAAATCCTTCCAGAATATTAGATTTTATAGCTCATCCTGTATTTCATCATTCAGTGGTTTGTACGACCATAGAAACCAATAGGTTTTATCCAGAAATAATGCGTAACTCACCAGAGATAGAAGAAAGGGTAAGAGCAATGGAGAAAATTGCAAATTTGGGTATAGATACCTATGTTACGGCAGAACCTTTGATGCAGTTTGATTTGGATAAAATGGTGGAGTACATAAAACGATGTAAACCTCTACAAGTAAATATAGGACGGAATACGAACAGAAAAGTACAGTTGCCAGAGCCAACAGCAAACGAAGTGAAAGTACTTGTAACAGAACTGGAAAAGTTTACAAAGGTGGAGATAAAGAAAAATGCAGGAATATGGTTTAAGTGAAATGAACATATATCCTAGAACTGAAAAAACAACTACCTAATAAAGTGCATATTTTATAGCCGATTATCAGAAATGGTAATCGGCTTTTTTATTGATTATAGTAACAAGATACATAAATAGGATTAAATAATATGAAACCTTTCGCATGCGCTCCGATTTTCTCTATCGCCCGGGTAGACTTGATATCCCCATTCTTCCGGATATAGAAATGATACCCCGCTCCGTTGAATCCCCGTCTGCGATGGCAGACATCCAAGTCATATTCCGTAAAGTCCCTGTCCTCACGTGTAGCGGAACAGTGGACTACTATCAGATTTATAGGTCGCATTACTTCCGTCGTCAAGCTTCTTTCAAAGCCATACCTGCATTACCTGCATTACTGCGCTGCACACACTCTTTATTGATACACTGCAAAGCCGCAGCCTGCGCCAACTGTCCCCGCAACGAGAAAATCTCCGTATGCATCTCCTTCACCCTCGAACTAAGGTCGAAATAATCCTTCAACACCTTCTCCAACTGCTGCATCAGAAAAGAATACTGACCTTTCACCAGTTCACTGAACTCCTTGACCTCTTGCGCCATAACCTTGCGCTTCTTACGGTTACTGCCCAAAAAGGGTAGAATCGTCATGATAATCTCTATAATTTTATCTAGCATTTTAATAAATTGAGAATTGAAAATTGAAACATGAAATTAGAAAATGGGAGAGAAAACATGAACCACATGCCGGGGATAAAATAACTACTCCCCGGCAATCATGTGGAACTGTTCATTTATAAGGTTTACCTCAAGGAAAGGGACAGCCTTTATGCTGCCGGGTCCGGAGTTTCTCCGTCGTCCCCTTCGCCGGAACCGCCACCGTTTCCACCTTCGGAACCGCCACCTTCCGAACCGCCTTTAGCATCACCCTTTCCCGCCAGGACGAAATCCACATTATTCTCACTTCGGGTAGTGGTATGACTCGTATTCACCAGATGCAGCGCCTTGTCAGCCACAAACCGGACATTCACCTTGCGGATACAACGCACTGTGCAATCCTTCTCCTTCTCCGTGCCCTCGCTGCTCAGCGTGATATGGAAAGTCCCCAATCCATCAATCTTCACCTTATCGCCTTGCGTAAGCGACAGGCGCAACTGCTCCACAAAAGCCTCGATAGCATGCTTCACATCTCCCGCCGTAAGCGAGGAATTTGCTTCGATGGCATCCGCCAGCTTGTTGACGTCCATCACCCTTACAGTACCCGATTTCTGGCGTACATAATACAATACCTGCGAGTCTTCCTCGCTCACATTCTTTCTGCGCTGATAGCGCTCTACTAATACGTTCATAATTTGAAAAAGTTAAGGTTTAAGTAATAATTATTTTCTGTCATTCCGACTATACAAAGATACAAAACCACGAAAGGAAAGTCAAGTATTTTATAAAATAATTCCAAGCAAAAAACAACCGTTTTGAACCCCCGTAAACTATTATATAATGTAATTAAAAATAAACCGCAAAAACAACCGTTTTCCCCATCCTTATCTGGCATGTTTCTGAAGATATTCCAATGGCGGAACATAATCCGTAATCTTCGTCATTTCCGGATTATGGCTGAAATAAACGTTTCCCGTCTCCCCGTTGCGTTGCTTGGCGATGATGGCCACACCCAGGTCTTTGGTCGGATATCCGCTTTCCCTATCCGTAGTGACCCGGGCCAACGCCGGGCGATAAAGCAACATCACCATATCCGCATCCTGTTCGATGGCCCCGCTTTCGCGGAGCTGGCTCAGTTCCGGTCGCCTGTCTATCTGCCCTTCCGACAAGCGGTTCAACTGGCTCAGCAACACCACCGGCACATTCAATTCCTTGGCGAGCAACTTCGCCTTCCGCGCAGCCTGTGCTACTTCCTGCTCGCGGTTTCGGTTGCTCTGCCCGCTGCTCATGTCGCAAAGTTGCAGATAATCAATGATAATCATGCCGCACTCATTCCGGCTTTGCAGCAACCGCGCGCTGGAACGCACATGCTCCATACTGACCACCGTACTGTCATCCACATGAATCGGCAACCGTGCCAGTCCGGCAACCACGGCACGCGCTTCCGCCATCTCCTGCGCGCTCACCGTCCCCCCGCGCCAATGACCGGCACTGACATTGCTCGCCCCCGTCAGCCACCGGTCTGCCAACCTTTCTCCCTGCATCTCAAGACTGTAGACCGCTACGGCATATCCCGCCATTGCCGCGTTTCGTGCCAGATGCAGCGCGAATCCCGTCTTCCCCACACCGGGACGCGCGGCGATAACCACCAATTCCCCGTTCTGTAGCCCCGACGTCATTCGGTCTAAATCCGTCAGCCCCGTAGGAATCCCCGTCACGCCATCCATGCTCCGGGCGATACGCCCTTCGGCTTCCGTCATGGCATCCGCCATCAGCGTATCCATGTCGCGCATATTGCTATGGTGTCCGGATTCCCCTTCCAGGCGGTCGAGCAGGTCGTGCGCGTCCACCAGCGTGTCACCGATGTCTATGGTTTCGTCCAGCGAGCAGGCGAGCAACTTGTTCAATCCTAGAATCATCTCCCGCCGCAGGAACTTCTCGTGCACTATCTGCGCATGATACTCAATGTGCGCGGAACTGGCCACCTTACTGCTCAACTGCGTGATACCGTAAGGGCCGCCCGCATCCTCAAGCTTTCCCTGCCGGGCAAGCTCCTCTTTCACGGTGAGAATATCAATCTTCGTGCCCGTCCGGTGCATGGCGAGCAAAGCGTTGAAAATCAACTGGTGACGTATCACGTAAAACATCTCCGGGCGTAACTTCCCCGCTATCAGCGGTAAGGCGTCCTGCTCGATAAGGCAGGCGCCTATGATAGCCTCTTCCACTTCGGGCGCTTGTGGCGAAACCCGGTTCTCAGTATTCATTAAGAAAAGCTTTATTAGATAAGTAACTGCCTGCATGCAGGACATATTTGGAATTTGTCTGATGGAAATAATATTCCTCGATTTTGTCGATGGCGAGTTGCTGCTCTTTGCTGCTGAGTTTTTTCCATTCGCGCTGCACTTTGGCTATGTTCTCTTTGGGAAGTTGCGTAATGGCGTGATACTCGTCCCAGAAGTAGAAAAACTTCTCGTTGACGGCTTTCTTCTTTTTCATCGCTTCGGGATTCCCCACCCATTTGTCATATTCCACCACGCGGATATGCAAGGACTTGTCTTCATGCGGGATGATTTCAATCACTCCTGCGGTTTCCAGGTCATGAATCAGGCGGAAAGTCCGGCAGATACTCCAGTTAAAAATCCGGCTCCAGTCGCGGTAGCTGTGCATGCTTTCGCCCCGCCGGCACACGAACTCCTTATTTTGATATCCGGTATATTGCGTTTCCGAATAGTTGACCTTCATAAGCATGATTAAGAGTGCCTCTGTATCCCCTTCGCAACCATGTCCGTTGTCAATCTGCTGTTGCAGCAAAGATTTGGGGATAATCAGGAATCCGCGCGCCGTCATGGACTGGAAATTAAATTTCTTCATAAGTCGATTGTTTTTAATTTCCGGCAAATATATACCAGTTTTCATGGGTATGCAATAAGCCATGTTCAGTACGGTTCGCAGGGGTTGACAGGTGGAGAACAGAGCTAAAAAAATCCTTTTTCGTCCCGGGATGCGGTTCATTGGGTACGAAATGAAACAGACGCTCCGTTGGGGGGAAACGGAGCGTCTGTTTGGAGTGGACAGAGCCTTCGTTCGGGTGAATCAGAGGCTCTGTTTGAGAGCAGAAAAACGGATGCTTGTGCAGAACGCTTGTCAGAATACCTTTTTCTTCGTGTAAGTTGCTGTATCATTGATTGTTATGTGTGTAAAGAAAAACTACTCAGAACGCTTGTCAGAACACATTATAAACAATAAATAATAAACTATATATTTAAAAATATATAGTTCGATTTTCCTTTTATTTCTTGTCTGCGTTTACACTTTCGATTGCAGTTTTGTTAGTTGGCGGTATCTTGATGACGGGTGCCCCCAGAAATTCGATGAGGATGAGTTGCATCTTCGGACTGACGTTGTTTGTTTTCTTTGTGTAGCCTGCTGCGGTCATTTGAGCGCACAACTCTTTGTGGCTTCTGATACTGTTGCGCAATTTTCTGCTGGCCGAACTGGGAGTGGACAAATCCGGGAAATACTCTACCGCTAAGTCAGAGAAATGCTTGAAACCGTTAATACAGTTGCCGTCGTTGGCTGATTCATGAGTTTTCATGATTCTTAAAATTTTAAATTAAACGAAATAGGGCTTTTGACCCTGAAAATTGTGCAAATGTAAGCAAATATATTCTAAGGCTAAACTTGAAGTTACGACTTTTTATTTGACTGTTTTTATGTATGTAAAATTTAATATTCATATTTTTGTAGTTACTGAAAGTAATTTTTTATAAATGTAAATATTAATAATTAAAACTTTTTTATGAAGAAAGAAAATTTGTAAAAGTGATGTTCTTGAAGTACTTGTCGCAGATTTGTCAAATCCGAATAATAATACTATTCAGCAAGCAAATGATTAGACCGAAGCTGCAGTTAAGGATATTCTCGTCGTAGTAGTGCTAAAGCAGAAAGTGGCAGTGAAACTTTTATTGTAGGTGAAATGTTTTTCTTTTAACTTGCTATAGTAGAGAAATCTACTAAAATCAGTATCTTTGCAATAAGAAAGCGCATTTTTTATAAAAGCAGAGAGTATGAGCAATAAAATATATCCTATCGGTATTCAGAATTTTGAAAAGATTCGTAATGACGGTTATTTCTATATTGATAAAACTGCATTGATATATCAAATGGTCAAGACCGGAAGTTATTACTTTTTGAGTCGTCCGCGCCGTTTCGGAAAGAGTCTGCTCATCTCTACCTTAGAGGCTTACTTTCAAGGAAAGAAGGAGCTGTTTGAAGGACTGGCAGTAGAAAAGTTGGAGAAAGACTGGATAAAATATCCTATATTGCATCTCGACCTTAATATTGAAAAGTATGACACACTGGAAAGTCTGAATAATATACTTGATAAATCGCTGACAGCGTGGGAGAAACTTTACGGTGCCGAGCCGTCCGAACGTTCGTTTTCCTTGCGTTTCGCCGGTATCATAGAGCGTGCCTGTAAATTGGCAGGGCAACGTGTGGTCATCTTGGTTGACGAATATGATAAACCTATGTTGCAGGCCATTGGTAATGAGGAACTTCAAGAACAATTCCGAAATACCTTGAAACCGTTCTATGGAGCGCTCAAAACAATGGACGGCTGCATTAAGTTTGCATTCCTTACTGGCGTGACAAAGTTTGGCAAAGTCAGTGTATTCAGTGACTTGAACAATCTGGATGATATTTCAATGTGGAATGAGTATATCGAAATATGCGGTGTCAGCGAGCGTGAAATTCACGAAAATCTGGAAACAGAACTCCATGAATTTGCAGTAGCGCGCGGTATAACGTATGACAAGCTTTGTGAAGAACTGAGAGAGTGCTATGACGGCTATCATTTTACTCACAATTCAATCGGCATGTACAATCCGTTCAGTCTGCTTAACGCTTTCAAACGCAAGGAATTCGGCAGCTATTGGTTTGAGACGGGTACGCCTACCTATTTAGTGAAGTTGCTAAAAAAACATCATTATGACCTGGAACGGATGGCACACGAGGAAACCGACGCCCAGGTCTTGAACAGCATAGACTCTGAATCCACCAATCCCATTCCGGTGATTTATCAGAGCGGATACCTCACCATCAAGGGGTATGATGAAGAATTTGGAATGTATCGTTTAGGTTTCCCAAATCGTGAAGTGGAAGAGGGATTTATCCGTTTCCTACTTCCTTTTTATGCGAATGTGAATAAGGTAGAATCCCCTTTTGAGATTCAAAAGTTTGTTCGTGAGGTGCGTTCCGGTGATTATGATTCTTTCTTCCACCGCTTGCAAAGTTTCTTTGCGGACACTACCTACGAAGTGATTCGTGACCAGGAACTGCATTACGAAAACGTGCTTTTTATTGTCTTTAAACTGGTCGGCTTCTACGTCAACGTGGAATATAACACGAACGATGGACGCATCGACCTCGTCTTGCAGACTGATAAATTCATTTATATAATGGAATTTAAGCTGAACGGCACGGCCGAAGAGGCTTTACAGCAAATTAATGACAAGCATTACGCCCTTCTTTTCGAAATGGACGGACGGAAGCTCTTTAAAATCGGCATAAACTTCAGTGCGGAAACCCGCAATATTGAAAAGTGGATAGTAGAGGAAAATAGATAATTTAAGCTTCTTCACATACCGCCATTTTCATCCCCTGATAGACAACTACGATTTTGTGCAAAGTCGTTGTTCCAACAAGTAGCTGTGTAGTTGTTCACGTACTACTTGGTTGGGTATAGTCAATAATGTCTGACCATATTTAATGCCGCTAATAGTCAACATTCCGAAGTATGAAAAACGAATTGAAATATATATTATTGCTTCCCCCGTATCCCCCCATCCCAGCGGATTTATAATCCGTTGGTCTTTCGTATCAGGATTTTAAATCCGCTTGCTTTTTACGTGCATCTTGAACAGGAAACGAGTACAAATCCGATTGAACGGAGAGTTTAATTAAACAAGGATGAGCGGCTTGAACAGAGAGTTTGGTAGATAGCTAAAAAAACAATAAGAAGTAATGGGAAAAAAACTTTTTCTGCTTGCTATAACTAGAAAAGAATACTACCTTTGTACTCATTATAATAATGAAAGGAGGAAACAAGATGGCAAGGCCTATTCGTGAAACGCCTATATTGTTTGGAGAAGATGCCCGGCGATTTGAGGAGAAGATGAAGCATCCTCGTAAAGTGACGAAGGAAGAGCGGGAACGTAGGCGTAAAAATTACGAACTCGTAATGAAGGCGGCAACTAACTTTAAATGATGGAGTTATGAGTGTACATATAGACTATTCGAAATTCCGTATTAGTCGGATGGAAGAATGGGAGAAAATAGAAGAATCGTTCAATTGCGGTGATACCGACTTGAACGATTTTATTTTGCATGAGGCTCCGCTATATCGGGAAGCGTTATTGGCTGTGTCTTATGTAGCTAAAATTGGCGATCGGGTAATAGCATATTTTAGTTTGGCTAATGATAGGGTGTCATTGGGAGATTTTGAAAATAAAACAGAATTTAATCGTTTTCGTAAACATCGTTTTGTGAATGATAAACGTTTGAAAAGTTATCCGGCTGTTAAAATCTGCCGTTTCGCTGTTGATACAACTTTTTCCGGCACAGGTATTGGTACGATATTGATGGATTTTATAAAAGGCTATTTTATTGAAAACAATAAAACTGGGTGTCGCTTTATAACGGTAGATGCATATCTGAACGCTATTCCGTTTTATGAAAAGAACCATTTTAGCCCATTACTGCCAAAAGATGATGATGAACATACTCGTTTGTATTATTATGATTTGAAAGAAGAGTAAATAGACAGAAAAGGCGACCCGTTGCAACGAGCCGCCTTTTCTGTCTATTTGATTTCGAATTCTTCCTTCATATCGATTTCCTCTCCATGCGTATCATAGAACACATATTGCAGGAATGCGAGTTTCTGACTTGGAATAATCTTGATACCGAATCCGTATTTCATCTGCCACTTCCGTTTCAGGGAAACGAGTCCCTGGTTGATGTAAGCGGCCACATACGGATGGACGTGTAACGAGAATTTCTTAACCTTCAGTTTATTGACCAGATAATCAATTTTACTCTCCAAAGTGTCCGTAAAGAGAATGGACGATT
>NZ_CABUHK010000122.1 GCF_902491285.1 uncultured Bacteroides sp. | reverse complement strand
GGAGTAGTGGATATGAGCTTCTTCCTTTTTAGGCTAGCAAAGGTATATGCATGAACGGAATTAACAAAACTTAATCCCCCAAGAATTACAACTGAGCCGTTTGCGCCAGCGTCAAATTCAATGTAACAAAAAAGCCCCCGAAAGTTATCTATCCGACGCTTTCGAGGGCTTTTTTTATTTTATCCTTTTATTCCCATTCTATGGTCGCATTGGGTTTCGGCGACATATCATAGCAAACACGATTTACATTCTTCACTTCTTTCAGAATACGGTCTGTGATTTTCATCAGGACAGGCCACTCAACCGGTTCGATAGTGGCTGTCATGGCATCTACCGTATTGACAGCACGAATAATAACCGGCCAGTCGAAAGAGCGGGCATTATCACGCACACCGACAGATTTGAAATCAGGTACTACTGTAAAGTATTGCCATACCTTCTTATCCAATCCTGCAATTTGGAATTCCTCACGCAAGATAGCGTCTGATTCACGTACAGCTTCCAGACGGTCGCGTGTGATGGCACCCAGGCAACGTACACCTAAACCCGGACCGGGGAAAGGCTGACGATAAACCATTTCATAAGGCAAGCCCAGTTCCAGCCCACAGGCACGCACTTCATCCTTAAACAGTTGGCGCAAAGGTTCTACAAGCTGGAATTTAAGGTCTTCGGGCAGACCGCCTACATTATGATGAGATTTCACCATTTTAGCAGTCTTCGTGCCGCTTTCCACAATATCCGGATAAATGGTACCCTGACCTAAAAAGTCGATGCCGTCCAATTTACGTGCTTCTTCTTCAAACACACGGATAAACTCGCCACCGATAATTTTACGTTTCTGCTCGGGGTCTTCCACACCAGCCAGTTTATCAAGAAAACGGTCTGTAACATCCACATAAACAAGATTCGCCTTCAACTGATTACTGAATACTTCAACCACGTCTTCAGATTCACCCTTACGCATCAAACCATGATTCACGTGCACACATACCAAGTTATCCCCGATTGCTTTCAGAAGCAGAGCAGCTACCACAGAACTGTCAACTCCACCCGACAAAGCCAACAACACTTTCTTGTCGCCTACCTGACGTCTGATCAGCTCTATCTGGTCATTGACAAAATTCGTCATATTCCAGTTAGCTTCGGCCTTGCAAGTATCGAAAACGAAAGATTTTACAGCATTTTTAATAGCTTCAATGTCGTCCGTAAATTCCGCCAGTTTCACCTCACAAGTCGCTTTATCGTGACCGGCAGCCATAACGGGAATCCCCATCGTATAGATAGCCGGATTTACGTCAATAGACACACCGTCAATCACATTATTCGGTCCGCCATTGATAATAATCCCCTTTACATTGGGCAATGCTTTCAGTTCTTCCACTGTGATGTCGTGAGGATAAATCTCACTATACACTCCTAACGCACGGATGGCGCGAGCCAATACCGTATTCTCATGACTACCCAAGTCAAGGATAACAATCATGTCCTGTTTCATCTGATTCTGTTTTTTAATTATGTTATTGTCAATAGTTTCTTTCGTATCAACTTATCCGCAAATATAAATATTTTAAAAGACGTTACAATGTTTGGTTTCCACAAAGTTTCATTTTTCCTTTTCTATTTCCACATCCGTATTGTTAATCGCTTCGTCACGTAATGCGGAACTATTGAGATAATACTTGCCATCCTTGCGAAACAATATTCCTAGATATGGTTCACGGTTGTTTGTGCTCGTACCATCCAACGTATAATATAAGCTCACCGTGACATTCGTTTTCAGCAAGCTCCTCATCTTTTATCAGCATCAACGAGTCAACGGCAGGAATATGTTTCACCAGACTATCAGATGTTTTTGTGTCGTTGCCACGGATAGCTTTCTTCATCAATTCGTATAAAGCCAACAACGACGCGTTTCACCTTACGCCTTCAACCGTATCACAAACCGGCTACCCTTTCCCAGTTCGCTTTCCACCATCAACGTGCCGCCGTGAGCTTCCACAAAATCCCTCGAAATAGACAGTCCTAACCCGCTTCCCTGCACTTTTGTTCCGGGGACACGGAAGTAACGGTCGAAGATACTTTTGTGATAGCGCGGGTCGATACCTTTTCCGAAGTCCTGAACATATAATTCAATGATAGCATCTTCCTGTCTGGCACCGATGACGACATGACCGTTTTCCTTGGAGTAACGGATAGCATTACTTAATAAGTTAGTCAATACCCAGGCAATCTTTTCGCTGTCTACAAAGAGTTTTCCTATTTTCTCTTCAGGATATTCCACTTCTATTTGGATATTGAACTTATCCGCTTGCACCTGATTGGCTTTGATGGCATACTCTATCAGTTCAATCGGTTTCGTTATTTTCGGCATCATCTGCAGTTTACCGGCTTCCACCTGAGTCATGTTCAGCAGTTCGCCTGTGATGCTAAGTAAACGTTCGCTGCTCTCCTTGATGCTCTTTGAGAGTTGCTCCTGTTCCTCGTTCAATTCGCCTACACGCTTGTCCTCCAACAGTTGAAGGCTCATCATTATAGCGGAAATCGGAGTTTTCAGTTCATGGGAGATAGTGGAGATAAAGGTAGTCTTGGCAGAATCCAGTTCTTTGAACTCCGTTATATTTTTCAGTAATATTACATCGCCCAGTTTACGCGGTTCGTCGTTCCCGGCTTCCGTATTGATGATAGGGACATAAGATGCCTTAAAATAACTCTCCTTATTATCAGCGTATATCTTCAAAGGCTCTTTCTGTTCGCTTGGTGTCACCAGTTCGCGAATCAGACGGCGGAGAAGATCGTTTTTCAAGGCAAGCTCTTCCGCCGATTTGCGGATTACATTCTCACGTTTCAGGTTCAGCACATTCAGGGCTTCCTCATTGACAAACAGAATCTCACGTTCCATGTTCAATCCGATGACGGGGTCGTCTATACTGTTCACAATCGCTTCTATGAATTTCTTCGCGGAAAGAATGTCCGACAAGGTGCTGGCACGGTACTCAGCCAAACGTTCCGCCATCCGGTTGAAACTATCGGCTACTTCACGGAACTCTTCATTACCACTCATATTCAAACGCTTCCCATAATTATGACCGGCAATTTCAAGGATTCCCTCTTTCAGTTCCTTAATCGGTTTGCTGATGGAACGGGGCAGCCAATAGAGCAACACCAGACCGGTCAATATACAAATACCGCCGGTAATGGAGATCCATAACAACGCACGTTCCAGCCCCGGCATGGCGGCAGGGCTATCCGGTTCCGTCGCCGTCAGAATCTGCAGGTTTATAACCGAAAGGGTCACCAGCAAAATAATCATTCCCGCCAGCATCCCGATGCCAAGAATCAGTTTCGTTTTAATATTCATAATGTTCATGCGATTAATATTATGCAAGTATAATCAAATCTACATTAGCTTGCGATAAATTATTTAAAAACTTTCTGTATCCCAATACCGAACAGATTGCATACGGCAACCGTAAATCAGGAGTTCCCATACAGACCGTCGATATTTGCTTCTCCCTGCAAACCTTGACGATACTCCCCAAAATATCCTTCGACTGCACCTGAACCACTTCTCCACCAAGCTCCGCCACCAGTTTGAAATGGTTCAGCAGATAACGCTGGCGCGCCAGGTCAATCCTGTCCATGCTCTCTTTCGGCGTCTGGACATACAAAGCGATAAAAGTAGTATTATACCGGGTTGCCAACTTCGCCGCCCTTCTGATAATCCGTCGGGGCGTCCTCTCATGGCTGCTGATACAAGCCATAAACTTCTCATGGCGCAGACCGACGGCAACGCCCATCACCACCTCATTTTCCACTTTCTTCTCCACCCGCAGCGCCACTTCTTTCAACGCCAATTCCCGCAATTGAAGAATATTCTCCGTGCGGAAGAAGTTATTCAACGCCATCTGAATCTTTTCCGGGCGATATATCTTTCCCGCTTTCAAGCGGGAAATCAGTTCCTCGGCAGTCAAGTCGATATTCACTACTTCGTCCGCTTCCTGAAGCACGCTGTCCGGCACCCGTTCTTTCACCTCAATACCCGTAATCTCCTGCACTTCTTCGTTCACACTTTCGATATGCTGGATATTGATTGCTGAAATCACGTTGATACCCTCGTCCAACAATGCTATAACGTCCTGCCACCGTTTTTCGTTCAGGCTTCCTTCCACATTGGTATGTGCCAGCTCGTCCACAATCACGATTTCAGGATGCACGCGGATGATTGTGTCCAGATCCATTTCTTCCAGTTCCTTTCCCTTGTAGAAGATTTTGCGTCGTGGGATGACAGGCAAACCTTCCAGCAACGCCTCCGTCCCGGCTCGTCCATGAGTTTCGACATAGCCGATTTGAACGTCCACCCCATTCTCCAGTAATTCATGCGCTTCCTGAAGCATACGATACGACTTGCCTACACCGGCTATCATTCCGATGTAAATCTTGAACTTCCCCCGGTGCGACCTTTTTATCAAATCGAGGAAATGCTGTACGCTTTGTTCTCTATCATCCATTTTTTCCAATCTGTTTTTTTATATCCTAACCCGTGGCAATCTTCACGACTCCCACGGGTTCTTTACACACTAAAAATTCATGAGTTTAATTCAGGGCCTTAAAGTCAGGCCAAATACAAGATATGCATCTTCATATCGTGGATTCCAAATTCCCTGGACAAATATAGGTAATGAAAAATTATCGTTAATTTTTATATCTTTCATGGCCTTCAAAGCTATGTTCGTAACAGCGAAGCCACTGTTAGGAAGATTATAAATTGTATTCGTCTGATAAGGTAAAAATCCGCAGGTCAGATTCAGATTGCAGGATTTCACCACAAACGGATAGTTCAGTTCGACATAAGAAGAATAATTATTCTTCTCTTCCCCTTCCGCGTCATACCTCTTGTCGGCACCTGCAAACATGGTGTACCAGGCAACAGATAACGGGAATCTTTCTATCGGCAAGGTATAAGATAATCCGGCTTCAAAGAAGTGATTCGTTTCGTGCGCGTTGTAGTTGAAATATTTATTCCTTTCATCTGACGGATCCGCTTCTCCTTTCCACCAATAATCAGTCAAAAAAAGCGTGGGACCATTCTCCCCGAATGTATAGGAAGCGGATAAATCCAGCTCTTTCTTACCACCATTGAAATTGGTAGAACCCCAGGCACCGATATAGAAATTACCGATGCCGAATCCTAAAGTCGGCTGGAAGGCAGCACCACCGCCCTGATAATACCCTCTCCAAACATAGGAACTGACAATATCCCCCTGTACGGTAAATTCTTGCGCTTTTGCCGTATTTGCCGTCAACATACATATAGCTGCCACAACGGCTGCTCCTGAAAAATACTTTTTGCTTAAATAATTCTTCATACTCTTTTTTCTAATTCTATTTTATGTTTCTAAGAAAAGAGCAGCGCCCTGTCCATCCCTGTTTTTATTTGAATCGCCGGAAATGCACCCGGACGATTCGGACAGGAACGCTGCTCATGGTTCATCACTTATCAATGTTTTTCTTCAAGTGCAATATTCAGTTTCAGCACATTCACTTTCTCCGTTCCAAAAAGACCTAGAAATGGCTTTTCCACACTCTTGTCAACAATCTCTTTCACCTGGTGCTCTGTCAGCCCGCGAGCCTGCGCCACCCGCTTCACTTGTACATAAGCACATTCGGGAGTTATATCCGGGTCAAGTCCGGAAGCACTTGCCGTTACCATTTCGGCGGGCACTTCCCGCCGGCTCAGATAAGGGTGATGCACCAGAAAAGTATCTATACGCGCTTCCACTTCAGACAGATATTCGGGATTCGTCACCCCTTTATTACTACCCGATGAACTGGTAGCATCATATCCGTCGCCCGCACAGGAAGGTCGTCCCCAAAAATAAATATCCTTTGTAAACATCTGACCGACATTGGCTGCCCCCACAACTTTGCCGTCCAATGTAGCCACTTCGGCATTTCCCTTATTAGGCCCTGCCACCTGCGCAAACAGCCACAGGACAAGGATATAGAACACAGAGAAAAAGACACAGAAAACAAGTGTTATTTTTAATGACTTCAATAAAGTTTTCATTGCTATCGTTTTTTAATTAAAAGAATAAACCTACCAATAAATCAATCAATTTGATTCCGACAAAAGGAACAATCACACCGCCCACACCGTAAATCAACAGATTGCGGCGCAGCAAGGCACTTGCACCTATCGGCTTGTATTGCACGCCCTTCAAAGCCAACGGAATCAGAATCGGAATGATTATCGCGTTAAAGATAACGGCCGAAAGAATCGCGCTTTCAGGACTATGCAGGTGCATGATATTCAGAGCAGCCAATTCGGGAATGGCAACCATAAACAAGGCCGGGACGATGGCGAAATACTTAGCCACGTCATTGGCGATAGAGAATGTAGTCAGTGTGCCGCGCGTCATTAACAACTGCTTGCCTATTTCCACAATCTCAATCAGCTTCGTCGGGTCATTATCCAAATCGACCATATTACCGGCTTCCTTGGCAGCCTGCGTACCGCTGTTCATAGCTACTCCTACATTGGCCTGTGCCAAAGCCGGAGCGTCATTCGTACCATCACCCATCATTGCTACCAGTTTGCCCGCCTGCTGTTCTTTCTTGATATATTCCATCTTGTCTTCCGGCTTGGCTTCGGCGATAAAATCATCGACTCCGGCTTTTTCTGCGATATATTTGGCAGTCAGCGGGTTGTCACCGGTCACCATCACCGTCTTCACTCCCATCTTGCGCAGACGTTCGAAACGTTCCTGAATACCCGGTTTGATAATATCCTGCAATTCGATAACACCCACTACTTTATGATTTACACACACCACCAGCGGAGTACCACCGTTGTTTGAAATAGCAGAAATCACCTCTTCCACTTCCTTCGGGAACTTATTTCCGGCACTCTCCACCATCTTACGGATAGCATCGAAAGCACCTTTACGGATTTGCGTGCCATCAGCCAAATTGACACCGGAACATTTGGTTTCCGCCGTAAACTTAATCATGTGCGCACCTGCCGTATTCAGGCTACGCATACGGATACCCGATTCGCGTCCCAGTTCTACGATTGATTTTCCTTCCGGCGTTTCATCCGAGAGGGAAGAAAGCAGGCAGGTTTCCACAAAGTCATGCAGTTCGATGCCCGGAGCCGTATGGAAGCGGGTTGCTTTACGGTTACCGATAGTGATTGTACCCGTTTTATCGAGCAGCAATGTGTCAATATCTCCGGCAGTCTCTACCGCTTTACCGGATTTAGTGATTACGTTCGCACGAAGGGCGCGATCCATTCCGGCAATACCGATAGCGGAAAGGAGTCCACCGATAGTTGTCGGAATCAGACACACAAACAGAGATATCAAAGAAGCAATGGTGATGACAGTATTGCTATAATCGGCAAACGGCTTCAACGTCACACACACAATGACGAAAACGAGTGTGAAACCTGCCAACAGAATAGTCAATGCTATCTCATTCGGTGTTTTCTGACGAGATGCACCTTCCACCAATGCAATCATCTTATCCAGAAAACTTTCTCCCGGCTGCGTAGTCACCATTACTTTTATATGGTCGGACAGCACTTTCGTCCCCCCCGTAACAGAACTCTTGTCTCCTCCTGCTTCACGGATCACCGGAGCGGATTCGCCGGTGATGGCACTCTCGTCGATAGAAGCCAATCCCTCGATGATTTCACCATCCGAAGGGATTACATCTCCGGCTTCGCAAACAAACACATCGCCTTTCTTCAGTTGTGAAGAACTTACGATACTGATTTTACTTCCTTCCACCTTCTTCGCCGGAGTCTCTTCACGAGTCTTGCGCAAGCTGTCGGCTTGTGCCTTACCACGCGCTTCGGCGATGGCTTCGGCAAAATTGGCAAACAACAAAGTGATGAACAGGATAAAAAATACAGCAATGTTATAACCGAACGCCCCCTGCGAGGGATTTACGATAGAGTAGAGCGTAACGAACAGCATCACCGCCGTAGCCACTTCTACCGTAAACATAATCGGATTCTTTATCATCATTCGCGGATTCAGTTTCACGAATGATTGTTTCAGACTTTCTATAACTTGCTCCTTTGGAAACAAAGAAGCTGATTTATTATTTTTCATATCTTCTCTAATTCAGAATTACAAACTTAAATGTTCAGCAATCGTACTCAATGCGTGTACCGGGAAGAACGACAGGGCGGCAATAATGAAGATAACTGCAAAAGTCATCACTCCAAAAGTCACTGTATCTGTCTTTAACGTTCCGGCACTTTCCGGTATAAATTTCTTTTGAGCCAGCAAGCCGGCAATGGCAACCTGTCCGATGATAGGTATAAAGCGACTTAGAATCAACACAATACCACAAGTATAATTCCAGAAATACGTATTGTCTCCCAAGCCTTCAAAGCCTGAACCGTTATTAGCAGCACAAGAAGTATATTCATAAAGCTGCTCGCTCAATCCATGAAAACCTAAGTTATTGAGCCACCCACCCTCACTTTGTACAAAATCGGGATGATGCGTATAGAGATAAGACGATAAAGCGGTAAATACCAATATCACAAACGGATGGAGCAAAGCGACAATCGTAGCGATTTTCATTTCGCGGGCTTCCACTTTCTTTCCGAGAAATTCCGGCGTACGCCCTACCATCAGCCCACTGATAAAGACGGCTATAATGATAAAGGTGTAGTAATTCATCCATCCTACACCGACACCGCCAAACCAGGTATTAATCTGCATATTCAGCATTTCAACCATTCCTGACAGCGGCATGGTAGAATCATGCATCCCATTCACTGAACCATTGGAAGTTACAGTAGTAGTCACACTCCACAAAGCCGTTGCTCCGGCGCCCAACCGCACTTCTTTTCCTTCCATCGCACCATTATCCTGACTGATTCCCATAGCATCAATACGAGGATTGCCGCCCATCTCCTGATTCACATTAATGCAGACACCTGCCAAATAGGCAAAAAGCATCACTCCGAAAATAGTATATCCCAATTTTCTTCTTCGTGTATAGAAGCCCAACGCAAGTACCATCGCCATCGGAATAATCAGAATCGACCAACACTCTACCATATTCGTAAGATAAGTCGGGTTTTCCAACGGATGGGATGAGTTTACACCGAAGTAGCCGCCGCCGTTCGTACCCAATTGTTTAATAGGAACAATTGCAGCCGTAGGTCCCTGAGAAATCATTTGTTCCTGCCCTTCAAGAGTGGTTACTTGCATCTTTCCGTCAAATCCCATCGGCACTCCCTGAAGAATCAAGACAAAACCTACAATCAGAGAAAGCGGCAACAAGATACGTGTACAGCTTACTACGAGAAACTGCCAAAAGTTACCGATTGTTTGTGTCGTCTTTGCGGCGATACTCTTCATAATTCCTGCCATGGCCGCCATACCTGTTGCAGCAGTAATAAACTGGAAGAGCATGACAACAAACAATTGTGTAAAGTAAGTCAATCCGCTTTCACCGCTATAATGCTGCAAGTTACAGTTGACCATAAAACTGATACATGTATTGAATGCCTGGTCAGGCGACTGTGGGCCGTTGCCATCCGGATTGAGAGGCAACCATCCTTGCGATACCAATAATACCATACCCCAGAAGAACCAAAAAGCGTTCAATATTAACAGAGCTTTCAAGAACTGCTTCCAGTTCATTTCTTCATTAGGGTTGATTCCACATACTTTGTAAATCACCCTTTCAATAGGAGCCATAAAGTCCGACCAAGTCTTTTCTCCTTTGTAGACTTTGGCTATATATTTTCCCAGTGGATAAGCAAGGATTACCATCAAGGCAATCTGCGCAACTACACCTAAAATTTCTGTATTCATACTTTTACCTTAAACTGTGTATAACTTAAAACTTTTCCGGTTTGATGAGCACATACATCAAATAACCGAAGATTGCAATGCCTAATACAAATAGTATTGTGTACATAAGTCAATTCTCCTTTTCTTTTAAATATTCTCAAACCAATCTATAGATTTCCCAAATAGCCAAAAGCAAGCGAAGCCGCTCAACAGGCAGAAAATAAATGATAATGTTATTCCCATGTTTTTTACCTTTTTAAATGGATTAATAATTCTAATTATTTACCGGATATAATGCCAAAGGTGTGCCAGAAAAAGGGATACAGATGTAAAGAATTGATTTACAATACAATAAAAAGAAGAGATAGTTATAAGAATGAAAGAAATACCCTACCATTTTGAAAGGGTTATGCTATTTTGAAAAGTTATATAGAAGTTATACGGTACAGAAATGAATATCTTTTAGGCACGGATTACACGGATTTCACGGTTTTAGTGTAATGTTTACGCAAAGAAACCGTGTTAATCCGTGTAATCCGTGCCTAATCCTTTATTTATAATTTAGTTCATTTCCGTACGAATACGAAGTATATAGAGGAAAATAGGATGTGTATCTAGCGAACCATGAGGTGTATAAAAACAGAAATCCCCTTGACTCTTAATGAATCAAGGGGACTCTTCAAAAACGGCGGCTACCTACTCTCCCACTGTTACGCAGTACCATCGGCGTGACGAG
>NZ_CABUHK010000121.1 GCF_902491285.1 uncultured Bacteroides sp. | reverse complement strand
TCGGAAGATTATCACTTGGGCTTGTGGGTAACCGGTAAGAAGGTTTCCAACTCATGGGCACATGCGGATGAGAACAGCTCTGTTTATGAATTGAAGGCTTATGTCGAAAATGTATTGAAACGTTTGGGACTGGATCTGCATAACCTGGTTGTAGGTAACCTGACCGATGATGTTTTTGCAGCCGCGCTTTCTGTAAATACCAAGGGCGGCAAACGCCTGGCATCTTTCGGTGTGGTGACTAAGAAGTTGCTGAAAGCATTCGATATTGACAATGAGGTCTATTTCGCCGACTTGAACTGGAAGGAGCTTATGAAGGCTGTCCGTTCGGTGAAGATCAGCTACAAGGAAATCTCCAAGTTCCCGGCTGTGAAACGCGACCTGGCTTTGTTGCTTGACAAGAATGTGCAGTTTGCCGAAATCGAGAAGATTGCATTCGATACGGAGAAGAAGCTGCTGAAAGAAGTGGAACTCTTTGACGTGTACGAAGGCAAGAATCTGGAAGCCGGCAAGAAATCCTATGCAGTGAGCTTCCTGCTTCAGGATGAGAACCAGACATTGAACGACAAGATGATTGACAAAATCATGTCGAAACTGGTGAAGAATCTGGAAGACAAACTGGGCGCCAAACTAAGATAATCAGATAAACTTAAAATTGTTATTATAAAAATATAAACCAATGGGAAGAGCATTTGAATATAGAAAGGCCGCTAAACTGAAAAGATGGGGCCACATGGCTAAGACATTCACAAGACTGGGCAAACAGATCGCTATCGCTGTAAAGGCAGGCGGTCCGGAACCTGAAAATAACCCGACCCTGCGTTCGGTTATCGCTACTTGTAAGCGTGAGAATATGCCGAAGGATAATATCGAACGTGCCATCAAGAACGCTATGGGTAAAGACCAGAGCGACTACAAGAGCATGACTTACGAAGGATACGGCCCTCACGGAATTGCTGTCTTTGTGGATACGTTGACTGATAACACGACCCGTACGGTGGCCGACGTCCGTTCGGTATTTAACAAGTTCGGCGGTAACTTGGGTACAATGGGGTCGCTGGCATTCCTTTTCGATCACAAATGTATGTTCACTTTCAAGAAGAAAGACGGACTGGATATGGAGGAACTGATTCTTGACCTGATTGATTATGACGTGGAAGATGAATATGATGAGGACGAAGAGGAAGGAACAATCACTATCTATGGTGACCCGAAGAGTTATGCCGCTATTCAGAAGCATCTGGAAGAATGTGGTTTTGAAGATGTCGGCGGAGACTTTACTTATATCCCGAACGATATGAAGGATGTGACTCCCGAACAACGCGAGACGCTGGACAAGATGATTGAACGTCTGGAAGAATTTGATGACGTGCAGACTGTTTACACAAACATGAAACCAGAAGGCGAGGAATAAATTGCCATGGAATATGTTTATAAAACAAAAGGTACTTGCAGCACGAACATCGAACTGAATGTGGAAGATGGTGTCGTGAAGGAGGTGGCCTTTTGGGGCGGATGCAACGGTAATCTGCAAGGGCTTTCACGCCTGGTAAAAGGTATGAAAGTGGAAGAGGTGATTACCAGGCTGGAAGGTGTACGCTGTGGCGGCCGACCGACGTCTTGCCCCGACCAGTTATGTCGTGCATTACATGAGATGGGATATTAACAGGTAAGATTTCCCTTTTTTATAGTTATATCGGAAGGGAGTGGCGAAAAAACTCCCTTTTGGTTTTTGCTCAGGCACGGATTACACGGATGACACGGTTTTTATTGATTTGGAACCGTGAAGTCCGTGTAATCCGTGCCTGTTTTCATATACTTACTTGTCGGTATTTTGAACCAAAACCGAACTTCAGTCGTTATTTATAAGTATATTTGTACTGGAGAAACTATTATGCAAAAAATGAAGAATATTTTTCAAGACTTAAAACGCAAAGACCATAAACGCTATTTGGGCGGACTGGATGTGTTCAGATATATCGGGCCGGGACTCTTGGTGACGGTAGGATTTATTGATCCGGGAAACTGGGCGTCTAATTTCGCCGCCGGTTCCGAATTCGGGTATTCGCTGCTTTGGGTGGTCACCCTGTCTACTGTCATGTTGATTGTACTTCAACACAACGTTGCCCACCTGGGGATTGTGACCGGACTCTGTCTGTCGGAAGCGGCCACTAAATATACTCCCAAATGGGTGTCCCGTCCCATACTTGGTACGGCCGTACTGGCTTCTATCTCCACTTCGTTGGCGGAGATTCTGGGTGGCGCCATCGCACTGGAGATGCTGTTGGATATCCCTATCATATGGGGGGCTATACTGACAACGCTTTTTGTCTCCATCATGCTTTTCACCAATTCGTATAAGAAGATAGAACGTTCTATCATCGCGTTCGTTTCCGTTATCGGGCTTTCTTTTATCTATGAGCTGTTTCTCGTAGAGATAGACTGGCCGGCCGCAACGCTGGGGTGGGTGACTCCGTCATTCCCGAAAGGAAGCATGCTGATTATCATGAGTGTGCTGGGAGCGGTGGTGATGCCTCACAATCTGTTTCTCCATTCGGAAGTGATACAGAGCCACGAGTATAACAAGAAAGACGACGCGTCGATAAAGAAGGTATTGAAGTATGAGTTGTTTGACACGTTGTTCTCGATGATTGTAGGCTGGGCGATTAACAGTGCGATGATTCTGCTGGCTGCCGCCACTTTCTTCAAAAGCGGTATTCAGGTGGAGGAGTTGCAACAGGCCAAATCGCTGCTCGAACCGTTGCTGGGGAGCAATGCCGCAATCGTATTCGCGTTGGCGCTGCTGATGGCGGGCATTTCGTCGACTATCACAAGCGGGATGGCGGCAGGCTCTATCTTTGCGGGTATTTTCGGTGAGTCTTATCATATCAGGGACAGCCACTCGCAGGTGGGGGTACTTTTGTCCTTGGGCATTGCCTTATTATTGATTTTCTTTATCGGGGATCCTTTTAAGGGATTGATTATCTCACAGATGATACTTAGTATCCAGTTGCCCTTTACGGTGTTTCTGCAGGTGGGGCTGACTTCTTCCCGAAAAGTGATGGGGGATTATGTGAATAGCCGCTGGAGTACGTTTGTGCTGTATACGATTGCGATTATCGTATCGGTGCTGAACATCATGCTGCTGTTTTCCTAAAGTGAACATGAATCAATAAATACTTTTTTTTGTATTTTTGCATGAAAATAAAAAGCGGAAAAATAGTATGGAAGATAGAATACAAAAAGCAGTGGAGCTTTTTAAAAGCGGATATAACTGCTCGCAGTCTGTGGTGGCTGCCTTTGCGGATATGTATGGATTCACACAGGAACAGGCTTTGCGCATGAGCGCTTCTTTCGGTGGGGGGATAGGCAGGATGCGTGAGACTTGCGGGGCTGCCTGCGGCATGTTTCTCGTTGCGGGACTGGAAACCGGGGCGACGGAAGCGGCAGACCGGGAAGGGAAGGCTGCCAACTATGCGGTGGTGCAGGAACTGGCGGCTGAGTTTAAAAAACGCAACGGCTCGCTGATTTGTGGAGAATTGTTGGGATTAAAGAAAAAAGAACCGGTTTCCACCGTTCCGGAAGAGCGTACTACTCAATATTATAGCAAGCGTCCTTGTGCGAAAATGGTGGAGGAAGCGGCAAGAATCTGGTGTGAATACCTCGAAAAGCATCCGAAATGAATGGAAAAATGCTTTTTTATTACAAAATCAATAAAAAAACATTCAATAAAGTGTTATATAACATAAAAATAACTATCTTTGCTCCCGAAATAAAATCTGAAAGTCCTGAGGGAGCGGATGATTTGAAGCATGTCTAACTAAAATTTCAAAGCAAATGTTGAAAGAAAAAGCAGGTGTAATCGCAGGTAATATCTGGAATGCACTGAATGAAACAGAAGGAATGACTGCCAAGCAACTGAAGAAAGCAACTAAGTTGGTTGACAAAGACCTATTTCTTGGACTTGGTTGGTTATTGAGAGAAGACAAAGTCTCTGTGGAAGAAGTTGAAGGTGAACTCTTCATCAAATTGATCTAAGCGAGTAACTCACTTAAGCAATAAAAAAAATGCGTTGGTACATGGTCATAATGTTATCAACGCATTTTTTTTTATTCCGCCATTTACGTATCTTTGCACACCAAAAAGATAAAATAATAAGAATTCAGAATGAAGAATATACGCAATTTTTGCATTATCGCTCATATTGACCACGGTAAGTCGACTCTGGCAGACCGTCTGCTGGAGTTTACCAAGACTATACAGGTGACTTCGGGACAGATGCTTGACAATATGGACCTGGAGAAAGAAAGAGGGATTACAATCAAGAGCCATGCCATCCAGATGGAATATACTTACAAGGGTGAGAAGTATGTCCTTAATCTGATTGACACTCCGGGACATGTGGACTTCTCGTATGAGGTGTCCCGCTCGATTGCCGCTTGCGAGGGTGCATTGCTGATTGTCGATGCGTCGCAGGGCGTACAGGCGCAGACCATTTCCAACCTGTATATGGCGATTGAGCACGATCTTGAAATTATCCCGGTTATCAATAAATGTGATATGGCAAGTGCCAACCCTGAAGAGGTGGAAGATGAGATTGTGGAACTGCTGGGTTGCAAACGCGAAGAGATAATCCGTGCGTCGGGCAAAACGGGCATGGGCGTGGAAGAGATACTTGCAGCCGTTATCGAACGTATCCCGCATCCCGAAGGAGACGAGGATGCTCCGTTGCAGGCGTTGATTTTCGACTCTGTGTTCAACTCTTTCCGTGGAATCATCGCTTATTTCAAGATTGAGAACGGTATCATCCGCAAGGGTGACAAGGTGAAGTTCTTCAATACGGGAAAGGAGTATGATGCCGACGAGGTGGGAGTGCTGAGGATGGATATGGTTCCCCGTAACGAGCTTCGTACGGGAGATGTAGGATATATTATTTCGGGTATCAAGACTTCCAAAGAGGTGAAAGTGGGAGATACCATTACGCATATCGCCCGTCCGTGCGACAAGGCCATCGCCGGTTTTGAGGAAGTGAAGCCGATGGTGTTTGCCGGAGTTTATCCGATTGAGGCGGAAGATTTTGAAGACCTTCGTGCGTCTTTGGAGAAGTTGCAGTTGAATGATGCTTCTCTGACCTTCCAGCCGGAATCTTCGCTGGCGCTGGGCTTCGGTTTCCGTTGCGGTTTCCTGGGATTGCTCCATATGGAGATTGTACAGGAACGGCTGGATCGTGAGTTTGACATGAACGTGATTACTACCGTGCCGAACGTATCCTATCATATCTATGACAAGCAGGGCAATATGAAGGAAGTGCACAATCCGGGCGGTATGCCCGACCCGACCTTGATAGACCATATCGAAGAGCCGTATATCAAGGCTTCCATCATTACAACGACCGATTATATCGGCCCTATCATGACGCTTTGCCTGGGCAAACGCGGCGAGCTTCTCAAACAGGAGTATATCTCCGGTAATCGTGTGGAGATTTATTATAATATGCCTTTGGGAGAGATTGTCATCGATTTCTATGATAAACTGAAGAGTATCTCCAAGGGGTATGCTTCATTTGACTATCATCCGAACGGTTTCCGTACTTCCAAGCTGGTGAAACTTGATATCCTGCTGAACGGCGAGCCGGTGGACGCGCTTTCTACATTGACGCATATTGATAATGCGTATGATATGGGCAGGCGGATGTGCGAGAAGTTGAAGGAGCTGATTCCCCGCCAGCAGTTTGATATAGCCATACAGGCGGCTATCGGAGCGAAGATTATTTCCCGTGAGACGATTAAGGCGGTTCGTAAGGATGTGACTGCGAAGTGTTACGGCGGTGACGTGAGCCGTAAGCGCAAGCTGCTTGAAAAACAGAAAAGAGGTAAAAAACGAATGAAACAAATCGGTAACGTGGAGGTGCCTCAAAAGGCCTTCCTCGCTGTACTGAAGCTGGATTAAGAATATTGCCGCAAGCAATTTTTCAGAGATTATTCTGAACAAATTGACTTGCGGTTAGTTTTTTAATACACCAGGGTGACTGCCTTCTGTCTGCAGAGCTTTCCTTGGCAATCACTTTTAGAGAACAAACAACTGTAAATATGAGAAAAGTTCTGTCTTTTTCGGGCTTCCTGATGTTGGGGCTCATCATTTCACAATTCCTGCCGGTGGTGGCAGGGCAAGGTTATGGGGCTGTCAAGTCCGTTTCGAATGTACTGCTTTATGTGTGTCTTAGTTTTATAATGATTAATGTAGGCCGGGAATTTGTTCTCGACAAGGTTCGATGGAAAAGCTATGCTGAGGATTATTTCATAGCGATGGCTACGGCGGCTCTGCCGTGGTTTATGATTGCCATTTATTATGTGTTTGTATTGTTGCCGCCTGATTATTGGAATAGTTGGGAAGCGTGGAAGGAGAATTTGTTGTTGAGCCGTTTCGCGGCACCGACATCCGCAGGTATTTTGTTTACGATGCTGGCTGCTATCGGGCTGAAATCCAGTTGGATTTACAAGAAGATCCAGGTGTTGGCCATTTTTGACGATTTGGATACGATAATTCTGATGATTCCTCTGCAAATAATGATGATCGGTTTGCGCTGGCAGTTGATTATTGTGGTGGTAATTGTGTTTATGTTGTTGGCTGCCGGCTGGCAGAGGTTGAACAGATATGATTGGCGTCAGGATTGGAAGGCTATCCTTTTTTATTCGGTTATTATATTTCTGGCTACCCAGATTCTTTATTTGGGCAGTAAAGAGTTGTATGGCGAAGAGGGGAGTATTCATATTGAGGTGCTGTTGCCGGCGTTTGTTCTCGGAATGATAATGAAGCATAAGGAGCACGACACTGCTGTGGAGCGGAAGGTATCTACCGGGATTTCTTTCCTGTTCATGTTTCTGGTGGGTATGAGCATGCCTCATTTTATCGGGGTGAACTTTGCGGAAACTCATGCGGGCACACATTCGGTGACGGGTTCGCAGGAGATGATGTCATGGGGGATGATTATGCTTCACGTGGTGATTGTTTCTTTGTTGTCGAATATAGGAAAACTTTGTCCGATGTTCTTCTATCGTGACCGGAAACTGAGTGAGCGGCTGGCGCTTTCTGTCGGTATGTTTACCCGTGGAGAGGTAGGAGCCGGGATTATTTTCATTGCGTTGGGCTACAATCTGGGCGGCCCGGCATTGGTCATTTCCGTACTGACTTTAGTCCTGAACCTTATCTTGACAGGAATTTTTGTGCTTTGGGTGAAAAACCTTGCTTTAAGGAGTTATACTGATTAGAAAAATCCGTATATTGCGATTTTAATACCATAAAAACATTTCGTTATGACTATTTTACGGACTATGCGAAACTTCTCGTCCATGAATATCACGGCGAGTATTCTTTTGTTTCTGGCTGCTATTTCGGCAGCCGTCATTGCGAACTCTCCAGTGGCTCCGGTGTATCAGGAATTTTTGTCGCATGAACTCCATTTGCGGATTGGCGACTTTAATTTACTGTCGCATGGCGGGGAGAATTTGCGGATGATTGAGTTTATCAATGATGGCTTGATGACGATTTTCTTTTTGCTGGTGGGGTTGGAAATTAAAAGGGAACTGCTGGTCGGCGAACTTTCTTCTTTCCGTAAGGCTGCATTGCCTTTTATTGCTGCTTGCGGTGGTATGCTGGTTCCTGTAATGATATATATGCTGATTTGCCCGCCGGGCAGTGTCGGCGGACAAGGGCTTGCCATCCCGATGGCAACGGATATTGCTTTCTCATTGGGTGTGTTGAGTTTATTGGGGAATCGTGTTCCGCTGAGCCTGAAAATCTTTTTGACGGCTTTTGCGGTAGTCGATGATATTGGCGGTATCCTGGTGATTGCCATTTTTTATAGTTCGCATGTTTCTTATGGTTATCTTCTGGTGGCTGCGTTGCTTTATGTTTTGCTTTACTTTATAGGGAAGTGGGGAGCGACAAATAAGATATTCTTTTTGGTGATTGGGGTGGTTATCTGGTATTTATTCCTGCAATCGGGTATTCATAGTACAATCTCAGGGGTTATCCTGGCTTTTGTGATTCCTGCGAAACCTCGTTTGGACGTGGGGAAGTATATTGAGCATATCCGCCATACGATAGCCGGTTTTCCGACGATGGAGTCGGGAAGTATCGTGCTGACCAATGAGCAGATTGCCAAACTGAAAGAGGTGGAGTCGGCTTCCGACCGTGTGATCAGCCCGTTGCAGTCATTGGAGGACAATCTGCATGGGGCGGTCAATTACCTGATTCTTCCGCTTTTTGCTTTTGTCAATGCGGGTGTTGTGTTTAGCGGGGGCGGCGAGTTGGCCGGCAATGTGGGCATTGCGGTGGCGGCCGGATTATTGCTGGGGAAATTCATCGGTATTTATTCGTTCACCTGGCTGGCTATCAGAACAGGACTGACTCCCAGGCCGTTGGGGATGAACTGGATGAATCTTACCGGCATTGCCTTGTTGGGCGGCATCGGTTTTACCGTATCGCTTTTCATTGCCAACCTTTCTTTCGGAACTGATTATCCGGTCTTGTTGAATCAGGCTAAGTTTGGAGTGTTGTCGGGTTCCATACTTTCCGGATTATTGGGGTATATTGTGCTCCGGGTGGTGCTTGCAAAGGGGCAGGGGCGTTGATAAAATATAATAATCCCGCCATTCTATCTTTATTCCTGTCAAGGGGATAAAGCTTGAATGGCGGGATTATTAGTTTAAAATATGAAACTCTTGTAATAATATGCAGAGTTATTTTTGATTATTCTATTCATCTGTAAGTTCATCATCTATTCCGTCAATCGGCAGAATCTTCTGACTTTCTTCATGTGGTAACTGCTCTACTTGTCGCAGTTTCCGTTCGATGGCGCGTGTCCGTTTTCCCATTACTTCTTCCAGTTGGTCACCGGCACTTTGCAGGTTCTTCTGTACTTTCTCAAGCAATCCGCCAAACTTGCCGAATTCCGTTTTGACGGCTCCTAATACAGTCCAAACTTCGCCGGTACGCTTTTGGATGGCTAGTGTGCGGAATCCCATTTGAAGGCTGTTCAAGATAGCTCCTAGTGTCGTCGGTCCGGTCACTACGATCTTATATTCTTTCTGAAGCGTCTCTACAAGACTTGTCCTTCGGATTACTTCGGCATAAATGCTTTCGAAAGGTAAGAACATGATGGCGAAATCGGTAGTGAAAGGGGGATCCACATATTTATCGTGAATATCCTTGGCCATCTTTTTAATCGTGCTTTCCAACTGCTTGCCGGATGATTCCATCAACGCGGCATCTCCTGCTTCGAAAGCATCGTAATATTGCTCGTATATGTCTTTCGGGAATTTAGCGTCAATCGGAAGATAGACGGTGCTGTTTGCGTCATCTTTACCCGGAAGTTTGATGGCAAATTCGACGAATTCGGTTCCGCTCTTTTTCGTCTTGACGTTAGCGTCATACTGTTCGGGACTCATCATTTGCTCTAATAATGCTCCGAGTTGTACTTCACCGAATGTTCCCCGCATTTTTACGTTGCTCAATACTTTTTTCAGTCCGCCGACGTCCTGTGCCAGGGACTTCATTTCTCCCAGTCCCTTTTGCACATTTTCAAGCTGCGAACGGACTATCTCGAATGACTGGCCGATTCGTTCGTTGAGTGTCTTTTGCAACTTTTCCTCTACCATCAGGCGCATGTCGTCCAGACGTTTCTCGGTCGATTTAATCAGGATTTCCTGCTGGCGTGCCATCGAATCGAATTTCTGCCGTTGCAACTCTCCGCTGGTCATCATGTTCTTATGCAGGACATCTTGGAGTTGCTGCATATTCTGATTGAGTGTTTGCGTCATTTCCATGCGAAGTTCCCGGATGCTGCGGTTCAGCTCTTCCCGGTTCTCCTGCATCTGCTGGCGCAAAGCTATCTGTAATTGTTCCGCTTGAGTCTGGTTGTTGCCTTTGGTCAGTGATAATACCAGCAGGACTATCACTAATACGGCAATTACAATAAGTAGAATCAGTTCCATCAGTATGTCAGAATTTCGTTTCCGGTTTCAGTAATCAGAATCATGTTTTCCCATTGGGCTGAGGGGAGTCCGTCGTCGGTGCAGACGGTCCATCCGTCAGCTTCGTCAATGAATACTTCGTAAGTTCCCATATTAATCATCGGTTCGATGGTGAAGGTCATCCCTGGTACAATCATCATGCCTGTGCCGCGGCGTCCGAAGTGTTCTACGTCCGGCTCTTCATGGAATTTCATTCCCACGCCATGCCCGCAAAGGTCGCGGACAACGCTGAATCCGTTCTTTTCGGCATGCTCCTGGATGGCTGCGCCTACATCGCCCAGTTGTTTCCAAGGCTGTGCAGCGGCA
Organism: uncultured Bacteroides sp.; assembly: GCF_902491285.1. GTDB lineage: Bacteria > Bacteroidota > Bacteroidia > Bacteroidales > Bacteroidaceae > Bacteroides. The sequence goes on along the minus strand of NZ_CABUHK010000121.1, from coordinate 502 downwards.
ATGCCTATTTCCATACATTCTTTGGTTACCTGAACGAGTTTACGCATTTCGGAACTTACATCGCCAATCATAAACATGCGGGATGCATCGGAGAAGTATCCGTTGTAAATCGTAGATACGTCTACATTGATAATATCTCCGCTTTTCAAAATCTCATTCTTGCTGGGTATTCCATGACATACCACATCATTGATGCTCGTACAAACGCTTTTGGGAAATCCTTCATAATTGAGTGGGGCAGGGATGGCTCCGTGCCCGGTTGTGAAGTCATATACCATCACGTCAATCTCTTCGGTGGACATTCCTTCATGAATATTTTCCGAGATATAATCCAATAATGCCGTATTGATTTTGGCGCTCTCACGAATCCCTTCCAGTTGCTCAGGCGTACGGAGTACTTTACGTGGGGGGAGCTTATATCCTTGTTTTCTGTATTTCTGTATTTTCTCTTCTACTGCTGCCGGATAATTGGAGGGGGTAAACCGGAATCCCTTGATAAAGT
>NZ_CABUHK010000120.1 GCF_902491285.1 uncultured Bacteroides sp. | reverse complement strand
CCATAACGTTTACCTTTGGCAAAATTTTCAGAACCATTATAGCCAAAATTAAATTCACCTACATATTTACCTGCATAGGTATAAGATGCACGTCCTGCCAACCCTTGATTACGGTATGGCAATTTACTTCCATCATCATAATTACGACGATTAAACAATAGCATTGCAGCAACAGAATGCTTATCAGCGAATGTGTGGTCATAAGACAAGGTAGCCTCCATATACACACTCTTATTTCCATAGTCACCACTTTTTGAATAATCCAAGAAATTAGTACCATTGGATTTTGATGCTATAATCAAATTACCTTCATCATCGCGTCCTGTAGCAGGCACATAGTAATCGGGGGTCTTTCCACGAGAGACAGTACCAGAAGAAAACCTATCAAACGAGAATGTTCCTTTTACTTTCAATCCAGGAAGCAAGAATTTCAAATCTTGTTCTACCGAAAACAGTGTTTCAATCTTACTGTCACTTTTTCTTTTATATCCACTTTGAGTAGCCCATGCCCAAACGTTTGGTTCCTCTGTTGTCGGTATCTGCCCACTTGAATACTGTGCAGGGAAAGCATGAGGAACAGCAACGAACGCTTTCTGGAAAATTTGAGATATATCTTTCGTTGTAGAATTTCTATCTTGCAAATACCCACCAATATTAAAACGCAATTGCGTAGTAGGACTTAATTTTAAATCCACATTAGAACGCACGTTATAACGTTGCAATTTAATAGTAGGATCCCAATCATAGCTTTTATCACGTTTCAAAATACCACGTTCATTATATGCAGCAGCAACAAAAGAATAACGTAATGTCTCCGTACCACCAGAAATATCGACTGTTACACGCTGATTTGAAGCATAATCATTTGCAATCGCATCCATCCAATTTACATCTGGATATAAATCTGGATCATAACCTGCACGAGTTTTTGCAATACGATCTGTATATTTAGGTTGTTGTCCTGTATCAATCAAGATATCATCCAATACCTGCATATAATCCGCTGCCCCCAAATACTCGGGAAGCTTGACTGGCTGTGTAGCTGCAAATTCAGCCTTTACAGTCACACGAGGTTTACCAACTTGTCCGCGTTTGGTATTAATCAAGATAACACCATTAGCTCCCCGTACTCCATAAACAGCACTTGCAGCAGCATCTTTCAACACAGAAAAAGATTCTATCTCTTCTGGATCAATATTGTTCAAATCGCGTTCTATACCATCAATCAAAACCAATGGGTTTTGACCAGCATCTTGGAATGTACTAATACCACGAATCCAGAAAGAGGAATTATCATATCCTGGTTCGCCAGAACGTTGCACAGCTAATACACCGGCAACTGTACCTGCCAGATTATTACTTATTGAACGAGTAGTAGAAACCTTTAACTTAGCAGGTTCAATCGTTGTGATAGAACCAACAACAGATTCTTTCTTTTGTGCGCCATAGGCAACCACTACAACCTCATCTAATTGACCAACATCTTCTACCATTTGTACATTAACAACCTTTCGGTTATTAACGACCTCTTCTTTAGGCACAAAACCAATATAACGGAAAGACAGTACAGACTTTCTTTCAGGAACAATAAGGTGGTAGTTACCATTCATATCAGTTAATGCATGTACCGTAGAATCATTCTTCAAAATGATTGTTACACCAATTAACGGTTCGCCTTTTTCATCTGAAACGTTACCTGTTACCTTTATACCTTTTTGTTGTGTAGATTGCTGTACTTTAGGAGCTTCCGGTACTGAAATTGTAATTTGTCTTCCCGACATTTTATAATTCAGCCCTGTTTCAGAGAATAATTCTTTCAATACAGCATCTATTTTCTTATTGGAAACTGAAATGGAGACTTTATTATTCAGATTTCTTTGAACATTTGCAGAGTAAATAAAAATATACTTACTATGCTTTTCGATATAATCTAAAATATCTTTAACTGTAGCATTCTCATATTGTACCGAGAATAGATCTTCTTCGGAATTCCAACGAATGGAATTAGTACCGAATGAAGAAAATGGAATCATAAAAAAGACGTTTATAATGCAAAAAAGCTTAAGTCTTTTCTTTAAGTGTAAAAAAATACTTTTCTTTACCATAAAAATTTCTTTTTAGGTTAACAATTTTGGATTTATTGATTTAACTAAGGAATTAATATCGGGTAAATACGGCAATATTTATCCGATTTTTTTGTGTGTCATAACGGTTGTCTGTTCTTCATAGGCAAGCATATTTAAAAGATTAATTAAAAAGTTTTTATTTATTCAAGTATATACTAGTATCACTTTTTTCTATCGTAAATGGCAGTGTCTGCTGAATACATTCAATCACCTCATCTATATCATCTTTCAAATCGAGTTTTCCATACACCTTTTCACTACCCACAACTGGGGCACATTGTATGGATATACCATAATAGATACTTAGTTTCTGGATAATTTGTGACAAATCATTACCATTCAATAGCATAATTCCATCTACCCAACTAATATACTCAGCCACATCTACTTTTTTCTGATAAGCAATCGCCCCACCAGCTATATTCAACAAATCACATGGAGCTAATTGTGCTTTCTTCTCATTTTTATCTGTAACTTCCACCGAGCCTTCTACCAATACAATATTAGTTGCGTTCCCCTTATAATTGGAAATATTAAACTTCGTACCTAGTACCCGTAAGTTAAAATCTTCGGACTCAACAATAAAAGGATGTTTCTTATCATGAGCAACCTCTAAAAAGACCTCCCCTTGAGCGTATATTTTACGAATATCACCCTTAAAACAACGAGGATAAACGACCTTAGATTGAGAGTTTACAATTAAACGAGTTCCATCTGACAATTCTATCCGTGCTCTCTTACCGGGCGGAACAAGTAACTGATTATATTCCTGTTCATCCTTAACTTTTTCCTCATCTTCTTTAATAACCTGAGAATTCACTGCAACTTTCCCTTCTTTTGAATATTTGACAAAAGCATCTTCATCCAAGTTCAATTGCTTTTTAGCAGTTATGAGAGTCACTTCATCAACAGTTTGACTGTCCATTCCTTCTGCAATGGCTTGCAGATCAATATCATCATTCGTAGTTTGATTCAAAAAATAAATGGTCGAAATACAAATTAGAATAGAAGCGGCAATAGAAGCAGAAGTAATCAGGAAATAGTTTCTTCTACGTCTCATTGCATCTTTTCGTATCTTCAAGCGTGTTTTCTCTATAATGGAAGAAGCATCTATTTTTTCTTGTTTGCAGCTTTCCCAAAAGAATCTTAGTTTCTCACCCTCAGGAATAGTAGTAAAATCATCCTCAAGTTTTTCTTGAGAATTCAGTTTACCAAATAATCCAGCAAGGCGAAAGCATTCTTTCAAGTTCATAATCTTTTTTAATGTTGTTCTATTATTAAAGACGCAACCTCAAAAAAAATCTCCTAGCCTAAAACAAACTTTTTTTCAAATTCATCAAAAGAAATACAAGAAGCAGAATAATTCCCCCATCAGACATCTGATAATCAAAAATATAACACAAAAAATAAAATTATAATTTTCGAGAACGAATATTGAGATTCTCGGCAATTTTTTCTAGAGCAAAAGCTATATGATTATTGATAGTCTTCACAGATATATCCAATAAATTAGCAATTTCCTTATAAGGCAATCCCTCAATCTTTGCTAGAAAAAAGACATGTTTACATTTAGGCGGTAATTGTTGGATAGCATTATTTATCTTCTCCATTTCCTCTTTACTAATCATTTCCTCATCCGGTGATTGGATTGGAGCAAATATAAAATCTCCCATACCATCAAGCGATAATTCAGTTTTTCCTGTTTCTTTCCTCAAATAAGAAATAGCCTTCCGATAAGTTATTGTTTGTATCCAGGCATTCATATTTTCTATTTCAGCCAAACCACTTCTATTTTTCCAAACTTCATAGAAAACATCACTAACAACCTCTTCAGCCGGTTCCTTTTGACCGATTAATGCAAAAACATAATGATATAAACGTGAAGAATAACGTTCCATAAAACGGCAAAAAGCCGCCTCATCACCATTTATAATTCTGTCTATGTCATTACTTTCAGATTTCACGGAAGTGTTTTACAGATTATTTCTAATTAACAAAATTGGGTCAAATATAGTAGTATATTAGGAAATATAAAAATAAACACCGAATAAAAAAATATCAATTATAGAAAAGTTTCTACAATAAATACTACAATACTCGATTACAAGAGTCGCTTACTTAAATAGCGTACCGGATACCATACGGAAAGGAAGCCTACAGCTAAAACTGTTACAAAGACAAGCACTACATCCCAAGCATGAACACTAACTGGATAGGCGTCCACTACAAAAGTCCCACCACCTCCACCAAGCGAAATTATCCCAAACTTCTGCTGGATAAAACAAAGGATCAGTCCTAAAACAATGCCGGCGACAGCACCAAAAAGAGAAATCAGCCGACCTTCAAATAGAAAGATACGGGAAATAAGTTTGTCGTCAGCTCCAAGACTACGTAAAGTCACAACATCATCTTTCTTATCCAAAATCAACATGGAAAGAGAACCGATTACATTGAAACAGGCAATCATTAAGATAAAGGTCAGAAATAAATAGGAAATAAGTTTCTCTATCTCCATAATACGGAAAACATCAGCTTGTTGCTGATAGCGGTTCTGAACTACAAAATCACTACCGAGCATTTTTTCTATTTTAGATTGTACGGATGAAACATTCGTATCAGGCTTTAGTTTCAGTTCTATAGCAGATACTTCCGTTGTATAGTCCAGCAATTGACGAAGGAAAGCAAGAGAGGTCAGAATATACTTCCCATCATACTCCTGCTGGTTTACTACAAATACGACACCGGGAGAATAAAGATAATCACGATTAAAAGAAGCACCGGGGTTTGCCATGTTTACTTTAGCATTCCGTTTGGGAAGATAAACCTGGAGAGGATCGACAAATTGTAAACCTGTACCTAAAGTCGATACTAATTCCACTCCCATCACTCCATAATTTACAATCGAATCATGAAGCAGAAATTCGCCGGCACCATAAAGAATACTATCAATGGCAGTCAGTTCTTCAAAGTTATCCTCTACCCCCTTCAATACAACCATAGCCTGACGGTCTTTATACTGCACCATCGCATTCTCTTCAAGTGTTTCCGTAAAGACATCAATTTCAGGAAGCGCACAGACTTCACGAATCCGCCCGTCCTGCCCATCAAAGACTTTCCCTTCACGGACAGTGATTTTCAGTTGCGGATCGAATGCAGTAAAGAAACTAGCCACCATATCCTGAAAACCATTAAATACGGAAAGAGTGCAAACCAGCGCAAGCGTAGCAAGAGCCACTCCGCACACAGAGATGCCGGATATGATATTAATAGCATTATGCTTCTTTTTTGAAAAAAGATAACGCCGGGCTATATAGAAGGGAAAATTCACCTCTACTATGAGTTATTTCACTTCAGCAATGAATCAATCTTCTCGATATAATCCAAAGAGTCATCCACAAAGAACTTCAGTTCGGGAATTATACGCAATTGATGACGTACCCGAGTGCCTAGTTCATAGCGAATGGACTTCATGTTACCATTGATATTCTTCACCATTTCTTCTGCTTTCTCAGACGGAAAAACGCTGAGATAAACACGGGCAATACTCATATCAGGACTGATACGAACTGTACTGACAGACACCAACATGCCCGGCATTGCTTTTGTCTGAAGCAGGAATATCTCACTTAGTTCTTTTTGCAACAGGCGAGAGATCTTATTCTGTCTTGTTGTTTCCATAAATCTACTCCTTTATTTTTTTCTTATAATTGTTAACCCATCACGCAAGGGCAATATCACTTTCTCTACTCGTTTATCTTCCGCAACAAGATCATTGAAAGCCTTTATTCCTATTGTCTGGGCATCGGTACTACGAGGCTGCTCCAACACATGACCATCCCACAGTGTATTATCAGCAATGATATATCCACCCTCAGAAAGATACGCCAGCGTCATTTCGTAATATTCAATATATTTACGTTTATCACCGTCAATAAAAGCCATATCAAAGGTTACACCTAAATTCGGAACAAGTTCCAGAGCATCGCCAATATAAAATTTAATCCTATCAGCATACGGTGATTTCTCCAGCCATGGACGGGTAAAGTCCTCTTGCTCATCATTTATCTCGAACGTATGCAACATACCGTCTTCCGACAACCCTTCTGCCAGACAAAGAGCGGAATATCCGCTGTACGTTCCGATTTCCAACACCTGACGAGGCCGAATCATCTCCACAAACATTTTTAACATCCGGCCCTGCAAATGCCCGGAAGCCATACGGGGACGGAGCAACTTTACATGCGTATCCCGATAAAGTGACTTCAAATAGTCACTTTCGGGATCAATATGTTGCAAAATATATTCATCAATAGATTCAGTCTCTTGCATGAAGCTTGGCTTTTACAAATAACGGTTATTATTAGGCAATACGGTTTCTTCCGCATGTTTCAATGCATCCTCTACTACATTGATTTCGAGGAACGATGTTTTCGTACCCGCTTTGCCACTACTCAAATATCCTACCATATCAGTTGGTTGCAAACGGCCTTCTTTCAACAAACGGCGCAATGCCGCAAAGTAATATTCCTGTCCGTTTGACAATTCCGGCATATAGATAGCTTCCACTCCGTAAGAAAGAGCAAGATGACGCATTGTTTTTTCCTTATAGCAGATAGCCAACACCGGATACTTTCCACGGAAAGCGGCCAGGTTACGGGCAGTACGCCCACTATAACTGTCGGTAATGATAGCACGTATCTTCAACTTAGACGTAGCTTTCACAGCCTGCTTAGCAAGAAACGCAGTTACATCATTGCTATTCTCATCCAGTGGAATACGTATATCGTTTTCTTCCAGTTTATCCTTCTCAGCCTGGGCTGCGATTTTCGTCATCGTTTTCACGGCATCTACCGGATACTTACCGTAAGCAGTCTCACCACTCAACATCAAAGCATCCGTACGATAATAAATGGCATTAGCAATATCAGTAACCTCCGCACGAGTCGGACGAGGATTGTTTATCATCGTATGAAGCATCTGAGTAGCAACAATCACCGGTTTTTTTGCCAGAATACACTTGCGGATTAATATACGCTGAATCCCCGGAATACGTTCCTGCGGCACTTCGATACCCAAGTCACCACGGGCAACCATAACGCCGTCAGCCACTTCAAGAATTTCATCAATGTTGTCTACCCCTTCCTGATTTTCAATCTTAGCGATAATCCTGATATCACTGCCATGAGCATCCAAAATCTCACGAATATCAAGTACATCCTGACGATTACGCACAAACGAGTGAGCGATAAAATCGATATCCTTCTCAATGGCATAAAGAATATTGTTACGGTCCTTCTCAGTCAAAGAAGGAAGATTGATACGGACACCCGGCACATTCACGCTCTTGCGGCTTCCCAAAGTAGCTTCATTCTTCACTTCACAAAGCAGATAATCAGCCGTCTTATCAATAACTTCCAGTTCCAAATCACCGTCATCAATCAAAATTGTACCACCAATATTCAAGTCATGCACAAAATTAGGATATGAAACGGCAATACACTCACGAGTGGTTTCAAGCTCGGGATTGCCAACAACCTTCACCTTCTCACCTATTTTATATGGAATCGGCTCAGCATTAGCTGTCGTACGAACCTCCGGACCTTTTGTATCCATCAGAATCGCAATACGATTGGATACAGTCCGCACATTTGCAATCAAAGCCTCAAAACCCTCACGGCTCGCATGTGCAGTATTCATGCGCACCACATTCATTCCAGCTTCAAACAACTGTTTTATAAAATCCACATCGCAACGTCTATCCGAGATGGAAGCCACAATTTTAGTCTGTTTCAATAACATAGTCTTTCTACCTATTTATATATATTATACCTTATTTATTCTCCAGCAACGCTTCCAGAGCTAAACGATACGAGTTCAGCCCGAAGCCACAAATCACTCCCTTGCAAGCACAAGCAATCATAGACACATGTCGGAAAGCCTCCCGGCTATGCACATTAGAAATATGCACCTCAATCACCGGAGCTTTCACCGAGCGAATAGCATCCTGCAAAGCAATAGAAGTATGTGTATACGCACCCGCATTCAGGATAATGCCATCCACATCAAATCCTGTCTGCTGAATACAGTCTATCATTTCACCCTCAATGTTCGATTGAAAATAGTCGATCTCCACGTCAGCGTATCTTTTGCGAAGTTCAGCCAGATAATCTTCAAATGTAACGCTTCCGTAAATGGAAGGTTCACGCTTACCCAACAGATTAATATTCGGGCCATTAATAATTTGTATCTTCATCGCGCAATCCTGTTTTTTTATACCTTTGTATCCAAAGAACATTATTTCAAGGTGCAAAGGTAGAAAAAAGAAATGGAAATCAACGAAAAAAAGAAGAAGAAGGAACAACGGGACGTGATAATCAGAAAGTACCAGCAGTATCTCAAACTGGAAAAGTCCTTATCCCCCAACACACTGGATGCCTATCTCACGGATCTGGACAAACTGCTGAGTTTTCTCACACTGGAAGAGATAGACATTCTAGAAGTATGCCTCGCTGACCTCCAGCGTTTTGCTGCCGGATTGCATGACATCGGTATACATCCGCGTTCACAAGCCCGCATCTTATCAGGGATCAAATCATTCTTCCGCTTCCTCATCATGGCAGAGTATCTGGAAGCAGATCCCAGCGAGTTATTGGAAGGTCCCAAGTTAGGATTTAAACTCCCTGAAGTACTGACAGTAGAAGAAATCGACCGGATCATCTCCGCCGTTGACCGTAGCAAGGCCGAAGGACAACGAAACAGAGCTATTCTGGAAACACTATACAGTTGCGGACTCCGCGTTTCGGAACTTGTCAACCTCAAATTATCCGACCTTTACTTCGACGAAGGCTTCATTAAAGTAGAAGGAAAGGGGAGCAAACAACGTCTTGTCCCCATCTCTCCACGAGCCATCAATGAAATAAAACTTTACATTACAGACCGTAACCAGATAGAAGTCAAAAAAGGACACGAAGATTTTGTTTTCGTCAGTCAGCGAAGAGGCAAGGGACTTTCACGAATCATGATTTTCCACATGATAAAAGAATTAGCACAAAAGGCAGGTATTACCAAAAACATCAGTCCGCACACTTTCCGCCACTCCTTTGCCACTCATTTACTGGAAGGTGGTGCCAATTTACGCGCCATCCAATGCATGCTTGGGCATGAGTCCATTGCAACGACCGAAATATATACGCACATCGACCGTAATATGCTTCGCAGCGAGATTATCGAGCATCATCCCCGAAATATCAAGTATCGGAAAGAAAAAGAGTCGTTATTTCATTAAATTATGATAAAATCGCCCCCCTATCTATATATTTATATTAAGAATTAATATCTTTGCGTTACTTTTTCCGTGCTGAACAGAAAGAGGTTAGCGAATAGGCGAAATTTCAATTACAAACATTTAATTTATACCTAAAATGACTAAGAAGTTGTACTTGCCTTTACTCATGGCAATGATTGTTGCATTATTCTCTTCTTGCAGCAAAAAAATGGGTCCACTGTCAGCTGATTACTTCACTGTTACTCCACAAGTGCTGGAAGCAGTAGGTGGTAAAGTTCCTGCTACCATCAATGGTAAATTCCCTGAAAAGTATTTCAACAAGAAAGCTGTTGTAGAAGTTACTCCGGTTTTGAGATGGAACGGCGGCGAAGCTAAAGGTCAGCCAGCTACTTTCCAAGGTGAAAAAGTAGAAGGTAACGACCAGTCTATCTCTTACAAAATGGGTGGCAGCTACACTATGAAAACGTCTTTCGACTATGTTCCGGAAATGGCAAAGTCTGAATTGTACCTCGAATTCAAAGCTACTATCGGCAAGAAAGTGGTTACTATCCCTGCTGTGAAAGTAGCTGATGGTGTAATCTCTACTTCTGAATTGGTGAACAATACATTAGGCAACGCTAACCCTGCATTGGGCGAAGACGCTTTCCAACGTATCATCAAAGAAAAGCACGATGCTAACATCATGTTCTTGATCCAACAGGCTAACATCCGTTCAAGCGAATTAAAGACTGCTAAAGAATTCAACAAAGAAGTTGCTAACGTAAACGAAGCTGCCAACAAGAAAATCAGCAACATCGAAGTATCTGCATACGCTTCTCCTGACGGTGGTGTAAGCTTGAATACAACTCTTGCTGAAAACCGTGAAGGCAACACAACCAAGATGTTGAGCAAAGACCTGAAGAAAGCAAAAATCGAAGCTCCGATCGACGCTAAATACACTGCACAGGACTGGGAAGGTTTCCAAGAACTGGTTTCTAAATCAAACATCCAAGACAAAGAGCTGATTCTCCGCGTATTGTCAATGTACCAGGATCCTGCACAGAGAGAACAGGAAATCAAAAACATTTCTTCTGTTTACAAGACTTTGGCTGACGAAATTCTTCCTCAGTTGCGTCGTTCTCGTTTGACTTTGAACTACGAAATCATCGGTAAGTCTGATGAAGAAATCTCTAAACTGGCTTCTTCTAATCCTTCAGAACTGAACATCGAAGAGTTGCTGTATGCTGCTACATTGACTAACGATCCTGCAAAACAGGAAGCTATCTATGCTCAGGCTACAAAACAGTTCCCGAACGATTACCGTGCTTACAACAACTTGGGTAAATTGGCTTATCAGGCTGGTAACTATGACAAAGCAGAATCTTACTTCAAGAAAGCTGCCAGCGTAAACGCTACTCCTGAGGTTAACATGAACTTAGGTTTGATCGCTTTGATGAAGGGTGACAAAGCTGCTGCAGAAGCATCATTCGGTAAAGCTGCCGGAACTAAAGAACTTGGCGAATCTATGGGTAACCTGTACATCGCTCAAGGTCAATATG
>NZ_CABUHK010000119.1 GCF_902491285.1 uncultured Bacteroides sp. | reverse complement strand
GATATAGCCGAAGTACTCGGCGCTCATACCAGAAAAGAAGGATATATAGAAGGAAACGGATACCAGGTGACCTGGACATTCGGGCATCTTTGTACCCTGAAGGAGCCACATGAATACACCCCTAACTGGAAATCATGGAGCTTGAGCAGTCTGCCGATGATTCCGCCACGTTTCGGTATCAAGCTGATTGGGCATGATCCGGGTATTGAAAGACAATTCCATATTATCGAAGGGCTGATGCAGAATGCGGATGAAATCATCAATTGCGGTGATGCCGGTCAAGAAGGAGAATTGATTCAGCGTTGGGTGATGCAGAAGGCTGGAGCACGCTGTCCGGTGAAGAGACTGTGGATTTCTTCTTTGACGGAAGAAGCTATTCGTGAAGGTTTTTCCAAGTTGAAAGATCAGTCTGATTTTCAGTCGTTGTATGAGGCGGGACTTTCTCGTGCAATAGGTGATTGGCTGTTGGGAATGAACGCTACCCGCCTTTATACGATTAAGTACGGTCAAAACAAGCAGGTGCTCTCTATCGGTCGTGTGCAAACGCCTACTTTGGCATTGATTGTCAACCGCCAGTTGGAAATTGCCAATTTCCAACCCAAGCAATATTGGGAATTGAAAACAAACTATCGCAACACTACCTTCTCTGCCCTCATCCGCAAGAGTGATGAAGAAATAGCTGCGGAGGAAGAGAAGAACGGTGGAAAAAAGAAAATAGACAATCCGGGCATCGACCCCATTGCCAATCGTGAAGAAGGTGAAGCTTTGGTGGAACGTATCAAAGACCTGCCATTTATAGTCACCAGTGTCGGCAAGAAAGACGGAAAGGAATACGCCCCGCGCTTGTTCGACTTGACTTCTCTTCAGGTGGAGTGTAACAAGAAATTCGCCTATTCCGCCGATGAGACACTAAAACTTATCCAGTCTCTTTACGAAAAGAAAGTGGCTACCTATCCGCGTGTTGATACAACTTTCCTGAGTGATGATATTTATCCGAAATGTCCCGGTATTCTGAAAGGACTTCGTGACTACGAAGTTTTGACAGCTCCGCTGAACGGTTCCACGCTACCTAAATCAAAAAAGGTATTTGATAACTCGAAAGTGACAGACCACCACGCTATTATCCCTACCGGAGTGTATGCTCAAAACCTTACCGATATGGAACGTCGTGTCTACGACTTGATAGCCCGTCGTTTTATAGCAGTGTTCTATCCCGATTGTAAGATTTCGACTACTACTGTAATGGGCGAAGTGGATAAGATAGAATTTAAAGTCACCGGAAAACAAATTCTTGAACCGGGCTGGCGTGTAGTATTCGCTAAAGACGTGAAAGACTCTGCCGAAGAGAAAGAAGACGAGGACGAAAATGTTCTTCCTGCCTTTGTGAAAGGAGAGAGCGGTCCTCACATTCCCGACTTGAACGAGAAATGGACGCAGCCACCAAGACCTTTTACGGAAGCGACTTTGCTCCGTGCAATGGAAACAGCCGGAAAACTGGTGGATAATGATGAACTTCGCGATGCTTTGAAAGAGAATGGTATCGGTCGTCCGTCTACCCGTGCAGCTATTATAGAAACCTTGTTCAAACGAAATTATATCCGCAAAGAGAGAAAGAACCTGATTGCTACACCGACAGGAGTGGAACTGGTGCAACTAATCCACGAAGAACTTTTGAAATCGGCGGAATTGACAGGTATTTGGGAAAAGAAGTTGCGCGAGATTGAAAAGAAAACATATGACGCCCGCCAATTCCTCGAAGAACTGAAGCAAATGGTTTCGGAAGTCGTGATGAGTGTACTGTCTGATAACACGAATCGTCGTATTACTATTCAAGACGCAGTAACTGCCAAAGCCGAAGAGAAAGCGAAGAAAGAACCTAAAAAGCGCGAACGGAAAGCGGCAAGTGCACCCAAAGAGAAGAAAGCGAAGCCCGAAACAAAAGGGATAGAAAATGCAAAAGCAGAAACGCTGTCAGTTCCTGCATCAGCTCCTGCTCCCGTTTCATCCCCGGTCAATAATCCGGATTCATTTGTCGGACAACCTTGTCCGGCTTGTGGTAAGGGAACGATTATAAAAGGGAAAACAGCCTACGGATGCTCTGAATGGAGAAACGGATGTACGTACCGAAAGAATTTTGAGTAGTGCAGGTTTCTGAACGACCGATATCTTTTTCTTGAATCCTTTTTACTATGGTGGAAATGTTATCTTGATGAGTTGAATCTATTTATTTAGTTCCTTTTCGCACGGTTATGGACTAACCGTTTTCGGGCTTAAAAAAGAGTAAAAGAACGGGATTATCCCCGATACATTTTCAATAAATGCAGTAAAAAACATGTTTTTAGAGATTAAGAGCTTTTTGAACGATGAATTAGGATGTGTAAAACGAGAAATGTAAAATAGTTATTTGGTTAATACATAGCATAATATACCTTATTATATTCTCAAACAATTCTCATCGTTATGAGAAAAAATACTCATCGCGATGAGAAAATATTCTCATAGGGATGAGAATTAATTCTTATCACCGTGAGAAAATGTTCTTATCACGATGAGAAAATATTCGATTAAGTGATAGCCTAACGAAGCGTTATTGAAGAGCCCGATGCCCGGCACACTTAGTTTAGTAAAAACTTCATTTACCAAAATAGCGAAAGGAGAGTGGAATAGCAAGCAGTAAATAATATTTCCTTCCAATGGCAAGTTTTTTTACTAGGACGATACTGAAAGGCCGGAGAAATACTCGGATAAATTCTTTATTTTCATTAAAATCGTCTTTCTTTCAGGCAATAGTTATCATACAGTTGTTATTTATAAAAGAGTAACCAATTATTTAAACCAAAAAGAAAATGAAGAAGAAGTTAACAGGAGTTGCATTATTATTGGCTGCCGTTTCCCTGGGAAGCACGCAGCCTGTAGCAGCGTGTACGCGCGCAGTATATATAGGGCCGGAGCAAATGGTGATAACCGGTCGTACGATGGACTGGAAGGAAGATCTCCAATCAAATCTTTATGTGTTTCCACGTGGCATCCAGCGTACGGGACACAATAAGGAGAAGACATTGAACTGGACAGCCAAATATGGAAGTATCGTTGCTGCAGGTTATGATATAGGTACTTGCGACGGAATGAATGAAAAAGGACTGGTGGCGAGCCTGCTCTTCCTGCCGGAGACGATCTATTCATTGCCGGGAGATACCCGTCCGGTGATGGGAATAAGCATCTGGACGCAATACGTACTGGATAATTTTGCCACCGTGCGTGAAGCAGTGGATGAATTGAAGAAAGAAACATTCCGTATTGACGCCCCACGTCTGCCGAATGGTTCGGAATCGACGCTGCATCTTGCTATTACCGATGAAACGGGAAATACGGCCATATTGGAATATCTGGACGGGAAACTGAGCATTCATGAAGGAAAACAATACCAGGTGATGACAAACTCTCCCCGTTATGAATACCAGTTGGCTATCAATGACTATTGGAAAGAAGTAGGCGGTCTGCAAATGCTGCCGGGAACCAACCGCTCGAGCGACCGTTTTGTACGCGCCTCTTTCTATATCCATGCCATTCCTCAGACTTCCGATGCTAAAATAGCTGTACCTAGTGTGTTGAGCGTAATGCGTAATGTTTCCGTTCCGTTCGGAATCACAACTCCCGACAAACCCTACATTTCTTCTACGCGTTGGCGTACCGTTTCCGACCAAAAGAATAAAGTCTATTATTTTGAATCGACTTTAACCCCGAACTTGTTTTGGCTGGATTTGAAGAAGATTGATTTCAGTCCGAAAGCGGGTATCAAGAAATTGTCTTTGGTGAATGGTGAGATATATGCCGGTGACGCAGTGAAGGACTTGAAGGATAGCAAATCATTTACATTCCTTTTCCAAACTCCGGTGATGTAAAGACTCGTTATCTATAAATAAAAAAGAACGGTGGACAGGCTTGTACCCAAGCATTTGTCCACCGTTCTTTTTTATGTCTTTCTATCGGGTGTGGTATCTCCCACTTTTAGAGTCTCGCATATTCCTTATGAAACTCGACCACTGCTTCGATACCTTTACGGAAAATATCCAGTGAAAAGTTCTCATTCGGAGAATGGATAGCATCCGATTCTAGTCCGAATCCCATCAATACGGTTTTGGTTCCCAACACTTGCTCGAAAGTGGAAATGATAGGGATGCTGCCGCCGCGGCGCACAGCCAGCGGTTTCTTGCCGAAAGCTATCTCGAAGCCTTTCTCTGCCGCCTGATAAGCGGGAAGAGAGATAGGGCACACATATCCTTGTCCGCCATGCATCGGAGTAACTTTCACCTGCACCGTATCGGGAGCGATGCTGCAGATATAATCAGCAAACATCCGGGAAATCTTATGATGATCCTGATGCGGAACCAACCGGCAGGAAACTTTAGCGTATGCTTTTGAAGGGAGTACAGTCTTCGAACCTTCTCCTGTATATCCGCCCCATATTCCGCACACGTCAAAAGACGGACGGCAACTGTTGCGTTCCAACGTGCTATATCCTTTTTCCCCGAACACTTCCTTCACACCGATTGCCTCTTTGTATTTCTTCTCATCGAAAGGAATATGCGCAATCATGTCCCGTTCGGCTTGCGGAACTTCTTCCACGTCGTCATAAAATCCGGGGACGGTAATCCGTCCGTCGGCATCTGTCACTTTGCTGATAATCTGGCAAAGCGTGTTGATGGGATTGGCCACCGCGCCACCGAAGTGACCGGAATGTAAGTCCCGGTTCGGTCCGGTGACTTCTATCTCCCAGTAAGCCAGTCCGCGCAGGCCCGTGGTCAGCGAAGGAAGCTCCGCTCCCAGCATGCTCGTATCGGAGACGAGGATTACATCTGCTTTCAGAAGTTCCTTGTGTTCCTCACAGAACGCTTCCAGACTGGGAGAACCGATTTCCTCTTCTCCTTCGAAGATGAACTTCACATTATTCTTTAACAGACCGTTTTTAAGCAGATACTCGAACGCTTTTACCTGAATGAAAGATTGTCCTTTGTCATCGTCAGCGCCACGCGCCCAAATATATCCGTCCCGTATTTCCGGTTCGAACGGCTGGCTTTTCCAAAGTTCCAACGGTTCGGCAGGCATAACGTCATAGTGGGCGTAGACCAGCACAGTCTTGGCATCCGGGTCTACTATTTTCTGGGCGAAGACAATCGGGTTGCCTTTAGAGGGCATTACCAGTGCTTCGTCTACTCCGGCTTCCACTAACAGTTGCGCCCAACGTTCGGCACACGCCAACATGTCGTCGTGATGCTCCGGCAGTGCGCTGATGCTTGGAATACGGATGAGGCTGAACAAGTCTTCCATTATCTTTGGCTCGTTCGCGGCAATATATCTCTTGATTTCGTTCATAACTTAAATAAAAATTAAAGCTGTGTAGTTTTATCCAACAGATAATAATCGAGTATGGTCATGGCTGCCATTGCTTCGACGATAGGCACGGCACGCGGCAGTACGCAGGCGTCGTGGCGTCCGCGGGCTTTCAATGTGGTGTCTACTCCGTCGATGTTGACTGTTTCCTGTTCCATCAATATGGTGGCGATAGGTTTGAAGACAACACGGAAATAGATATCCTGTCCGTTGCTCAGACCGCCCTGGATACCACCGGAGTGGTTGGTATGTGTTTCGATCCGTCCGTTATTGTTGTAGAAAACATCGTTCTGTTCGGAACCTCTCATCTTCAATCCCTTGAATCCTTCGCCGTATTCAAATGCTTTGGCAGCGTTGATACTTAGCATGGCATTGCCCAGGGCAGCATGAAGTTTGCCGAAAACAGGTTGTCCCAGTCCGATGGGGCATCCTTTGATGACACAGGTCAGCGTGCCGCCGATGGTGTCGCCTTCGCCTTTCACCTTATAGATAAGGTCCGCCATTTCCTTCGCCTTTTCCGGGTCGGGACAGCGTACGTCGTTGGTTTCTATCAGGTCGAGGTCATAATCAGAATACGTACCTTCCAGCTTGATGCCGCCTACCTGCGATGTATAAGCGGTGATGCTGACTCCCAACTGGCGGAGCGCCAATTTGGCCAAAGCACCGGCTACAACGCGCGAAATCGTTTCGCGTGCCGAAGAGCGTCCGCCACCGCGGTGGTCACGGATGCCATACTTCACGGTGTAAGTATAGTCAGCATGTGAAGGACGATATACATTTTTCAGGTTATTGTAGTCACTAGAGTGCTGATTCTCGTTCCATACGATAAAACCGATAGGGCATCCGGTAGATTTGCCTTCGAAAATACCGGAAAGGAACTCAACTTTATCAGCTTCTTTACGTGGTGTGGTAAGGATGGATTGTCCCGGACGGCGGCGATTCAGTTCTTGCTGTACAAATTCTTCGTCGATGGTGATTCCTGCAGGAAATCCGTCAATCACTCCCCCAACTCCTTTTCCATGAGACTCGCCGAAACTCGTGAGCCGAAAGATGTTGCCAAATGAATTAAACATAGTTGTGGCTTTTTTAAAATTACTCTATGCAAATATAACAAAGTTTTCGGTAAGAATGTTGCGATCTCAAAATATCTTCAAAAAACGAACCAAATTGAACCTTTTTTCTCCTTTTTAGTTTATAATTGACGATTATTTAATAACTAAACCAACAATGTATGAAAAAGAAACTTTTGTATTTATGGGCATTGGCATGCTCCGTCGCTCTCTTTACAGCTTGCAGCAGTGATGATGATAATGATATAAGTGGTGCTAATCCACCAGAAGAGGAGGAAGCGGTCGTAACGGCCCCGGATGTAGTGGGGACGTATTGGGGGAATCTGGATATATCAATGAAACCGGACGACTCCGATCAGGAAACGGTGATTGGCAATGGGATAGCCAAGTTTATAACTATTTCCCAGGTCAGCGACACGGAAGTGAAAATGGAATTGAAAGAGTTTGAACTGTTTCTGAATGGAACTATCATGAAGTTCGGTGATATCGTAATAGATAAATGTACGGTAAAAAAAGAGGCTGATGCCTCGATTTTCACCGGTCAGCAGGATTTGATCTTTTCGGGAGTTGCCGCCGCTCTCGGCACTTGTGCCACCACAGTGGAAGGTACGGTGGAAGGTGAAAATCTCACCATGAATATTAATGTGAAAGTGACTGCATTGCAACAGACCGTGAAAGTGACCTATTCCGGTGTGAGGCAGGTAGAGAAATCCAGATAAATACGAATCTTGCAGATGCTTTTTGCGGGGCTGCCTAAAGGAGAAATCTCTTTCAGGCAGCCCCGCTTTTTATCTGGAATATGCTCTTAAAATGCATATCCGAAACCGACATTCAAATAGATGGGATACATGGAGAAAGTAATCGTATGGAAGTCGTTTTTGAAGATGTTATTCAGTCCCCAGGTGAGGTCTGCATATACATTCAGATGCTTGAAAGCTCTCCATCCGGCTCCTGCCTGCAATCCCCACTGGAAATGCCGCAAGTCGTCCGAGAAATCATAGGTTGCAATCTTTCCGTCGGTAAATTCCACTTTGGGGCCGGTAGGGTCGTCTTCCCGTAAATATCCTTCATATACATGTCCAGAGAAGTCTCTTGAAAGTATATAGGAGAAATAAGGTCCAGCCTTTACATTCCATCGGCTCGTCAATTTATAAGTGACCATTAAAGGTATTGTCAGCCCTGCGGTGTGTACTTTGGTTTTCACTCCACCCGTCCATACACCGCTGATTCTTTCGCCGCCTTGCCCGAGAATCTCCATATTGTAATTCTTTACGGTAGCTTCGGTCGTCATCGCCTTGTTTTCAAGACGTAGCCCGACAATGATGCCCAGTCTGTTCTGGACAGCCACCCATTTGGTGACCTCGCCACCGATAGTAATGGCAAGTGTCGGATTATAACCGTCTATCGAACGGATTTCCACAGGCAGAGGAAGCGGAGCCGTGCCGCCGATACTGATTCCTGCTTTTACTTCATATTCCAGTCCGCGCAGGGCGGAGCGGATGAGTGTCTCGTTTCTGTCTACTTGTGAATAGCCGGGCAGGGCTACTCCTATACAAGCAAGCAAACTGAATATATGTGGGTAAATTCTCATCTTTATAGCTGTTATAAAATTAATTTTCCGAGTGATAGATTAGTTCGACTTCATCAATCAGTAAAGTACTTCCGATTGCTCCGTTGAAATAAGCGCCTTCCAGACTTGACGTGAATACGATGGCAACATTATACTTGCCATCCTTCAGTTTCTCCTTATCAATGAACTTGCCGGGCAGGGTGGTGAACGGCAGTTTGAAATACGTCCATTCGTCTGTTTCTTTGGCATTGTCGATGCGTGCCATCGAAACCAAGTTGGGGCTGGTGAACGCATTGCTACCGTCCAGCGTAGAGACAGATTCGCTCGTCTCGTACATGATGGCGTATATATCGCATATGTCACGTTTCCCCTCGACAGTGTTTCCCCCTTCTGTGAATTTATCTCCCGCCTTGTATTTATAATAACCTGCCAGGTAAGTCGGGACATATCGGAAAGGAAGCCCGAATTTCGTAGCTTGCAGCGGGTTGCTCATGGCATTGCCTACATCGAAAGAACCGATGAACAAGTTTCCTGCCGCGATAGGCATCCCCATCAACTGACCGAAGAATCCCGTGCTGCGTGTCACCAATGAAAGGCATTTCCCTTCTTTATCGTCCGTTACCTGGAAGGTGGGGTAGTCATCGGCCGTTTTAGGTACTCCTGTCAGGGCATAACCGGCATTTCCGCTGGCCCATTCCATGACTACCTTGTCGCCCTCACGTTCCACAAAGATGTAGTATTTCTTTCCGCCCAGAGTATCCTCGAAATGATAATTCGTAGCAAGTTCCGTATCTATGACGGATACTGTATAAGTCTTTTTCCAGACACCGTCGGCGGCTGTGACGGTGTACTTCTGCGGAGAGTTAAAGTCCCGCACAGTTCCGCTTTGCGGACTGATAGTTGCTCCCGGAGTCAGAGTAAACTCCGGTGCAAGTTCTGAAATATCCGTTTCCGGTCCGACAAAGAGAGTGACAGAATTATTATTAATGATGGGGTGGGTAGTCATTACTACTTCCGGCAGTTTGCAACTTAGTATATCTGCTTCTGCATTGGGAGCTTCGTCGCGAATGCAAGAAGACGAAATAATAACCAATAGCAAATAGAAAATCACGTGTTTTGCTTTCATTTTTCTCTTATTTTTGCTTAAAACTTTGGTTCTTCGAAGAATTAATAACAAAATGAGATTTTATTTGTTCACTAAGACGTACAGGATAGAAAAGAATTTTCTATTTTTGTGGGAACAAAACTTTAAAAGCGCATGACTCAATCTGAAAGACAGCAAATTATAGGGCTGATAAAAAAAGAAGTAATTCCGGCTATCGGTTGTACGGAACCAATTGCCGTGGCACTTTGCGTAGCCAAAGCGGCAGAAACATTGGGTGAGAAACCCGAAAAGATAGAGGTATTATTGAGTGCTAATATACTGAAGAATGCCATGGGAGTAGGAATCCCCGGTACAGGTATGGTGGGGCTTCCTATCGCTGTTGCCCTAGGCGTGTTAATCGGCAAATCAGACTACCAGTTGGAAGTCTTGAGAGACTGCACGCCGGAAGCAGTGGCGCAAGGCAAACAGTTTATCGCAGAAAAGCGAATCTGTATCTCTTTAAAGGAAGATATTGAAGAGAAGCTATACATTGAAGTGATTTGTAAGGCCGGCGGTAAAACTGCCAAAGCCGTCATTGCCGGCGGACACACTACCTTTATATATATAGCCAAAGACGAGAAAGTCTTGCTCGACAAACAGCATACTGCCAGTACAGAGGAAGAAGATTCTTCTCTTGAACTGAGCCTGCGCAAGGTTTATGACTTTGCCCTGACAGCCCCCTTGGATGAAATCCGTTTCATTCTCGACACTGCCCGCCTGAACAAAGCGGCTGCCGAACAAGCCTTTAAAGGCAACTACGGACATTCTTTAGGAAAAATGCTTCGTGGTACGTATGAACATAAGGTGATGGGCGACAGTGTATTTTCGCATATCCTTTCTTATACTTCAGCCGCTTGTGACGCCCGCATGGCAGGAGCCATGATTCCGGTCATGAGCAACTCCGGCAGCGGTAATCAAGGCATATCTGCCACATTACCCGTCGTAGTCTTTGCTGAAGAAAACAATAAGAGCGAAGAAGAACTTATCCGCGCCCTAATGTTGAGCCATCTCACGGTCATCTATATTAAACAAAGTTTGGGGCGCTTGTCTGCCTTGTGCGGTTGTGTAGTAGCTGCCACTGGTTCCAGTTGCGGAATCACCTGGCTGATGGGCGGAAGCTACGACCAGGTAACCTTTGCCGTTCAAAATATGATTGCCAACCTGACGGGAATGATTTGTGACGGTGCGAAACCGAGTTGTGCCCTGAAAGTGACTACCGGAGTTTCGACAGCCGTATTGTCAGCTATGATGGCTATGGAAAACCGTTGTGTGACTTCCGTAGAAGGAATTATTGATGAGGATGTAGACCAGAGTATCCGCAACCTGACAAGAATCGGCTCGCAGGCCATGAACGAAACGGATAAAATGGTGCTTGATATTATGACGCACAAAGGATGCTGAATAAGAAACAGGCAAATTAAGGAACAAGTGTATTAAAGAACCGACAAATAAAAAATGGATAATGAAACCGGAAAGTTCATTATCCATTTTATTTTTATTAGCTGCTGTTATCAACAGCCCTATTTCTTAATTAGTGGCAGTGTCCGCCTTCGCAACCGCAATCGTCACCGCATTCGTGGTCACCGCATCCACCACCGCAACTGTCGCATCCGCAACCGCATCCGCCTTCGCCGCTCATCATTTTCACCAATTCCTGGATTTCTTCGTTCGTAGCAGGACGGCTTTCAAGCACTTCACCTTCAAAGATAAGGTCGGCGCCTGCCAACGGGTGGTTAAGGTCGACTACTACCACGTCCGGTTTGATTTCCACTACGCTTGCGTTCACGCGCTGGCCGTCACTGGTCATCAAAGGAACGATATTGCCTTCTTTGATGCGTTCGCTATCGAACTTGCCGTCAATTTCGAAAATATTCTTAGGAAGGTCAATCACGTGTTGTTCGTCATATTGACCATATGCTTTATCTGCTGCGATGGTAAACTCAAATTTATCACCTTTAGAAAGAGCAGTCACTTGATTCTCGAAATCTTCGAGTGTTGTTCCTAATCCTGAAATGAATTGAAAAGGGTGTTCTGCTTTTGCTTCCTCGAACAACTCTTTTTCACCATCTTCCATTGTATATAGTTTGTATGCAACGGTAA
>NZ_CABUHK010000118.1 GCF_902491285.1 uncultured Bacteroides sp. | reverse complement strand
GCCTTTGGGATAAAGATACGATGGATGAGGGTGTCTATCAGCTTGATATGAAAGGACGTCTGAAGAAACTGATGGAAGGTCCTTATATATATAACATACATCGTTTTTCCGACAATCATAAGTATTGTGTCTGGAATCGTCAGAGTATAACAGAGTTTCGAGATTTGTGGTGGAGTAAAGCCGACTTTTCAAATCCGGTCAGAGTGACGAATGCCAATCCTCAACAAGCGGATTATAAATGGGGTACAGTTAAACTGGTGAAGTGGACTAATTATGAGAATAAAGAAAATAAGGGATTGCTTTACTTGCCTGAAGATTATGATCCTCAAAAGGAATATCCGGTGCTGGTACAGTTTTATGAAACCCATTCCGGTGAGCTGAATATTTATCATGCACCCTTATTGAGCAGCGCGTTAGGAGATCCTGTATATTTTGCCAGCAATGGTTATATTGTGTTTATGCCGGACGTGCATTTCACAGTTGGGACTCCCGGCCAGAGTTGTTATGATGCTGTGGTTAGCGGAACAAAGTATCTGATAGAGCAGGGGATAGCGCATCCCGGAAAAATTGGTTTGCAGGGACATAGCTGGTCTGGCTATCAAACATCATATTTGGTGACAAAGACAGATATTTTCACTTGTGCCAATATTGCGGCTCCTATCACTGATATGGTGACCGGATATTTGGGAATCCGTAACGGAAGTGGGCTGCCACGCTATTTTATGTACGAAGAAACACAAAGCCGTATGGGAAAGACCTTATGGGAAGCGAAAGATAAGTATCTGGCAAGTTCTGCAATTCTGGAAGCGGATAAGATACATACGCCTTTATTGATATTACATAATGATCAGGATGAGGCCGTTGCGTATGAACAAGGTCGTGCTCTTTATTTGGCTATGCGTCGTTTGCAACGTCCGGCATGGTTGTTGAATTACAAAGGTGAAGGGCATTTTGTTATGAGTCGAGGTGCCCAGAAGGACTGGACTATCCGGATGATGCAGTTCTTCGACTATTACCTGAAAGGAACAAAAGAACCACGTTGGATGAAAGAGGGTATTCATCTGAGAGAACGTGGCATTGACCAGAAATATGATTTACTAGAAAAATAAATGAAATGAAGAAACTATTAATTACAGCTATGACTCTGTTTTGCTTTGCATTCAGCAGCTATGGACAGGGCAAAGTGGAGAAACAAATTATTGGTAAATGGTGTAATCCTTATACCTACAAGTCTACCGGTGAACTGAAAGGATTTGAGTTTAAAAAAGGCGGAAAATGCTCTGCTGTCAATATCCCTTCTTTAGATTTAAAGACTTGGAAGATTGATAAAGACGGCTATTTAATTATCGAAGGATTCAGCAAAGAAGATAATGGAAAGACGGAAGTGTATAAAACACGTGAACGTATCGGAAAACTGACATCTGATTCGTTGGAGTTGGTCACACAGGACGGACCTCCGAGATTAGCTTTTTTGTATCTGAATACTAAATCAATCAAGAAATTAGTTACTCCGGAAGTAGCTCCCGACAAGAAGAAATAAATCTCTCTCTTAAATAATTTAGTGTTAATATTAGCATTACGTTGCTAATGAAAGCGCCCCGTCGTAGTGGTTACGATGGGGCGTCTTTTTGTTATGCTGTCATAGTATATCAGAATGAGCCATCAACGGAATATGGTTTATGACTACCGTATCGCCAATGCCTTGTTTTCCGCAGTCTCCATAATCTCCCGTTCTCCGGGTCCTTTATCGTTTATGCCGCAAAGATGAAGTATCCCGTGAATAATGACACGATGCAGCTCATCGTTATAGGATGTTCCGAATTGTTCTGCATTGGTGCGTATCGTATCCAGGCTGATAAATAAATCGCCTGATAAACGATCACCTTCACAATAGTCGAAAGTGATGATGTCCGTGTAATAGTCGTGTTGCAGATATTGGCGGTTCACTTCCAGAATCTTTTCGTCGGAACAAAAGATATAAGCGATTTCACCGAGTCTTTTCCCGTAGGAAGCGGCTACGGCTTTTATCCATTCCGTAGTCTCACGTTTCTTGATTTCAGGCATTTTTACGCCTTCTGTTTGATAAGTTACAGCCATAATTGAATGTTATGATTTAAAAGAAAAATAAATAACTGATTAAGATGGCGGCTATGATACCTGAGAAGTCTGCTATCAAGCCGCAAGTAACAGCGTTGCGGGTTTTACTGATACCTACACTGCCGAAGTAGACAGCTAAAATATAGAAAGTAGTATCCGAAGCTCCGCGTACCACGCAACTCATGCGTCCTACAAACGAGTCCGGTCCCAGCTCTTTCATCGTATCAATCATCAACCCGTTTGCACCGCTTCCGCTGAGTGATTTCATCAGTGCAGTGGGGAGTGCTCCAACGAAGCTTGTATCGACTCCACATAATCCTACTACGTAACCGATGCCGCTTACCAGATAATCCATCGCTCCCGAAGTGCGGAATACGGCTATGCCTACCAGAAAAGCAACCAGATAAGGGATTATGCGTACAGCAGTTGTAAATCCTTCCTTGGCTCCTTCCACAAAGGAATCATAAACGTTGATTTTCTTCCTGATTCCTGTCAGGATAAACAGAATAATAACCCCGAATAGAATGATATTGGCTATTAATGTAGAGTAAGTCCCCATTTCCTCACGGGACACGCTGATAAATAAATAAATCAGTCCGGAGAAGAAGAGGCAGACAACACCCATCAATATCAGAATCGGTTTATTGATTAAGTTTATCTTTTGGGCAATGCTGACGGCTATAACTCCCACCAAAGTAGAAATGAAAGTACTTAGCAAAATCGGGATGAATACATCAGTCGGTTGCGTAGCTCCCATTTGCGCACGATATACCATGATGCTGATGGGAATAAGGATAAGTCCCGAAGTGTTGATTACTAAGAACATAATCATCGGATTGGAAGCTGTATCTTTCTTTGGGTTCAGCTCCTGTAATTCTTTCATGGCTTTCAGTCCCAACGGAGTGGCGGCGTTGTCCAGACCGAGCATGTTGGCGGACATATTCATAAAGATAGAACCCAATACGGGATGTCCTTTGGGGATGTCCGGGAACAAGCGGCAAAGTACCGGGCTCAGGAAACGGGCCAGGGCACTGATTAACCCGCTGTTTTCGCCAATTTTCATAATCCCCAGCCAAAGGGCTAATACTCCGGTAAGCCCTAGGGAGATTTCAAATGCCGTCTTTGAGGAGTCGAATGTAGAGTTCATGATGGCAGTGAATATCTCCATATCTCCCAGGAAAATCACTTTTATGAGGGCGATAACGAAGGCTATAAGGAAGAAAGCTATCCAGATATAATTTAGAACCATAGTTGATTTCGTGTATATAGATAGTGCAAAAGTAATATTTTATAGTTGCTTTTCATGCTACCGGGCTTTTTTTATTCATCTTTCTTATACTGAAAATAAATGTATTTCTCTATCTTTGTCTCCTACTTTCAAGAAATAAATGGAACAAGAAGATTTTAACATACGCGAACATCAGCTGACTTCAAAAGAACGGGATTTTGAAAATGCACTTCGCCCGTTGAGTTTTGAAGACTTTAGCGGACAGGACAAGGTGGTGGAGAACCTTCGCATTTTTGTGAAGGCGGCACGCTTGCGTGGCGAGGCGCTCGATCATGTTCTGCTTCACGGCCCTCCCGGTTTGGGAAAAACAACCCTTTCAAATATCATTGCCAATGAACTAGGCGTCGGCTTTAAAGTGACTTCCGGTCCGGTACTTGACAAACCGGGTGACTTGGCGGGTGTACTGACTAGCCTTGAGCCGAATGATGTGCTCTTTATTGATGAAATTCATCGTCTGTCGCCTGTAGTGGAAGAGTATCTTTACTCTGCCATGGAGGACTATCGTATTGATATTATGATTGATAAGGGACCTTCGGCACGTAGTATCCAAATTGATTTGAATCCTTTCACGTTGGTGGGTGCCACTACGCGCAGCGGTCTGCTTACAGCCCCGCTTCGTGCACGTTTTGGTATAAACCTGCATTTGGAATATTACGATGATGATATTCTGAGTAATATCATCCGTCGTTCTGCATCTATCCTGGATGTACCTTGCTCGGTGCGTGCGGCATCGGAGATTGCTTCCCGTAGCCGTGGAACGCCGCGTATTGCCAATGCCTTGCTTCGCCGTGTGCGTGACTTTGCTCAAGTGAAAGGTTCGGGTTCTATTGATACGGATATTGCCCAGTTTGCGTTGGAAGCATTGAATATCGACAAATATGGTTTGGATGAGATAGACAACAAGATACTTTGTACCATCATAGACAAGTTCAAAGGCGGTCCCGTGGGGATCACTACCATTGCAACCGCTTTGGGAGAAGATGCGGGGACGATTGAGGAAGTGTATGAACCTTTCCTGATTAAAGAAGGATTCATGAAACGTACCCCCCGTGGTCGTGAGGTGACGGAACTTGCTTATAGGCATTTGGGGCGTAGCCTGTATAGTGGTAACTCAAAAACGTTGTTTAACGATTAATATGGAGCAATATCATCTCATATTAATCACTAATCCTGAACAAACATGGCTGGACTAAAATCATTAGCAAAAGATACTGCAATTTACGGGCTGAGTAGCATTGTCGGACGATTCCTTAACTATATGCTGGTGCCGTTGTACACGGCTGTTTTGCCGGCTTCCACAGGTGGGTATGGGGTTGTATCGAATGTCTACGCGTTCACTGCCTTGATGCTTGTACTGCTTACATTCGGTATGGAAACCGGATTCTTCCGTTTTGCCAATAAATCGGGGGAAGATCCGATGAAGGTATATGCCAACTCTCTGCTTTCGGTAGGCGGGGTATCGTTGATTTTCGTTCTTCTCTGCCTGTTGTTCCTACAGCCGATCTCCAATCTGCTGGATTATGGCAATCATCCGGAATTTATAGCGATGATGGCTGTTGTGGTGGCCTTAGATTCTTTTCAGTGTATTCCTTTCGCTTATCTACGCTATAAAAAACGGCCGATAAAGTTTGCGGCTATCAAGCTGCTTTCCATTGTTGGCGGAATCGGGCTGAACCTGTTTTTCTTACTGTTATGTCCCTGGCTGAATATACATTGTCCTGAATCCATTTCATGGTTCTATGATCCCGGTTATCTGATAGGATATATCTTTATCAGTAACCTGATTGTCTCTGTTGCCCAGATGTTCTTCTTTATCCCTGAACTGAGAGGTTTTGCCTATAAACTGGATAGGGCATTGCTGAAACGTATGGTTGTTTATTCTTTCCCGGTGCTGATTCTCGGCTTGGTCGGTATTTTGAACCAGACGGTGGATAAGATGATTTATCCGTTCCTTTTTGAGGATCGCCAGGAAGGATTAGTGCAACTGGGTATTTACGCAGCCACCAGTAAGATTGCGATGGTAATGGCGATGTTTACACAAGCTTTTCGTTACGCTTACGAACCGTTTGTATTTGGCAAGGATCGTGAAGGGGACAATCGGAAAATGTATGCGGCTGCGATGAAATATTTCCTTATATTCTCGTTGCTGGCTTTTCTTGCTGTGATGTTCTATCTCGATTTATTGCGCTATCTGGTGGCAAGAGGATATTGGGAAGGGTTGGGAGTCGTGGCTATTGTGATGCTTGCGGAAATCTGCAAAGGTATCTATTTCAACCTTTCTTTTTGGTATAAATTGACGGATGAGACACGATGGGGAGCTTATTTCTCTCTGATAGGTTGTGCCATTATCGTAGTGATGAATATTCTGTTGGTTCCTACTTATGGCTACATCGCTTCTGCCTGGGCTTCCGTTGCCGGATATGGGGTCATTATGTTGTTATCTTATTGGATAGGACAGAAGAAATATCCGATTCACTATGATTTGAAAAGTATCGGACTTTATGTTCTGCTTGCTGCGGTTCTCTATGTGATTGGAGAACAAGTTCCTATCTCCAATCTTGTGCTCCGTCTTGCTTTCCGTACTGTACTCTTGTTGCTGTTTGTGAGTTATATTGTCAAGCGGGATCTGCCTTTGAGCCAGATTCCTGTTATTAACCGATTTATAAAGAAGAAATAATCATGAAGACAGATGAGCGTAATAAATTCGCTATCAGGTCCTTTCTGAACGAATATCTGGACTTGAAAAAGGATAAGGACAACGAGTTGGCAACGGTCGATTCTATCCGCAAAGGAGTGGAGTTCAAAGGGGCTAACCTGTGGATTCTTATCTTTGCTATTTTTATGGCATCACTCGGGCTGAATGTAAACTCTACTGCCGTTATCATCGGTGCCATGTTGATCTCTCCGTTGATGGGACCTATCATGGGGGTAGGGTTGTCAGTCGGGTTGAACGATTTCGAATTGATGAAGCGCTCTTTGAAGAGTTTTCTTATTACGACCGCTTTCAGTGTGACGACGGCGACTGTTTTCTTCCTTCTTGCACCTATTGCCGGTTCACAATCCGAGTTGCTGGCGCGTACGTCACCTACTATTTATGACGTATTCATCGCACTGTTCGGTGGCTTGGCAGGTGTAGTGGCTCTTTCTACCAAAGAGAAAGGGAACGTGATTCCGGGTGTTGCCATCGCTACCGCATTGATGCCGCCTCTCTGTACGGCAGGATACGGATTAGCATCCGGTAACCTGATTTATTTCCTGGGAGCCTTCTATCTTTATTTCATCAATTCTGTATTTATTAGTCTGGCTACCTTCATCGGGGTCCGTGTGATGCATTTTCAACGGAAAGAGTTTGTGGATAAAACCCGTGAGAAGACAGTACGTAAATATATCATTCTGATAGTGATTCTGACAATGTGCCCGGCTGTCTATCTGACGTATGGAATCATTAAAAGTACTTTCTATGAAGCAGCCGCCAACCGGTTTGTCAGTGAGCAGCTAGGATTTGAAAATACACAAGTGCTTGACAAAAAGATCAGTTATGAACATAAGGAAGTCCGTGTTGTGCTGATTGGGTCTGAGGTGCCGGATGCTTCCATCTCCATAGCTCGTAGTAAACTGAAAGAGTATAAGCTGGAAGATACGAAATTGATAGTATTGCAGGGTATGAATAATGAAGCGGTAGATGTCTCTTCCATTCGCGCCATGGTGATGGAAGACTTCTACAAGAACAGCGAACAGAGGCTTCAGGAGCAGAAGGTGAAGATATCCCAACTGGAAACAACGCTTGAGCAATATAGGACGTACGATGCGATGAGCCGTACGTTGGTGCCTGAGTTGAAGGTGCTTTACCCTTCTGTAACTACACTTTCCATCGCTCATTCTCTTGAGGTACGTGTGGACTCGATGAAAACAGATACAGTGACACTGGCTGTGATGAAATTTACCAGACATCCGTCTGTTGCCGAGAAAGCAAAAATTAGCGAGTGGCTGAAAGCCCGTGTAGGAGCCAAGCAGTTGCGACTGATTACAGAATAATGAATCTAAAAATAATAGCATGAAATTCAGCAGACTAACCGTCGTTGTACTCCTTTCTATCTGCTTCTCAAAGGCTTTTGCCGATGAAGGGATGTGGTTGTTGGGAAATCTCAATAAGAACAAACAGACAGGACAAGTGATGAAGCAACTTGGCTTACAGATGCCTGTAAACAAACTGTATAATCCGAAGAAACCCTGTCTTGCGGACGCAGTAGTCAGCTTCGGAGGCTTTTGTTCGGGGGTGGTTGTTTCTGAAGACGGTTTGGTGTTTACCAACCATCATTGCGGATTCAGCAGTATCCAGCAGCATTCTTCGGTGGAGCACAATTATCTGAAAGATGGCTTTGTGGCACGCAGCCTTGAAGAAGAACTGCCGAATCCTGAGTTGTATGTCCGTTTCCTGCTTCGTACGGAGAATGTAACCAAGCGGGTACTGTCTGCCGCCAGGCATGCTAAAACGGAATCTGAACGCCGGGTAGCTGTCGATTCCATTATGAATGTAATCGGCATGGAGGTTTCGGAAAAGGACTCTACATTGACCGGAATAGTGGATGCTTATTATGCAGGGAATGAGTTCTGGCTTTCTGTTTACCGGGATTACAATGATGTCCGTCTGGTATTCGCTCCCCCTTCTTCCGTAGGAAAGTTCGGATGGGACACGGATAACTGGATGTGGCCGCGTCATACTGGCGATTTTAGCGTATTCCGTATCTATGCTAATAGCAAGAACGGACCGGCGGATTATTCTCCTGAAAACGTTCCGTATCACCCCGAATATGTAGCTCCTATCTCTTTGGATGGATATAAGGAAGGCTCGTTTTGTATGACTCTCGGCTATCCGGGAAGTACAGAGCGTTATCTTTCTTCATATGGCATTGAGGAAATGATGAATGGCATCAATCAGGCTATGATCGATGTGCGTGGGGTGAAACAGGCTGTTTGGAAGCGGGAAATGGACTGCCGGCCGGATATCCGTATCAAATATGCTTCCAAATATGATGAAAGCTCTAATTATTGGAAGAACAGCATCGGAACTAACAAAGCCATCAAACATTTGAAAGTCCTGGAAAAGAAACGGGCTGCTGAGGCTGCGCTCCGCGAATGGATTCAGTCGCATCCTGAAGAACGGGAAAAACTGCTTCGCCTCTTCTCTTCTTTGGAATTGAATTATGGTAATCGTCGTGAAACGAACCGTGCCCTGGCTTATTTCGGTGAGGCATTTATTAACGGTCCCGAATTGGTTCAGCTTGCACTTGAGATTCTGAATTTCGACTTTGAAGCGGAAGAAAAGCAAGTGGTAAGCCGTATGAAGAAACTGTTGGAGAAATATGATAACTTGGATACGACTATTGATAAGGAAGTCTTTGCAGCTATGTTGAAAGAGTATCAGACGAAAGTGGGCAAGAAATATCTCCCTGCCATGTATCAAAAGATAGATACGCTTTACAACGGGGATATCCAGACTTATGTGGATTCTTTGTATGCAACGTCCCAGATAACTTCTCCAAAAGGTTTGAAACGTTTCCTGGAGCGGGATACTACCTATAATCTATTTGAAGACCCTGCTGTTTCTTTAAGTCTCGACCTGATTGTGAAATATTACGAGATGAATCAAAGTATCTCCGAAGCTTCCGAACAGATAGAGCAAGGCGAACGCCTGTTCAATGCTGCTATGCGCCGCATGTATGCCGACCGTAACTTCTATCCTGACGCTAATTCTACCATGCGTCTGAGTTTTGGAACGGTGGGCGGTTATTCGCCTTTTGATGGAGCTGTTTACGACTATTACACAACCGTGAAAGGTATTTTCGAAAAAGTAAAGGAACATGCCGGGGATATTGACTTTGCCGTCCAGCCGGAATTGCTTGATTTACTTTCTTCCGGTGATTTCGGTAGATATGCCAATGAACAAGGGGATATGAGTGTTTGCTTCATCTCCAACAATGATATTACGGGTGGAAACTCCGGCAGTGCAATGTTCAATAGCAAAGGTGAATTGCTTGGTTTGGCTTTCGATGGCAACTGGGAAGCAATGAGCAGTGATATTGTTTTTGAACCTGATTTGCAACGGTGTATCGGAGTGGATGTGCGGTATATGCTCTTTATTATGGAGAAATATGGAAAGGCGGGAAATCTGATTAAAGAATTGAAAATAGCCCGATGAAATAGCGCATGTCGTTTTACATATGTATTTACAGGAATTAAGCCCAAGGTTCACATGAGATGAGCCTTGGGCTAAACTTTGGTAATCCCCGGGCTGAATGGAAATCATCCCGGGAGATATAGTAGTTGGAATTTTATTTTTTCGGTTTTCTGCGTGCCCATCCTTCCTCGCTGAAGTCGGGCTCTTTGTCTTTGAAGAACTCTTGCCAGTCATCTTTCTTTTTGGGACCACGGGCATCAGAGTATCCGCGTTCCGCACGGCTTGGTTTTTCCTTCTTTCCGGATTTTGAACCTTTGGCAGAAACATCCTTAGTTTTTCTGTCTTTATTCTCATAGCGTGGTGCACGTTCTTCTCCTTTTCCGAACCGGTTGCCACCTTTGCGTTCACCCGAACCGTTTTCACGTCCTTTTCCGCCTTCTTCACTGGACACCTCCACAACAACTTTACGGCCATTCCATTTGGCACGATTCAAGGCTTTTACGACATTGGCAGCCTCTTTCTCAGGAACTTCGAAGAAAGAGAAGTTCTGCATCAAGTCAATACGTCCCAATTCGATGCGTCCTCGTGTATTGCTGTTCAACAAGCCGATAAGGTCGCTGGGGAAGAAACTGTCCGTTTTACCTAAATTGATAAATAAGCGGTTGAAGCCCGGAGCAGCTTTCCGGCTTCTCTTCTCGAAGCCGCCCTCTTTGCGGTCACCTCTTCCGGCACGTTCACCACGGCTTTCAATTGTCGGTTGTTCTATTTCCGGGCGGTGGCGGTAATATTCTGCGAAACGGTTAAATTCGTGCGAAACCATTCGCTTTATCAGGTCTTCTTTACTCAACCATTCCAGTTTACGATAGATTTCCGGCATGAATTCTGCGATTTCATCTTCGTTTACTTTTACTTTTTCAAGGTCATCGATAACCTTAATCAACTGCTTCTGGCAAATGCCTGCCGCAGTCGGTATCTCTCCGGTAATGAATTTCTTGCTGATGATTCGTTCTATTTCTCTTAACTTTCCTCTTTCGCGGAGATTGATGATAGCGATAGAAGTACCGGTCTTTCCGGCACGTCCCGTACGTCCGCTACGGTGAGTGTAGCTTTCCGTATCATCAGGCAAGCCATAATTGATGACGTGAGTCAAATCGTCCACGTCCAAACCGCGGGCAGCTACGTCCGTAGCAACAAGCAGTTGCAGGTTGCGGATACGGAACTTTTGCATGACAGCGTCCCGCTGTGCTTGTGAAAGTTCGCCATGCAGCGAATCGGCATTGTAGCCTTCCTGCATTAATTTGTCGGCGATTTCTTGAGTTTCCTTACGGGTGCGGCAGAAAATGATACCGTATATCTGCGGGTAGTAATCGACGATACGTTTTAAAGCCTCGTATTTATCTTTAGCTTGTACAGTGTAGACAACGTGTTTTACATTGTTGGTACTTTCATTCTTACGCCCGATAGTGATTTCTTTGGCATTACGCAGGTAATTCTTTGAAATACGCGCGATTTCCGGACTCATGGTAGCTGAGAAAAGCAACGTATTGCGTTCCTGCGGCACATCAGCCAGAATAGCGTTGATGCTATCCGTAAATCCCATGTTCAGCATCTCGTCCGCTTCGTCCATTACGACGTTACGGATAGTAGCTAAAGAAACGGTCTTGCGTTCCATCAAGTCCAGCAAGCGTCCGGGAGTAGCCACGATGATATGCACGCCTCGCTTCAGGCTGCGTATTTGGCTGTCAATGGAAGAACCGCCATATACAGGCAATACTTTCAGTCCGTCAATGTATTTGGAATAATCATTCAAATCTCCTGCTATCTGTAGGCAAAGCTCACGGGTAGGGCAGAGGATAAGCGATTGTGGAATTCTGTTCTTTACGTCAATCTGTTGGA
>NZ_CABUHK010000117.1 GCF_902491285.1 uncultured Bacteroides sp. | reverse complement strand
GCTTCTGCCAATTATACGTGGAATGATATTTATTTGGTAGACGCTTCTGTACGTTTCGACGGTTCGTCAGAGTTTGGGGCAAATCAGAAATGGGCTCCTTTCTTCTCTGGAGGTGTGGGCGTTAATATACATAATTATGATTTCTTCAAAAGCAACGGATATATTAATAAGTTGAAATTACGCGCTTCGTATGGGCGTACCGGTAAGGTCAATTTTCCGGCTTATGCTGCAACGACGATGTATGAAACTTTATTTGATGAATGGTATATAACAGGTTATGGAGCTGTATTGAAAGCCTTAGGTAATAAAGATTTGACTTGGGAAAAGACGGATAAGTTGAGTGTCGGTATTGAAACAAAAACATTGCACGACCGTTTGACCATTGATTTCGAGTATTACTATAATAAGACAATCGACTTGGTGAATGATGTCACCCTTTCCCAAACTTCTGGTTTCTCTACTTACAAAGATAATATGGGACAAGTTGCCAACAAAGGTGTAGAATTAAAACTTCGTGCGGATATTTATCGTGACAGGAATTGGAATGTGGCGTTATGGGGAAATATGGCACACAATAAGAATGAGATTCTGAAGATTTCCGATTCTCAGAAAGCATATAATGAGAGAGTGGCCGCTTATTATAAAAATGAAGCACTTTATCAGGAAACATTAGGGCTGTCTCATGGTGCGGAGTATTCGGTACCACTGCCACAGTATGCGGAGGGAGCTTCTCTGACTTCAATTTGGGCTGTACGTTCATTGGGCATCGATCCTACTACGGGTAAAGAGATCTTTTTGAACCGTGATGGCTCTATAGCTGATAAGTGGAATGCTGCGCAGGAGGTTGTAGTTGGAAATACAGAACCTAAATGTAGTGGTGCTTTCGGGTTGAACCTGTCGTATAAGAATTGGACTCTGTCTGCTTCATTCCTTTATGAGTGGGGTGGACAGGAATACAATCAAACATTGGTCAACAATGTGGAGAATGCGGACTTAGTGAACAAGAATGTCGATTTACGCGTATTGACGGACAGATGGAAAAAACCGGGTGACATAGCTCAGTTTAAAGATATTAAAGACCGGGGGATGACTACTTTGCCAACATCACGTTTCGTGCAGGATAAAGCATTGGTTCGATTGAATTCATTGAATGTCAGCTATGATTTTAACCGTGACTGGATAAAAAAACATCTCCGCATGAATCTGCTTCGTCTGGAAGCTTCTACGAGCGACTTGATAAATTGGTCCTCTATTAAACAGGAACGCGGATTGAGCTATCCGAGATCTTGGAAAGTGGAATTCTCATTAAAAGCACAGTTCTAAAAAAGAAGAAAAATGAAAAAGATATATACTCTAATATTTGCGTCATGTCTAGCAGCTATCTTGCTCAGCTCTTGTAGTGATTGGCTGGATGTGAGACCTGCAGATGAGATAAAGGAAGAATATTTGTTTGAAACAGGAAACGGTTATCGTACAGCTCTGAACGGTATATACCGGAAGTTGGCAACTTTCGATTTATACGGTAGTAATCTGAGTTGGGGGTTGATAGATGGCTGGGGACAGGTATATGACTTGGACAAGGCTCCCGACAGCGGTGGTGGTAAAGCTATGAAGAAATTATCTCAGTTCTTGTATAAGAACTCTGAACTGACTCCTACAACAGATGCTATGTGGAGTGCTGCGTGGAATATAATAGCCAATTGCAATAACCTTGCACAGCAAGTGGCAGAGGAAGATACAATGCTGTTCTACAAACGTACGCAGGAGAAAAATATGATTTTAGGAGAAGCTATTGCTTTACGGGCATATATGCACTTTGATTTGTTACGTATATATGCGCCGTCTTTGGCTATGAACCCGGGGGACAGGCTTTTTATTCCTTATGTGGACAAATATCCATCTTATCTGGCCGACCGGCAAACAGTCAGTTACTGTTTGGAACGCATCATCGCTGATTTGATAGAAGCACAAAAGATTCTGAAGGATGTAGATAAGTCATCTGAGTTTACTTCAGGCAATCGTTTTACTAAGTCTCCTTCTGGAGAGGAACGTTTTGTTTGGTACAGAGGATTCCATCTTAATTATCATGCTGTAACTGCGGAGTTGGCTCGTGTCTACTTGTATGCAGGACAACCGGAAAAGGCATATGAGGCAGCGAAGTTATTAATAGATATTAATGCTGACAAAGGCTATTACAAGGCAGTAACAAGCAGTTATAGTGGACCAATGAATATAGAGAATGGGAATATAAAGATGTATGAAGACATCATATTTGCATTATACTCTACAGATCAGACTGATTGGGATTTGGAGATTAATCATGCAAGTGATAATGCTACGAAACCGGATGATGAAAGGTATTTGGCTTTGAGTGATGCTGTGGTAACGAAATTCTTCGGTAACGAGAGCGGCAAAGATTGGCGTCTTAAGTATCAGTTAGGACCGAATACTTCTTCTTTTTATCGTTCATTGAAGTATAAAAAACAAGATGAAGGTTCTGGTTTTGGTAAAGTGAATAGTACAATGGTGCCTATGATTCGTATGTCTGAAGTATATTATATAGCTGCAGAGGCTATTTATGATACGGATAAGGAATTGGCCAAGACATATCTTAAAACTGTGAAGCAAGGAAGAGGTATTAGTTCTCCTGATCTTAGCAAATCGGGAACAAAGCAGGATTTCATTAATTTGATTGTTGATGATGCTCGTCGTGAGTTTATTGGCGAAGGACAGACCTTCTTTTTATACAAGCGCCTGAAGCGGAACTTGGAAGGATCGGATAAAAAGCAGTTCGTAGAATATCCGGCGATTGAAGAAAATTTGGTGATGCCATTGCCTGATTCGGAAAGCAATATTTAAATTTTGAAAGATTGAAGATATATGAAAAGAATAAGTTTTTATATAGTCATTGTATTGTTGGGAGTCTCCTTCTTTACTTCTTGTGAGGAGCAAGGATTAGTGACCCATACAAATGATGTGTCATATGTTGCATTTGAGAAAAATATGACAACAGATACAACAGGTGTATCTTTTAAGTTTTATAATGAAGGTGAAAATGCTAAGATATTATTAGGAGTTACCATTTCCGGAAAAGTACAGGATAAGGATTTAGAGTTTACGGTCAGTGTAGATCCGGAACGAACAACTTTGCCTGCTACCCAATATGAATTACCGGAGAAATGCGTAATTAAAGCGGGAGAACTAACTGGAGAAATATTGGTGGTTTTGAAGTATTACGAGAAGTTGGATACGAAAGCTGAACTGTTGACGTTGCAAGTGAATGATGGTGGTGAGGTGCGTCAAGGTCCGAGTGTCTATTCGCGTGCTATTATTTCCGTATCTAATTTGTTGTTTGCACCTGAGTGGTGGACTAGAAATGACGGTGATGTGAATAATCCCTATAACATTGTTGAAGAATGGTATCTGGGGAGGTATTCGGAAAAGAAATATTTAATGTTTTTGGAAGAATTGAAAAAAGACGGGGTGGTATTTGACGGAAAAGATATGTTTATATTGCGTAAATATGCATTGCGTTTGAAAAATAGAATTAAAGATTATAATATTCAACATCCGGATGAACCAATGAGTGATGAGTATGGTAAAATGGAAATTCCTGTTGCCGGATAATTAAAAAACGGAAGAAGTATGAAAAAGATAACAGTTTATATTTTATCACTACTTTTATTGGGTAGTATTTGTAGTTGCCTGGATGATAAAAACAATTATGATTATACGCCGGTTAATGAATTGAAAGGCAATATTAATAATATTGAGAAAAATTATAGTGTTGGGATAGATGAAGATTTGGTTATAACACCCACATTTGAGTTTACAATTGATAAAACAGACCCGGATGTGAGCTACGAATGGAGACTTGACGGAGAGTTGCTAAATACAAAAACGTCTTCGTATACTTTTAATTCTCATAAAATCGGATTGTTTGAACTCACATTCTCTGTCATCGATAATAAGACAGGTGTTAAGCACTCTGCTTCAACCAATATTCTGGTTCGTTCTCCTTATCAGAGAGGATGGGTGATTTTGTCTGATGTAGATGGAAAGTCAACACTTTCATTTATCAAAATTAAAACCTTGTATGGTGTGTCAGAAGCAGTGAATATCTGGGGGGAGAAAGTGGTACGTGATTCTATTGCATATCATTCTGTCGAAAAGTATTTAGTCAAAGATTTGGGAACCAATCCCAAAGGTATCTTTGAGCATTTGGGCTATCCCAGTACTTTTGGGCAAGTGGAGACTGTATATGATGAACTGGTAGTGATGCAGGATTGTTGGGTGGAGCTGAACGGTAACACTTTGGAGCGTGAAGTATATACAGAGGATGAGTTTTATGGTGATTTGCCGGTCGGAGGCTTCAAACCTGTAGAAGCTGCCATGTCTTATTCTGCAAAATTTATTCGTGATGAAAATGGATATATCTATATGCACACGAAGCCGGTTGCGAATGATTTTCATGCTGGAGCTTATATGTCTATTCCGCTGTGGAATTATACTAAATTCAGTGCTTTATATCCTGTACAGAAGTTTAAGGACAGAAATATGGATGCGGTTCTGGCCCTTCGTGAAGAGGATAATTCATTAGTAATTATTCGAAATGGAGGTGGGGTGAAGAATAGTTCCAATGACCCGACATTTTATGATAATACGGTGAAGGATACCGGAGAAATAGTTGAATTTGAAGGAGAGGATGCTAAGAACTTTCAGAATATGCATGATGAAAGTATTATAGCAATGAAAACTGCATCAGTTAATGTGAATGGCGACATGATGCAAGCATGGGTGGCTTTGATGAAGGGTGACGATATGTCCTATCAATTGCGTTATTTCAGAATGAAGAATAAAAAATGGGATATATATGATTATTATGAGAATGACTTGACGTCGTTGAAAAATAAAGAGTATACAGATATGGCTGTATTTGAACAAAAACAATATGTTGTTATTGCAATGGGGAATGAATTGTGGTATTGCCAATATGTGAAAGGTGTGGTGTCTGCTCCAAAATTGATTCATACATTTGACAAGAAGGTGATTGCTCTTTCATCTAATGATATATATTTGTATCCGAAATATGGGGTTTACAACGGTCAGTTAGGGGTTGCCCTGGAAGACGGAAGTTTCTTTATATATGGGGTGGAAGAGAAGGATAAACAAGAGTCAGGATTGGTTAATGATG
This sequence comes from uncultured Bacteroides sp., assembly GCF_902491285.1. Classification (GTDB taxonomy): domain Bacteria; phylum Bacteroidota; class Bacteroidia; order Bacteroidales; family Bacteroidaceae; genus Bacteroides. The sequence goes on along the minus strand of NZ_CABUHK010000117.1, from coordinate 6,556 downwards.
TAGAGATAAAACAATTATACCCGAATGAGGAAAGTGAGAAGGAGGGAGATAATAATTTTGGAAAAATAGTGGATGTACTATATAAAATAGGAAATGCCAACCAGCTTGTTCAGTTTGACCTTTAAAATAATTTGATCTATATTAGATTATGCGGGGAATCGCATTGAGTCTTGAATACTTTATGTGATTCTCCTTTGTTTATTTGAATATGAGAAAAAGAATACTGTTTATAATCTTATTTGCTTGGTCGGGATTTCTGCATGTTTTTTCCCAACAGCAGGCCAACTATGAATTGGCAAATGAATTTCAGACTTTCGGGTTAGGAGGTAGTTTTTCTGCTAATAACCTAAGTATCTGGCCAAATGAAATCAATGGAACAGATAAGTTCTGGTTTGATTTTCGTACGACCGCTGGGAAGGATTATTATTTTGTAGATCCTGAACGTCGGTTAAAAGAACCGTTGTTTGATAAAGGGAAACTGGCATCGGGAATAGCACAGATTACTAGAGGTGTAGTGGACAGGAATAAACTGGAGTTGAGTGATATCAAGTTTTCTGAAAACCTAGCTGTATTTTCTTTTTCTTATAAAGGGAAGAACTATGAATATAATCGCCTGACACATCAGATTGGAGAGAAAAAGAAAGATAAGAGCCGGTCATTATTTGATCGTTATTCGTGGATGAAATACTCGCCGGACAGGAAATATCTCGTTTATGTGAAAAAACACAATTTGTATGTGAAAGGTAACGGAGAGATGGGAATGGACACAACGGAAGTGCAGTTGACTACTGACGGAGTTCGGTATTACTCTTATGCGCATGATGGAGGAACGGAAGACGAAGGAGAAGTCATGTCTGATATCCGTTGGTGCCCCGATTCACGGCATCTTTATCTAGTACGCGAAGATGAACGTCTGCTTAGGGATTTCTGGGTGATAAATTCGTTGGGTGACAGACCGTCCCTAACTACTTATCGTTATGAATTCCCTGGCGATAAGAATGTAACCCAGAATGAACTGGTGATAGTTGATGTAATCGAACGCACCGTAAAAAAAGCTAATATAAATAAGTGGCCGGATCAATACGTAGCTCCTTTGTGTGTGACATCTGACAGTAAATACCTCTTTTTCGAACGTACAAAACGTACATGGGATGAAGTGGATGTTTGTTCTGTTAATATTTCGACAATGGAAGTGAAAGAAATTATTCACGAAGTTGACAAACCGTATCGTGACCCTCATGCTCGTAGCGTTGCTATTTTGAATGATGGTAAAGATATTCTTTTCCGTTCTGAACGTACGGGATGGGGGCATTACTATCATTATGATGGTAATGGAAAGCTGAAGAATGTGATGACTTCCGGTGAGTGGGTGGCAGGTCAGATAGCTTCTATTGATACTTTGGAGCGAACAGTATATTTGTATGGATATGGTAGGGAAAAAGATATTAATCCGTCTTATTACATGCTCTACAAAGTACATATTGATAGGGAAGGAGTGACTCCATTAAGTACGGAAGACGGTCAGCATCAAGTTAACTTCTTGAAGTCTAACAGATATTATATTGATACTTATTCAAGAGTGGATATGGAACCTAGAATTATGTTGAAAGACAACAAGGGACAAACGATTCTTGAATTGGCCAAGCCAGATATTGAGTTGGCCAGCAAAGCCGGATGGAAAAAGCCGGAACGTTTTGTTGTGAAGGCTGCTGATAATGTAACTGATTTGCATGGAGTAATGTGGAAACCGGCAGACTTTGATTCGACTAAGGTGTATCCGATTATTTCTGTGGTATATCCAGGTCCTTACTTTGGTCAGATTCCTACTTCGTTTACCTTAGAAGATAGATGTTGCACCCGTTTGGCGCAGTTAGGTTTTATCGTAATTGCTGTGTCTCACAGGGGAGATACCCCTATGCGTGGAAAGGCATACCATCGGTTTGGTTACGGCAATATGCGTGATTATCCATTAGCTGATGATAAATATGCTATCGAGCAGTTGGCTCACAAACACTCTTATATTGACATTGACAAGGTAGGTATCTACGGGCATTCTGGTGGTGGATTTATGGCTGCTGCAGCCATTTGCACGTATCCTGACTTTTACAAGGCAGCCGTTTCATGTTCTGGAAATCATGATAACAACATCTACAACCGTGGATGGGGAGAATGCTACAACGGCGTGAAGGAAGTGGAAAAAGTGGTGAAAGATAGTTTGGGCAACGAGACAAAAGAGTATGAATATAAGTTTAGTGTAAAGTCAAATGCAGAGATTGCCAAGAATCTGAAAGGACATTTGATGCTTGTCACCGGAGATATGGATAAGAATGTGAATCCTGCGCATACATATCGTATGGCTCAGGCTTTGATTGAAGCCGGAAAGGATTTTGATATGCTGGTGATTCCGGGTGCCGGTCATGGATATGGTTCTGCTGATAAGTATTTTGAAAAGAAAATGTACCGTTTCTTCGCTAAACATTTGCTGGGTGATACTCGTGCGGATTATTGGGGAGACATTAATCGCAACAAATAAGACAATAGATAAGATTTTATGAAAAACTCTCTCTTTAAATATATATGTCCGGTAGTTGTGTTGTTTGTATGCAGCCTTGCCGGTGCACAGCAGAAAGCGAATTATAAGTTAGCGGAGAAGTTCCGTCTGTTGGAGCAGAATCCTATAACAAAATATTCTACAGAAGTTAGGCCGACGTTTATTAACGATACGGACTGTTTTTATTATTCGTTTACTACACGTGAAGGAAAAAAATATTATTATGTCAATCCGAAGAAGAAGGAAAAACGTTTGTTATTTGATACGGATGAACTATTAAGTAAAATTGCGGCATATACCAAGAAAGCCTATTCTTCAGCAGACCCATATTTGTCTTTCACTTTTATGAAGGATAACGAAACGATTCGTATTGATTTTGACCGTGGGCTTTATACGTACAACATTCATACGAAAGTGTTGAGACAGCTTAATGAGAAACCATCTTATGGGAATAGTGATCCGTATTGGATGAAATATTCACCGGATAGTCTTTACTTTCTTTATGCCAGCAAGGATAATTTGTATTTTGTCGGAAATCAGAAGAAAGGACAAGATACTATTCCTGTACAACTGACAACGGACGGTGAACCGAATTATACATTTAACCGTGAAGATGAGGGCATGATGGAAGGACGCTTCGGGGCTGAGTCCACTCATTGGATTCCGGGTAGCCATCGTTTTTATGCAGTTCGTGAGGATAACAGGAAAGTGCGTGATTTATGGTTAATCAATTCGTTGTCTACTCCATATCCGACACTGAAAACTTATAAAGCCGAACTGGCGGGCGATAAACATGTCACCCAATATGAATTATTGATTGGAGATGTTGATACCCGTGAAGTGAAGAAAATTGATATTAATCGTTGGCCTGATCAGTATATCGACGTATTATATATTTCGAAAGACGGGAAACGCTTGTATTTCCAACGCTATAACCGTCCATGGAACCAATCGGATATCTGCGAAGTAGACGTAGAAACCGGAAAAGTACGCGTAGTGATTCATGAAGAAAACAAACCGTATCTTGATTATCAGATGCGTAATGTCTCTTTCCTAAATGACGGAAAGGAAATCCTGTTCCGTTCCGAACGTAACGGTTGGGGACACTATTACCTGTATGACACGGCAACGGGAAATCTGAAGAATCAACTGACTGATGGGACGTGGGTAGCCGGTCCGGTTACCAAGATTGATACTATCGGGCGTAAGATGTATTTCTATGGTTATGGTCGTGAAAAAGGTATTGATCCTTATTACTACATTCTTTATGAAGCTCAACTGGATCGTCCGAATGCTGTTCGTTTGTTGACTCCGGAGAATGCGTCGCATGATGTCAGTATCTCTCCGTCTTACCGATATATGGTAGATTCCTATTCTACCGTTTCGCAGGAACCGGTGAATGTGGTTCGTAACCGGAATGGAAAGGTGATCATGACATTGGAAAAGCCCGATTTGCAGCCTGTCTATGAAATGGGATGGAAAGCACCGGAACGCTTTAAGGTAAAAGCCGCCGATGGAGTGACCGACTTGTATGGCGTGATGTGGAAACCTGCCGATTTTGATTCGACAAAGGTTTATCCTATCATTTCTAATGTTTATCCAGGACCGTTCTTTGAGTATGTGCCGACACGTTTTACGATTAACGATGTTTATAACACCCGTCTGGCTCAATTGGGATTCATTGTAATAACCGTAGGGCACAGAGGCGGCACTCCGATGCGTGGAAAGGCTTATCATACCTACGGGTACAACAATATGCGTGATTATCCGTTGGCGGATGATAAATATGCTATTGAGCAACTGGCTGCCCGTTATCCGTTTATTGATGCCACTAAAGTCGGCATTTACGGACATTCCGGTGGGGGATTTATGTCGGCTGCCGCCATTTGCACTTATCCCGATTTCTATTCGGCTGCCGTTTCATCGGCTGGTAATCATGACAACCGCATTTACAATAAAGGATTTGTAGAGATTCATTTCGGTGTGGATGAGAAGGTGAAAACGACTAAAGACAGTTTGGGAATAGAAAGCACGACGTATGATTATAGTGTCCGCGTACGTCCGAATCAGGAGTTGGCAAAGAATTATAAGCATGGCTTGCTGCTGTTTACCGGTGCGATGGATAAAACTGTAAATCCGGCTAACACATTGCGTTTGGTGGATGCATTGATTAAGGCAGACAAGGATTTCGAGATGTTTGTATTGCCAAAATGTACACATGGATTCTTCGGTGAGTCCGAGGACTTCTTCGAACATAAGATGTGGCGTCATTTTGCCCGCTTGCTGTTGCATGACAACTCGGCTGATTCTGATGTCGATTTGAATAAGGATATGATTAAAGATGACAGGAGAAGATAAGATGAACCGGATATTTGTACATATAGGGATTATAACGAGCTTGTTGCTGGGTGGAAGCCTGTCTGTTGAGGCTCAGAAGAGGCCGTTGGATATAGATGCGTGTACATCTTGGAAGCGTATTGATGCGCCGGATATTTCACCGACAGGCAGGTGGGTGACTTACCGTATATCGTTGATGGAATATAATCCGGATAGCAAGGAAGAAAAACCTCTGCATTTATTCGATTCCCGTACACGGAAAGAAATATTGCTGAATGGTGATATAGAGCGTCTGGAGTTTTATAATAACGATCAGGGGGCTTTTTATCGGCAGGCGGACTCGGCGGGAGTAATGAAGACGTTCTTGTTGTCATTGCCTTCGGGAGTAAAGGCCGAATGGAAACATAAAGAGGCTTTTCGCCCTGTAGAAGGGACTCCTTACTCAATCTCTGTAACTAACGTGCCGAAAGATACGGTGAATCATGTCCCGGCTTTTAACAGGCTGGTGGTACGTCATTTAAAGACAGAAGTTGCTTTTCATATTGACAGTATCGGCTATCATACATTGTATGACGGAGGACGTTCTATTCTTTTCATTCGTAAAAAATCAGACGGGAACGAGCTATGTTATGGTCCTTTAGCCGGTCCATATAAGACTCTTTATCAGAGTTCTGTAAAGAGTGAACCCTCTTCTTATAGTTTTAATGAAAAAGAGATGGCTGGGGAGTTTAGTGTAAACGATTCTTTGTGGTATGCTTTCTCATTAAAGAAGCCGGGTTGTAACTTGCTTTTTGACAGGAAAGAGATTGTTTTGCCTGATGGCATGGCTGTCGGACGCATTGACTTGTCTAAAAGCCATAATTTTTTGATACTTGAACTTCGGTGCTCACAGCAGATTTCGCGTAGAAGGGAAGAATCGGAGAAGAAACCGGACAAGAGCTTTGAATTGGAGTTGTGGACATGGAACGAAATGGAAGTCCCGACTTTACAAAGGGGCGGACGTTATAGGCAGGATAAGTCGGTGACGTATATTTATGATATTTCTTCTAAGAAGCTGACTGAAATTGCTCCATCTACCGTAGATTTACTCTTACCATCGGGAGCAGAGAAATTGGACTATGTACTTTATACGGACGAATCTCCTTATAAGATGCAGCGTGAGTGGTTGGATCGCTTACCGTTCGATGTACATTCGGTGAATGTGCATACGGGGGCAAAACAGTTGATCGGACGTAGTTATCGTACAGCTCCGAAATGGTCGGTGAATGGCAAGTGGGCGGTAATGTATGATCCGATTGCCCAAGTCTGGAATAAGTTTGATGGTGCTACAGGTAAGGTCATTAATATATCTGATGCTATCGGTTATCCGATGTTCGTTGAAAATTATGATAAACCGGCTCCTGCCCCCGCTTATGGCATAGCAGGGTGGACGGCTGACGGGAATACTGTGTTTCTCTACGATGCATATGATTGGTGGAAGATTGATTTGGCAGGAGAATGTCAGCCGGAGTGCTTGACTAAAGGGTATGGCCGTAAACATGGCAAATCTATTCGTAAAATGACGAGCAATATAGATAAGGATGTTTTTCAGAAAGACGAAACAATCATGGTTAGCCTTTGGGATAAAGATACGATGGATGAGGGTGTCTATCAGCTTGATATGAAAGG
>NZ_CABUHK010000116.1 GCF_902491285.1 uncultured Bacteroides sp. | reverse complement strand
AAGTTAGAAAAATGTGGATGTACGGTCCATGTATATAGTAGCGCGCGAAATACTATCAGAGCCAGTTTTTTATTCTTCTCATAGCTTCAATACAGTCGTTGCGTTCACCAAAAGCGGTTAGGCGGATATATCCCTCGCCACTTGGTCCGAAGCCCACACCGGGAGTGCCGACAACATTGGCTTCATACAACATCTGTTCAAAGAATCGCCATGAGGATAGGCCATTCGGAGTTTTCACCCATAAATAGGGCGCGTTCACTCCACCGTAAACTTTCAATCCGGTAGCTTCCAGTCCTTCCTTCATGATTTTTGCGTTGGTCATATAATAGTTAATCGTTTCTTTAATCTGTGCCTTGCCTTCCGCACTGTAAACAGCTTCCGCAGCCCGTTGGGTGATGTAGGAAGTACCGTTGAACTTGGTGCACTGGCGGCGGTTCCATAATCTGTTGAGCGGGATGCGGTCGCCTTCCAACGTTGCGGCAGTAAGCTCTTTCGGTACTACCGTGTATCCGCAACGTACTCCGGTGAATCCTGCTGTCTTTGAGAAGCTACGGAATTCAATGGCACATTTCTTCGCCCCTTTAATTTCGTAGATAGAGTGGGGGACGTTTTCGTCCTGGATATATGCTTCATATGCGGCATCAAACAGGATTAACGTGTCGTTTGCCAAAGCATAGTTCACCCATTTCTTCAGTTCCGGTTTGGTTAGTGTTGTGCCGGTTGGGTTGTTCGGATAGCAGAGATAGACAATATCTATTCGTTTGTCCGGGATTTCAGGAATGAAGTTGTTTTCACTCGTACAGGGCATATATGTGACGTTGCTCCATTTGCCCGTTTCCTCTTCCAATACTCCGGCACGTCCGCACATGACATTGCTGTCTATATATACCGGATAGATGGGGTCTGTAACGCCTACGCTATTGTCATGGCGAAGAATATCACCAATGTTCCCGGTATCGCTTTTTGCCCCGTCGCTGACAAATATCTCGGAAGCGGAAAAGTGAATCCCGCGTGGGGCAAAATCATTCTTTATAATTGCTTCAATCAAAAAATCATATCCCTGTTCAGGGCCATATCCGCGGAATGTATCCTTACTGGCAAGTTCTTCTACCGCTTTGTGCATTGCTTCGGTACAGGCTTTGGGAAGTGGCTGAGTTACATCGCCGATACCTAGCCGGATGATGTCCTGTTTGGGATGCGTTATCCTGAACGTATTTACCTTTTTCGCTATATCCGAGAACAAGTAACTGCCCGGTAATTTCAAAAAATGTTCGTTTACTAATGCCATATTGTTATTGTTTTAAGTTTCTATACAGTATTCATTTTCAACTCTCAACTTCTTCAATTTCCCCATCGAAGACTTTGGTTGCCGGTCCCGTCATCAATATATGTCCCGATGCTTCATCCCATTCAACGATGACTGTGCCGCCGTCCATTATTATATTGCTTTTTCTTCCTGCAAGCCCGTTGATGAAGGCGGCTACTGCTGTGGCGCAAGCGCCTGTCCCGCAAGCTTGGGTAATTCCTGAACCTCTTTCCCAAACTCTCATCCGTATGGTGTCTTTGCCGACAATTTGTGCAAACTCTACATTTGTTCTATCAGGGAAAAGATGATAATTCTCCAGTTCAGGACCGATTTCCGGTAAATTAATTCGGGTAATATCATCCACAAAAGTAACTAGATGAGGATTTCCCATTGATACTTTAGTTGACCGGAAAGGATACTTCTCTTCAAAATGAACTTCTCCTGTTTCCAACGGACGGCCCATATCTACTGTAACTGCGGTAACTGTTTTCCCTTCTACGTGAAGTTTCAGTATTTTAATTCCCGACAATGTATCCAGTGTGATTTCTGTTTTATCGGTTAGGCCGTATTCATATACATATTTGCCTACGCAACGGCTTCCGTTGCCACACATCATGGCTTCCGAACCGTCTGCATTGAAAATACGCATACTGAAATCAGCCTTATCAGAGTTTCCAATCAAAATGAGTCCGTCACTTCCAATTCCTGTATGAAACTTGCTCCATTTGATTGCTTTCTTTTCAGGGGCTGCTACCGGACATTTGGTGATGTCTACGTATATGTAGTCATTTCCCGCTCCATGCATTTTTGTGAACTTGATTTTGGTTGTCATTTTGCTTTTTATTTATCTCTTGTTATATCCTTTTGTTTTATAACGTTGCAAAGATATGACTTTTTGGTTTGTATTTTATATGAAAGTATATCTAATCTCTATTTGTTTTTAGGAAACTTTCAATCGTTTTCTATATATGCTATCTAAGTTTTAAAATGAAATAATATGGCGGTTGATTCTTTGAAATTATTATTTAACAGATGTGTCTTGCATATTCTTCCATAATATATGAAGTTTTTTGAGGTGTTTTCTCATGATAGAACCTTTTTCTATATTCATTGTTCTACCACATACAATATTATAATATAGAAGATTATGGATATACAAAAACAACTAGAAGTGGCAGCAAGAACCAACCATTTAGTTTTGGTTGTATTCTATGCGGATTGGTCGCCTCATTATGAGTGGATAGGCCCTGTACTCCGTACTTACGAAAAGAGAACGGTAGAATTGATAAGAGTGAATGCAGAAGAAAGCAGAGTAGTGGCTGATGCACATAATGTAGAGACTGTACCTGCTTTTCTTTTATTGCATAAAGGGCATGAACTGTGGCGGCAGGTAGGAGAACTGACGGTGGAAGAGCTGAAAGATGTATTAGATGATTTCAAATAATGATACTGCCTGATATATTTTTATGTAAAAACGTGGATGAAATGAGTGTTGATGCCCACTTTATCCACGCTGTTTGTATCTGAAGACCGGTTTATTTTAAGATTTCCTGCAAGACAACCGGTTCATTGGTAGTGATGAAGTCTACTTTATTTTCAATCAGCCATTTCATGTCCTCTGCTTCGTCCACTGTCCATACATTAACTTTCAGGCCAAGGTCATGAGCTTCTTTAATCCATTCGGGGTGTTTCTTTATCACTCCCATGTGATAGTCAAGTCCGGCAGCACCAAGTTCTTTCAATTCTTTTGGAGATAATTCACCATTCAGATAAAATACCGGAGTTCCGGCAGGTGCCAGGCGGATAAATTCTTTCATAGCATGCAGAGAGAAAGTGATATATTCCATTCGGTTTTCCAATCCCATACTCTTTACCATAGCAAGAATTTCCTGTACGGCTTTTGTCTCACGTTTCTTGGTGCTATGCGCTTTAAGCTCAAGTATCAATTTGGCATTGCATTTTTTTCCTGCTTCCAGATATTGCTTTAAACTAGGCAAGTTTTCTCCGTTGGAGAGTTTCAGTCCGGTCAGTGCATCCCCTTTGGAATATTCCATTGGCCGCATTTTATAAACGGGGTCATGGTTGACAACCAACTTGTTGTCTTTGGCAATCCATACGTCAAATTCTGAACCGTAGCAGCCGATGGAATCTGCTTTTTGAAGTGCGGTTATACTGTTTTGTGATGAACCCGGAGTTTTCCAAAAACCACGGTGGGCAATTACTTTTGTCTGTGCCTGCATACAGCAAGTAGTTACTAAAAGGGCAGAAGCCATCATCATTTTCTTTAAATTCATTTGTTTGGTCTTTAAAAGGTTTAATAGATTAATTGGGTTTGGCTTCAAAATTATAAAAAAGAAAACGCAAATCAGACAATAATGTGCTAATCTGCGTTAATCCTTGGAATTTTAGAATAGAAATGCTACAAAAGAGTAACAGAAATAATCCATTCTATTACTTTTTGACGAGTTAAGTATAGGCTTCTTCATGTATTCCTTTTACTGCGCGTCCGCTTGGCTCGTTCAGATTTTTGAAGGCAATATCCCATGCCAGCGCTTCTGCTGTAGAGCAGGCTACACTAGGAACACTCGGTACGCAGCGGGCCGCACTTTCGCTGGGGAAATGCTCTTCAAAGATGCTGCGGTAATAATATTCTTCCTTATTTTGTGGAGTATTGATTGGGAAACGTTCGGCTGCGTGTGTCATTTGTTCGTCACTTACCGCAGCGGTGGTTATTTCTTTCAATGTATCAATCCAGGAATATCCTACACCGTCACTGAATTGCTCTTTCTGTCTCCATGCCACGCTTTCCGGCAGCATATCGGCGAAAGCCTCACGTACGATTTTCTTTTCAATTTCTTTTCCGGGACACATTTTGGCTTTCGGATTCAGCGTCATTGCTACATCAAGAAACTCTTTATCGAGGAAGGGGACACGTCCCTCTACACCCCAGGCCGATAAACTTTTGTTGGCTCGGAGACAATCATACATATGTAGTTTCGATAGTTTACGTACTGTTTCTTCGTGGAATGCCTGTGGAGTAGGGGCTTTGTGAAAATAGAGATAACCACCGAAAACTTCATCGGCACCTTCACCGCTCAACACCATCTTGATACCCATGGACTTGATGACACGTGCCAATAGATACATAGGAGTGGAAGCCCGCACGGTGGTTACATCATATGTTTCGATAAAATAGATAACGTCACGGATTGCATCCAGCCCTTCCTGCACGGTGTAGTTTATTTCGTGATGTACCGTACCTATATATTCAGCGACCTCACGCGCTTTTATCAGGTCGGGTGCACCTTTCAAACCGATGGCGAAAGAATGAAGTTGCGGCCACCATGCATCACTTGCTCCGTCTGTTTCTATACGTTTGGCTGCATATTTCTTCGCAATGGCGGAAATGACAGAACTGTCCAGGCCACCGGAAAGAAGTACTCCGTAAGGTACATCACTCATTAACTGACGATGAACGGCATCTTCCAATGCTTTTTTCACATCGTCGGCTTTCGCATCGTTATCTTTTACTGTTTCATATTCTGTCCAGCTACGTGAATACCATCGTTTCATTTTTCCTTCTTTACTGTAATAGTAATGTCCCGGAAGGAATAATTCGTATTCATCGCAAAATCCCTCAAGAGCTTTCAGTTCGCTGCCGAAGTAGATTTTTCCGTCTTTGTCTTTACCTATATATAAAGGTATGACGCCGATAGGGTCACGGGCAATCAGGAACTCATCTTTCTCTTCGTCATAAAGGACAAAGGCAAAGATACCGCTGATATCTTCCAGGAAATGGATACCTTTATCTTTATAAAGGGCAAGAATAACCTCGCAATCACTGCCTGTTTGAAAATCATATTTCCCGGCATATTTTGCACGAATATCGCGGTGGTTGTAGATTTCACCGTTTACGGCGAGCACCTGTTTACGGTCGGGCGAGTATAAGGGTTGCCCGCCACTTTGCGGGTCGACAATAGAAAGACGTTCGTGTGCCAGGATGGCACTTCCGCCTACATAGATTCCGCTCCAGTCCGGCCCGCGATGACGGATTTTCTGAGCCATTTTCAGTGCTTTATCTCTTAGCTCCTTGGTTTGGGCTTTTATGTTGAGTATACCTGCTATTCCACACATAACTTTAATTTTTAGTCATTAAATAAGCATCTATCTCTGTGGCGGCTTTCCGTCCGCCTGCCATGGCGCGTACTACCAAACTGGCTCCGGTAGCTGCATCTCCGGCAAGAAATACATTATCGGCAAATTGCGGTTGCTCCGGTTTCAAGAATCCCATAGCCAACAATACCATATCCGCCTCTATTACCTCTTTTTTTCCGGTAGGTTTCATTGTCGGGCGTTCACCGTTTGTTGCCGGAACCCATTCCACCTCTTCTACTTCTACGCCTGTCACTTTTCCATTCTTTCCGAGGAACTGGTTGGAAGTCAGGCACCAACGGCGTGTGCAACCTTCTTCGTGGCTGGAAGTCGTTTTGAAGACTATCGGCCATTGCGGCCACGGAGTAGCCGGATTATGTCCCACAGGTGGTTTGGGCATGATTTCAATTTGAGTTACACTAATGGCTCCCTGGCGCACGCTGGTTCCGATACAATCGGACCCCGTATCTCCACCACCGATGACAAGCACCTTTTTTCCTTTGGCATTCACTAATTTATCTTTTGGGAAAGTCTGCCCTGCCAAAATCCTGTTTTGTTGAGCCAGCATTTCGAGGGCAAAATGGATACCTTTCAATTCTCTTCCCGGAATGCTTAAATCGCGTGCTGTCGGTGTTCCTGTGCAGATACAATAAGCATCGAATCCTTCCGGCAAGTGATTGACATCAATTTCTACTCCCATTTCAAACTTTACTCCTTCCGCAACTAATATATTCATGCGGCGGTCAATCACATTCTTATCCAGTTTGAAGTTGGGGATGCCGAAGCGGAGCAGTCCGCCGGGAGCTTCGTCCTTATCGAATAATGTAACACTGTATCCTTTCAGATTCAACTGGTTCGCTACAACCAGTCCGGCAGGCCCCGCACCAATAACCGCTACTTTTTTCCCGTTTCTTTTCGGGTTTTGTACCTGTATATATCCTTCGCGGAAAGCTGCTTCAACAATGGCCGCTTCGTTTTCACGAATCGTCACAGGTTGGTCGCATGACAGTTTTAGCACACAGGATTTTTCACAGAGGGCAGGACAGATACGTCCTGTAAATTCTGGAAAATCACAAGTAGATGACAGGATTTCGTATGCCTCTTTCCATTTTCCTTTGAATAATGCATCCTGCCATTCCGGTTGTTTATTCCCTATCGGGCATGCCCAGTGGCAGAACGGTACGCCACAATCCATGCAGCGGGAAGCCTGCAACTTACGGCTGTTTGTATTCAACGTTTGTTCTACCTGACTGTAATCAGTGATTCGTTCGCTTACAGGGCGGTATCCCGCTTCCTGCCGGGGTATATTTAAAAAAGCTCTAGGGTCTCCCATATTCTTTTTAAGTTTTTAAGTTTAATTTTAGTCATAGAAAACTGGTTCCGGTACCTTGCCGGTTGATGGTTAATAGTCTCTTTGCATATCTGCAATTTTCTGTTGTAACTTTCTCATCTGTTCTTCCTGCAATACTTTTTTGTATTCGATGGGTACTACCTGGATGAATTGATCTACATAATGATTCCAGTCATCAAGCATTGTTCGTGCCAGTTTGGAACCTGTGTACAGGTAGTGTTGACGAATCAGTTCGTGTAATTCTTTCCGGTAGCTTGCCTCTTCGATAAGGGATAATTCCACCATCTCCATATTACAAAAATAATCGAAGTTATCGTCTTTGTTCCATACATAGGCTACACCGCCACTCATACCGGCAGCAAAGTTACGTCCGGTCTGCCCGAGGACTACGACGCGTCCGCCGGTCATATATTCGCAACAGTGGTCGCCTACACCTTCCACTACAGCGATGGCACCCGAGTTGCGTACAGCGAAACGTTCTCCTACACGTCCGTTGATATACACTTCACCACTTGTGGCACCATAAAGCAATGTATTACCTGCAATAGTATTCCTGTCAGCTTCGAAGTTACTACGGATAGGGGGAAGTACGGCAATACGTCCTCCACTCAGCCCTTTACCCAAATAATCGTTCGCTTCACCTTCCAGTTTGAAGTTGACGCCCGGTACAAGGAAAGCACCGAAAGACTGGCCTGCCGAGCCTTTGAATTTCACATTCAGCGTGTGCTCCGGCAATCCCTTGGCACCATGTTTCTTCGCGATAACTCCTGAAAGCATGGCGCCTATTGCCCGGTCTGTATTTGCGATCGTATATTCCAGGGAGATTTCTTTCTCGTGTTCAATAGCATCTTGAGCGGCATCAATGATAGCCACATCCTTTACAGCAGAGATTCCATGATCCTGGTCGGTGACATGACGAATGGCAGCAACGTTATCAATACGTGCCAGTATCTTGGTGAAATCAATTAACGCATGCTTCGGATTCTGGTCATCTGCTCCGGACTTACGTTCAATTAAGTCTGTACGTCCGATAATATCATCCATTCGGGTGAATCCCATTTCGGCCAGATGTTCACGGACTTCCTGCGCCAGGAATGTGAAGAAGTTGACTAAATATTCACTGCGTCCATGGAAACGTTTACGTAACTCCTCATTCTGTGTGGCAACTCCCACAGGACAAGTATTCTGATGACATTTACGCATCATCACACAACCTAATACAATCAGTGCAGAAGTGGCAAAACCATACTCTTCGGCTCCCATCAATGCCATTAAGATAATATCCCGTCCGGTTTTCAATTGTCCGTCAGCTTGCAGAACCACCTGACCACGGAGTCCGTTCAATACCAATGTCTGCTGTGTCTCGCTCAATCCCAGTTCGGGAGAGATACCCGCATAACGGATAGAAGAAGCGGGAGAGGCTCCCGTACCCCCTTCGGCACCGGAAATAACGATTAAGTCCGCTTTTGCCTTTGCCACACCCGCGGCAATCGTGCCTACACCACTTTCCGCAACCAGTTTTACGCTAATTTTGGCTTGTGGATTCACGTTTTTCAAATCGAAGATCAATTGAGCCAAATCCTCAATCGAATAAATATCGTGATGGGGCGGGGGAGAAATCAGAGAAATTCCTGGAATAGAGTGGCGTGTCTTGGCAATTACGTCGTTTACTTTGAATCCTGGAAGTTGTCCGCCTTCACCCGGTTTTGCTCCTTGGGCTATCTTAATCTGAATCTCGTCTGCATTGACCAAGTATTCCGCCGTTACACCAAAACGTCCCGAAGCAACCTGCTTGATTGCACTTCGCAAAGAAGTGCCGTCCGGTAGCGGCTGAAAACGGGAAGCGTCTTCACCGCCCTCACCGGTATTACTGCGTCCGTGAATCTTATTCATGGCGATAGCCATTGCCTCATGAGCCTCTTTGCTGATAGAGCCGAAAGACATGGCTCCCGTAACAAAACGGTGCAGGATATTCTCTACCGGCTCTACCTGGTCGATAGAAATCGGATTGCGGTGGAATCCCAGGAAATCACGCAGGAAGATAGGTTTCTCCTTTTCATCTACCATGTGGGTATATTCTTTGAATTTCTTATAACTGCCCAGTCGGGTAGCTAATTGTAGCGTACTGATTGTTTCGGGATTCCATGCATGCTTTTCTCCGTCTTTGCGGAAAGAATATAACCCTTTGTTCGGCAATAAGCCGCTGACTTTTTCGGCAAAGCCTTCTTCGTGGAAAGCAATGGCATCTCTGGCAATCTCTTCCAACCGGATACCGCCAATCGGTGAACTGAGTCCCCCGAAATAAGCCTTGCTTAACTCTTCGCTCAAACCGACAGCTTCGAAAATCTTTGCACCGCGGTATGAACGGATGGTAGAGATACCCATCTTACTCATTATCTTGAATAAACCTTTGCAGATGGACTTGATATAATTTTTCTCGGCTGTAGCATAGTCCAATTGTATATCTCTGTCTTTCACCAATTTGTCAAGCACTGCAAATGCCATATACGGATTCAATGCGCTCGCTCCGAAACCAAGTAATAAGGCTGCGTGCATCACTTCGCGTATCTCGCCGCTTTCTACTACCAGTGCAGTCTGAACGCGTTTGCCTACGGAAACCAGGTGATGATGAACAGCGCTTACTGCTAAGAGAGACGGGATTACTGCATGGTCGGCATCCACATCACGGTCACTCAGAATGATATAGTTCACGCCTTCCGTCACGGATTCTTCCGCCATTTTGCATAGTTCGCTTAGTGCTTCCTGAAGGCCGGCCTTTCCTTTCTTTACTTCAAAAAGCATTGGAAGCTTTACAGTCTTAAAACCTTTATAACGGATATTACATAGAATATCCAATTGGGTATTGCTTAGAATCGGATGGTTCAGACGCACCATCTTGCAGTGGCTTTCGCTCGGTGTCAGAATGTTCATGCCGACAGCACCGATATATTCCGTCAATGACATCACCAGTTCCTCGCGTAGCGGGTCGATCGGTGGATTCGTCACTTGGGCGAATTGCTGGCGGAAATAATTGTAAAGCAATTGCGGTTTGTCCGAAAGCACTGCCAAAGGAGTATCGTTACCCATTGAATGAATTGGCTCTGCGCCGGTGCTGGCCATGGGCATAATCAGTTTTTCGATGTCCTCTTTTGAATAGCCGAAAGTACGGAGCATCCGGTCGTAGTTCTCTACATGATGAGGCACTTTGCGTCCGCTTTTCAATTCGTCCAGTTCGATACGGTTGGTAGACAGCCATGTGCGGTAAGGCTTAGCTTCCGCCAGTTGTTTTTTCAGTTCACCATCGTAATATATTTCGCCCTTTTCCGTGTCAACCAATAGAATCTTACCCGGTTGCAGCCGTCCTTTTTCTTTAATATCTCCCGGTTCGAAATCCATTACGCCGACTTCCGAAGCAACCACCATCATGTCATTTTTCGTAATCAGGTAACGGGCGGGACGCAGGCCGTTACGGTCGAGCATACCACCGGCAAAACGTCCGTCGCTGAACAGCAGGGCGGCAGGTCCGTCCCAAGGTTCCATTAGTATAGAGTGGTATTCATAAAAAGACTTCAAATCTTCACTGATGGGATTTTTCTCATTGAAAGACTCCGGTACAAGCATTGCCATTGCGTGAGGCAGGCTCAATCCCGACATTACTAAAAATTCCAAGACATTATCCAGTGAAGCACTGTCACTCATACCCGGCTGTATAATAGGACGAATTTCTTTTATATCTCCGAGAGTGGGAGAGGATAGTACACTTTCGCGGGCTTCCATCCAGCCGCGGTTACCGCGAATCGTATTGATTTCGCCATTGTGTGCCAGAAGACGGAAAGGCTGTGCCAATCCCCATGTCGGGAACGTGTTGGTACTGAAGCGGGAATGTACCAAAGCCAGTCCGCTGGTAAAGTAACTATTTGTCAGGTCGGGATAATAGTTGCGTAGCTGTAATGACGAAAGCATACCTTTATATATAATGCTTTTTGTGGAGAGCGAAACAATATAAAAGTCCTCTTTTGTCGGAATGGCTGACATCCGGATTTTATTTTCGATTCTCTTACGGATTAGATATAGCTTGCGGTCGGCGGTCTCTGTTTCCGTAAATCCGGTGACAAACATCTGTTTGATATCCGGCTCATTAGCCAAAGCTGCTTCTCCTAGGATTTCCGGGCAGGTCGGGACGTTTCGCAGATGCATCAGCGTAAGTCCTTCCTTTTCGATTTCTTCGATGATGATACTCAAAATAGCTGACTGGTCTTTTTCATTTTTGGGCAGAAAAAGCAGACCGGTACCATAACGTCCCTTTTCCGGAACGGGAATACCTTGTAATAGAATAAACTCATGCGGGATTTGTAACATAATGCCTGCACCGTCTCCGGTCTTGTTGTCCGCACCCTCGGCGCCACGGTGGCGCATGTTCTCCAATACCTTTAAAGCCGACTCAACAATGTCGTGTGACTTTTCTCCGTGAATGTTTACCAGCATACCAACACCGCAGGCATCGTGTTCGTATGCCGCTTCGTACAAGCCCGTCTGTTTGGACTGTCGTTGGTAAGGGAATCCTTCTGTTTCGTTGTTAAAAAGTTCTTGTTTCTTCATTCTTACTAGCTTTATTGTATGATAATACCTATTTGATGTATCAAAATGTTTGGCAAAAATAAATATTTAATTTCATAATGATAGTAAAATGTTACCTTTCTGTGACACGAAAAACAAAGTCTGTTCTTTATTCTTTTAATTTGTAATTAAAATCATTTGAATAGCTTTTAATTTGTTAGCTTGCTATCTATTATTTGAAAGTGATTGTAATTTGTTTCTTTTTGAGATAAAAAGATTGTATTATTTAACGTTTTGATGTGTTTGTAACTTTTTTATGCGTTTCTGTCAAATAAATATCGAAATTATTATCTTTATGTTATTTGGAATGTGTATATTTGCAGCCGAAATAAAAATATCATAATATGTGTGGAATAGTAGGCTATATTGGTAAAAGAAAAGCCTACCCCATCCTTATAAAAGGGTTGAAACGATTAGAGTATCGTGGATATGACAGCGCAGGGGTAGCATTAATCAGTGATAACCAACAGTTGAATGTGTATAAGACGAAAGGGAAAGTCTCCGAACTCGAAAATTTCGTCACACAGAAAGATATTTCCGGTACAATCGGAATTGCCCATACCCGTTGGGCCACTCACGGGGAACCTTGTTCAGCTAATGCCCATCCTCATTACTCTTCTTCCGAAAAACTCGCTCTCATTCATAACGGTATCATTGAAAACTACGCCGTCCTCAAAGAAAAACTTCAAGCCAAAGGCTACATTTTTAAAAGCAGTACAGATACCGAAGTCCTCGTTCAATTAATAGAATACATGAAAGTTACCAATCAGGTTAGTTTGCTGGCCGCCGTTCAGTTGGCACTGGGAGAGGTGATTGGTGCTTATGCGATTGCCGTTCTTGATAAAGAGCATCCGGATGAGATTATCGCAGCCCGTAAAAGCAGCCCGTTGGTGGTGGGTATTGGAGAAGATGAATTTTTTCTAGCTTCGGATGCCACTCCGATTGTAGAATATACAGATAAGGTGGTTTATCTGGAAGACGGAGA
>NZ_CABUHK010000115.1 GCF_902491285.1 uncultured Bacteroides sp. | reverse complement strand
TCGTCGCGCCTAAAAAGTAGTATCTAATAGACTATATTTCAATTATTTCAAAGAATTATTTATCCACTTTTACGGGACAGTAATGAATTCAACTAAGTGTTTATTAAATTAGTGTTGTTTTATTAGCAAAGGGAAGGAAAGTCGACACCTTTCCTTGGAGTTCAATAAAATGTATAACCATTAAATAAAATGTATGGAAAGCAAACATTCGCTTCAAAAGTCGAAGCTATTTCGAGCTTTATTGATTCTTTTGTTGATAGCAGTTCCTGTACAATGGGCTGCGGCACAGTTGACCTTATCGACTCCTCGTACAACTTTAGGGAGTGTGATTAAACAAATTCAGGCACAATCAAAGTATCAATTCTTTTACAATGACAAATTATCAACTATTGTCGTTGAACCTCTAAAGGTAAAAGATGCCTCTTTAGAGCAAGTTTTAAACACACTTCTGAAAAATAAAGATATCTCTTATAAAATAGAAGAGAATATTATTTATCTGTCGGAAAAAGGGGGCCCTGATCCAACACAACAATCAACCGGGAAAGAGCGTACTATTACCGGACAAGTCTTGGATGCTAAAGGAGAACCCTTGATTGGTGTCAGTATCTTGATTAAAGGGACAACGGATGGTGCAATAACAGATTTAGATGGGAATTACAAAGTCGTTACCAAAAGTCTTAATCCTATCCTTGTTTATTCTTATATAGGTTATAAGACACAAGAAATTCCATTAAAAGGACAGATAGCCATAAATATTACGATGTTGGATGATACACAAGTAATAGACGAAGTCGTTGTTACAGCATTGGGTATCAAGCGTTCGGAGAAAGCTTTAAGTTATAACGTACAACAAGTTAATACAAATGAAATTACATCTAACAAAGATGCAAATTTTGTCAATTCTTTAAGTGGAAAAGTAGCAGGTGTCAATATCAATGCCTCTTCATCAGGTGTTGGTGGTGTTTCAAAAGTAGTGATGCGTGGTACAAAATCAATTATGCAATCTTCTAATGCATTGTACGTAATAGATGGTGTACCCATTTTCTCAGGACGTTCAACAAAAAGTGGAGGTACGGAATTTGACTCACGTGGCGCCAGTGAGCCTATCGCCGATATCAATCCGGAAGATATTGAATCAATGTCAGTCTTGACTGGTGCTGCCGCAGCAGCTTTGTACGGTTCGGAAGCTGCTAATGGCGCAATTGTAATCACGACTAAAAAAGGAAAAGAAGGAAAGGTTAATATTACAGTCAATTCAAACACTGAATTGACATCTCCTTTTATTATGCCACGTTTTCAGACCCGTTATGGAACAGGTATGGAAGGTGTTCAGAATGTTTCCGGGGCACGTAGCTGGGGTCGTAAACTAACAGAAACCAACTATTTTGGCTATAATCCTCAAGATGACTATTTCCAAACAGGTGTTATTGCTACAGAAAGCGTCTCATTTTCTACCGGAACAGAGAAAAATCAGACATATGCTTCAGCAGCAGCCGTAAATTCAAAAGGTATTGTTCCTAATAACAAGTACAATCGTTATAACTTTACAGTCCGAAATACAACATCTTTTTTAGATGATAAAATGACATTGGATTTCGGAGCAAGTTATATTCTACAAAATGATAGAAATATGACGAACCAAGGTACGTATAATAACCCGTTAGTAGGAGCTTATTTATTTCCGCGTGGCAATGACTGGGAAGATATTAGTATGTACGAACGTTACGACCCGGCTCGCAAAATTTATACTCAATATTGGCCCGTTGGTGATGAAGCCATGACTATGCAAAATCCATATTGGGTAAATTATCGCAATCTGCGTGAGAACAAAAAAGATCGTTATATGCTGAATGCTAATTTAAGTTATCAGATATTAGATTGGTTGAGCGTTTCCGGTCGCGTTCGTTTGGATAATTCTAATAATGATTATACAGAAAAGTTCTATGCTTCCACCAATACTCAATTGACGGAAAAGTCGTCTCGCGGCTTATACGGAATTACCCGAACAAATGATAAGCAGTTGTACGCAGACTTCCTTGTGAATATTAATAAAATGTTTGGTGAAATCATTTCATTGCAGGCAAACGTTGGTGGTTCTTTCTCCGATATACGTTCTGATGCAATGAAAGTACGTGGTCCGATTGCTGATGGTACCGATTCATTTAAAGGTGAAACTGTAGGCTTAACCAACTTCTTTGCTATACAAAATTTAAGTCCTAGCAAAACAGAACGTATGCAAGAGGGATGGAGAGAGCAGACTCAATCTATATTTGCTTCTGCCGAATTAGGATATAAAAGTACCTACTATATAACTTTAACAGGACGTAATGACTGGCCCTCACAGTTAGCTGGACCAAATTCGAAAAGCAAATCTTTTTTCTACCCGTCAGTCGGTGCTTCTGTGGTTCTTTCTGAACTGATGCCAAAGTTGAATAAAGATTATCTGTCTTATATGAAACTACGTGGTTCCTGGGCATCTGTAGGTAGTGCTTTCGGAAGATATTTGGCCAATCCTCGTTATGAATGGACTGCTAACTCAGCTCAATGGAGTATCATGACCCAATATCCTTTATATAATTTGAAACCAGAACGAACTCAATCATTTGAGGTCGGATTAACCATGCGCTTCTTGAAGAATTTTGATTTAGACATTACATATTATAATGCTAAAACAATGAATCAGACATTTAATCCACAGTTGCCAGTCAGTGGATGGTCAGCTATGTATATTCAAACAGGAGCGGTACGTAATCAAGGTATCGAGCTTTCATTAGGATATAAAAATACATGGAATAAATTCACTTGGGACACCGGATTCACATTTTCTATGAATAGGAATAAAATCTTAACTTTGGCCAGCGACGCTATTAATCCTATCACAGGAGAAAACTTCTCTATTGGCACACTCAACATGGGAGGTTTAGGTGAAGCTCGTTTCTTATTAAAGGAAGGTGGCAGTATGGGCGACTTGTATTCTTTTATTGATTTAAAACGGGATACTAATAATAAAATATACATTGATCAAGCTGGTAAAATGACAACCGAAACAATCAAGGACCCTAAAAAGTATATAAAACTAGGAAGTGTATTACCCAAAGGTAATTTAGCTTGGCGTAATAATTTTAGTTGGAATAATTTTAATGCAGGTTTCCTTGTTTCTGCACGTTTGGGAGGAGTTGTATTTTCACGAACACAAGCTATGCTTGATTATTACGGTGTTTCTGAGGCAACTGCTGAAGCTAGAGATCATGGATATGTGCTCGTCAACGGCAATGACCGCGTTAATCCGGAAACATGGTATGGAATTATCGGTGGCGGAACTTCAGTTCCACAATATTACACCTATTCTGCAACTAATGTCCGTTTACAAGAAGTATCATTCGGATATACTTTCCCTCGAAAGATGTTGCATAATATTTGCGACATTAAAATATCTATGATTGGGCGTAATCTTTGGATGATCTACAATAAAGCGCCATTCGATCCGGAAAGTATTGCTTCTACAGATAACTTCTATCAAGGAATAGACTACTTTATGATGCCATCTTTACGTAATATAGGATTTAGTCTAAGTTTCAAATTCTAAACAATGCATTAATATGAGAAATAATATAATAAATAAACTGTTTTTGGGGGCATTGACCATATCTTTCATATCTTGCACTAGTCAATATATGGATATAAACTCCAATCCATATCAACCGGGAAGTTTAGCAGCTGATGATTACGCTTTGGGTTCTGCAATGAGCAATTTGGCTGGTTGTGTTGTATCTAGTGATGTTAATACAGCACAGTTTACAGATTGTTTGCTGGGAGGACCATGTGGAGGTTACTTTGCCGACTCCAAGAGTGCATGGGCATTTACAATTTCTAATTTCAATCCGACAGATGACTGGACAAGGGTTTTCTTGAAAAGTGATAAAGTTATCCCGGTTCTATATAGTAACTTGTCAACAGTAAAAAGTGTATCTGAAGCTACTAACAATCCGGTCCCTTATGCCATTGCTGAAATTATAAAAGTAGCGGCAATGAGTCGTGTGACCGATACTTATGGTCCTATACCTTATTCTAAAATTGGAGCAGACGGAAAAATAACCATTCCTTACGATTCTCAAGAGGAAGTTTACAATAAGTTCTTTGAGGAGTTGAATCATGCAATAGAAATCCTGACAGAAAATAGTGGTTCGGCTCTTGTGGCTACTGCAGACCACGTATATGACGGAAATGTACCGAAATGGATTAAGTTTGCCAATTCACTAAAACTACGTTTAGCTATCCGGATTTCCTATGCTAATAAAAAATTAGCTCAAGAGATGGCCGAAAGTGCAGTGAAACATGAATTTGGTGTAATAGAATCCAATGAGGATAATGCTAAATGGAATTATTTCGGTACAATACCTAATCCACTGTATACAGCTGTTCGATATAATGAAGAAACAAGTGGTGGTGACAGCCATGTAGCAGCAGATATTGTTTGCTATATGAATGGTTATGCGGATGCACGTCGTGCTGCTTATTTTGAGAAATCTGGTTGGGAAGACCAAGAATATGTCGGATTGCGCCGAGGCATTAACCTTGAAAAAGTGAAAGATTATTTTATAAACTATTCCAAGATAAAAATCTCAGCTTCCGATCCTATCCTTTGGATGAATGCAGCAGAAGTTGCTTTTCTAAGAGCTGAAGGAAAAGCTATATTCAAGTTTGATATGGGAGGAGAAGCACGTGATTTCTATAATCAAGGAATACGTCTTTCATTTGAACAATGGAGCGCTGGTAACCCTGAAGAATATTTGAATGATGAAAGCAAGATACCAACCACCTATACAGATCCTTCCGGACTCAACTCATACAATTCTCAGCTTTCAACAATTACGATAAAATGGGATGAGTCTTCTACCGATGAGGTGAAACAGGAACGGATCATTACTCAGAAATGGATAGCTAATTGGATGTTAGGAAATGAAGCATGGGCGGATTATCGCCGTACAGGTTATCCTAAATTGATTCCGACTACTGACGAAGGCAACATGAGTGGTGGAACTGTGGATAATAAAAAAGGAGCACGTCGTATGCCTTATCCATCTGCAGAATATATAGACAATACAGTCAATGTACAATATGCTGTTAACAATTATCTGAAGAGAGCAGATAATATGGCTACTGATTTATGGTGGGCATGTAAACCTTAGTGATTAACCTTTAATCATTCAATATTGTATGAATAATATATTTATCAATGTAATATCAGAGATGCAAAATCCAGATTTATACACCAAGTCCTTGTGAAACTTAGTGAAACAAATCCTGTAAATAAAAAATATTTTATACCGTAGTTATATGAAAAAGATATTCAAACATACTCTTCCTGCACTCATCGCATGCCTGATGATGCTGGCTGCCTGTTCGGATTGGACTGAACCGGAAAGTATCACTCTTCGTTACCCTTCCATCCAAGAGCAGAATCCAGCACTATATACCCAATACTTGAAGTCACTCAACGACTTCAAGTCTAGTGAGCATGCTATTGTCATTGTTTCCATGAATAATCTTAGCACTGCTCCCACTAATCAGAGCCAACATCTCACGGCACTGCCCGACAGTATAGATTATATCTGCCTGAACAACATCTTCGACGTGAACGAGATACATATCACCGAAATGGATGAAATCCGCAAAAAAGGAACAAAAGTATTAGGACTGATCAACTTTGACGCCATTGAAAGTGCATGGCAAGCCATTCTTGAAAAAGAGGCGGAAGATGCCTCCAACACGGAAACTTCAGAGAAGGAAAACGAACTAGAGAGCGAAGATGAAACACCAGATGAAGATCCGGCTATTGTCAACGCACGGCGTTTCATTGAATACTGTAAAAAAGAAACAGCCCGGCAATTGGATGCCATCAATGCACTGGGAACAGACGGTATAGTGATTAACTTCACCGGCTTCGACCTCAACTCCCTGTTGCAGGATGAAAAAAAGACAGCTACTGAAACAGCACGCCAAGGCGCATTCTTCAACTTATTGACAGAATGGAAAGCCGCCCATGCAGGAAAAGAGATTGTCTTCAAAGGAAGTCCGCAAAACGTCATCGGTAAAGAGATATTGGTAGAAAGCAAGTATGTCATTGTCAACGCCCACAGTGCCAAAAATCTCTACGAAATGTCTTATCTCGTACTGATGGCATCCGCCAAAGGCGTACCGACCGACCGCTTTATTATGGGAGTAACCACTCCATATCTCAGCAACATGGGTGACCAATATGGTGTGGT
The DNA here is from genome assembly GCF_902491285.1 of uncultured Bacteroides sp. Taxonomy (GTDB): domain Bacteria; phylum Bacteroidota; class Bacteroidia; order Bacteroidales; family Bacteroidaceae; genus Bacteroides. The sequence goes on along the minus strand of NZ_CABUHK010000115.1, from coordinate 6,153 downwards.
GGATGGGAGATCTGCCATCGTTGCCGCTGCCGAATGGACTCTGCAAGAAGTACCCAATTATATAAAAGCCGGAATCTCTGTGGATGGAGTAGAGCAGGATTATTTCAATCCCGCAAAAATATACCCCAACGTCAGAGAAGCAATTAATATCCTTAGTCCAACCGCTAAATAAAAAACAAGTTATGAAACTGAATAAATTAATAATGATGATGTTCATCGCTTTCTCCATCACCTTGACTGGATGTCAGAGTAATGAAGACGAACAGCATTACGACAATAAACTTTTCCTTTCCACAACAGCCTTCACTCAGGAAATCCTGTTCAAGGCAGGAGACACCAATATAGTAAAAGGACTTTCGGTGGAAATAGCCAAACCGGAAGCACATGATATCAAAGTAACAATGGCAGCGGCACCGGAATTACTAGATACCTACCGGAGTGCATATTACGATGAGGCAGCCATACTACTTCCCGAAACACATTATGTAATGGAAGAGAACAAAGTGACTATTAAAGCCGGTGCTGTTTCCAGCAACATACTGCCTATCCAATTTATCAACACGGGAGAACTGGATGCAGACTTCACTTATGTATTACCCGTCACCATCCAGTCTGTCGAAGGAATCGAAGTACTGCAAAGCGCTAAAAATTATTACTATGTGTTTCATGGAGCCTCACTTATCAACGTAGTGTGCAATCTAAACGAAAATCGTGCCTACCCAGACTTCAACAATGATGAAAGATTCAATAACATGAAAGAAAATACGCTGGAGCTACTCTTTAAAGCCTCTCAACTCAAAAATGAGATAAGCACACTGATGGGTATCGAAGGCAAGTATCTACTTCGTATCGGCGACGCAGGCGTACCTTCTAACCAGCTTCAACTCGCTACTTCTAACGGGAATCTTACCAACTCCGACTTACAGTTTGACGGCAACAAATGGTATCATGTAGCTGTCACCTTCAAGGAAGGAGAGGCAAAGATATATATTGACGGAATAGAAAAAGCCTCCAAAAAATTCTCAAGATTGAATACAGTCAGCTTAGGAACCAAACATTCGGACGAAAGCGGTGGACAAGCACGCTGTTTCTGGATTGGATATTCTTACAATGAACAACGGTTCTTCAACGGTTCAGTAGCCGAAGTGCGTATTTGGAACCGTGCTCTTACAGCCGAAGAAATTCAAGCTGTCAATCATTTCTATACTGCAGATCCTGCCTCAGAAGGCTTGATAGCATACTGGAAATTTGATGAAGGCGAAGGACAAACAGTGAAAGACCATAGCGCAAGCGGGTATGACTTGACCATCGAGAATCTTCCAAAATGGGAATTCGTTACCTTACCCGAAAAATAACCTGTTACCTCTTTACAAATAATCTTTTAACAGAATATGAATATGATAAACCACATTAAATATGCTTTTCTGCCATTGGCAGTATTTACCGCAGGGCTTTTTACATCCTGTGATGAAGAACTTGAATTTACAGCAGATGAAAGCGCTTATCTTTCTGCTACACAAATCAACGGCATGTTGCTTGATGCAGCCACTAACAAAAACAACTCAATAGTGGAACTGCGCAATGACGAACAATCAACAGATATTGTATTTCGTCTTTCTAAACAACCGAAAACGGGAGTAGATGTAACAATTACCGTAGACGAATCCTACGTAACCACCTACAATGCCATCCACAATACGGATTTCGAAATGTTTCCTGCAGAAAATGTAACAATCACCAACAACGGTGCTTGTCTGCTCGCACCGGATGACACGACAACTCCCGGTCTGAAAGTAACACTTACTGCTTTTGAAGGTATGGAAGAAGATAAAACGTACATCGTCCCATTGACTGCAACTTCACCGACCGAAAGTATCTCATTTTCCGAAATGTCCAAACATATGGTATTGTTAGTACAGGATTGTCGTCATAAAGCCAATCATAACAAAGGAGAAGATGCTGTAAAAACCGTAATTTACTTTGAAGTGAATGATGCAAATCCTCTTAATGCATTAGAATTCAAAACAGCCAGTGGCAAATATTTCTTTGATGACGTAGTTCTTTTTGCAGCCAATATAAACTGGGATGCCAAAAAACAACGAGTATATATATCTAATAACGATAATGTACAATTCCTACTCGACCACAATGATGAGTATCTCCAGCCACTCCGCAAAGCTGGTATGAGGGTTATCATCAGTATCCTGGGAAATCATGATCAAGCAGGCGTAGCCCAACTTTCTGAAATGGGAGCCAAAGAGTTTGCCCGTGAAATAGCCGCTTATTGTCGTGGATATAACTTGGACGGTGTAGCTTTTGACGATGAATATTCGAATGATCCGGTGCTTTCCAATCCTTGGCTGGCGGAGCACTCTGTAGAAGCTGGTTCCCGCTTAATGTATGAATGTAAGAAAGCCATGCCGGAAAAGATTGTATCACTATATAGTTTGGGAAGTTTACATGCCGATAAACTAAAAATTATCGATGGAGTAGAACCCGGACAATATTGCGACTATTCTGTAGCAGATTATGGAAGATCAGAAGATCCAGGCATAGGTATGACATTGAAACAATGTGCAGGTATGTCTATTGAGCTCTTTCGGGATAGCGGAGATACAAGTACCAGCACTGCACGTTCCAAAAAGAATAAAGGATATGGTTACTATATGTTTTTCTCTCCCACTCCTCCTAAATACATTTCGGACGAAGAGAAAAAAGACCAGCTAAAATATTGCGAAAATGTTTGCTTAGGATTGTATGATGAGAGCCTTATACGTCCAAGTTATTATTATCCCAAAAACAGTACTGTTCGTACGGCACGCTAATATATTACTCTTTTAACGCTTAAATAAAATACATAAAATGAATCTATTAAAAAGAATATCGATAGTATTGTCAGCAACCCTCTTTCTGTGGGGTTGCTCTGATAGCGACGAACCGGTAAATGAAATGAATGACTCGCTTTCATTATCAACAAATGAAATAAAAATAAACGGTTTAGGAGGCGAAGTTGCCGTAACCGTCACAAGTTCGAACGACTGGAGATTAGCAGGCACATACGACTGGGCACACCCATCAGCTACATCAGGAAAAAGTGGAGACGAAGTTACATTCACCATTGATCCCAACTCGTTGGATGAAATCCGCACTGCAACTTTCAAATTCTTCGTTGGTTCTACAGTAGTCCCCCTACAAGTGGAATGTTCCCCAGTATATGCTGTAGACTTACTAACCGAACAAAAAATCGATTTGCCCCGAAAGAAAAGTGATGTGTCTATCAAGTTTGAAAGTAATGTTTCCGATCTTACCATTACTTACAGCGACGACAGCAAGGAGTGGCTGACATTAGAAAAACAAAGCGAATTTATCGGTAAAACAACACTATTGTTCTCCGTTGCCGAAAACGAAACATACAAAATCCGTTCAGCCGATGTTACTCTGGAAAGTCCGCTTCTTGACGAACCGATAGTAGTAAATATCACACAAGCCTGTGTACCTTACTTTACAATCACCCCGTCAGAGACATCGCAGAAATATGATTTATCGGAACAAACTATTTCCTTCACGGTAGAAAGTAATCTCGAGTATACGCCTTCAGTTGTAAGCGGCGCAGAATGGATTACTAATCAAACGATTTCCAAGCAACAAACAGATGACAGAGGTATAACAACCAGCACATTATCCTACAAACTTTTGGCTGCTTCAAATGCCAGAGTCGGTTCTGTCCGTGTGGAAAACAGTTTGAAAAATGCAGAAATCAGTATCGTCCAAGCAGATCCGAATACACCGATTGCATCTATTTCAAACAGTGATATCGCAGAATATGCCGAAGCAAACGGATGGTTGGTGAAATTAGCCGAAAATGAAGGTATAATTACAGAAGCTGGAATGAAGGCAACCGAATTTATTTGTACAGAAACGACGATAGACGATCTCAACGGATTGGAATACTTCCCCAACCTGACTACCATACAGATAAAAGGTAGCAGGGATTTAGAAAAAGTAGACATATCCAAGCTGCATAAAGTAACGTCACTGACAATTACAAATACTGCCACTATTTATATAAAAGAATTCAATTTTGGAGATAATCCGATCACTTCATTTGATTTATTATCCGCCAAATATTTCGGTTCCGGTTGTGAAGATTTAGTGTTTATCAGTGACAACCTCCAAGCAATCAACATGAAAGTACAACGTCCAGGTAACGATTATGTCGAACGTATTGACCTGACTCAATGTCCGGTATTGCATACTTTCAAATTTAATGGAAAATATGTAGAGACTCTTTACCTGAAACCTGACCAAACTATCCCAAACTTGGAACTTGCTACCGAATACAAAATTGAACGTAAATGATTTAACGAACAGTTTTCAATAGGTATGACTCATTAATAAGTGATTAAAATATCACCAAGAGAGACATTATAAAAGTCTTTATGAATAGAAAACAGCAATAGTAAAGTCCGAAACTTGATTATTGCTGTTTTCATATTTCAATTACTATGATATTTATACACATACTTCAACCAATACTCAAATGCCGGGTCCTGAATTTCAATTACATTCCCAGAGAGTATATCAATTAAATCTTTCTCCAATGTTGCCTTACGCAAATTTTTGATATTGGCAGATGTCCCCTGTTTATATTTATTCAGCACTTCTATAGAAGACTATGCGACCATAAAAAAGGTATTTCCATATTATACTTATTTATCCAAGGCAACTATTCCACCTGCTCCTTCGGATAATTCACCAAATACAGCGTCTTTGTCGCCCGAGTAAAAGCTGTATACAGCCACCGGAAATAATCGGGAGTCAAATACTCATCCGTCATATATCCCTGATCCAAAAACACATTCTGCCACTGGCCACCCTGTGCCTTATGGCACGTTATTGCATATGCATATTTCACTTGCAATGCATTATAATGCGGATCAGCTTTCATCTTCTTCATCCGATCACGCTTATTGGGAATATCTATATAATCTTCAAGCACCGTATAAAACAAGCGGTCATTATCCGCTTTAGGCAATGCAGGAGAGTCAGAATGCAAAGTATCCAACAACAAATTAGCATCCAGCTCAAAATCATTCTGGTCGGGAAATCGGAGGGTGACTTCTGCAAAACGAAAACCGTACATTTCACGGGTGCGACGGACACGACGGACAACAGCAATTTCACCATTGGCTATGAAATCCATTTCTTTATACTTTTCCGTCCAATAATAGTTATTCTTGGCAACCATCAACATATCTCCTGTATTCAGTTCATCTTCACGCCAAAGAATCTGTGCACGTATTCCGCCATTATACAGATTCGCACGTTTATTTGAGCGACAAATCACAATCGTCTCGTCCATCCCGTCATGATCATAGCAATTGTTCAGTTCGTCAATCAATTCCGTCCCCGGCACTACTTTTATGTCGGGGAAACCTGCCACCTTTATCTTAGGTAAAGAGTAACATTCATCTTCCGCAATTAATTGCCTGAGTCGCGTAGCATTCCATAAAATACCGGATTCTTGTACTTGCCGGACTACCTGAGTCAAATCGACCTCGCGTACTTCAAGACCATAGCCTTTCAATGCATCGGTAAAAAGCGCCGGGCTCAACTCCTCTCCTACCGGAGGAAGCTGTGCCGTATCTCCCATCAACAAAAGACGGCATCCTTGCCCCGAATATACGAACTGCACCAAGTCATCCAACAAACGTCCTGTGCCAAATACACTGCCCGATAGCCCCTCATTAGAAATCATTGAAGCCTCATCAACTATGAACAATGTATTTGTAGCCAAATTGTCATTGATTGAAAAATTACTCAGTTCGTTGGAGAAGGATTGTTGTCTGTATATTTTCTTATGGATAGTAAAAGCCGAATGTCCCGCATATGTTGAAAAGACTTTCGCCGCACGGCCCGTCGGAGCCAACAAAACAGATTTTTGCTGCAACTGTTCCATTGTTTTCACCAATGCTCCGACTAGAGATGTTTTACCTGTTCCGGCATAACCTCTGAGGATAAAAACTTCGTCCGCCAAAGTAGACAGAAGAAACTCTGAAAGAGATTTTACAGCAATTTCCTGCTCTAAAGTTGGTTGGTAAGGAAAATTTTCCTTAATTTGCCTTTCTAAATAGTTATTTATCATTTTTGTAC
>NZ_CABUHK010000114.1 GCF_902491285.1 uncultured Bacteroides sp. | reverse complement strand
GAATCCGCTGATTATCAGAGCCTTTATTTTTGAAACCGGGTGCAAAGGTAAGTAATTATTAAATTAACTTCCAAGCAAATAAGCAAAAATCTCACTTTTGGAGTATAACTTTTTATGTTATTTAGCATAAAAACGAACTTTTTTTCTCTACTTTTGCAGGATAAAAGTCTATTTCATATGCAACCATCAAATTCTGAATTGATTCTGATTCGAGTTACCGGTGAAGATCGCCCGGGACTGACCTCTTCTGTGACTGAAATACTAGCCAAATATGATGCTACCATCCTTGACATCGGTCAGGCAGATATTCATAATACATTGTCATTAGGTATTCTTTTTAAGAGTGAAGAAAGACATTCCGGTTTCATTATGAAGGAATTGTTGTTCAAAGCTTCTTCGCTGGGAGTCACCATCCGGTTTGAGCCGATTACTACAGAAAAATATGAAAATTGGGTAGGCATGCAGGGAAAGAACCGTTATATCCTGACTGTACTTGGCCGCAAACTTTCCGCACGTCAAATATCGGCGGCAACCAGCGTACTGGCAGAACAAGGCATGAATATCGACGCAATCAAACGTCTGACAGGCCGTATTCCTTTGGACGAATGCACTACAGATGCACGTACACGTGCCTGCATTGAATTCTCAGTGAGAGGTACTCCCAAAGACCGCATTGCCATGCAGGAAAGCCTGATGAAGTTGGCCAGCGAACTGGAAATGGACTTTTCTTTCCAACTGGATAATATGTACCGCCGCATGCGCCGTCTGATCTGTTTCGATATGGACTCTACATTGATCGAGACTGAAGTTATCGACGAATTGGCTATCCGTGCCGGTGTCGGCGACGAAGTGAAAGCTATCACAGAAAGTGCCATGCGTGGCGAAATAGACTTTACAGAGAGCTTTACCCGTCGTGTAGCCCTACTGAAAGGATTAGACGAATCCGTTATGCAAGAGATAGCTGAAAACCTGCCTATCACAGAAGGAGTAGACAGGCTGATGTACGTACTGAAAAAATATGGTTACAAAATTGCCATTCTTTCCGGCGGATTCACTTATTTCGGGCAGCATCTTCAAAAGAAGTATGGTATAGATTACGTATATGCCAACGAACTGGAAATTATAGATGGAAAGCTGACCGGACGCTACTTGGGAGATGTTGTAGATGGCAAACGGAAAGCAGAACTGCTACGATTGATTGCACAAGTGGAAAAGGTCGACATTGCACAAACCATCGCTGTAGGTGATGGAGCCAATGACCTTCCGATGCTGGGGATTGCCGGACTGGGAATCGCTTTCCATGCAAAACCCAAGGTAGTGGCAAACGCCAAACAATCCATCAATACGATCGGGCTTGACGGAGTGCTCTATTTCCTTGGATTCAAAGATTCCTATTTGAATATGTAATTAGACCGAAAAATAAATTATCTTTGCTGACAAATTAATAAAAGAATGAAGTTTTCCGAATTACAATTAAACGCAAATGTGCTTGAGGCGCTTGATGCCATGCGATTTGACGAGTGCACACCTATTCAGGAACAAGCAATCCCAATCATACTTGAAGGGAAAGATTTGATAGCAGTGGCACAAACGGGTACAGGCAAAACGGCAGCCTTCCTGCTTCCTATTTTAAATAAACTATCTGAAGGAAAACATCCTGAGGATGCTATCAATTGTGTCATTATGTCCCCTACCCGGGAATTGGCCCAGCAGATAGACCAGCAGATGGAAGGTTTTTCCTATTTTATGCCCGCATCGAGTGTTGCCGTATATGGCGGAAATGACGGCATCCTGTTTGAACAGCAGAAAAAAGGACTCACATTGGGAGCTGATGTTGTTATTGCCACTCCCGGACGCCTTCTCGCCCATTTAAGCCTTGGATATGTAGACCTTTCCAAGGTTTCTTATTTTATTCTGGACGAAGCAGACCGTATGCTCGACATGGGATTCTATGAAGATATTATGCAGATTGTGAAGTATTTGCCGAAAGAGCGACAGACTATCATGTTTTCTGCAACCATGCCTGCCAAAATACAACAACTTGCAAATACAATCCTTAATAATCCGTCAGAAATAAAGTTGGCCGTTTCAAGGCCTGCTGATAAAATTATCCAGGCTGCATATGTTTGCCATGAGAACCAAAAGTTAGGTATTATCCGTAGTCTTTTTATCGATGAAGTACCTGAACGTGTCATTGTCTTCGCATCTTCCAAAATCAAGGTCAAAGAAGTAGCTAAAGCTTTGAAGTCAATGAAGTTGAATGTAGGAGAAATGCATTCTGACCTCGAACAAGTACAACGGGAAGCAGTGATGCACGAGTTTAAAGCCGGTCGGATCAATATACTAGTAGCCACAGACATCGTTGCCCGCGGTATTGATATTGACGATATTCGTCTGGTTATCAACTTTGACGTCCCTCACGACAGCGAAGACTATGTTCATCGCATCGGACGTACGGCACGTGCCAACAATGACGGGGTAGCACTTACATTCATCAACGAAAGAGAACAGAGCAGCTTCAAAAGCATTGAGAATTTCCTGGAGAAAGAAATTTATAAAATTCCCATTCCCGCAGAGTTGGGAGAAGCACCGGAGTACAAGCCACGTTCTTTCAGCAAGAACAAGTATGGCAACAACTTTAAAAGAAAGAATTTCCGGGGAAAGAACAATGGCGGAAAAGGTAATAACCGCCCTTCTCCCAAACAGAGTTAAAACAAAATCCGCTATTTGGTTGAAGTTATAGTAAGTTTTCCCCCGAAACTTACTTCCATATCTGCAATGCTATAGATTGAACTTTCCGGAATGGCTAAAACAGCTTGATAATGAAAACCATTCCGGTCTACTTTTACAAACTTCGTATCCGATAAAACAGCCTGCATCAGAAAATCTTCAGGAACTACCTGAGCAAACATCTGCTTGTTTATATCACTGGCAAATAAACTCTTCTTGCCCTCATAGACGCAGATATGCATCACATTATCGTAATACACATTATCCATGCTGATCCCGTCTTCGGAATAGGTCGTTTTGATAACCCTCATTTTAGAAGGGTTAATATAGACATAAGCACGATAGCGAGTACCATTATAGATCACTACACTATCGCGTTGAGTTACTTCAGTATAAGTCGGGATGACTAATTCCCGACGAACAAATGACAGTGAATCATTCGGATCCTCAGATTTATGCAACTTAATTATGTTATCTGTTATGGAATGAAACCAGAATATATGTTCCGCTTGCTTATCAATCTTGTAATAAGTCGTATCATTGCCATACGTATAGAGAGTATCCCGTATAATCTTAAATGCAATCGGGGCACTTTGTGCGTCGGCATAGTAGATAGTATCCCCTTCCACACGCATCAACGGACTCTCAGTCTCATCGTCCAGCCAGATTCCCCGCAACAGCTCCTTAGCATTCGTATCCTCTTTCCCGTGTTCGGAAAAATATGGATTCTTATTGCTGCTACATGCTGCAGAAAAGACCATCATTAACGATATAGCCACATATTTCATCATCTGTCTTAGTTTTGTCTAAAGATACTCTTATTTTTTCATTTACCAATACAATGGTAAACGAATCCGAGCTCTTCCATTTCTTTTTTCTCGTATATATTACGTCCGTCCAGCACCACCTGCTGAGCCATTGTCTTTCTAATAACCGCCCATGAAGGCAAACGGAATTCTTTCCATTCGGTCACCAGCATTAAGGCATCAGCATCAAGCACTGCATCGTACATATCGCAAGCATAACAAATGCTGTCTCCAATCCGACGTTTACATTCCGGCACTGCTGCCGGATCGTATGCACGTACCTGACAACCGGCCTTCAATAATTTGTCAATCAAGACCAACGCCGGAGCCTCACGCATATCGTCTGTTTCCGGTTTAAATGCCAGACCCCAAAGAGCGATTGTCTTACCTTTCAAATCACCATCAAAATGCTTCATTAGTTTTTCGAACAAGACACTCTTCTGCTGTTCGTTCACTTCTTCCACAGCACTAAGTACCCGCATTGTATATCCATTCTGCTCCGCAGTCTTAATGAGCGCTTTCACATCTTTCGGAAAACAAGAACCGCCATATCCGATTCCCGGATATAAGAATTTACGTCCGATACGTGTATCCGAACCGATTCCGCTACGCACCATATTTACATCGGCCCCAACTATCTCACAAAGATTTGCAATATCATTCATAAAGCTGATGCGGGTTGCCAGCATTGAGTTTGCCGCATATTTAGTCATTTCCGCAGATGGAATATCCATAAAAATCACACGGAAGTTATTCAATAAAAACGGCTTATATAATTTAGACATAAGTTTTTCCGCACGTACCGACTCTACTCCTACCACTACACGGTCCGGACTCATAAAGTCATTGATTGCATTTCCTTCTTTCAAGAATTCCGGATTGGAAGCAACATCAAACTCTATTTTCACTCCTCTCTTATCCAGTTCTTCCTGGATGACTTCACGCACCTTTTTTGCAGTTCCCACCGGAACCGTACTCTTGGTTACCACCAATTTATATTGCTTCATGTTTCGACCGATAGTACGGGCTACTTCCAATACATATTTCAGATCAGCGCTACCATCTTCATCCGGCGGTGTGCCAACAGCACTGAATACAACTTCCACATCGTCCAGACAACTCTCCAATGATGTAGTAAACTTCAATCTCTTTGCTTTCATATTACGGAGCACCATCTCTTCCAATCCATTCTCATAAATTGGAATGACACCTTTCTGCAAAGATTCTATTTTTTCACTATTAGTATCTACACAAGTTACATTCACGCCGATTTCAGCGAAACATGTACCACTTACCAAACCTACATATCCGGTTCCTACAATCGCTATTTTCATTCTTACTATATTGTTTGTTTAGAAGTTATTCGAAATATACGGCATCTTTAAAGGCAGTACCCTCCTTATCCTTGGATGACAATAACATCTGCGACTCAGCCAGCGGCCAGTCTATTCCCAATGTTTCATCATTATATATAATAGAAGCTTCTGCCTGTGGAGTATACTTATTATCTACCTTATACATAAAAACAGCTTCTTCGCTTAATACGGCAAAGCCATGTGCAAAACCGCGGGGAATAAAAAACTGTCTCTTATTTTCCTCACTAAGCAATACGCATACATGTTTTCCGAATGTGGGTGATGATTTACGCAAATCAACGGCAACATCCAACACTTCCCCTTTAATGACACGAACCAATTTGGCCTGGCTATATTCACCTTTCTGATAATGCAATCCGCGTAATACGCCAAAAGAAGATTTCGACTCATTATCCTGTATAAAATTTACAGGTCCGATATTGGCTTCAAACTCCTCTTTTTTAAAAGCTTCCATAAAATAGCCACGTTCATCGGAGAATACTTTCGGCTCTATCAGCCACACTCCGTCTATTTCCGTCTGTATATAGTTCATCGTTAATAGTAATAAATAAAACGATGCAAAAGTAGTGAATTTTTCGTAGTTTTCTGGGATATATTCAATTTATCTCTTAATTTTGCAGACATGATTGAATTGGCACAACATATAGAGGTTTTATTACTGGAAAACGACTGTGTTATCGTTCCGGGATTTGGTGGTTTTGTAGCACATTATGCTCCTGCAACTCATGTAAAAGAAGAAAATCTTTTTTTACCTCCTACCCGTACTATCGGCTTTAATCCTCAATTAAAGTTGAACGACGGAGTATTGGTTCAATCCTATATGACAGCCTACGACACGAGTTTTGCTGATGCCAACCGTATTGTAGAAAAGAAAGTGAGCGAATTTATCGAACTTCTTCATGAAGAAGGTAAAGCGCATCTGGAAAATATTGGTGAGATTCATTATAACATTTACGGGAATTATGAGTTCGTTCCTTATGACTTTAAGATAACGACTCCTTCCCTCTATGGTTTGGATTCTTTTGAAATGCACGAACTTTCTACTCTGCAACAAAAAGAAAAGGTACTAGTACCTGCTAACCTGGAAAAAGAGAAAAAAACTTATGAAATTAGCATCAACCGTGCATTTCTTCGTAATGCCGCGGCCATGATTGCCGCTATCGTATTGTTTTTTGCCTTTTCAACTCCGGTAGAGAATACCGATGTTCAAAAGAACAATTATGCACAGTTATTGCCTGGTGAGCTTTTTGAGCAAATCGAAAAGCAATCGGTTGCAGTAACTCCTGTTCCTGTAAAGAACGACATTGCTGTTGCACAACAAACTAAAAAGTCTTCCGCTTCAAGCAAGACTTCGTCTACTCCAAAGCTAACAGCGAATAAAGCACAAACATCAAGACCTATTGCTGTAAAAGAGGTAAAAGTTACCAAACAGGAAGCAACCCCTACTTTTACATCAGTTAAGCCACAAACCAATGTGAATCATCCTTACCATATTATAGTAGCAGGCGGAATTAGCCTTAAAGACGCAGAAGCTATGGCAAATCAATTGAACGCAAAAGGATTTGCAGAAGCAAAAGCCCTGAATACTGATGGTAAAGTACGTGTCAGCATCCGTTCATTCGAAAACCGTGAAGAAGCTACCAAGCAGTTATTGGAGCTTAGAAAAAATGAAAACTACAAGAATGCCTGGTTACTGGCAAAATAAAATCCCCTATAAAAAGCATGAAACGAGTTCTTTGTCCCAAATGCGAGAATTACCTTTATTTTGATGAAACCAAATATAGCGAAGGTCAATCGCTTGTATTTGTTTGCGAACATTGTGGCAAACAGTTCAGTATCCGACTTGGTAAAAGCAAGGTAAAAGCCCTCAGAAAAGAGGAGAATCTGGAAAAGGAAGCCGAAGCACATAAGGAAGAATTCGGATATATCACAGTTATTGAGAACGTATTTGGGTTCAAACAAATACTCCCATTACAAGAAGGCGATAATATCATAGGACGCCGCTGTATAGGAACAAACATCAATACGCCTATTGAAAGTGGAGACATGAGTATGGATCGCCGCCACTGCATCATCAATATAAAACGCAATAAACAAGGAAAACTTGTTTATACATTACGTGATGCTCCCAGCCTGACAGGTACATTTCTGATGAATGAAATTCTCGGGGATAAGGATCGCATCCGCATTGAAGATGGTGCGATTGTGACTATTGGGGCTACAACGTTTATTTTGCACGCTGCTGAATAAATTCTCCTTTTTATAAAAAAACACCTAATACCCTTGCTAATTTATCCATTAATTTGTTTCTTTGTTAGTAAATCGAATAGAAGATATGGGACAAATTAATGATAATAAAATAAAGTATATCAATTACTGCATTGCTACTTTTGCAAAACAGTATGGAATATCTTTATTAGCAGCTTTCAACTATCTCGACCGATATGGCGGCTTAGCTTTTTTAGACGAATGTTATGAAGCAGAACATTTGTTATCAATAGAAGATGCTATAAACGATATAGCTATTATCTGCAAAAACAATGGAGGACAATTAGAATGATTTTATATCATGGAACCAATATAGATATTCAGTCAATAGACTTAGCTCAATGTATGCCATACAAAGATTTTGGGCAAGGCTTTTATTTGACTGATATAGAGCAACAGGCTAAGGAAATGGCTATTCGTAAATCCAAATTTGCTCCCAATACTTCTCCATACATCTTAAAATACGAGTTTGACGAACAACAACTAAGTAATGAGGAACTTCAAGTTAAAATATTCAAAGAAGTTTCTGAAGAATGGGCACAATTCATTGTTGCAAATAGATACAAGCCCGACAATAATATTATTCATAATTACGATATAGTTATAGGACCTATAGCGGATGATGGTGTTGCCCTACAAATCGGACTTTTCAAAGATGGATATATTAATTTGGCTACATTGACAGAATGAGAAAAATAAAAAATGCAGAAATAGAGAATTTACACTTTTAACAATCATTAATCATCCATTTCAAGTAAGTAAACAAAAAAAGCGTTTTGATAGTTACATTCCCTATCAAAACGCTCCTTATATTTATCTACTTTCGTCTGTTTCCTTATCAATTACAAAATGCCTTTCACAGTCTCCAGCATACCTTTTTCCTGAATTGAATCCAAATCCGCTTTCACGGCCTCTGCCAATCCCGGAATATTATTCAAGTCTTCGCCCCAAATGAATTCTGCACCCAAAACACCTTCAGTAACTTTCTTCGTGCAACCAGTAGCCCAAAGGTCTTTCAGCAAATTCATAATTTCAGGAGCGTCATTCGGTACAATTTCAGCACCATCTGCACGTACACCACCTTTATAATAAGTTATGATAGCAGCCAAACCAAGTACCAATCCTTTCGGAAGCTCACCTTTGCGTTCCAAGTAAGTCTTCAATCCCGGCAGGTCACGAGTTTCGAATTTCGGGAATGAGTTCAGCATAATACTTGTTACTGCGTGGTCTACAAACGGATTGTTGAAACGTTCCAATACATCATTAGCAAATTTCTCCAATTCATCTTTCGGCAAGTTCAATGTTTCCATCAGTTCATCAAACATCACTTTATGGATATATTTGCCAATCACTTCATGCTGACAAGCATCACGAACGATATTCACACCGGAAAGGTAAGCTACCGGAGAAAGAACCGTATGAGGGCCATTCAACAGAGTAACTTTACGTTCATGGTAAGGAGCTTCCGAAGGAACGAACAATACATTCAAACCTGCCTTGTCAGCCGGGAATTCTTTAGCCACTTCCTGCGGAGCTTCGATTACCCACAGATGGAAAATTTCAGCCTGAACAACCAAGTTATCATCATATTGCAATTTTTCTTTGATAGCAGCAATATCCTTGCGCGGGAATCCCGGAACGATACGGTCTACCAATGTAGCATACACACCACAAGCTTCCTCAAACCAAATCTTGAATTCATTACCCAAATTCCACAAATCAATATACTGATAAATAGTTTCTTTCAGTTTGTGACCATTCAGGAAAATAAGTTCGCATGGGAAGATTATCAGACCTTTAGTTTTGTCACCATTGAATGTTTTGAAACGGTGATACAGCAACTGAGTCAACTTGCCCGGATAAGAAGAAGCAGGGGCATCTTCAAGCTTGCAAGTCGGGTCAAAAGCGATACCGGCTTCCGTAGTATTCGAAATAACGAAACGCATTTCCGGTTGCTCTGCCAGCTTCATGAACTCGTCATTTTGAGAATAAGGATTTAATGCACGGCTGATTACATCAATCATTGTCAGACTGTTAACCACTTCCCCTTTATCCAATCCCTGGAGATTGACATGGTAAAGGTCATCCTGCGCATTCAGCATGTCGACCATACCTTTATCAATCGGTTGAACCACTACCACACTGCTGTTAAAGTCAGTTTTCTGGTTCATGTTATAAATAATCCAATCTACGAATGCGCGTAAGAAATTACCTTCACCAAATTGGATAATACGCTCCGGACGTTGTGTTTTAGGAGCAGTTTCTTTGTTTAATGCTTTCATGTTAGTTGTAATTTATAAAGTTGATATTATACAAATTCAAAATAAAAATCAATATTCTCTTTAATCAATATGTCGATAGGCATATACTTTACGGAATCGACTGTCTTTTTAAATACTACGTGGTCACACAAGGCTTTCACCCCGCAATATCCTTGCAATCCGGGACGCTGCCCTATCAGATAATGCACATCACCCGATTTCAAAAGATCTACATTTGCTTTCAAAAGGTCATATCCTATCAACCCCTTCATACTACGTCCTGTGTGACGAAGATACTCCCCTAACTGATAGACTCTGGAATTAAAGACAACGCCGAGCACAGCTTTCGGATGCGCTTGAAAGAATTCATCCAATGTCTGCTGATTGTTTTCCTGGTTGGATTTATTGAGCACCACTTCATGAATCGTCAGATTGTTGTACTCTTCAGTTATATAACTCATAAAACCTTTCAAACGGCGTTGCATCTGTATTTCAGCAGGATTATCCTTATTATTGCTCAAAAACAGAACCAACTCCTGTCCTTCTCCTACCGAATAATTGCGCATCAATATTTTAGCCGCAATATATCCACTTTTATACGAATCCTGTCCGATATATGTCAATGCATCCACCTCTTCCATATTAAAGTCGACAAAAGCATAAGCTATCTTATTCTCTTGTAGATAGGCTGTCAATGACAACGTTTCTTCCCGGAAATTCGGAGCAATCAAAACGGCGTCTACACTACTGTCCTTAATAGCACAACAAGCCTCTCGATAACTTTCCTCATCACCATGATGATAGCACAGATAATTCACACTCACATTGAAAGGACGCAACTCCTGCCGCGCACGTTCAATACCACCCACTACCGAATGCCAATAATCATGTTCTATATAATAAGGAATCAAACAAATGAAAGAATATTTCTTTTTAGCAGCCAATCCGATGGCAAATACGTTCGGTTGATAATGAATCTCATCCAGCACCTTTTGTACTTTAGCTTTACTCTTAGGAGACACGTCGCCGCGATTGTGCAATACCCTGTCAACTGTTCCGGCGGAAACACCGGCCATGCGGGCTATGTCTTTAATGGTATAGTTCTGGTCCTCCATAGTGCTAAAACTTAAATATTATAAATAATCGCTGCAAATATACGAATTATTTTGTTACTCCAAGTAAGTTTTCTATTTTTGTGTTCGATAACGGTTAATAAAACTAAAACGATATTTACGCCTATTAGCTTTAAAATCAATACTATATAGGTATAAATGTAGAAAGTAATAATTTTATATACTTAAAACACAGTAATAATGAAGAACTTCATGGACGAAAACTTCTTGTTGCAGACAGAAACTGCGCAAAAGTTGTATCACGAGCATGCGGCTAAGATGCCAATCATCGACTATCACTGTCACTTAATCCCACAAATGGTAGCTGACGACTACAAGTTTAAATCACTGACTGAGATCTGGTTGGGTGGTGACCACTACAAATGGCGCGCAATGCGTACCAATGGCGTAGACGAACGTTTCTGCACAGGAAAAGATACCACAGACTGGGAAAAGTTCGAGAAGTGGGCTGAAACCGTCCCATATACATTCCGTAACCCGTTGTATCACTGGACTCACCTTGAGCTGAAAACAGCATTCGGCATCAATAAGATATTGAATCCGCAAACTGCACGCGAGATTTACGATGAATGTAACGAGAAACTTGCTCTGCCTGAATACTCGGCTCGTGGAATGATGCGCCGCTATCATGTAGAAACCGTTTGTACTACAGACGACCCGATTGATTCATTGGAATACCACATCAAAACACGCGAAAGCGGATTTGAAATCAAAATGTTGCCAACTTGGCGTCCTGATAAGGCTATGGCGGTAGAAGTCCCTGCTGATTTCCGTAGTTATGTAGAAAAGCTGGCAGAAGTTAGCGGTGTCACTATCTCCAATTTTGATGATATGATCGCCGCTTTGCGCAAACGTCACGACTTCTTCGCAGAACAAGGTTGCCGTTTGTCTGACCATGGTATTGAAGAATTCTACGCAGAAGATTACACTGATGCTGAAATCAAGGCCATATTCAATAAGGTATATGGCGGTACAGAATTGACTAAAGAAGAAATTCTGAAATTCAAATCAGCTATGCTCGTGATTTTCGGGGAAATGGATTGGGAAAAAGGGTGGACGCAGCAGTTCCACTATGGCGCTATCCGCAACAACAACACCAAGATGTTCAAATTGCTGGGCGCTGACACCGGATTCGACTCTATCGGTGAATTTACTACAGCCAAAGCAATGGCTAAATTCCTTGATCGCCTGAACACCAATGGTAAATTGACTAAAACAATCCTCTATAACCTGAACCCATGCGCAAACGAAGTGATTGCAACTATGTTGGGCAACTTCCAGGATGGTTCTATCCCGGGAAAAATTCAGTTTGGTTCC
This sequence comes from uncultured Bacteroides sp., assembly GCF_902491285.1. Classification (GTDB taxonomy): domain Bacteria; phylum Bacteroidota; class Bacteroidia; order Bacteroidales; family Bacteroidaceae; genus Bacteroides. Next base: position 656 of record NZ_CABUHK010000114.1, on the reverse strand, counting down.
GGATGGTGGTTCCTCGATCAAAAGGATGGTATGGAAAAACAAATGAACGCCTTGTCTGTGCTTGGTCTTCTAAGCCGTTTCGTAGGTATGCTGACAGACTCTCGTTCCTTCTTATCCTACCCGCGTCATGAATATTTCCGCCGTACATTATGCAACTTGGTAGGACGCGACGTAGAGAACGGAGAAATCCCAGCATCTGAAATGAAACGCGTAAACCAAATGATTGAAGATATCAGCTACAACAATGCTAAGAACTTCTTCAAGTTCTAACGGATAGTAGTTACACTATAAAAAATACCGCTATCAAAGTCGAATATACTTTGAGTAGCGGTATTTTTTATATTCTACTATTACCTTTCATCCCATTCCACAACCCAGGGCTTATCTTATGCATTAACAGTAGATTCACAACACGAACCACAACGCTGACAAATCCCCAAAGCAATGTTTCATTCAGCGTATAATATCTTTGACCTGAATAAATACCCAAATACAATATGGTAAACATAATACCAACGTAACAATAACAGGTATGTACTTTCTACTGCCCCCTTTTTTGGCTCAGTTGTAATTCTTGGGGGATTAAGTTTTGTTAATTCCGTTCATGCATATACCTTTGCTAGCCTAAAAAGGAAGAAGCTCATATCCACTACTCC
>NZ_CABUHK010000113.1 GCF_902491285.1 uncultured Bacteroides sp. | reverse complement strand
CCGTGCCGTATCTTCCATTCTGGTGATTGCTGAATTTACCATTCCTTTGTTGGCGGTTTTTGCGTTGAAGGAAATATTCAGTAAACCGGAAATTCTGAAGTTGAAAGAGAACCGCACAGGGGTGATTGTGACGTTGGTGCTTACAGCCGGTGTTACGTTGATATTGGCTGTTGCGCCCGGTGTTTTCTTCTCAGGTTTCATTACGACACAAGAGATGGCTGCTTTGCAACAAGGACTTCCGGCAGAGCATCTTACTCCGGTGGTCACAAATCTGACGGAGATGCGCGAAGCAATCATTGCTTCGGACGCATGGCGCAGCTTTTTCATTATCATTGTAGGATGCTTCCTCTTATTCCTGTACCAGCAGAAGAAGTTGAAAGCTACTTTTGCTTTGGCAGGTATTGCACTTTTATGCCTGATAGATATGTGGACTGTCAACAAGCGTTATTTGCATGACGACCTGTTTGTTCCGAAGTCCAAACAGGCGGAAGCATTCGTTAAGACTCAGGCAGACGAAATAATTCTTCAGGATACAACCCTGGATTACCGTGTGCTGAACTTCGTCGGTTTCCCCGGTAATACGTTTAATGAAAATAATACGGCGTACTGGCATAAGAGTGTCGGTGGCTATCATGCTGCCAAACTGCGTCGTTATCAGGAAATGATAGACCACCATATCGTCCCTGAGATGCAGGCTACTTATCAGGCTGTGGCTACCGCCGGCGGTGAGATGGACAGTGTGGATGCTTCGAAGTTCCGCGTTCTGAATATGCTGAATACGAAATACTTTATCTTCCCTGCCGGACAACAGGGGCAACCTGTTCCTGTTGAAAATCCGTATGCTTATGGCAATGCCTGGTTTGTGGATAAAGTACAATATGTGAATAATGCGAATGAGGAAATTGATGCCCTGAATGATATTCTTCCAACGGAAACTGCCATAGTGGATGCGAAATTCAAGGAACAACTGAAAGGTGTGACAGAAGGCTATAAGGACTCTTTGTCCACTGTCCGCCTGACTAGCTACGAGCCGAACCGTTTGATTTATAAGACCTCCTCACCTAAAGACGGCGTGGTGGTATTCTCTGAAATATACTATCCGGGGTGGCAGGCAACGATCGACGGACAGCCGGTGGATATTGCCCGTGCGGATTACATCTTGCGTGCGATGAACGTGCCTGGCGGAGAACATACCATTGAAATGTGGTTCGACCCGCAGAGTATCCATGTCACCGAAAGTATTGCTTATGCGGCATTGGCCCTGTTGTTGATCGGAGTCATGGTTTTACTATGGATGGAGCGACGCAAGGTGACAGAAAAGCCTGAAATGAAATAAGTGAATCATACTCTTGTATACTAGGTCGATTTGTCACATAAGAAACGGCTCTTTTCGCGAAGAAGAGAGCCGTTCTTATGTTGTGTTCTTTTATTCCTTTTCTCCGTAGGCAAGGTCGCCGGCATCGCCCAGTCCGGGAACAATGTAAGAATGTTCGTTGATTTCAGGGTCGATAGCCGCACACCAGATAGTCGTTTTATCCTCGGGAAATATATTCTTTATATGGTCGATGGCTTGTTGGCTGGCAATGATAGAAGCTACATGGATTTCGGCGGGATGCCCTTTGGTCAGCATAGCCTGGTAACTCAGTTCCATACTGCTGCCTGTTGCCAGCATAGGGTCGGTGATAATCAATGTCTTGTCGTCAATGCGCGGTGAAGCGATATATTCTATATGTATATCAAATTTCAGTGTATCCTTGTATTTGCGATAGGCGGAAACGAATGCATTTTCCGCTCCGTCGAAATAGCTCAGAAAGCCCTGGTGAAAGGGAAGTCCGGCACGCAGGATAGTGCTGATGACCAGTTGGTTGTCCGGCGTACTGACCGGGGCTGTTCCCAGTGGTGTCCGGATGTTTTTTACTGAGTACGTAAACTCTTTGCTCATTTCGTAAGCCATGATCTCTCCGATACGCTCGATATTGCGGCGGAAACGCAGGCGGTCATTCTGAACTTCTACATTTCTGATTTCGGATATGTACTGGTTTAGAATCGAATTTGTTTTGCTAAAATCAATTACTTTCATATTATAGTTTAATCATAATTTAATCTCATTTTCATCGTATTGAGAACGTTCTGGCTTGCAAAGTAAACGATAATCTTTCAAATTGCAATATTCAGTTTGCAGATATTGTTAGGAATTTATAAAAGAGATTCAATTAGGGAAAAATTTCTCTAATCCCTTCTTGCTTTCCAAAGAAAGTGTTACTTTTGTACCCGGATTTACAAGGGGGCGTTCCTCAATCCCCTTCTTAGTCAAAAGGTGAAGAGATAATAAAACAAAATACCAATTTAATTAATTCAAAGAAAATGGCAAATTTAGATTTAAGCAAGTACGGTATCACAGGTGTGACCGAGATTTTGCACAACCCGTCTTATGATGTTTTGTTCGCTGAAGAAACAAAACCGAGTCTGGAAGGCTTTGAAAAAGGTCAAGTAACTGAATTAGGTGCTGTTAATGTAATGACAGGTATCTATACCGGTCGTTCTCCTAAAGATAAATTCTTCGTTAAGAATGAAGCTTCTGCTGATTCTGTATGGTGGACTTCTGACGAATACAAAAACGACAACAAACCTTGTACTGAAGAAGCTTGGGCTGATTTGAAAGCTAAAGCTGTAAAACAATTGTCAGGCAAACGTCTGTTCGTTGTTGATACTTTCTGTGGTGCTAACGAAGCAACTCGTATGAAAGTACGTTTCATTATGGAAGTGGCTTGGCAGGCTCACTTCGTAACTAACATGTTCATCCGCCCGACTGCTGAAGAACTTGCTAACTACGGAGAACCTGATTTCGTATGTTTCAACGCTTCTAAAGCTAAAGTTGACAACTACAAAGAACTGGGCTTGAACTCTGAAACTGCTACTGTATTCAACTTGAAGACTAAAGAACAAGTTATCCTGAATACTTGGTATGGTGGTGAAATGAAGAAAGGTATGTTCTCTATCATGAACTACATGAACCCGCTCCGTGGTATCGCTTCTATGCACTGCTCTGCTAACACAGATATGGAAGGAACCAGCTCTGCTATTTTCTTCGGTCTGTCCGGTACAGGTAAGACTACTTTGTCTACTGACCCGAAACGTAAGTTGATCGGTGACGACGAACACGGATGGGATAACGAAGGTGTATTCAACTACGAAGGTGGTTGCTATGCTAAGGTTATCAACCTGGATAAAGACAGCGAACCGGATATCTACAACGCCATCAAACGCGATGCTTTGCTTGAAAACGTAACTGTTGACGCTAACGGTAAGATTGACTTCACTGACAAGAGCGTAACAGAAAACACTCGTGTTTCTTATCCTATCTACCACATCGAAAACATCGTTAAGCCTGTTTCTAAAGGTCCTCACGCTAAACAAGTTATCTTCTTGTCCGCTGACGCATTCGGTGTATTGCCTCCGGTATCTATCCTGAACCCGGAACAAGCTCAGTACTACTTCCTGTCTGGATTTACAGCTAAATTGGCTGGTACAGAACGTGGTATCACTGAACCGACTCCGACATTCTCTGCTTGCTTCGGTGCTGCTTTCTTGTCATTGCACCCGACTAAATATGCAGAAGAACTGGTTAAGAAGATGGAAATGACTGGTGCTAAAGCATACTTGGTTAACACTGGTTGGAATGGTTCAGGCAAGCGTATCTCTATCAAAGATACTCGTGGCATCATCGACGCTATCCTTGACGGTTCTATCGACAAAGCTCCGACTAAGGTTATTCCTTTCTTCGACTTTGTTGTTCCGACAGAACTTCCGGGTGTTGATCCGAAAATCCTTGACCCGCGCGACACTTACGAATGTGCTTGCAAATGGGAAGAAAAAGCAAAAGACCTGGCTGGACGTTTCATCAAGAACTTCGCTAAGTTTACAGGTAACGAAGCTGGTAAGGCTTTGGTTGCTGCTGGTCCGAAACTCTAATTTATATATTAGATATATTGCACAGAAGGCGGTTCGAATTTCGAACCGCCTTTTTTTATTTAAGTGGTACTTTTTTATTACCTTTGTAGAAGTATACTAATCTTGAAATAACACTACGATAATGAAGAAGATTTATTCCCTGTTAGTTTGTACCTTTGGGGCTTTTTCTCTTGTGTATGCAGGTGAAGCCGATTACACTAAAGGACTTTCCGTTTGGTTTGATACCCCTAATACATTGCAAGGGCACGCCGTATGGTACGGTGGAAGACCAGAAATGTGGAAAGGTAAAGATAAGCCGATAACAGCGGGAAATGGTGCCCGCAATCCGGATGCCGCCTGGGAGTCGCAATCGCTGCCTGTTGGTAACGGCAGTTTGGGCGCGAATATTATGGGCTCGGTTGAAGCGGAACGCATTACTTTTAATGAAAAGACATTATGGCGTGGTGGTCCCAATACGGCAAAAGGTGCGGATTATTATTGGAATGTCAATAAGCAATCGGCACATATTTTAGATGAGATACGGAAAGCATTTGCGGAAGGCGATCAGAAGAAAGCTGAACTGCTGACGCGGCAGAACTTTAATAGTGAAGTTTCTTATGAAGCTGACGGAGAAAATCCTTTCCGTTTCGGTAGCTTCACTACCATGGGAGAGTTTTATGTGGAAACCGGATTGAATATTATCGGGATGAGCGACTATAAGCGTATCCTGTCTGTAGATTCTGCTATGGCAGTCGTGCAATTCAGGAAGGATAAAGTGGCTTATCAGCGTAATTATTTTATTTCCTATCCTGCTAATGTGATGGTGGTACGTTTCAGTGCCGATCAGCCGGGAAAGCAAAATTTGGTTTTTAGTTATGCTCCTAATCCTGTGGCTACGGGAAACATGGCTGCTGACGGCAGTAATGGTCTGGTTTATTCCGCATCCTTGGATAATAACGGGATGAAGTATGTTGTCCGCATCCAAGCTGAGGCGAAAGGCGGTGCGTTAATAAATGCAGATGGGAAATTAACAGTGAAGGGAGCGGATGAAGTCATATTCTACATTACTGCGGATACAGATTATAAGCCAAACTTTGATCCGGATTTTGAAGATCCGAAAACGTATGTCGGTGTCAATCCGGAAGAGACGACAAAACAATGGATGGATAATGCGGTTTCATTAGGATATGCGGCTTTGTTCAATCAGCATTATGATGATTACGCCGCTTTATTTAATCGGGTGAAATTGAATCTGAATCCTACGGCAAAATCTGCCAATCTGCCTACTCCCCAGCGTTTGAGGAATTATCGTAAAGGGCAGCCGGATTATTACTTGGAAGAACTCTATTATCAATTTGGACGTTATCTGTTGATTTCCAGTTCCCGTCCGGGCAATATGCCGGCCAATCTGCAGGGTATTTGGCATAATAACGTAGACGGGCCGTGGCGTGTGGACTATCATAATAATATTAATATCCAGATGAACTACTGGCCTGCTTGTTCGACTAATCTGGACGAGTGTGTGCTTCCGTTAGTCGATTTTATCCGTACGCTGGTAAAGCCGGGGGGGAAGACTGCACAATCTTATTTTGGAGCAAGGGGATGGACAGCGTCTATTTCCGGCAATATATTTGGTTTTACTACTCCGTTGGAAAGCCAGGATATGTCGTGGAACTTCAATCCAATGGCGGGACCTTGGCTGGCTACTCATATTTGGGAATATTATGATTATACGAGAGACTTGAAATTTCTGAAAGAAACGGGTTATGACCTGATAAAGAGCAGTGCGGATTTTGCGGTCGATTATTTATGGCATAAGCCGGATGGTACATATACCGCGGCGCCATCCACCTCACCGGAGCACGGCCCTATCGATCAAGGGGCTACCTTTGTCCACGCTGTGGTACGTGAGATTCTGCTGGATGCTATTGAGGCAAGCAAAGTGTTGGGTGTAGACAAAAAAGAACGTAAGCAATGGGAACACGTGCTTGCAAATCTTGTTCCTTATAAAATCGGCCGTTACGGGCAATTAATGGAGTGGTCGGTGGATATTGATGACCCGAAGGACGAACATCGTCATGTGAATCATCTGTTCGGATTGCATCCGGGGCATACGGTTTCTCCAATCACTACTCCCGAACTGGCAAAAGCTGCCAAAGTGGTATTGGTGCATCGTGGCGACGGAGCTACCGGTTGGAGCATGGGGTGGAAGTTGAATCAATGGGCACGTTTACAGGACGGCAATCATGCTTATACCTTGTTTGGCAATTTGTTGAAGAATGGAACGCTGGATAATCTGTGGGATACGCATTCGCCTTTTCAGATTGACGGAAACTTTGGCGGAACAGCGGGAGTCACCGAAATGCTGCTTCAAAGTCATATGGGCTTTATCCAGTTGTTACCTGCTTTGCCGGATGCATGGAAGAATGGGTCTGTCAGCGGTATTTGTGCAAAAGGTAATTTTGAGGTGGATATGGTATGGGAGAATAATCAATTGAAGGAAGCTACGGTTCATTCCGGTGCGGGGGGCAATTGTGTGATAAAGTATGCGGATAAGACGTTGGTTTTTAAAACAGTAAAAGGACGTAGCTATCAGGTTAAGTGCGATGCGGCTAAAGGACTGGTTGTAGGTTCTCTTTAAATAAGAAACGGGGAGCAGATAGCCTGTTCCCCGTTTCAATATCATGATATTTGAATTGTTTAGTTCTTATTCGCACGCTTACGTTCGATTTCATCCAGAATCACTTTACGCATGCGCATCGCTTTCGGAGTAACTTCCACGTATTCGTCTTCCTTAATATACTCCAGTGCCTCTTCGAGTGAGAACTGGATAGGCGGAATCAGACGGACTTTGTCATCTGAACCGGAAGCACGCATATTGGTCAGTTTCTTCGATTTGGTAACGTTGATTACCAGGTCGTTGTCGTGAGAGTGCTCGCCTACTACCTGTCCTGCATACACTTCGTCCTGCGGGAAGATGAAGAACTTGCCGCGGTCCTGAAGTTTGTCGATAGCATAGGCGAAAGCAGTTCCGCTCTCCATAGCAATCATAGAACCATTTGTGCGGCGTTCGATTTCTCCCTTGTGCGGCTGGTATTCTTTGAAGCGGTGTGCCATGATAGCTTCACCGGCCGAGGCAGTCAGTACATTCGTTCGCAATCCGATGATACCGCGTGAAGGCATATTGAATTCGAGGTTAATACGTTCCCCTGTATTCTCCATCTTCACCATTTCACCCTTGCGGCGGGTGACCATATCAATAATCTTGCTTGAATATTCTTCCGGCACGTTGATTGTCAATTCTTCAATCGGCTCGCATTTCACGCCATCGATTTCTTTGAAGATAACCTGCGGCTGACCTACCTGCAATTCATATCCCTCACGGCGCATTGTTTCAATCAATACAGAAAGATGGAGTACGCCACGGCCTGAAACAATCCACTTACCGTCTTCTTCACTCTTTCTTACGCGGAGAGCAAGGTTCTTGTCGAGCTCTTTCGTCAGGCGGTCGTGGATATGGCGTGAAGTCACGAACTTGCCATCTTTACCGAAGAAAGGAGAGTCGTTGATAGCAAACAGCATGCTCATGGTCGGCTCGTCGATTGCGATTGGCGGCAATGCTTCCGGATTTTCAAAGTCGCATACAGTATCTCCGATTTCAAACCCGTCGATACCTACCAATGCGCAAATATCACCGGAAGAAACTTCCGTTGTCTTTGCGCGGCCTAAACCTTCGAAAACATGAAGTTCCTTGATTTTACTCTTGGATATATCGCCGTTACGTTTTACAAGTGTTACGTTCATGCCTTCCTTTAAAGTACCGCGATGTACACGGCCTACGGCAATACGACCCGTATAGGAAGAATAGTCCAGGGAAGTAATCAGCATCTGCGGAGTTCCTTCCAGTTGTTGCGGAGCGGGAATGTTTTCGATGATACAATCCAGCAGCGGAGTAATGGTGTCGGTCGGATGTTGCCAGTCTGTACTCATCCAGTTATTTTTGGCAGAACCATAAATAACAGGGAAGTCCAACTGGTCTTCTGTTGCGTTGAGACTGAACATCAGGTCGAAAACCATTTCGTATACTTCGTCCGGGCGGCAGTTGGGCTTATCTACCTTGTTAACTACCACAATGGGCTTCAGGCCGATTTCCAATGCTTTCTGCAGGACGAAACGGGTTTGAGGCATCGGACCTTCGAAGGCGTCTACCAGCAGAATACAACCGTCGGCCATGTTCAACACACGTTCTACTTCACCACCGAAGTCGCTGTGTCCCGGAGTATCAATAATATTAATTTTAGTACCGTTGTAGTTGATGGAAACGTTTTTGGAAAGAATCGTTATACCACGTTCGCGTTCCAAATCGTTATTATCCAGGATAAGTTCACCACTATTTTGGTTGTTGCGGAATAAATTTCCCGCCAATAGCATCTTGTCAACCAGCGTTGTTTTCCCATGGTCGACATGGGCAATGATTGCAATGTTTCTAATATTTTGCATATAATACCTATTATTTGGCTGCAAAGGTACGAAATAAGGATTAGAAATATATGCAATGACGGCAATTTTTTCTTGTAAATCGTTGTGGGATATAAAGATAATCCCTATCTTTGCACGCTCAAAAGAATTATTTACTATATTAAAATTCTAAGAATTATGTATTTAGATGCTGCTAAAAAGCAAGAAATCTTCGGAAAGCACGGGAAGTCTAACACTGATACTGGCTCAGCTGAAGCGCAGATAGCTTTGTTTTCCTACCGTATTTCTCACCTGACTGAGCACATGAAGCTCAACAGAAAAGATTATAGTACAGAGAGAGCTTTAACAATGTTGGTAGGTAAGCGTCGTCGCTTGCTCGATTACCTGAAAGCGAAAGATATCGAAAGATATCGTGCTATCGTTAAAGAACTCGGTTTGCGTAAGTAATCTACTTGCTGCGAAAAGTTTAGAAAGCCGTTTCCCGTTATGGGTAACGGCTTTTTTTAGTTCCTTCTTTTTCTGTCGGATAGTCATATTTTCTTTGATTATAATTGTGTCCATCTAAAGATTTTGCTATTTTTGCAACCTAATTATTATAATTTATCACCTTTGACAACTAAAATACTTACAATATGGATACCAGTAAAATTGTCGGCGAAAAAATTAAAGCTCTCCGTGAGGATAAATCAATTACCATAGAGGAATTGGCACAGCGCTCCGGCCTGGCTATTGAACAGGTTGAGCGTATCGAGAATAATATCGATATCCCTTCTCTTGCACCGCTCATTAAGATTGCCCGTGTGTTAGGGGTACGTTTGGGTACGTTCCTTGACGACCAGGATGAAGTGGGGCCGGTGGTATGCCGTAAGAAAGAGGCCAAAGATGCGATCAGCTTCTCCAATAACGCGATTCATTCCCGCAAACATATGGAGTATCATTCTCTCTCCAAATCGAAAGCGGACCGTCACATGGAGCCGTTTATCATTGATGTGATGCCGACGGAAGATACCGACTTCGTACTTTCTTCTCATGAAGGTGAAGAATTTATTATGGTCATGGAAGGTATCATGGAAATCAGTTATGGCAAGAATACCTACCTGCTTGAAGAAGGCGACAGTATTTATTATGATTCCATCGTTCCTCACCACGTGCACGCTTATGAGGGACAGGCTGCTAAAATCCTGGCAGTGATTTATACACCGATTTAAATAAAGTATTAAGTATAGAAAGAAACTCCATGCAATTATTTGACCGTACTTTGGGACAGTGGCTGGAACACTGGGCTGAAGAGACTCCTGATAAAGAATATATCGTATATTCCGACCGTAATCTCCGTTTTACCTGGAGCCAGTTCAACCGCCGTGTGGATGATATGGCAAAAGGGCTTATCGCCATTGGTGTGGAACGGGGTACGCATGTCGGCATCTGGGCGGCCAATGTGCCCGACTGGCTGACATTACTGTATGCCTGTGCCAAGATTGGGGCGGTGTATGTTACTGTAAATACGAACTATAAGCAAGCCGAACTGGAATATCTTTGCCAGGACTCGGATATGCATACCCTCTGCATCGTGAATGGTGAGAAGGATAGTGACTTCGTACAGATGACCTACACCATGCTTCCCGAACTGAAAACCTGCGAACGCGGACATTTGAAGAGCGAACGTTTCCCATATATGAAGAATGTAGTGTATGTGGGGCAGGAAAAACATCGTGGAATGTATAACACGGCTGAGATTCTGCTGCTGGGAGATAACGTGGAAGATGACTGTTTGAATGAACTCAAAAGTAAGGTCGACCGCCATGATGTGGTAAATATGCAGTATACATCAGGAACTACCGGTTTTCCGAAGGGAGTGATGCTGACACATTATAATATTGCCAATAATGGTTTCCTGACCGGTGAGCACATGAAGTTTACGTCCGATGACAAACTCTGCTGCTGTGTGCCGTTGTTCCATTGTTTTGGAGTCGTGTTGGCTACTATGAACTGTCTGACTCATGGCTGTACGCAAGTGATGGTAGAGCGTTTTGACCCGTTGGTTGTACTGGCTTCTATTCATAAAGAGCGTTGTACGGCTTTATATGGAGTGCCGACCATGTTTATTGCCGAATTGCATCACCCGATGTTCGACCTCTTTGATATGTCTTGTCTCCGTACAGGTATTATGGCAGGTTCTCTCTGTCCGGTTGAGCTGATGAAACAAGTGGAAGAGAAGATGTATATGAAGGTGACCAGTGTCTACGGATTGACGGAAGCTGCTCCCGGTATGACGGCTACCCGTATTGACGACCCGTTTGAAGTACGTTGTAATACGGTAGGCCGTGATTTCGAATTCACGGAAGTGAAAGTGCTCGATCCGGAGACTGGCGAGGAATGCCCGGTCGGCGTGCAGGGTGAGATGTGCAATCGCGGTTATAACACGATGAAAGGATATTATAAGAATCCTGAAGCGACAGCCGAGGTTCTCGATGCCAACAACTTCCTACATTCCGGTGACTTGGGTATAAAGGACGAAGACGGGAATTATCGGATTACCGGACGTATCAAAGATATGATTATTCGTGGCGGCGAGAATATTTATCCGCGTGAAATCGAAGAATTCCTTTATAAACTTGAAGGAGTGAAAGATGTCCAGGTGGCAGGAATTCCCTCCAAAAAATACGGTGAGGCTGTCGGGGCATTCATCATTCTGCATGAAGGTGTGACGATGCAGGCAGAGGATGTGCGTGATTTCTGTAGAAATAAGATATCCCGTTATAAAATACCGAAATATATCTTTTTTGTGGACGAATTTCCGATGACGGGCAGTGGCAAGATTCAGAAGTTCAGATTGAAAGACTTGGGATTGCAACTTTGCAAGGAACAGGGAATAGAGGTTATCTAAGAACGCCCGATTGATTTAGGACACACAAAGTTTTATTCGATTATAAAAACAGAGAACGGTGAACAAACTGCATGATTACTTGCAGGGGGTTCACCGTTTACTTATTAGTTTGTGATTATCTTATCCGGTCTCTTTTTTGTTCCGGCCTTCATTGAATCTATTAAATAAAATCATCGCCCAGTTGCATTTGGGCATCATTCACATATTTACGGATAGCATGTTCTTCATCTTTGCGGCAAATCAGCAGGACGTTGTCCGATTCTGCTATCAGATATCCTTCCAATCCGTCAATTACGGCCAGTTTCCCTTTTGGAAGCACTACCATATTATCTTTACTGTTATAGATCTGTGAATGGCACTTCAGCGTAACATTGCCTTCCATGTCTCTTTCCGATAAATCATAAAGCGATCCCCAAGTTCCAAGATCAGACCAACCGAAATCTCCTAAGGATACATATACATTATCCGCTTTTTCCATAATGCCTATATCAATGGATACATTGGGACATGCGGGAAAATTCTCTTCAATGAATGCCTTTTCCGCATCAGTAGCATAAATATCCTTTCCGGGTGCCAGTTTGGAAGCCAGTTCGGGCAATAACTCCTCACTTGCCTTGATGATAGAATTAACATTCCACATAAACAACCCGGAATTCCAATAGAACTCCCCGCTTTCCAGAAAAACTTTGGCTAATTCCAGTTCCGGTTTTTCGGTGAACGTCTTTACTTTATAGAAATTGTCACCGGCAGGTTCATCGATTTGTATATATCCGTATCCGGTTTCCGGACGGTTGGGTTTGATTCCTAAAGTGAGTAGTTTTTCCGAGCGTGAAACAAAATCCAGACCTTTTTCAATAGCGGCAAGAAATTCGTCCTCTTTTAAAATCAGGTGATCCGAGGGGGCAACTACGATATTGGCGTTTGGGTTTAGTGCTTTGATGTGGTAGGAAGCCCATGCGATGCATGGAGCGGTATTTCTTCTAGCGGGTTCCAGTAGAATCTGTTCTTCGTTCACTTCGGGCAATTGCTCCTTCACTAAGTCCGCATACATTGTGTTGGTAACGATAAGAATATTTTCTGTTGGAATAACCTTTTGGAAGCGGTCAAAAGTCTGTTGCAAGAGTGAGCGACCGATTCCGAAGAAATCTAAAAATTGTTTGGGCAATGTTTTGCGGCTAAACGGCCAAAAGCGGCTTCCAATGCCGCCACCCATGATCACGCAATAATTATCCTTATTTGTCATGATAGTGACTCTATTTTAAAGTTTCTGCTAATGTACGGTTTATTCTCTGAATAGAGAAGTGTTTAAGATATGTTTTATTA
>NZ_CABUHK010000112.1 GCF_902491285.1 uncultured Bacteroides sp. | reverse complement strand
AAGAACCTTTCTATCCGTTTGGCTACGGTTTGTCCTATACTACTTTCGCTTATAGCAATATGGCTGCGGAGAAAACGGGTGAATATCAGGTTACCGTTAGCTTTGATATCGAGAATACAGGGAAGATGGATGCCTCGGAAGTGGCACAAGTGTATGTACATGATGTACAATCCTCTGTCCCCCGTCCTCAGAAAGAACTGAAAGGATATGAAAAGGTATTCTTGAAGAAAGGGGAGAAGAAACGGGTTTCTGTAGTGCTGAATGAGGATGCATTCGCTTATTACGATATGAATCAGCACCGCTTTGTAGTGGAAAAAGGCGAGTTTGAGATTCTTGCCGGCCCGGCTTCCAATCGTTTGCCTCTGAAAGTTACGGTTGGATGGTAGTATGCAATTTCTGCATAAATGGCATAATAATGAGTTATAGATGACTTGACTTAAATGTAAATGCAGCGCACCAAAGGCAATTTGATTTCCCATGGAATCCCGATGGTGTGCTGCATTTATTTTTCGTAAATCGTATGGTTTACTCCATTAAGAACTGGCGTATAGGACAATGGCGTATGCCCTCATAGCTATTTCCGCTGAATGTATCTTCTGTTATCACTATTTTGGGATAGTTATCCTGTATCTTTAGCAGGTTTCCAAATTCTCTTTCTGCTGTCTTGTCGCTATCTATTTTTAAAGCGACCTGTATATATAGTTTTTCTCCATTCTTTTCTCCGATAAAATCTATTTCCTTATCTCCGTAATAGCCAACCTTAATATCGTAACCTTTGTATAAAAGGTGGTTATACACTAGATTTTCCAATATTTTAGCTTTGTCTGTAATGCGATATCCGATGACAATGTTCCGGATTCCCATATTTTCGAAATAATATTTCTCTCCTATCTCAAATACGCGTTTCCCAATTAAATCATACCGCTCTACTCGGTGGATCAGGAAAGCATTGTTTAAATATTCCGTATAGCTTTGTATTTGGTTTACTGATATGGTGGTATGTTGTGATTTTAAATAATCACTGATATTTTTTGCCGAGAAGAGATTGCCTATGTTTTCGGATAAAAATTGAATCAGTTTCTCAAGGAACAAAGTATTGCGCAGTTTGTATCTACTGACAACATCACGAAATACAATCGTGGAATATACACTCTTCAAATATTCATTGACCGTTTCATCTTCGAGAGGGAGATTTAATAAATAGGGAAGTCCGCCATAACGGCTATATAATTCGTAACTCGTTTCACTTTCAGTTAATCCGTGGAATTCAAGAAACTCAGAATAGGAGAGACTATATATTTTGAATTCGATATATCTGCCACTTAAATAAGTGGCGAGTTCTCCTGAAAACATCTTGGCGTTACTGCCTGTAATGTATATATCATTATCTTCATTGAGCAGGAGCGAACGGATGACTTTTTCAAACCCGGGAATATCTTGTATTTCATCGATAAAGATATAATTCTTAGCTTTTTCTTTGCTATGAGAAATGATGTACGAGTGTAAATCTTCTGCTGTTTGTAGGGAACTGAATGCAAAATCTTCAAGATTGATATAGATAATATTCGCATCCGGTTCTTCTGCTAAAATTTCTTCAATAAGTTGGTAAAGGAGAAAACTTTTGCCTACACGGCGTTGCCCTGTTAACACCTTGGCTACTGATTTTTGCATAAAAGGTTTTATTCGGTCAATATAACCTTTTCTTTTTTTGAGGATTCGAGGGAAGTTCATGGGCCTGAAAGTTTTAATTATACTTTAAACTCTTGCGAATATACGGAAAAGTTTTAATTATACTTCAAACTTTCGTGGATTTAATGAAATGTTTTAATCATACTTCAAACTTACTTTTACTATTTAGTAGTAGAATAGACCAAGACAAGTATTACACTCAGTGAAATGATGTAGGAGACTTGAGTAAGTTCAGTATATGGTTCTGTTTACTTCGGTACGCTAATGAATTATTAATTGATGTTTCCTGCTTTTACAATTGAACATGATTAGTAAAGCTATTTCGTAATTAGTTTCAAAGTATAAAAAAGATGGAGAAAGGGAACTGAGCCTCTTTCTCCATCTTTTATTTTATTGTAGACAGTGAATTACTTCACTTCCCAAGTCTCATTAGTCATCAACAGCTCCTGGAAATTGTGATATTTCTTTTTGCCTTTGATTTCTTCTATTTGTTCTGTAACTGCATCATTGTACGTCGGAGCGTCCACATCACGGATTACACCCAGTGCAATCGGGAAGTCGGGACCTTCCATCAAAGCCAGTTTCAGTTGAAGCGTATTGTCCTGGCAGTGTGCGTCGTGGATAAGGATATCCTTTTCTGTGATACCGTTCTCGCCAAGTTTCACTACTTTCAGCCCGAAGCCTTCCTGCATCAATCCGAATTCTTTGTTTTCGCCGAACAACATCGGTTTGCCATGTTCCAGATAGATAGCATTCTTGGCACGTCCTTCTTTGGTGGCAACGCTGGCGTGAGTTCCGTCGTTGAAGATAACGCAGTTTTGCAGGACTTCTACAACGGAAGCGCCTTTATGGTTGGCTGCTGCTTTCAATACTTCTACCGAAGCGGCACCATCTACTGCGATACAGCGTGCAAAGAAGCGTCCGCGGGCGCCGAATGCCAGTTCAGCGGGACGGAAGGGGTCTTCCACAGTTCCGTAAGGAGAAGATTTGGTTACAAGTCCGCGTTCCGAAGTCGGTGAATATTGTCCTTTTGTCAGACCGTAGATACGGTTGTTCAACAGAATCATATTCAGGTCGATATTACGGCGTAATGCATGGATGAAGTGGTTACCACCGATTGCCAGGCCATCACCGTCACCGGAAATCTGCCAGATGGTCAGATTGGGATTAGCTACTTTGGCGCCTGTCGCAATAGCAGCAGCACGTCCGTGGATGGTGTGAAAACCATATGTATTTACATAATAAGGCAGACGGGAAGAACAACCGATACCCGAAATTACGGCAATATCGTGCGGAGCTGTTCCCAGTTCGGCCATGGCTTTGTGCAGTGAATTCAGGAAAGCGTGGTCACCGCATCCCGGACACCAGCGAGGCTGACCTGATTTATAATCTTGTACGGTATATACTTTATCGCTCATCTTTTATTCCTCCAATAATTTAGTGAATGCATCTATCAATTCTCTCGTGACGAAAGGCTGTCCTTTCACCTGGTTGAACTGGCTGATGTTCAGTCCGGGCACTTTCATGCGCAAGTAACCTGCGAATTGTCCCAGATTCTGTTCAGCTACCACGATTTTCTTATATTTACGCAGCACATTGGCAGTGTTCTTCGGCAGCGGGTTGATGTACTGGAAGTGAGCGAAAGCCACTTTCTTTCCATGTTCGCGCATATAGTCCATAGCCAGGCGGAGATGTCCGTAAGTACCGCCCCAGCCTACAATCAGCAAGTCTGCGTCTTCATCACCCAATACTTCGAGTTCGGGGATATAGTCCGCAATCTTGTCCACTTTGGCTTGGCGAAGGTGAACCATTTTGTTGTGGTTTTCGGGTTCGGTAGAGATAGCGCCTGTATCGTTGCTCTTTTCAAGACCGCCGATACGATGCATGAAACCTTCTGTTCCCGGAGTAGCCCAATAGCGTACGCCTGTTTCTTCGTTGCGTTGGTACGGAGTCCAGTTGCCTGCCATGTCCGGAGTTACATACGGCGGGTTGATGGCCGGATATTCGTTCAGGTTAGGAAGTTTCCATGCGGCAGAACCGTTGGCTACGAAAGCATCGGTCAGCAATACAACCGGAGTCATGTGTTCCAGGGCAATTTTACATGCCATATAGGCAGCGTCGAAACAGTTGGTCGGTGATGTTGCGGCAATGACAGGCATCGGGCTTTCACCGTTACGTCCGTAAAGGGCCTGCAACAAGTCTGTCTGTTCCGATTTAGTGGGAAGACCTGTGGACGGACCGCCACGCTGTACGTTGACAATCACTAATGGAAGTTCGCCGATAACAGCAAGGTTCATAGCCTCACTCTTCAGGCAAACACCGGGGCCGGAAGTCGTAGTCACTGCCAAAGCACCGGCAAAAGCGGCACCGACGGCAGATGCACAACCTGCGATTTCGTCTTCACACTGTACGGTTTTTACACCCAGTGATTTATGCTTGGCTAACTCGTGCAGAATATCGGTAGCCGGAGTGATAGGGTAAGAACCCAGGTAGAGTTCCAATCCTGCTTTCTCGGCAGCGGCAATCAATCCGTAGGCAGTTGCCTTATTACCATTAATATCTGTATAAAGCCCTTTTGATTTCGGAGCTTTGCTTTCAATCTTATAAGTAGAGACAGATGCGTGCGTGTTGGCTCCGTAGTTGAAACCGTCATTCAATACCTTGATATTGGCTTCTGCTATTTCGGGTTTCTTGGCGAATTTCTCGCGCAGCATTTTTTCGGCTGCCGACAGGTTACGGTTGAACAACCAGCAAACCAGTCCGAGTGCAAACATATTCTTGCAACGGAGAACTGATTTATTGTCCAGTCCTGAGTCTTTCAGGCTTTCTTTGCACATGGAAGAGATGGGAACCTCTAGCACTTCCTGTTTCACGCCTAATTCTTCAAAAGGATTGTCGGTCTTGAATTGTGCCTTTTCCAAATCTCTGGCTTCAAATGAGTCGGAGTCGGTGATGATAAGTCCTTGCGGTTTACAGAATTTGATTTGTGTTTTCAATGCGGAAGGGTTCATTGCTACCAATACGTGGCAACGGTCTCCGGGAGTGTAAACTTGTCCGGCACCGATGTGAACCTGGAAACCGGAAACACCGGTCAGCGAACCTTGCGGGGCGCGGATGTCTGCCGGGTAGTCGGGAAATGTACAGATGTCATTTCCTACCGTAGCCGACACGTTCGAGAAGATGTTGCCGGCCAGCTGCATACCGTCGCCGGAGTCGCCGGAGAAACGTACTACTACTTCCTCCAATTCTTTAACCATCATTTCGTCTGCCATAACTTTAATTACTATATTTAATTTAAAAACTGATTTTACTTTCAATTTGTGAGCGCAAAGGTCGGAAAGTTAATCGAATTATCAAAATAAATCGAACTTTATTGTCCTATTGACGCTAAATATTTGAGATATTTGAAAGGAACCTGTATTTTTATTCTTGTTAAATCGACAGAAACCGTTATCTTTGCAAGCAAATTTGAAGCGGCCTTGTAGTTCAACGGATAGAATAGAAGTTTCCTAAACTTTAGATAGGGGTTCGATTCCCCTCGGGGCTACTACAAAGAAGAATCTATGGGAAGTTGTGTTGTAGGCTTTCATACTGTATCAAGTTTTAAGTTTTACAATGGCTTCTTTTAAGATTAACGTCTTATAGCTTCTATTTGTTTTAATAATCAATAGAAAAAAGCCTCCTCCGGATATTCGGAAGAGGCTTTTTTTATTTCTGGGCTTTATCATTCTTCCGTAGCAGGTACTACGACTTTTTTGTTCTTCATCATGTTGTATGCAATCGGAGATGCAATGAACAGTGAAGACAATGTACCGATAACAACACCGAGAATCATTGCGAATGCGAAGCTGCGGATTGAATCACCACCGAGGATGAAGATACACAGCAACACGATCAATGTACTCAATGATGTATTAATGGTACGGGCCAGTGTGGTGTTCAGAGAGTCGTTGAACAATACGCGTTTGTCACGTTTCGGGTACAAGCCGAAGAACTCGCGCACACGGTCGAAGATTACCACCTTGTCATTAATAGAGTAACCGATAGCTGTCAGGATAGCACCGATGAATGTCTGGTCAATTTCCAGAGAGAACGGCAGGATACCCCAGAACAGTGAGTAAGCACCGATAATCATAATGGTGTCACAACTCAAAGCTACGATAGAACCGATACTGTATGCGATATTGCGGAAACGGATTAAGATGTATAAGCCGATTGCAATCAATGCCAATACTACAGAGTAGATAGCACCTGTCTTGATATCGTCTGCGATACTCGGACCTACTTTCTGCGAACTTACGATACTACCACCTGTGTGATTGTCGCGGTCAATGAAAGTTTCCAATGTAATGTTCTGAGTCAATACCGGTTTCAAAGTCTCGTACAGATATGCTTCGATTTCCGAGTCTACATTGTTGCCTTCATCTTCGATGCGGTAGTTTGTACTGATAC
This sequence comes from uncultured Bacteroides sp., assembly GCF_902491285.1. GTDB lineage: Bacteria > Bacteroidota > Bacteroidia > Bacteroidales > Bacteroidaceae > Bacteroides. The sequence goes on along the minus strand of NZ_CABUHK010000112.1, from coordinate 6,596 downwards.
GTACTGTTTTCTTGTCTGTACCGATAGCGATGACACTTACGTTGGCGTCGCCGAACTTGCTGGAAATCAGTTCGCGTACTTGTTCCGGTTCAACCGGGTTTTCGAACTGTACCTTGAAGTTACGTCCACCGGTGAAGTCGATGCTCTGGCTTAAACCGCGGATAGCGAACGAACCGATACAAACGATGATGATGGCACCTACGATAATCATGGATTTCTTGTTGGTTCCCATGAAGTCGAAATGTGTATTGGTCATCAGGTTCTTTGAAATCTTGGTAGTAAATGTCAGGTTCAACCACTTGTCTTTATTCATGAAGTGTTCGTAAACGATACGAGTCATGAACACGGCAGTAAAGAAGGACACGAGGATACCGATAATCAGAGTTGTAGCAAAACCACGAATCGGACCGGTACCGAAGTTGAACAGGATGATACCTGTGATGATAGACGTCAAGTTAGAGTCGAAGATAGCCGAGAATGCATTGGAATAACCGTCGGCAAGTGCTTTCTTCACTCCCTTGCCTGCACGAAGCTCTTCTTTGGTACGTTCATAGATAAGTACGTTTGCATCCACTGCCATACCCAGTGACAACACCATACCGGCAATACCGGACATTGTCAGTGCGGCCTGGAAGGACGAAAGAATACCCAGCGTGAAGAAGAAGTTGAGGATTAATGCGCAGTTGGCAACCATACCCGGGATGAATCCGTACATGGAGCACATATAGATCATCAACAGAATCAGTGCTACAACGAATGAGAAAATACCTGCGTTGATAGATTCCTGACCCAGTGACGGACCAACGATATCTTCCTGCACGATATGGGCCGGAGCCGGCATCTTACCTGATTTCAATACGTTTGCCAAGTCTTTGGTCTGTTCCGGAGTGAAGTTTCCGGAGATTTCAGAGCGTCCGCCGGTAATTTCTGTATTTACATTCGGTGCGGAATATACATAATTATCCAATACGATAGCAATAGCGCGGCCGATGTTCTGTTTGGTCAACTGTGCCCAACGACGTGCACCGTCATTGTTCATAGCCATGGTAACTACCGGTTTGCTGTATTGGTTGAATTCGTCTTTTGCATCTGTGACAACATCACCTTCCAACGGAGCTTTGCCGTTGCGTTCTGTCACTTTGATGGCATACAGTTCGAATGTCTGTTTTTTCTTGTCAAAGTCAGCGGCAGATACACCCCATTTCAGACTAAGGTCTTTAGGCAGTTCAGCTTTGACTTCCGGCATAGCCAGGTATTTGTTGATGTCGGCAGTGTCTTTGTAGTTGGCATAACCTACAACAGGACCCTGTCCGCTGGAGTTCAACTGGAGAATAGAGAGCAAAGGGTATTGCTTTTTGATTTCTTCCAGGTTTGTGGCAGACTTGTCTTCGGCAGTTGCGTCACCTTTCAGTGCGGCAGCAAGGCTGTCGGCAGCACTTACCGTTTTTGTCTCAGCCGGAGTAGCTTCTGTGAGCACTGCAGCTTCGATGGTATCTGCATCAGCAGTTGTTGTTTCAGCCAATACTGCACGCAATTTAGCGTCTGCAGATTGTATGGCAGGAAGAACTTCTTTAGCTGTATAAGTTTCCCAGAATTCCAGGTTGGCAGAACCTTGGAGAAGTTTTCTCACACGTTCCGGCTCTTTGATACCCGGAAGTTCCACCATGATGCGTCCCATTTTGTCTTCCAGGCTCTGGATGTTCGGCTGAACAACACCAAAACGGTCGATACGGGTACGGAGTACGTTGAATGAGTTCTCAACAGCCGCTTTCACTTCTGTTCTCAGTACTTTTTCAACTTCGGCATCTGATGATTTCTGGTTGATTTTGTCTTTCAACTGTTGTGTTGCGAAGAGTTCGGAAAGTTTTGCGTCCGGAGCAATTTTGTGGTATTCTCTTACAAACAGGGTGATGATATCATCCTGACTGTTGACAGCCTGTTTTGCTGCTGTTGCCAATGCGTTGTTGAAAGCTTCATCCGGTTTGTTGTCAGCCAGCGCTTTGATAACATCCGGTACGGAAACTTCAAGGATAACGTTCATACCACCTTTTAGGTCCAAGCCTAAACTAATCTCCATCTCACGACATTGTTTCAGTGTCCAGTTCCACAGCATTACTTTCTCGTTGGAGAGAGAGTCGAGGTAGTCCTGTTCTACTTTCGGGTCGCCGTTCGCAATTTCTTTCGCCTTGTTGGTATAGTGGCGTGTTACGAAGGAGAAGGAGAGGTAGAACACGCATACCAGCGTGAGTAATACCGCAAAAACCTTTACAAATCCTTTGTTTTGCATTTTACTTTTAATTTATGATGATTACTTTTTTAATTTAATTTTCAGTTAAATTCTGTCGTACACAAGTTCTTTTTGCCGTATACAAGGCTGCAAATATAGTTTTTTTTTCACATTTATATGTAAGAAGCCCTCAAATATTTGATGTTTAAGGGCTTTTTTGCCGAATTATTTCATCCCTCTGTTTTTCAGTAGCGGTTCCAGGCTCGGTTCTGCTCCACGGAAATTCTTGTAAAGTACCATCGGGTCTTCGCTGTCTCCCTTCTCCAATACGTTGTAGCGGAACAGGCCGGCGGTATTCTTATCAAAAATTCCATGTTCTTTAAAGGCTTCGAAAGCGTCGTTGTCCAATACATTCGCCCATAGGTAACTATAGTATCCGGCAGCGTATCCGCCAATGATATGATTGAAGTAAGTGACACGATAGCGGGGTGCTATTTCGGGGATAAGACCGAGCTTGTCCATGGCTTCTTTCTCGAAAGAAAGCATATCCATATTCTTTACATCTGTCACGGTGTGCAGGTCCATGTCGAGGATGGCGGCGGCCAGCAGTTCCGTAGTCATGAATCCTTGGTTGAAGGTCTTTTGTTCCAGTATCTTTTCGATGATTTCATCAGGGATAACTTCTCCTGTCTGATAGTGTTTGGCATACATTTTCAGTACTTCCGGTTCGGTAGCCCAATGCTCGTTGATTTGGGAAGGAAGTTCTACAAAGTCGCGCACTACGTTTGTACCGGATGTTCCCTTGTATTCACATTTTGTCAGCAGACCGTGCAGACCGTGGCCGAATTCGTGGAACAATGTCTCTACTTCGTCCATTGTCAGTAAAGAAGGAGTGTCGCCTACCGGTTTGGTAAAGCTGCAAACGTTGCATACTAACGGACGGGTTGCTCCCTGTTGCTCACGGTAGTTGCTCATCCATGCGCCACCGCTTTTTCCGGTGCGCGGGAAATAGTCTACATAGAAGATCCCGAGTTGTGATCCGTCTGCGTCTTTCACTTCAAAGACTTCTACGTCAGGATGATAGGTCGGGATACCTTCGAGCTTGGTCAAGGTGATGCCGTATAGCTTGTTGGCTACGGCAAATGCGCCTTCGCGTACATTTTCCAGTTTGAAGTAGGGTTTTGTATCTTCTTCGGACAGGTTGTATTTCTCTTTCCGCAGTTTCTCGGTGTAATACCACCAGTCCCATGCTTCCAGTTTTTCGCCTTTGCCTTCTTTGTCCATCAACTTCTGAAGTTCAGCAGCTTCCGCTTTCGCTTTCGGCAGTGCATAACTCCAGAGATTGTTCAGAAGTTCCATAACGTTGATAGCGTTCTTCGCCATTGTTTCGTCCAGAACGAAGTTGGCGTAGCAGTCGAAACCTAACAGGTTTGCTTTTTCCAGGCGGAGAGAAACGATTTTGCGGATATTCTCTTTGTTATCGTTTTCATTGTTGTTGTTACCCCGGTTGATGTAGGCTTTGTACATTTGTTCGCGGAGCGGACGGTTTTCTGAATATTGCAGGAAAGGCAGGCGGCTGGCATTGTGCAGGGTAAACAGCCATTTGCCCGGTTGTCCGGCTGCTTTTGCTTCTTCGGCTGCGCTTTGGCGGAACCATTCGGGCAGTCCGGCCAAATCTTCCTCTTTATCAACGAAAAGTTGGAAAGCGTTATTCTCGTTCAGCACATTGTTGCTGAAAGTGATGCCGAGTGTGGAAAGCTCCTTGTTGATTTCACGGAGACGGGCTTGCTTCTCTGCGCTGAGGTTGGCTCCCGAACGGACAAATCTCTTGTAGGTTTTGTCCAGCAGACGTGCCTGTTCCGTTGTCAGGTTCAATGAGTCTTTCTGCAAGTACACATCGTTCACACGCTTGAAAAGTTTCTCATTCAGGGAGATATTGTCTTCGTGTTCCGAAAGAACCGGAGCCATTTTCATGGAAAGTTCAGTGAGGGCGTCGGTTGTCTCCGCATCTGTCATATTGAAGAAGATAGCGCTTACACGGTCAAGGATGGGTGCGCTGTTATCCAGGGCTACAATCGTATTCTCGAAAGTCGGGACTTCCGGGCTTTCGATGATAGCTTCTATGTTTTGCTTCTGCTCCTCGATACCTTTCAGGAAGGCAGGTTCGTAGTGTTCCAGTTTAATCTTGTCGAAAGGCGGGACACCATACTCGGTTTGAAACTCTGTAAAGAAAGGATTGCTTTCTGTTTTCGTAGCACAGGAGTACATCATACAACTTACTGCTAAAATGGTTAGTGTTTTTTTTATCATCATAAGTGTTTTATATTAGAGTTTACAGTTTTTATCGTTTGCTGATATAGCACCAGATAGGATAGTGGTCTGAAGCCTTGATAGACCGGTCTACGGTGCAGTTATAGGCTTTCAGGTCAGGGCTTATCAGGATATTGTCGATTCGGAAATAGAACATATTCTGGTTATAGGAAATTCCCAGTCCCTTGCCGGAGTGAGTAAATGCGTCGTCCAGTTTTTGGGTAAGGATACGGTGCGTGTACGAGATGGACCCGTCGTTGAAGTCACCGCACGCAATAATGGTCGGATATTTGCTTTCCGCTATATATTTGGCTACGGAGTCCGCTTGTGACGCACGGATGGCCGATGCTTCCGCGAGTTTCCTTACCAGTTGCCGGAGACCGGTTTTCACTTTTTTCGCATTCGGGTCTTTTATCATGTCTTCGTAGATTCCTCTGTCTTCCTTGGTGAGCTTGTTGGATTCCAGATGGTTGTTTATCAATGTAATCGTATCGTTGTTTACATTCAGTACATATCTCATGGAACCGTTATAAGTGCTTTCGTACTTGATGGGGCGTGCCGAAAGTATGGGAAATTTGGAGAAGCAGGCAAGTTGCACCTCACCTTTGCCCTGTTGGAGGATGGACTGGTAAGGATATGCTTTCAATGCCTTTTTCACATCCTGCTCTGTCAGAAACTTCTTATTGGTGGATGTATTATATTCCTGCAGGCAGATTATATCGGCTTTACTGTCTGCCAGATAGGACAAAATCGGGTTTTTCCCGTTTTTCTTCTCCAGATTACTGAAGCTCATAACATTGTAGGATAGTAGCTTGATACTTCCTTCCGGTATCGTTTTTGTAGTGGAATTGAAAGGAATATAAGTCCGTATTTGCGGAAGGCAAACGAGGAAACCGATAATGGGTAATAACGTATAGCGGTAGTTGACGAATGCCCAGAATGCCAGAAACAGTAGGTTGACAGTCAGAAATATCGGGAACGCAAGTCCGAGGCTGGAAGCAAGCGGGTTTACTTTAGGACTGAGGTAGGGGCTATATGCACTGAGTATCAACGTTCCCACAAAGAAAGCGTTGATAGCCAGTATCAGAAATGCGACAATTTTGCCAATATGCTCCATTCTTTTATCTTTTGCTTGCGTCGAACAAGCTTTTCTTTTCTTCTGTTGTCAGGCTGTCGTAACCGGATTTCTTCAACTTCTCCAGGATACGGTCAACTTCGTCCGACTGTGCTTTCTTGTGGGCATTGTAATCGTAATCCTTCTCACGACTGGTAGCACCGCCACCGTAGTGCACTTTCATTTTCGGTTTACGTTTCCATGTCTTCTTTTGGAACAGGGATACGAAGCCATCCAGAATCCGGTTAATCCAGGAAGTTAAATCGGCTCCTTTGCTCAGGCTTGCGGCAAACCAAAGTCCGGCAAGGGCACCGCCTAAGTGGGCGATATGTCCGCCGGCGTTGCTTGAAGTGATGGATAGTACATCGATGCCGATAACGACTAACGCCAAGTATTTGAGACGGATAGCGCCGAACAGAAAGAGCTGTACCCGGTAGTTTGGTTCACGGTAGGCCGTAGCTGCTACGATAGCCAATACGGATGCCGATGCCCCGACTAATGTGGAACCCGCCACTTGCGAACTGAATAAAGGAAATACATTATAGGCAATCATATACAGCAAACCGCCGCAGATACCGCCCAGTACGTACAGCCCTCTCAGATGCTTTGCCGAGAAAAAGTAGAGAAACAGGCTTCCGAACCAGTACAGCCAAAGCATATTGAACAGGATATGCAGGATACCGGCATGCATGAACATATAGGTGAACAGCGACCATGGCTGGTGAATAAAAACTATAAAAGAAGCCGGCAGGGCAAATATGCCGAATATATCAGGGGTATTAAATGCAAATAATTGCAGGAAAACATTAACCAACGTCCCGATAACAAAAATACCGACGTTGATATAAATCAGTTGGATGAAAATATTTCCTCTTCTGAATGTCTCTTTCAAATCAGCTATAATATGTCCCATTGTTATTGCTTTTTTTTCTCCAATACAAAATC
>NZ_CABUHK010000111.1 GCF_902491285.1 uncultured Bacteroides sp. | reverse complement strand
GTAAATGGGGCAAACGTGGACGGAAATTTGCAACGTTTTGAGTTTATTGCATATTGGGTGAATATTAATCAATAGCTCCCTTTTCTATTTAGCAGGATAAATTCAGCCCATTCTATGGAATATCGGAATATCCGTCAAATTGCTTGATTTTAATATCACTTTTATCATTTCTTCTAAAAAATCCAAGCCGGCAAAACGTTTTAGGTATTTGTATGCCTGGTTGTTGCTTAAGGAATATTTTTCAGTAAAAGCTCCTATACACCCTACAAATATTCAATTCGGTTAGATAATTCTTTATTATTCATAATTTCTTCATTACTGGCGATGAATAAATTTGTTAGCTTTAATATGATTTTATTCAATCTTTAAAGACAAAGAAACAAATTGAGAACTTGCAAGTGTATTGGATAAATTTTAACTATAGAAGTTTGCTTTGGTATAGATGATGGATAGGAGGGAATAATGTTATTTGCTGCATTGGAATATAATTGCCTTTTTTTATGTAGTATATATGCTACATATATAATATAATGTTTATCTTTGCTGCCATATTAATATAAAAAGCGGGGGCAACGCTCTAAATTCTGCAACAATTGTATGAAGATTCATGAAGAAAAGGGTACGGAACGAAATTTGAAAGAGCGTGAACGAATAGGCAAGCGTTTGGCTGAGCTTCGTAAAAAGAGAAAAATGACTCAGGAAGAGCTTGCAAATCTTTGCGGAGTAAATCGGGTGAATATATCCAAAATAGAAAAGGGGGCTTATAATGTGAGTATTGACATACTTTCTAAAGTCGCATTTTCATTGGGTTATGAAGTGGATGTGAAAGTTAAAAGTTCTGTAACTCCTCTTCGTTTTGCAGAGCGTGTGCCTGTGGAGTTAGTTGTCGGTGAGGAGTATTATGTCAGCTTTGGTAGTCATGAAGCCAAAAAATGTAAGTTAGTGGAGATTGTAGAAAAGCCTAGTTACCATAGAATAGAAATCGAAGTAGTATCACATAAAGAAAGTACTAGATATGTTCTATTCCCTGATGAAATAGGAAGAACACCTGAAGAAGCTGTAATTAATGAAGTGACATTCTAAAACCTGAATCCTGAAGTTTTCTATTTACAAAATTCTGGACAGTGTCTTTTTTTATGTAAGAAATGAGGGTGCCCTTTACACACTGGACACCCTTAATTTTTTTGTAGTTTATTCATTAGCCATAGTATTTAACTTCATCACATCTCTTTCTGCCAATAATTCAGCATCCAATTTTCATATTTCAGTGGATATATACTATTAGCAGAATTCAATTTCTCTATAATATTTGACTCTCGTTTCTTTTTGGCTGTTTCACTCTTTAATATAGAATAATCGGCTTTACTGAAACGAATCGTTTCTCGGTGTGAAACACTTTGTTTCTAATGCTTGAAAAGTACGGTTTGGAAAAGAAAAAACGGAGACGCTTACCGGTGAAGGGGGCGAAATAATTCTCGATGTTAGCTTGTATTTACTGAAAGATACTGTACTTTTGTGCAGATATTAAAATGTATAGACTATGCTGGATATTGTTTTGATTGTGATAAGTGCCCTTTGTCTGATAGCCGGATTGGCAGGTTGTATTCTTCCGTTTCTTCCGGGACCACCTATTGCTTACTTGGGATTGTTTTTTTTGCATTTGACGGATAAAGTACAATATAGTACGACGCAATTAATCGTATGGTTATTGATTGTAGCTGTATTGCAGGTATTGGATTATTTCACTCCAATGTTGGGAAGTAAATATAGCGGCGGCAGTAAATGGGGAAATTGGGGATGCATCATCGGAACGTTGGTCGGGCTTCTTTTCTTGCCTTGGGGAATTATTGTCGGTCCCTTTCTCGGTGCCGTGATTGGTGAATTATTGGGAAATAAGGAGTTTTCCCAGGCACTAAAATCCGGGTTCGGTTCATTGCTCGGATTCATTCTCGGCACTTTGCTGAAGTTTGTTGTCTGCGGTTATTTCTGTTATCAGTTTATAGTCGGGCTTGTCCGGTGAAACAGGTATAAAAATAAAGCTGCCCTTCAAAAAGAAGAACAGCTTTATATCTGTTTGATTTATCTTCAGGCTATTTTACCGGAATCTTATCAATACGGTTCTGATGGCGTCCGCCTTCAAACTCTGTAGAGAAGAACTCTGTCAGAATCATGTCCGCTTCTTCAGTACTGATAAAACGGCCCGGCATCACCAGAATATTGGCGTCATTGTGCTGACGAGCCAAGTGTGCGATTTCTGCGTTCCAGCAGAGTGCGGCACGAATTCCCTGATGCTTGTTCAACGTCATATTGATTCCGTTTCCGCTGCCGCAGATAGCGATACCGGGATAACACTCACCCGATTCCACTGCGAGGGCTAGCGGATGGGCATAGTCCGGATAGTCTACGCTTGCGGTAGAGTCTGTTCCGAAGTCCTTATAAGCCCAGCCTTTTGCTTCCAGCCAGCCGCGAACATATTCTTTCAGTTCAAAGCCGGCATGGTCGCATGCTAATCCGATTGTTTTCATTAGAGCATTGCTTTTACTTGGTTATACACGTTCTCAGCAGTGAATCCTAGTTTCTCGTCCAACACTTTGTAAGGAGCGGAGAAACCGAAAGATTCCAATCCCCAAACTTTACCGTGACAACCTACCAGACCTTGAAGAGTGACAGGCAAGCCGGCAGTCATACCGAAGATTTTTGCGTCTGACGGAAGAACTGCTTCCTGATATTCCTTAGACTGGCTGCGGAACAGGCCTTCGGACGGAGCAGATACGATACGTACCTTTACGCCATCCTTGCGAAGCAATTCTGTGCCGGCTACCAAAGTAGAGACTTCAGAACCGGAAGCTACCAGGATGACATCCGGGTTCTCGTCAGAACCAGCTACGATATAAGCACCTTTGGCTGCTTGTTCGTAATCGGTTCCTGCCGGAAGGTTAGCGATATTTTGACGGGAGAAAATCAAGCCGGTCGGAGTGGACATATTTTCCATGGCGAGTTTCCATGCGATTGTTGTTTCTTCCACATCAGCCGGGCGAAGTACTAACATAGAGTTGTGTCCCTTATGGTTTTTCAGTTTCTCCATCAAGCGGATTTGTGCTTCCTGTTCTACCGGTTCGTGAGTAGGACCGTCTTCACCTACACGGAATGCATCGTGCGTCCAGATGAATTTTACGGGTTGTTCCATCAAGGCAGCCATACGTACGGCTGGTTTCATATAGTCGGAGAATACGAAGAATGTACCGCAGGCAGCGATAACACCACCGTGAAGTGACATACCGATACAGATACAAGCCATCGACAACTCGGATACACCAGCCTGGAAGAATGCTCCGCTGAAATCACCTTTCTTGAAAGAATGGGTTTTCTTCAGGAAGCCGTCGGTCTTGTCGGAGTTGGAAAGGTCGGCAGAAGCGACAATCATGTTTTCTACCTGGGTAGCAAGTGCGCCTAATACGGTTGCGGATGCGGCGCGGGTTGCGCTGCCTGCTTTCTGTTCGATAGCAGCCCAATCCACTTTCGGAGCTTTGCCTGAGAAGAAAGCTTCCAGTTTGGCAGCCAGTTCCGGATTAGCTTTTGCCCATGCGGCTTTCACTGCGTATCTTTCAGCTACGATTTTCTTCAGTTCTTCTGCACGTTTTGCGTACAGTTCGGCTACTTCCGGGAAGATTACGAACGGGTTGGTAGGGTCACCGCCCAAGTTGTTGATTGTATTTACATAAGCGTCGCCACCGAGCGGAGCACCGTGAGTAGCGCAGTTGGCTTCGTAGCTGCTGCCGTCTGCCTTGCGTGCGCCTTTGCCCATTACGGTCTTACCGATAATCAGTGTCGGACGTTCTTTTTCAGCCTGTGCTTCCTTGATAGCCGCACGGATTTCGTCAGGGTCGTTACCGTTGATACTGATTACTTTCCATCCCCATGCTTCATATTTCATGGCTGTGTCTTCAACGGTTACATCTTTCGTTTCAGTGGAAAGCTGAATGTCGTTGGAGTCATAGAACATAATCAGATTGTCCAGTCCCAGTGCGCCGGCAATACGTCCGGAACCTTGGGAGATTTCTTCCTGGATACCACCGTCGGAGATGTAAGCATAGATTGTCTGGTTCATCACTTCGTTGAAGCGGGCTTTCAGGAATTTGGCGGCAATAGCGGCACCTACGGCGAAAGTATGTCCCTGTCCCAGCGGACCGGAAGTATTTTCGATACCACGCATGATGTCTACTTCAGGGTGTCCCGGAGTAGGGCTACCCCATTGACGGAATTCTTTCAGTTCATCCAAAGTGAATTTTCCTGTCAATGCCAGCGTGGAATAAAGCATCGGAGACATATGACCCGGGTCGAGGAAAAAGCGGTCGCGTCCTTCCCAACGGGGATTTTCCGGATCGTATACTAGAAACTCAGAGAAGAGTACATTAACAAAATCAGCACCACCCATGGCACCACCCGGATGACCGGAATTGGCTTTTTCAACCATTGAAGCAGCAAGAATACGGATGTTATCCGCTGCACGATTCATAAGTTTGTTATCGTTCATATCATTAAAATTTAATTGATTTCTGTCAGATTGCTGGCAAAGATAACTCTTTATGTGGATTTAACAATCCAAAAGTGCCATCTTTTTTATTACCATTTTAACAGTCTTCTTGTTTGTGGTACAATAAGTAACAGCCCTTGAATTACTGTAACTCTAAAGTAACAATAGACTTAGCAGGAAGTTTTACCTTCATTGTGCCTTTATTGATTTTTACCTCTTTGAAGGGTGCCGGTTTTACAATATCAGGATTTTCAAAAGAATTGTAATCGGTCAGTTTGGCAGAGGTAAGGATTTCTCCGACAGCTTTTTTCGCTTTTGTATCTCCCAGGTTGACGGTTATTTCCTGTGCTTCGTCAGCGTTCACATTCGAGAGGGAAATATGAATCGTTTCGTTTTTGTCTTTCGATGCGGTTGCGCTCACCATAGGTACGGTGCGGTTGTCGCGTACATTCATTTTTTCGCAGTCCAGTTCGATTGGAAGATAAGTGGCATCCTGATGTACTTTGTACATTTTGAAGACGTAATAAGTAGGAGTGAGCACCATCTCTTTGTCTTTCGTCAGAATCATGGATTGGAGTACGTTGACTATCTGTGCGATGTTTGCCATTTTCAGGCGGTCGGTGTATTTGTGGAATACGTCAAGGCTCAATGAAGCTACGAAAGCGTCACGCAGTGTGTTCTGCTGATATAAATGCCCTTTGATAGTTCCCGGCTCTTCATCCCACCAGGTTCCCCATTCGTCAAGCAAGAGGGCGATTTTCTTGTCCTTGTCGTACTTGTCCATGATGGCGCAATGTTTCTTGAGTACGTCTTCCACTTCAAGGCATTTGCCCATTGTCCAGTAATAATCGTCCTTATTGAACCGGGTTGCAGATGTTTTGCTCCCGCTCCATCCCGTCACTGTATAGTAATGCAGGGAAAGACCTTGCATGCGATGTCCTACACGGTTCATCAATACATCTGTCCAGTTGTAATCGTAGTCACTGGCACCGCTGGCAACTTTAAACAGGCGGTTGCCGTCATAGTTGCGGCAATAGGTAGAATAACGGCGATAGAGGTCTGCATAGTATTCCGGACGCATGCTGCCACCGCATCCCCAGCTTTCATTCCCTACACCGAGATATTTTACTTTCCATGCTTTGTCACGACCGTTCTTGCGGCGGAGATTCGCCATTGGAGAGTCGCCGTCCGATGTCATGTATTCTACCCATTTGGCAAGTTCTTCTACCGTACCGCTGCCTACATTTCCACTTACATAAGGTTCGCAGCCCAGCATTTCGCAAAGATTCAGGAACTCATGTGTACCAAAGCTGTTGTCTTCGATTGTTCCGCCCCAGTTATTGTTAACCATCTTCGGACGGTTTTCTTTCGGGCCGATGCCGTCCATCCAATGATATTCGTCAGCAAAGCAACCGCCCGGCCAGCGGAGAACGGGGACTGCCAAGTCTTTTAATGCATTGAATACGTCCGTTCGGTATCCTTTGATATTAGGAATGTCCGAATTTTCGCCTACCCAAAGCCCACCGTAGATACATGAACCCAGGTGTTCGGCAAACTGGCCGTAGATTTCTTTCGGGATGATTTCTTTGCCTTGCTCGGCATGTACGGTGATGGTAGCACTCTTCTGTGCGGAAAGAGATACCGACGCTGCCAAAAAGGCTGTGCTGACTAATAGTTTTGCTTTCATAAAATGGTATTTGTTTAAATGATTATTAGATGTTTGATTTCTGATGATGATTTCTGATGATGATGAACCTCGGTTATTAATATAAATCAGTCTGTTGAGCTTGCAGAAAAAGGCTGTCCGGCAGCTTCAAATCTTGCAGGGGTAAGTATGAACGAGATGGTTTTCATGATAATAGATTTCCCCTTATCCCTCTCCAAAAGGAGAGGGGATGGGGATGGTTTATGTTTATATCTAAATGATGTTGAGAAAGAAGCGGAGAAGTCCCTGTGATGAGACTTATTTAAATTTGGCTGCTGCTTCCTCAATAGGCAATCCTGCCTTGTAGCTTTTGATGTATGTGTTAAAACCGGCTACATCTTCAGGTGTAGGCGATACTTCGACACCTGCGTCACCGGCAAATACACTTTCGTCCAGAAATTCGGCGAGGGATTGTTGCTTTTCATTGTTCACGAGGTAGGAACCTAACAGGGCAATACCCCAGGCACCACCTTCACCGGCAGTTTCCATTACTGAAATAGGCGAGTTAATAGCTGCTGCAAGTACTCTTTGGCCTACTCCCTTGGTTCTGAATAATCCGCCGTGTCCTGTGATTCTGTCGACTTTGACTTTCTCTTCATTGAACAGGATGTCGTTACCAATCTTGAGTACTCCGACTGAAGCGTATAAATGAGTCCGCATAAAGTTTGCCAGACTGAACTTATCATTTGCCGAACGTACAAACAAGGGTCTTCCGTCAGCAATACCTGTTACAGGTTCACCGGAGATGTAATTGTAGGAGAGAAGACCACCGCAGTCGGCATCACCTGTGAGCGCAATGTTGTAGAGCTTGCTGTAGATTTCATCCATATTTACAGGGATACCCAAAAGTTCCTGGTATTCTTTGAACAGGTTAACCCACGCATTGAGGTCGGATGTACAGTTATTGCAATGTACCATGGCAACGGGGCTTCCGTCCGGAGTAGTAACCATGTCAATCATTTCGTACGGCTTCGATAATTCTTTCTCCAATACAATCATAGAGAATGAGGAAGTGCCTGCCGATACGTTTCCGGTACGTTGCTTGACGGCATTGGTTGCAACCATGCCGGTTCCTGCGTCTCCTTCCGGCGGGCAGACCGGTATTCCTGCTTTCAAATGACCTGATACGTCAAGTCTCTTACTTCCTTTCTGCGTGAGGACGCCGGCATTTTCACCGGCAGACAATACTTTAGGCAGAATGTCTTCCAGCTTCCAGCCGTATTCCTTTGGAGCAACGAGATTGTCGAACTTTGCCACCATTTCTGCGGAATAGTTGTTGGTAGCCGGGTCTATGGGGAGCATACCCGATGCGTCACCGATGCCCAGCACCTTTTCACCTGTTATCTGCCAATGTACATAGCCTGCAAGGGTTGTCAGAAACTTGATGTCTTTGACGTGCGCTTCGTTGTCCAGGATGGCCTGATATAAATGGGAAATGCTCCATCTCAGAGGGATGTTGTAGACAAATAGTTCGGACAAGGCTGCCGCTGCCCGGCCTGTATTGGTATTTCTCCAGGTACGGAAAGGCACGAGGATTTCTTCTTTTTCATTGAACGGCATATACCCGTGCATCATGGCGCTGACACCGATAGCTGCCAGGTTTTCGATTTCCACGTCACCGTATAAGTTCTTTATGTTGGAACGTAGGTCGGCATAGCAATCTTGCAAGCCTGACCAGATAACTTCAATGCTATAAGTCCAAAGCCCGTCAACCAACTGGTTTTCCCATGTGTGGCTGCCTTGGGCGATTGGCTTGTTTTCCTGGTCAATCAAGACTGCTTTTATTCGCGTTGAACCGAGTTCTATACCTAGAATGGCTTTGCCTGTCTCGATTGTTGATTTTGCATCTAATTTCATGTTTAATAATGTTTAGTGTTTAGTGATTAGTGATGAACGCCAGACGACATATTGCGCAGCCATTAATCACTAATCACTACTCCGTTAATCGTTAACAAAGCGCCTTATTCAGCATGTAATACACCTCGTTCATGCGCAGTTCTTTCTTGAAGCAACTGATAGTAGTATCTTTGTTGATATGTACCATTTCGATGCCTGCGATTTCTGCATAATCCTCCCAGTATTCGGCTGTCAGGTCGTAAGAGAAGCAAGAGTGGTGAGTACCACCTGCAAGAATCCATGCGCCTGCACCTACTTCAAGGTTAGGCATCGGAATCCAGAGGGCGGAAGCAACCGGTAGTTTAGGCAGTGGCTTGGGCTCGATGCATTCTACGTCGTTTACAATCAGGCGGAAACGGTTGCCCATATCTACTACCGTAGCGGTGCAGCCTGTACCGACTTTTGAAGTAAATACAAGACGTGCAGTCTGGCTCTTGCGGATACCTATGCCAAGGAAATGTACTTCCAGGCGTGGTTTGTTGGCGGCGATAAGCGGGCAGATTTCCAGCATATGTGATTGCAGGATAGAGCTGTTGGCACCATCGAAATTCAGTGTATAATCTTCCAGGAATGAGCAGCCTTTCGGAAGTCCCTGGTTCATTACCCATACAGTGCGGTAAAGAGCAGCCGACTTCCAGTCGCCTTCGGCACCGAATCCGTAGCCTTCCGCCATCAGGCGTTGGGAAGCTAATCCCGGAATTTGGTCGAAGCCGTTGTATTCGATGTCACCCAAATCGTCAAAGTTGGTAGTGAATCCTTTAGCACCTTTAGCTTTCAGGATGGCACGGATAGCAAGTTCTGCTTTAGCGGCGTTCCATACTTTCTGGTATGCTTCGGTTGATTTGTCTTCCAAAGAAGCATCGTGGTCATACTCCTTGAAGTAAGTGGCTACTAATGCATCTACCTCTTCATTCTTGATTTCTTTATGATATTCCATCAGTTCGCTTACCGGGCAGTAGTCTACGTGGTAACCCATGCGTTGTTCGGCTTCCACTTTGTCACCATCGGTTACGGCTACATTGTTCATCTGGTCGCCGAAGCGGATAATCAGCATATCCTGAGAGTCTGCCCAACCGGCGCAAACGCGCATCCAAACGGCAATCTTATGCTGTGTATCTTCTTCTTTCCAGTAACCTACCACCACTTTGCGGCGGATACGCATACGGGTACAGATGTGTCCGAATTCGCGGTCGCCGTGAGCAGACTGGTTCAGGTTCATGAAATCCATGTCCATTGTGTCCCAGGGTATTTCCTTGTTGAATTGTGTGTGCAGGTGTAACAATGGTTTTTTCAACTGTTGCAAACCGTGAATCCACATTTTGGCAGGAGAGAAAGTATGCATCCAAGTGATGACACCGATACATTTGTCATCGTTATTTGCAGCTTTGAAAACAGTTTCCACCTCTTTGGAAGAGTTGGCTGTTCCCTTATATACCACTTTTACAGGAAGTTTGCCGGATTCATTCAGACCGTTTACCATTTCATTAGAGTGTGCGTCTACTGCAATTACTGCGTCACCTCCGTACAGAAGCTGTGCTCCTGTTACAAACCATACTTCATATTGATCAAATGCGTTCATATCTTTATTCAATTTTTAGTTGTTAATCTTTAATTATTTATTGTCCGTAATAAGCGTTCGGGCCGTGCTTGCGGCTGAAATGTTTTTCCACCAGCAACGGGTTCATTGTCAGGTTCGGATTGACGGCATAAGCAATGCTTGCCATCTTGGCTACCTGTTCCATCACTACGGCATTGTGCACTGCGTCGTGGGCATCCTTTCCCCAGGAGAAAGGGCCGTGGTTCTTTACCAGAACTCCCGGTGTATGTACGGGATTCAATCCTTCGAAACGTTTCACAATCACATTTCCTGTCTCCAGTTCGTAGGCACCCTTCACTTCCGCTTCCGTCATGTCTGCCGTACAGGGAATGGCGTCATGGAAATAGTCGGCATGAGTCGTTCCGATATTCGGAATGTCACATCCGGCCTGTGCCCAGGCGGTCGCATAAGTAGAGTGGGTGTGTACCACTCCGCCGATTTCCGGAAATGCTTTGTAGAGTACTACGTGAGTGGGAGTGTCTGAGGAAGGCTTCAGCCGTCCTTCGACGACTTTGCCTTCCAAATCCACTACTACCATATCTTCTGCTTTCATATCATCATAGCTTACACCGCTGGGCTTGATTACTACCAGCCCGCTTTCACGGTCGATGGCAGAAACATTTCCCCAAGTGAAGATGACTAATCCATGCTTTACCAATTCGAGATTGGCGTGAAATACTTTTTCTTTTAGTTCTTCCAGCATACTGATTATAATTTAAATTTCGGGTCTTTGCGGTAAACTTTGCTGTTAAACTTGTACAAGGCTGCACCGCGCTTAGAACCCAGTTTATCTATTTTGTCCGTCTTTTCTATATAGTCCATTCCGGCAACACGCTTGCGGAAATTCCGCTTGTCCATCTCCTCACCGTAAATGGCTTCATACAGGCTTTGCAATTGAGACAATGTGAAGAGCTTCGGCAATAAATTGAAACCGATTGGCTCGGAAGATGCTTTCTGTTTCATTAACTCCTGTGCTTGTGCCACCATTTCGGGATGGTCGAAAATCAGTTGGGGGAGTTCATTGATATTAACCCAGTAAGCATTATGCTTCTTTACCAGTTTCCGGTCGTATTCATTGATGTTGATGAGCGCATAGTATGCAACAGAGATTACACGTTCTCCCGGGTCGCGGTCAACCGCCCCGAAGGTTCCCACCTGTTCCATATATACGTTTTCCAATCCTGTAAGCTCCGCCAGTACACGCTTGGCAGCATCGTCTACGCTTTCGTTGTTCTGCACGAATCCTCCCATCAATGACCATTCGCCCATTGCCGGTTCAAAATTTCTTTTCAACAACAGCAGGTTTAATTCGCCTTCGTTAAAACCGAAGATGATACAGTCGATACCAAGATAGAAAGTAGGATTCGAGCTATAATAGTTATTCATTGTTTTGTTAATATGAGTTTTTATTTAATTACCAAAAATACCAGTAGAATGCACCTGTGATAGTCAGGATAATAACTGTATGGATAATATCCCAGTGATTCCAGCTTGCACGTGTAGCCGCTTTTTGTTCTTTGGTAGCCGTACCGAATACCAGTCCCTGGATTTTTTCGGTCGTCGGGGCTTCTGTTGCCAGGCTGACTACGATTACTACGATGATACAGAATAGGAACATCCATCCGCAGAAGAACAACCAGTTCATATCGTAGAACAAATATTTGAATGTAGAGTCTGCTACTTCACCTGCATTACTGTAATATACTTTAGCCCCTAAGCGGGTTAAACCAATCACCATACCCGAAATCAATCCCCACATACCACCTTGGGCGGAAGTACGTTTCCAGCAGATACCCAATAAGAAAGCTGCGGCAATACCCGGAGCCAGTACAGACTGAACGTCTTGCAAATATGTGTAAAGTACATCGCCAACGCTACGCATGATGGGAATCCAAAGAATACCCAGAATTACGATAACAACTGTTGCAATCTGACCGATACCTACCAGTTTCTTTTCCGGTGTTTCCGGTCTGAAACGCTTGTAGAAGTCGATTGTAAACAACATGGCAGATGAGTTAAATAAAGAAGCCAAAGAACTCATCAGAGCGGCAAGAATACCACATACTACCAAACCTTTCACACCGGCAGGAAGTAATTTAGCTACTAATGTCGGGAAAGCTGCATCGGCATTTGCATTGCCGTTCGCGAGCATCGGAAGGAAACCTTCACCACCGGCACCGATATATTTCTGATGTAAAGCAAAAGCAATCATACCCGGAATCAGGAACAGGAATACAGGCAACAGTTTCAGGTAAGCGCCGAAGATAGTACCACGACGGGCTTCCTTTTCATTCTTTCCGGAAAGCACACGTTGTACGATAAACTGGTCAGTACACCAGTACCAGAAACCGATAATAGCAGAACCAATTAAAGCACCCAGCCAGGGGAAGTTTGCATCATCATTACTACGAATGAGGTTAGTCATTGTATCACCGTAATCATTTACAGTTACAGCACCACAAACTCTCATCATTTCGTCCCATCCACCGAGTTCTTTGAAACCAAGCACAAGGATGATTAATGAACCTAACAGAAGGATAGGGGTTTGTAGCACAGAAGTGTACAATACGGATTTCATACCACCGAAGATTGTATAAAGTGCAGTCAGGAGTACCAGACCGATTGCTGCAATCCAGAAGAAGTCGATTCCCCAAAGTTCTTTGATACCGAATACCTGTTGGAATACCAAACCACCGGCATATACAGTAACAGCCACCTTAGTCAATACGTAACTTACTAAAGAAATAACTGACAAGATGGTACGTGACTGAGGATTATAACGGCGTTCCAGAAATTCAGGCATCGTATATACCATGCTTCGTGTATAGAAAGGAACGAATACCCATCCCAAAATCAAAATCATCCATCCCTGGATTTCCCAGTGTGCCATAGCCATGCCGCTGGATGCTCCGGCTCCCGCCAGTCCGATTAAGTGTTCGGAACCGATGTTTGAGGCGAAGATAGAGGCGCCGATTGCGAGCCATGTCGCATCGCGTCCACCCAAAAAATAATCTGCCGAGTCATTTTGTTTTTGTCTGACTACCCAGACGATAATACCGATTAGAGCCAAAAAGAAGACTCCGATTACTACCCAATCTAATGCTTCCACAATAAATATGATTTATAAGTTAATATTATTTCTCTAC
>NZ_CABUHK010000110.1 GCF_902491285.1 uncultured Bacteroides sp. | reverse complement strand
TTGTCATACGGAAAACTTAAAACAATATCATAATGACCATACACCTTATCTCATTCGCGTCAATCCTTCATAAACAAGCCACGCTGCGCAGTTCACATGAAGGGATTTTAAGCGAACTCGAAAAATATTATACTGTCAAGCTTGTCGATTATCAAGATATGGATAAGTTGACAAGTGATGATTTCAAGATTATTTTTATCGCTACCGGCGGAGTGGAAAGACTGGTCATCCAACATTTCGAACGCCTTCCCCGCCCTGCCATCTTACTGGCGGATGGCATGCAGAACTCACTTGCAGCCGCCCTGGAGATATCTACATGGCTTCGCGGAAGGGGAATGAAAAGCGAAATCCTTCACGGTGAATTGCCGTCCATTATACAACGTGTACATATACTTTATAATAATTTCCGGGCACAACGTTCTTTATTCGGCAAACGTATCGGAGTCATCGGAACTCCTTCTTCCTGGCTGGTTGCCAGTAATGTTGACTATCTGCTGGCAAAACGCCGTTGGGGCATCGAATACATAGACATTCCGCTGGAACGTGTCTATGAACATTTTCAACAAATCACAGATGAACAGGTGGGTGCTTCCTGTGCCGCAGTCGCCTCGCAAGCTCTTGCCTGCCGCGAGGGAACTCCCGAAGATATCATCAAAGCGATGCGGCTATACCGGGCTATCAAGAAAGTATGCGAGGAAGAGAAACTGGAAGCATTGACATTGAGTTGCTTCAAACTGATTGAGCAAATCGACACTACCGGCTGTCTGGCATTATCCTTGCTGAACGATGATGGAATAATGGCAGGCTGCGAAGGTGACCTTCAATCCATATTCACCCTGCTCGCCGTAAAGTCTCTGACCGGAAAAGACGGATTCATGGCAAACCCTTCCATGATTAATGCACGTACCAACGAACTTATATTAGCCCACTGTACCATCGGACTCAAACAAACGGAGAGGTATATTATCCGCAATCATTTCGAGACAGAAAAAGGAATTGCCATCCAGGGACTGCTCCCGACGGGAGACGTGACTATCATAAAGTGCGGCGGCGAATGTCTGGACGAATATTACCTGTCTACGGGAACACTATCCGAAAATACGAATTATATCAATATGTGCCGTACACAAGTACGCATCCGCATGAATACTCCGGCTGAATACTTCCTGAAGAATCCATTGGGCAATCATCATATCCTGGTTCATGGAAACTATGAAGATGCATTAAACGAGTTCTTCTTGGCAAATGCTTGCAAACGAACCGAATAAACCCGTGCCACATTTTTGTATTATTCTTAAGTATTATAGGGGGAAATACAAAAATGTGGCAGAGCTAATAATCAAACAGTTAAGTCTAAAAACGTCCTATTTTCAAGATAAGTTTACAAAAAACAATAGGATGTTTTTGCCTTTTTCTGAAGGGAAACTGCACTTTTCCTATATCGCACTAATAATCAGAAGATTACTATAACATTCATCTATTATCTTCATATCCAACAGGCAAGTATATAATTACACTTATGCAACTGCCTGGACAGACAAGTGCAACAATGCGGTTACTCTTGTGTATCACTCCAGTTACACAAGTGCAACCGGATAATTCATTTAGATGAATTGATTAATAGGACGGCAGAAAAGATTAATAGACTAGGAAGAACTTACTAAATCTTCCTATTATTCATCCAAATCAACAGCGAAGTTAGATATTTATATCTTAGATACGGAAGAAACATTCAATGCAAGCATTTAATTGTTTCTTCCGTATCTTTTTATAATAGTATCATCAATCATTATTATCAGGCATACTGAAAGTATTGATTTCATTAGCAGCCAATGTCACTCCGGAAGCTATACTATAATGATAATATCCTCCACTATCTAATTTTATGCGGATCAGATGTCCCGCACCTAAAGTTTGCGCAGGAACAACGGCACGAAATACTGTATCCGATACTTTTTTCATAATAATCCATTCTTCAGTTTCAGCGTCTTTCAGCGTGGCGGTTTGCTTCAACAAATCCACGGTTACCGTACGTTTTGCCTTCATTTCAGCAGAAACACCCACTTTGTCCGAAGGCAAAATAACTTCCACCAATGCCAACTTGTGAGCAAAAGAAAGGGTAATGGAAGTATCGTCCGCAGTAGAAGTGGTATGACCCGCCAGAAGAAGATCACTTTGGTCATAGGCATCTCCTACAGACTGGTCTTTTGCCACCTGATGTTCAAATGTAGTAGTTGTGACAGAAGCTGAATAAGGATAATAACTATAAAAATTCACCGAACTTCCATCTATCGGGAAAGTGATGGCCTTCTCTGCATCCAAGTGATTGCCCTGATAGACATATTTCAGATTTCCCTGACCGTCTATCACATTCAAGCTACTACGATTGACCGCAAAAAGCCCCAACTCGTCATTTGCTACAAAAACAGTTTTATTGCCGGTAGTAGCAGTGCGGGTCAACGAAGAAATGCCTATCTGAAAAGATACTTCTTTTCCTGCATTGGATGCAACAAGAGTATGCTCCATCTCCGCCTGTTCACAAGAGAATAAAAGACCGGATGCCATTATTATTCCCATCAGTATATTTTGTTTATTCATATTCGTTCGTATTTAAAAGATTACTATTTCAACTCTGTCATGGAAATTTCCGCTATATAAAAATCCAAATTAGCAACACTGGGATGGCCGAAAGCGATAAAGTAGTCAGCCAACGCCTGTTCGGTCGCTTCGCGGGAGTCCGCTTCCGCATGCCCATACGGATCCACTACCACTTTGGAAAAGTCGAAATCCAGCGTGTATTCCTGATACGTATCTTTCAGATTTACTTGTAGATATCCATTGTAGTTTCCTGAAGCGACAAAGACAGCAGTTTTCAAGTCTGTTCCATTGGCATTCTGAATAAAACACCGGAGATTCGTCCCATTTGTCCCTTTAGCTTTCAGCGTAATTCTGTATTTTGTCTTTCCGGCATTTTTCATACGATAGCCTGTATAGCCAGCAAACCATGACCCCTTGCTGATAAAAGTAGTACGAATGACATTGTGTCCTATTGTCTCATCTTTTTCTACGACAGATTTCAACTGACTTTCGTCCGGAGTTGCATTATTTCTTGTATAGAACCATGTACCTTCTGTTATTTTGCCTAACGGGTCATTCAAGCCATATACCATTGTTCCCAACGGTAAATCTTCAATCAAGGTTCCGATTAAGTTCTCACTTCCGGCCACTTCATTATTACTGCCATTCCCCCAATCAGCAATCGGTTCTTCATCGGTAACGACCTCTATTTTGTTAAGTCCCACAGTGACACTGCAAGTATATCGCATTCCCGGTTTCAGTTCACTTATCTCTTCAGTCAAGCTCCACTGATATTCCCGGTTCATCTTTGGTAATCTGATACTGGCAACATGGCTATCATCAATAACCGTAGGAAATACCTGCCCGGAAGCTCCATTGGCATCTTCTAAAGCTACAAAACTAATATCTTTTACCTCTGTAACCGCCTCAAACTGTCCCGATACTAAATTAAAATCCGCTTTCGTATTCATTCCGGCAACAGTGATAGCCGATTCTTCCAGATATTGATCTGTGACCCCATCCCCCGCAATCAACTTGAATATAACTTCCGACAATACAGGACGAAGTTCAAAAGTCACCCTATTATTATCCTTACTTACCCCCTTACCATTGCCGGCATATAAAAAGCTAAAATTAGCAGCAGTTGCCTGATTGCTTACATTCAACGGATACCTGTCATCCGTCAAATCCTCTTTCCATGGATAATAAGCAATGATATCCACTTTACTTCCATCCTGCGGATAATAAAGCACATCCTCCTTGGCGGTCGGAGTAAAATAACCCAGCGGCTCCACAGTGGTCTGGTATTGCACATTCTGATAAGATGCCACACACTCCGCCGTATTCTCTTTCAGCATATACATCCCGACAAATTTACCGGCTTTCCAGATTTCTCCTTCAGCTTCCGGATCAAAAGTATAAGCTTTACCGGACAATACAGCCGGAATCTGCTCCAATCGGCTGTCTTCCGTATCGCTATTCTCACATCCGCAGAAAAAGGATGCAATGAACATTCCTGTAATTATATTGAATAACTTATTTTTCATATTGGTATTCATTTAAAAGTTTTTCATTCGTTGTCTATAAATTCACCGTCACAGATTTGCCGCACAACATCCCTTGCGGCATGGCTACTGTTATCCGTTTACCGCCATAATCCACTATGATTTCTTTGCAATCCGGATTCATCGTCGCATCCGTAACAGACAATTTGTCTTTATCTATCAGCACTGCGCAAGGAGCCGATACGGACAATTCTCCGCGAGAAGCCTTCAATCGAGTTCCCTCTTTATAAAAGACCGCTTCCACCACTTCACCGTTATTATTCTCAACAGCCTGTACCAGCGTATCATTGCGCAATACCTGAAATGGCAGTTTGTCTGCAGGCATTTCATCGCCGGCATACACTACATAGCCATAAGTATCATCCACCGGAGTCCGGGAATGGTCTATCCACAGACGAAGGATATCTACTTGTCCGGGCAAGTCCTTTTTCCCTTTGTTGGCACCATTCCGTCCCACCCAGTCCGTTTTTTTGGTTTCGTAAACAAAAGAAGCGTTTCGGGTATATTCGGGTAATATAGTATAAGAGAATTTGCCTTTCTGCATCACCCACACAGGCTTGTCGCCCACAAAGAATGACCATACTCCCTTCCCTACCGGTATTTGCCTGCCATCCTGCATCGCCAACACATCACTTTCATGTAATGTCTGATCAATCGTAGTGCGAATCGTTCCCTCCATTTGCGGATTCAGGTTAGTGATTCCGGCTCCCAAAGCTATCATATAATCTCCCAGCATGAAATAGGATTTGTAAGCCTTTACACCATAAAGAACTTCGTTTTTCCGAACATTATTTCCTTTATCATTCACACCCTCCTTTTCCGAAGCGTTCATCTTCTCAAAGAGATAACCTGCAACGGCATTCTCTCCGCCATTCGTAGCCGCAGCAGCGAAATTATGCTTGCTGCAATACCCGCGCCAGTTAGTAACCGGCACCAGCCTGTCCATTCCTTCTCTAGCCGTGACTCCCGGTGTGGCAGTCACATCCCAGGCACCGATTACCTGTGCATACTCATTTCCACGTTTCTGAAACAAAGTCATGCCATCCGTAGGATAGAAATTATAGGCATCAGCGAATCCGGGAGCACTTTCAAGACCGTCGCAACGAACGGATGCCATATTCACAAAGATATGGTAACGATCATTTTTCTTTATCAACTTATCATTATTAAAGAACCAGCGCGTTCCGCTATATAATCCGGCAGGACAGCCATTCATATTAATATTCCGCTGTTCCGCTTCTTTTTTGAAACTGTTCAGTTCATTCTGCTGCCGGGTATCAAAAGAGTCCGACCAGTCCTTCAACAACTGTCTTGCTATGCCCAAAGAACGGATATCCCTTTTATCAGGATTATATTGGGCGGTACTCCTATCTAAATACGGCAACGGATACCCTTTATAATAGAACCAGTTGCTACCCTCGATATAGTTGAACAACGTTTCTACATTATCTTTATCCAGTTTAGTTTCCCAAAGAGTGTTCTTTAAAGAAGTCAGCATACCAAGCGCACTCAATGTACCGTCAATAGGATATCCCCAAATCAGGCATTGCATTCCATGTCCCCAGCCGGCTCCGTCTGCGGTACAACCTTCCGTCCAAAAAGCCTCATCATAGACAGGTTGTGCCGTACGTCCGATTCCCCGCTTTGCCACTTCACTCAGCAGTTCAATCATCGGTACCGATTGATACATCACCGCTACCGGAAGCAACGAACGGTATGCCAATGCATTGCCACCTACCCACCAGACATGCTGACGAAAACGTTCAATCTGCACTACATTCTTATCCGTCTCGTCCTGCCGGAGAGGTTGTGTCCACGCCTGCAATCCCAATACTTTCAGCATATCGCAAACCTCCGTCAATTCCCGGTCTTTATTCTTTCCGGCTTCTACCTTATCCATCTGCTTCAGAAAACAGAAATAGGTATTAACCGCCGCCGTAGGAATGGCAAAACAGGAAGCATGAAAACGATGTACCCTATTGCTGCGGCTCACTTCCAGATTGCCATAATGAAGAATTGCTTTCTGACACTTTTTAAACACTTTCTTATCCAAAGAGTATCCCATACGGTCGGTACGGAACTCTTCCGCCACCTTCCAGATACGAAAGAATGCATCAGACAGAAGCTCTCCGACAGCTCCCTGGTCATTGCCCGCCATCACTTGTTGTTCTCTTTCTTCCAGGTCAGCGAAATGACCGTCATCCTGCCAGTGAGCAAGAATGTCCGGCAATGGCATAACACGCTTCAACTCATGACCGCGGTAAGGAGTGACAGCATAAAAATCACGGAAATGCTTTAGTCCTTTCTCCTTTTCCGCATCCAGCGGAGTCCGCTGCGCTTCTTCAAAATAGCGGTGATAATTATCGAAAGCCAATTGCCTTTCCGCATTCTGCGCAGACACCAGCGAAACGGCAGAAAAAGCAGCCACTACATATAAATATTTCAACCTTACCATAGTCCTCATCTTTCCTTAACTGTTATTTTTACCTCTCTTACTGCACTTTCCACATTCCACATATTGGCGTTACGCGCTACAAACGTCACGACATATTCACCCGGAGCCATATATTTATATGTGTATGAGGGAGCGGTCGTATCTAACGATTTGATGGGAGTTCCTTCATCGGGAGACACAGCCGAAGGATCAAGCTGCTGACTGATAGCCCATATTTCAGCCGGCAACCCGGTGTTATCTGACGAGGGTTGAAACAGAAGTCTCGTCGCACTCGGATTATAATTACCTGCTGGCTTTCCTTTCGGAAATACATACGTAAACCCAAATTCCTTTTCAGGATTGGTCATCTTGATTTCTTGTCCTTCCACCATTTTAGTCAACGTCAAAGGTTCAATATCGAAACGGGGCTGATACTCTTCCGAAGCCGGAGTCTCATACTGAAAAGCCAAATAAAACTTTTTATCCATATAGCCGGATAAATCCCCGTTATCCGTAACCGTTTCGGTAGTTACGTTGGGACATGTAGGAACTTTCCAGCCACCTGCCCCTGAAAGTTCCGTCCATGTGGCTTCTTCAATTCCCTGGGCAGTGCAAAGTCCTTTAAAGTCTTCCGATATATAAATATGCATATTGGCACGATTCTGATAAGAAGGCTTTGTATATACCTGTTTCATCGTATACGACAAACTCATAGACTCCACATCCACCTTCAACCGGTCTTTATTGGCATATTTATGACCGTCTTCACCCGAATAAAACACGATATAATCCGGATTTCCATCAAAATCGAATGTCACTTCATCCCCGACGTAAATCTCCTGCTGTTCATTGCGAAGATTCACGCCAAAATCAATACTATCCACACTATCGACATCACAAGAGGCAAAGAAACCGCCCACAAGCAATAATCCTACATATATATTTATCTTTTTCATAATGTTACTTTTAAGAATTACCAGTTTTCATTTTGTCCACACGTCGGGTTCGTGTTCAATTCGGCTTGGGGAATAGGAAGATACAAATGTTTCTCTTCCAGATTAATAGCCGGAACAGCTTTTACATTTGTCAAATCATACCCTATCCTGCTTCCATTTTCATCAGTTGCCTGTTCTTTCAGCAACCGTATCCGGTTAAAGAAATAATCTTTCCCATACCGGCGCAGTTCCATATGGCGTGGCACTTCGAAGCATAATTCCCGTGCACGCTCTTCACGCACAAACTCCCGGAAATCTTCTGCCCCGCTAAAATCACTTAAAGAAACCAAAGTCGCTCCGGCACGTCTGCGCACATCATTCACTGCATCGACAGCTTCCTGAGTAGGCCCACCATTTACTTCATTGGCACATTCGGCTATCATAAGCAATACGTCGGCATAACGCATTATCGGGAAATTAATTGAAGAGTTGTTACGTGCCCACGGGCGTACCGGATCATATTCCGCTCTCCATTTACCCGGATTTCCATCTTCCTTTTTAGCTTTTTCCGCATCAGTAAGAGGAGTCTTTACGGCTTTATTGTTGTTCGTCTGATAGGTATAATCTCCAAAATTCCACCATTTACGTGCATCTTCTTCTTCATACATCTTGAAAAGGATACGCGTTCCATCATACCAGGCATAAGCAAAAGGAGTGTCCGGATCGGTCTGAAGCCCCTGGCTGATACCAAGATATAATCCCACCTTACCGCTTTCATTTGTCTTATCCATTCCATTTCCATAGAATTCCACCTCAAACATACTCTCCCGGTGAATTAAATCGTACTGATTGGAACACATATTTATAAACATGGCACGATATCCGTTCACACCGTCCGTTTCGGGATAAAGCTCATGAAGCCTGCTCTTCTTCACTTCACGTGCCCATTTCAATGCTTCTCCCCATGTGTCCGCTTCTACCGGATAACCGGCTTCCCACATATATGCACGAGCCAATAACGCCTGCACCGTTGTCTTTGAAATACGCCCCGGAGCATTCAGTTCGTCCGCCGGACGACAAGCCTGTTCCGCATCCAGCAAATCCTGAATAATCTGTTCATAGATTGCAGATTGCGGAGATTTTTTCAGTTGTTGCTGAGAAAGATCACGCACCACTTCCAGACGTAAAGGTACTTCTCCCCAGAATGCAACGAGATTCATATAATAGAGAGCACGCAATGCTTTCGCCTCTCCGATAAACATCGCTTTTTTCTGTTTGCCGCCGCACTCTTCTTCGGTACGGGACTCAATTGCGGGAATGTAGTCATTCGCCCGGTTGATGCCCTCGTATAAATCCTTCCATGTAGTCTCGATGCTAGCATCCGTATTATTGTAATTATAAGTGGAAACCTGGACATTATCTATTCCATACGAACGATTATAGACACAGATATCAGTACCAGCATCCAAGTCACCCCACAGGTTTTGTCCGTAAGTTCCCACTGCTCCCAATTTGTCATAGACTCCTGTAAGCCCTGCCATACAAGTTGTTTCATCATGGTAGAGGTTGTTTTCATCCAGACTTCCATACACCTCTGTATCCAGAAAATTGCAAGACGAGAAAGCTAAAGCTGCTATTGCTATATATATTATTTTTTTCATGATATTCTCCTGTTTATAACTAGTTATAATCCTAATTTCACACCAAAAGTATATGAAGTAGTTTTGGGATAAGCCGAATAATCGAATCCGCGTGTCAATGCAGAGTTGCGGGTAGAGACTTCCGGATCATAACCGGTGTATTTCGTCCATGTCCACAAATTCTGTCCGCTCACGTAGAGTCGTAAAGAAGAGATTCCCAAACGTTTAATCAATTTTACGGGGAAATTATATCCCAGTTGCACATTCTTCAAACGAAGGAATGAAGCATCTTCCACTACTCTGCTTGTATTGATATTGCCGATATCCCCTTTCACCCGGCACAGATAATTCGTATAATTACCTTCCGTATATGTACCGTCACCATTATCAATACGCGGTGTCCAATGGTCTTTGGCCGACGCCAACAAGTTTGCATTTCTGGACGTCATGTTTTCCAACTTATAACGGTTGTAATTAATCACATCATTACCATACGACCATTGGAAGAAAACACTTAAGTCAAATCCCTTATATTCAAAGTTGTTAGTAAAACCACCGATATGTACCGGGAGTCCGTGTCCGATCACCGTCTGGTCTTCCGGTGTCACTTTTCCGTCTCCGTTCACATCACGCAACTTCATGTCACCCGGCTGAATATTATTACGGTCCTTCGTATTGTTAGGAATACCATCTTTCAACACGAACACTCCCGGAGATACCTCATTGAAGTCCGAATATTGATAAACCCCGTCATACACATATCCATACATTTCTGAAATCGGATGACCGACACGGGCAATATAGAGATTCTGAATGGTAGGATATTGAATATTGGATACCCAAAAATCCTGATCACCGGAAAGCCCTGTTATCTTACTCTTGTTGAAAGAGATATTGAAACCTGTCGTCCATTTGAAGCGTCCCTTTCCGCCAACAAAGTTTACGGTATTGAAAGCAAATTCCAGTCCGCGGTTGCGAATACTGCCAATATTCTGCTGCACCTTGCTGAAACCCAATGATAAAGGAACTTCCGCATCCAACAAAAGATCTTTGGTTTCTTTATTATAAATATCGACCTGACCGGTAATGCGATTATTAAGGAATCCGAAGTCCAATCCGATATTCGTTTGATAAGTAGTCTCCCACTTCATGTTCTTATTAGCCATTTGTGAAATATAAATGGCAGGATTGTCTATGTTATTACCGAAAGCATAATTCTGATCGCCCAAGAATAACAATTGGGACGGATAGTTCTTATACGTATTACAGTTACCGGTAGCTCCCCAGCCGGCTCTCAGTTTCAGGTTCGACAGCCAGGTACGGGTTCCTTTCATAAACTTCTCTTCCGAAATACGCCATCCGAAAGAACCGGAAGGGAAATATCCCCATTTGTGATAAGGAAAGCGGGAAGTTCCGTCGGCACGCACGGTCGCTGTCAGTAAATAACGCGATTTCCAGTCATAATTGAAACGGGCGAAATAAGAAGCAATCCGGTCATCAAAATTTGTGGAAGTCAATTTATCCGGCGTACCGTTAGATATTCCCCAGAATCCGAGTGCATCCCACGGCACCATAGAAGAGCTGGCACCCAGTACCGATACGTTTTTACTATTCAAGGAACCACCCAACATAGCCGATATATTATGACCTTTCACTTTTTTCCGATAAGTCAATGTATATTCGTTCGACCATCCCGTCCACTCTTTATACGAAAAATTTCCATTCGAATGTTTGGCGGAATATTTGGGATCTCCCCAATAAGTATCCGCATTATTATAAGCCTCACTGCGATCTGTACGCCAGTTGTAGGCAAAAGTAGCCCTAAACACCAAGTTTTTGGCAATATCCCAATTCAAATAAGCATTCATGCTCAACTGCCGGCTTAATGTCTTCGAATACATATTTTCAATCGTTTTCACCGGATTATAAGGATAGTTCGGGTCTTGTTGCATCAAATCATCCTGCACCTTATCCGGATCGGTATAATATACCGGTTGATAGGCCAATACCTGATAAAGAAAATATTGTGTGGCCCCACCTCCGCCTTGTGAAGGAGCCGACCCTTTGGAAGTATTATTCGAAAAATTAAAAGTAAGACCCGCTTTCACTTTCTTCGAAATCTGCTGGTCGAGTGTAGCACGAGCTTTCAGGCTCTCATAAGATGAGTTGACAATAATTCCCTGTTGATTATAATAAGAGATACTCGAACTATACTTGGTACTTTTGGTACCACCGCTCAAAGCAATGTGATGATTGGTCATCGGTGCGGAACGGAACACTTTATCCTGCCAGTTGATGGAAGGAATATTTGCGTAATCTTCCAATACCCGGTTACGTCCCAAAGCTTCATCGTACCGATAAAAAGTTCTTGCCATCTCCGAAGCAGTCTGCGCTTCTTCCTGAAAAGCTACATAATCCTGTCCTTCCAGCAACTTCAAGAATTTCGGTTTAGCCTGAAAAGTGATATATCCGTCATATGTGACACGCGGCGCACTTTCCATACCGCGTTTGGTAGTGATGATAATAACGCCATTAGCACCGCGAGCACCATAAATAGCCGTTGCGGACGCATCCTTCAATACGTCGATAGATTCAATATCATTCGGATTCATTGCAGCCGGATTGGCATCTTCCGTAGCAAAACCGTCAATCACATACAAAGGACTGCCATCCGACGTTTCGGAAATGCTATTACTGCCACGAATGACAATATTAGCCTGCGAACCGGGTTGCCCGTCACCTGTGACTACCTGTACTCCGGCAATACGGCCACCCAAAGCCTGGTCGAAAGAAAGCACCTGGCTCTTGTTCAGATCCCCCATATCAACTTTGGCTACCGAACCGGTCAAATCACTTTTCTTCACCGTTGCATATCCCACGGCAACCACCTCATCCAGTTGTACTCCGTCTTCTTTCATCACCACAGTCAGCGTTTTCTTGTTTCCGACAGTCACTTCCTTAGTAGCATATCCGATAAAAGAGAACACCAGCACGGAAGATTGTTTAGGGACAGATACCTTGAAATTTCCGTTCAGGTCTGTTATCGTTCCCGTTTTTCCTCCTTTTACAGTCACATTAGCCCCGATAATGGGTTCGTTCGATTCGTCCATTACCTTTCCACTGACCGAAATCTGTGCAAAAGAGAAGGTAAAGGAACAAAGCGCCAATAATAATAAACTGACATGTTTCATACTCTGTCGATTTTTCATAATACGATTGTTCTAATTAATGCAAATTCGTTTTTTGTTTCAATTGTTATCCTGAAAACCAGTCTATTTACCTATATCCTTTTTACGTTTTAATGCTTCCAAAAAATAATAATCCGCATAATTCAGCGGAACGTCAATCTCCACTCCATGAGGAATACTTCCTACCGAATGTTTCAGAATAAAACATCCGTTCGTTCCAATCTCCGCCCGATAAGCGGGTGTACTCAGGCTTTCCATGATTTTATCCGCCGTTCCTTTATATTTCATATCCGGCGCATAACCGCTCAGTTCGTACAAAGCGGAAGCTGTAATGGCAGCCGCCGATACATCCCGCGGTTCATTGGGAATATTCAAGGCATCATAATCCCAATACGGAATCAAGTCGGAAGGAAGTTTCTGATTCGTAAAGATGAAATTGTATATATTGCATGCTTGCGTCAAATAAGCAGGATTGCGGGTATACCGGTAACACATCGTATATCCGTAAAGTGCCCATGCCTGCCCTCTCGCCCAGGAAGATTCATCCGCATATCCCTGTGCCGTCTGTTTTTTGCGCACCTCTCCGGTTTCCGGGTCATAATCTACTACATGATAGCAACTGTTATCAGTACGAAAATGATTTTTCAACGTTTGATCGGCATGACTGACTGCCATATTATAATAGGTGGAATCTCCGGAAAGACGTGTCGCTTCGAAAAGTAATTCCAGATTCATCATGTTATCAATAATCACAGGACATTTCCATCCCCTCTCCGCCTGCCAGCTATTGTTCACGTCCCACGATTGAATCACTCCTGCATTCGGGCGAAAACGGGTTGATAACGATTTCGCTGTCCGGACAATGACTGAACGATAGTCCTTATTTCCCAGGCGCATCCCGTTCAGGAAACTGCATCCTGCCATAAAGCCCACATCATGATGCCAAGTGAGGTATTGCACCGAATCGAGCGCTTCCGTATATTTCACAGCCAGTGTTTCCCATTTTTTATCTTGTGTAAGATGATACAAATACCACATACTTCCCGGAAAGAATCCGCTCGTCCAGTCCCGATACGGAACGTAAACTGTTTTTCCGTCCTTATCCAATGTACGTGGATTCAATACTTGCCCGCTTGCCTCTATTTGGTTGGTCATCAGAGAGTACTGTTCAACGGCATTATTCACATTATCCGGAATAAGTTCGCCGGTTGCAACCACTTTCGATTTGCATCCAATGAAGAATAAAACAGATATTCCTGCCAGAGTTAAGAAAGAGTTTCTCATATAATAAATAACGTGAGTTCGACATAAAATCAAAAGATAGTAAGTTGCCCGTCATTGATAAAG
>NZ_CABUHK010000109.1 GCF_902491285.1 uncultured Bacteroides sp. | reverse complement strand
GTGATAATAATCGGCTTGCAAAAGTACGGCTTTTCTTTGAATTGGCAAACTATTTTTGTATATTTTTCCGGTTGCCTATTCTATTGAAGGTCTTGCTAATACCCGTTATTATTCATTCCATTGAGTTTCGGATTACTTTGTATCTCCTTCAGAGGGATAGGGAAAAGCTCGTGTTTGCCTTCTATAAAATTACGGTAAGCGGGATAGGGCTTATTCTCTTTCTGGTTTACAGAACTAGCTTCACCAAACAGTTTCAGTGCCTTCCCCAATACGCCCCAACGTATCAGGTCGTACTTGCGTTGTCCTTCAAAAGCCAGTTCAAGACCACGTTCCCAGTAGAGAGCCGTGCGGAACTTTCCTTCGGGGGTAGAGTCGTCGATGAAACTCAGGTTATGCGTTTTTTTCCGTGCGCTCATCATTTCTTCATAATTCGCTTCTGTAATAGAGGTAGCTTCGGCACGGGTACGGACACTATTCAACAAATCCCAAGCTTTCTGACGGTCGGTGCCTGTTTCATTGTATGCTTCGGCAGCCATTAATACGACATCGGCATAGCGTAAAGGACAATAATTCACATCGGCATAATTGATGTTCTTATTCCATGATTCTTTCGGCATCCATTCCCTGCGCCATTTTCCGACGTACCAACTTCCGGCACTTCTTTCTTCTTTTACATGTTCTTTTTTCGTGCCATTCCAGGTGTAACGATAGGTACAAATCGCTATGTCACGACGTTTATCCTTCTCTTCGAAGAAGTTGCGCCACTCCGGAACAACGATAAAGAAACCATTGGCACGTCCCATGTACTGATTCGCTTCGGATGCGGAGATTCCGGTAGGCTCCGCCACTTGCGGACCGTTATAAATTCCCCATGCTCCACCGTTGCGACGTCCCTGTGAATGATAGAAAGCAATCTCCCAAAGGCTCTCTTTCGTATTCAATACGCCTTGCGAGAAACTTTTGAAAAGCGCTTCATAGCCGCCGTCATAAAAGTCATGGTATCCTTTTGCTTCAAAGGCTTCCCATTCTTTTATCACTGCATCGAAATATTCTTTGCGCTTGCTATCGTCCGGGCGTTCCAACTGCCCGTTTGAGTGAAGGCTATATCCGGCACGTTGCAGATATACACGCATCAACAACGCACGGGCTGCTCCCTGCGTCACCCGTTCGGGAGTGGAAGAAGCTGTCGCCCAGTCCAGGTTGTTCTTTGCGAAAATAAGGTCGGTTATAATCTCGTCGTAAATCGTTTCACGGTCTACACGTTCACCGAAGGCGGATTCATAGGATGAAGAATAAGCGGTTTTGAAAGGAACATCTCCCCAGCCTTTCACCAAGTCGAATGCAAGGAAGGCACGCAGGAAACGGGCTTCGGCTTCCAATGCTTTCAGACGCATATTTTCGTTGTATCCCGTCATGCCGCTGATACCGTCAATAGTCAGGTTGGCACGGTCGATTCCTTCATATTTCAGTTTCCAAATGCTTTCAATCCATGTGTTCGTGGAGTTGAGTTGATAATGCGCGATGTCATGAACCTGATTGTCTGATTGTGTGCGGGCGGTATAATAGGTATCGTCCGATGCCGGAACAGCCATTTCGTACCAACCGTAATGGTTAAAGTCCGACAGGGAGCTATATATCCCGATTACTGCCATTTCCGCTTTTTCTTCCGAATCGAAATAGCGGTCGCGGTCATACTTTGAATTAGGTTCTTCCGTCAGCAAGTCCTCACAAGAGGTAAGTCCTGTCAGCAATAAGGCGGATGCGATATATAATAGATGTATCTTTTTCATGATTGCTATGTATTTAAAGAATTAGAGAGCTACGTTGAGACCAAAAATAAAAGAACGGCTGAGAGGATATGCTCCAAAGTCGACACCGGGTGTCAGACCGCTTTTCATTGTAGAGACTTCCGGGTCGAAACCTGTATATTTTGTCCAGGTCAGCAGGTTATTGCCCGTAGCATATAGGCGCAGGTTCTTCAATCCTACTCTCGCAATCAGGTGTTTCGGGAATGTATATCCCACAGTCACATTGCTTAGTTTTAAATAGGAAGCGTCTTCTACTGCCCAGGAGTGGATATAATTGTCTCCTTGCTGGGCGTCATGATAGGCGGCTACCGTTTTACCGGCGTTCAAAGCTGCCAGTTCTCCGGGGTCTGTTACTTTCTGCCCTGCGGAGTTGATGGTCATCCAGCGGTTGGAGCTGTTCATTACATCTAATGCATTATAGTTCTGGCTGCCTATTTTACTGGTAACCAGTTTAGTGGCGTTCAACACCTCGTTGCCATAACTGAAAGTAAGGAATACGCTCAAGTCAAATCCTTTGTAAGTAAAGGAGTTGTTCAGACCGCCGTAGAATTTCGGTTGGGCGTTGCCGATGATAGTTTTATCATTCTCATCAATAATATCATCCCCTTCGGTCAAATTTCTGAACTTCCACATTCCCGGCTGAATCCGACCCCTGTCACCATGATAAGGTACACCGTCCTTTAGTGTATAAGTCTGGGTGGAAGCATCGTAATTGAAATCATCTACCTGATACAAACCATCCGTGATGTAGCCATAGAATTGCCCCAAAGGTTCGCCGACAGCAATACGATGCGTATTTTGGTTAAAGCCGAACTTGGCTTCGTAGAGTTGTACCGCCTCACCGGTCAATGCTCTCACGGAATTCTTGTTGTGCGACAACGTCAGTGTAGTGTTCCAACTGAATTTCTTTGTAGAGAAGTTCACTGTGTTCACCGTCAATTCCACACCTACATTTTTCGTTTCGCCGGCGTTAATCAACATTGTCTGATAACCGGAAGAATAAGGTAACTGCGCATTCAGCAACAAATTACTGCTCCTATTAATATAAAATTCGGGCGAAACAGTGATACGCTGATTCAGGAAACCCAAATCTACCCCCATATTAAATGTCTTGTTCGCTTCCCATTTCAAATCTGGATTCGGTATCTGTTTGGAAGCATAACCGGGGGTGAGTTTATCTCCCATGGCTGTGGTAATGGAAGACATCAGGGCAAGGCTGTTGTAGCTACCGATGCGGTTGTTACCTGCCAGACCGTATCCGATACGGAATTTCAAGTCGGAAAAGAGGTTCAGTCTCTTTATAAAATCTTCTTCGCTCACACGCCAGGCTGCCGATACGGCGGGAAAGTATCCCCATTTATTGTTCTTGCCGAATTTGGAAGAGCCGTCCGCACGGAAAGTGGCGGAGAACAAATATTTGTCGGTGAAGTCGTAGTTGAGACGGGCGAAGAAAGAAAGCAGGTTGTCGTCAAAGTTTTCATCGGACGAAGCAACAGACGGAGTACCCAGGCTCATATCGCCCAGAATAAATTCATCGGTAGGCAGTCCGCTCACACCGGATTCGAGTACACGTGTCCAACGTTTCACAAATTCCTGTCCCAGTTGCACCACTACTTTATGCTTCTTCTGAAAGCGCTTGTCGTAAGTCAGGACGTTAGAGGTCTGGAAACTTCCGGTTTCCGTATTTCGGATAGAGCCGTAGATACCGCTACGTCTTCCCATAATGGACTGGTCGCCATAGAAAAGTTCGCGTCGGTATAGCTGGTAACGCATACCTGTATTGTTTCGGACGGTCAGTCCTTTCATTATTTTGAAGGTCAGTCCGCCATTGGCTTGCAAGGTACGTGTTTCCTTGTTGTCTTTTTCTTCGGCAGCGGCAATCAACGGATTTTGCATCACGTTACCGTCCGCATCGCTCAATACGGGGTCTTCTCCTGCCAACAACTCATCATCACTTCCACGAATTCCGATTGTAGGACGGTATTGCAGTATCTGCACCATTTTGTTGAACTTAGCGTCCACATTGCTACCGCCTTCGTTCGTTCCGTTTCCGGCAACTCCCGCGCCATATACTTTCAGATAATCGAAGTTGATACGTCCTGTGACGGAGAGACGCTTGTTCACTTCGCTCTTTACACTAAGCGAGATATTGTGTTTGTCGCTTCCGCTATACACCATGGCACCTTCATCTTTGAAGTAACCATAAGACATATTATAGTTCAGTTTGTCATTACCACCGTTCACGCCTACCCGGTAGTTCTGTGTAACGGTGGTACGTCCCATAGTACGGTCCAGCCAATCTATACCCTCACGGTTGGCATAATTTTCGTGCAAATCGACAAAGCCGCCGTAACGGGTTTGCCATGCCCGCATACTTTCTGCAGGGTCGGTGGCATCACCTAATGTTCTTTCATAATCCGCCAGTACGAATTCTTCCACACTCAGCACATTCAGACGTTTGGCAAGCGTACGTACGCCTACATATG
Source organism: uncultured Bacteroides sp. (assembly GCF_902491285.1). Classification (GTDB taxonomy): domain Bacteria; phylum Bacteroidota; class Bacteroidia; order Bacteroidales; family Bacteroidaceae; genus Bacteroides. The sequence goes on along the minus strand of NZ_CABUHK010000109.1, from coordinate 9,490 downwards.
AGTCGAAAGTAAGAGTCGCTTTTCCTTCACTTTTCGCACCGCTTTTGGTAGTGATTACCACTACTCCATTCGCTCCGCGGGCACCATAGATAGCTGTTGCCGAAGCGTCTTTCAAGACATCAATGCTTTCAATATCGGCGGGGTCGAGACTGGACATGCCGTCTTCCGTCGGAAATCCGTCGATGATATAAAGCGGTTCGTTGCTCTGCGTTATTGATATACCGCCACGTACACGTACTGACATGGCAGCTCCCGGTTGTCCGTCTGTCTGTATAATCTGTACACCCGCCATACGCCCCGCAAGAGCTTGGGTGACGTCGGACGAAGGAACTTTGAGCAAATCATCGCTTCTGACGGAAGCTACGGAGCCGGTCAGGTCTTTACGTTTTACTGTGGCATAACCGATAGCCACCACTTCGTCCAGCAGTACCGAAGCCGCTTTCATAGTCACGTCAATCTGCTTCCTTCCTTTCACGGGCACTTCCATGTTTTCCAGACCGATAAAAGAAAAGACCAGTACATCTTTAGACGGGTCGCTGACGGTAATGGTATATTTACCGTTGATGTCGGTGATAGTACCTGCGTTTGGTTTGCCTTTCACAGTTACATTTCCCCCAATCACTTCCAGTCCCTCGTTGTCCATCACCTTTCCGGTGACAGTCAGACTTTGGGCGTGAATGCCGGATATACCGACAAGCAGAAATAAAATACTAATAATCTTAGTTTTCATGATATTCTATTCTTTATTGATATTCATTATAGTTCATTGTTTTGTTACCGGGTTATCGCCCGGGTAGATACAGGTGCCCGGTCGGTCATCTCTGTCACTTTCCAAGTGCCGTTCATTTCATCATAAAGGATTGAGGAACCGGTGTACTGACGGGAATAAGAAGTTCCGTTCAACGCAGGATTATCTATTCCATAACTGAATACTGCCGGTTCCGTACGATGAGTAACCGTGAGCTTCGAGGATTTGGAAGCGTCAAGAACAGCTTCAATCGTCCAGTCACCTACACTGAAAGTATCACCTTCACGACGGATGGCAGACACGGATTCCTTCGTGTCGCCTACCTGAATGACAGCCAGAAAGCGAGTGGCGGAACTGCCGTCCACCCGTGCGGTGAGATGCCATTGATTTGGATAGTCTGCTCCTGTAGTAGCGGGTGGTACTGCAAAGCGGTCGGTCTGTGACAAGGCGAAAACGTGCCCGCCGAAAAGTTGAGTCACGGCAACAAAGCCTTTGGCATTATTATTGGTAGACAATGTCTTTTTCACAGCGTCAATTCCAAATTCCGTAGGACTATGCAATAACCACTCCCAACGGACAGCTTCCGAAGCTTCCAGTTCGTCGTACACCAACACGGTAGAAGGATGAAGCAAGAGTATATGCCGGCGATATTTAGTCAATGGAGTAGTACCGAAACCATTTTCAGGCGTTTGTGTAATACCTGCCTGCTTGAAGTAATCTATCCACATGGGGTCATTACTAATACCTCTGTAAGCATGCGAAGCGTCGCCCAGACAATAGCTGATATGTTGTCCGCCCATAGCGCGCATCACGCTACCGTAGCCTTCGGTGGAATAAGGTTGTCCAATGCCGTTCACCAACAGCGTATTGTGTGCCCGGGTATGGCGGTAAGACATCAGGTTATGCGCATCACTGAAATTCTGATAATAGCCTGTGCTACGATAGACATCGGCTCCTTTATACAGCAAGTTAAAAGCATTCTGACTGGCAGTGGTGTGACTACCCGAACCGAATGTACTGGAACGGAACGAGAGCGCAAGGTCTTTTCCCGTATCTTCCGGATGACTGTGCATAGCCACTTCGCCTGCATCTTTATACCATACCATTTTTGCTGCGTCCGCAGGGAAAGCAGTATCATAGTTCTGGTCGGTACACATACGGTAAAGACGTAATTCATAGTCCCGACGCAACAAATCCCGACATTCACCGGCATACCATGCGGCATAAGAGTCGCCTGTTTCACAAGCCAGGTAATCGGCAAAAGCAGCAATCAGGCGATTAGGCTCAGTGCCTTTTTCGCTGTTATCACCAAAGCCGTTAGTTTTCGAGCCCGGCGGACAAGTATAGACCATCGAACGTCCTGCATTCCGATACCACGGATGCAGCAGGAAATTCTGACGGGTAATGTATGAAAACAAAGCGGGCATATAAGCTAAAGTCAAGATATTGGCGCTAAAGTAGCCTGTACCATTGTGCCACACACCGTCACGATTGAAACCGGAAGCAGGGGCACGGGCTGTCCACAGTTCATAATAATATTCCAGCATCGGCAGCACTTCGGAAGAATAAGCCGGCTTGTCGTAGAGTGACAAAGCGACTTGGAAGAGAATACGCATATTCTGCTGCCAAAAATGATTGTCGAAGAGATGGTTTTCTTGAAAGCCACAATTCACCTTATAATAATAGCGTGCCACACGCATCATCAGTTCTTCGGCCGAGGTACGGTCGGAAGCAGATAGATTATCATAAAGCAGGTCATAAGCTGCAACGAGACACCAGGCGATGTTGCTGGCGGTAAAGTTGGATGCGAAAAGTTGTCTGTCGGCAGGCGGAGCGGCAATCAAGGCTTCGAGAAGCTGACGCAACTTTTCAGCATAAATTTCTTTTTGAGTCAGGTGATAAGCCTGATAGAGATAGGTGGCGTGTTGCCGAAGCTCTTCGGCACGGTTATACAGGTCGGTCATTGTCGTATAATCGGTATTCAATGCGAGAGTTGCACGGCTTTGCAGTTCTTTGTATTCAGGATGTGAAGCTACACGACTACGAGCTTCCTCGATACGTTCATCGAGAAAACAGTAAATACGGGGATGCAGACGGGGAGCGTTTTCTAAGAATGTCTTAAAAGTGGGTGTTACAAATTCCGGCGTATCATTCTTCACTTCAAAACGATAGGTCTGACTCCATTCACCGGGCATAGCTCCATTGGCATTAGTAGAGCGGAAACGCCAGAACCATGTGCCGGTATCCAAGCGGCGATGAGGATTATACATACACCATTCCTGCGGTTCGGTGACCAATGTTTCGGAACTGCTGAAATCTTCGGTACGCGAGAGGGAGAATTGCAGTCTTTCGCCTGTCTTCATAGCTTGAGGAACAATAAAAGGAGCTGGATTCAGATACAGTTCATTGTCTGCTTTAGGATAGGGCTGTGTGCGTATCTTATCCTGATAAGTATCGGGAGCTCCGGTGGGCGTCTCGGGCTGCGAACCGTCCGGTTCGGGTAGCGAGTCGGATGTGCAGCCGATGAACAACTGTACAGCTAACAAGAGGAAAACCGATAGGCGAAATGGAGTGTGCATATTATTTTCTTTTCTAGGTATAAGATTATGAGGGTTATTCTCTAAAGTTTCAAAAAGGGAAGAAAGTAAGAAAGTGGAATGGGGGCATCCCACTTTCTTGAAATTTCTATTGAGTAAGGTCGAGTGTTCAAAGACTTATTTGAAGATTGTAATCATGGGGCGGCAAAGAGCTGATTGAACACCTGTTGTTACAGATATACCTGCTTCTTGCGCATTGGTTACAACACCACTTGCTACATTAATGCGTACACCCGAGATATTTTTACCACTATTGACCGTACTGGAAGCATAGTACACCGTAGCAATAGGTTCTCTATCAAACATCTTGCCATTGACAAATTCAAACTCTGGTATATTTCTGAAATCTTCGCTACCGGTAGCAGATATATCTTTCATTGTAAACAATGTATTCATAAATGCACTCAATTGTGTCAATGTAGGAATATACCATGCACTCAGATTTTCACTATTGGAAGCATGTTCTCCTACCCATTTGTTATAAGTTGTTTTAAACGCAACATCTCCAATACCTGTAAGCAAAGCCTCTGTAGTCTGAATGCCATTAGTTAGCGCTTTTTCTGTTTCAACTAAAGTCTCTAATTTATCAATATTAAGAGCTTGGCGACCAGCCGCCACATTCTCTATCGCTACCGCATATCCGGCAATCGTTTTTCCCTGAAGTGCAGCTGGATAATTAGCCGGAACATCATCACCGATAACTTCCATCGCGAAAACGATACCAACAGCATCCGCTGCATCACGTACCACTTTACCTTCCGCATTGATATAACTGCCGACTTTCATTTCCAATGCTTCATAATCGGGGTCTACTTCTACGTCAACATCGAAGTTACCATCACCAATCTCAAACTTCGCCAAAATCTGCATATTGACATCCAAAGGTAATGCGTTAGTCGGTATCTTAATCACCTTATCATATCCACCACTTAATGTCATAGTAATTTCCTCTGCAAATTTCGTCACATCCGCAGGAGCAAAGAAGAAATTAGAAATCCAAGCTCCACTTGCCGCATTAAAACCTGCATTCGTATAAGTCACAGGAGCAGTAGAACTGCATTTACCTTCCAAAATATCATATCCGCTCAAAGCATTATATTTCACTTCCAGTTTAGTTGCCTCTGCTGCTACTGCCGGATTCTTCGGCTGTACACTAATATTAGCAAACGGACGCTTCAATGTCACGCTGGCATTACCGATAGTTTCCAACTTTCCGCAGAAAGCATCACAAGCTGCCATTAACGCAGCATTAGTCATATCGAATGACGCAGTGTTATATCCTACGGCTCTCAAATCGGCTGTATCATATACTTTACCAGCAGCACCCGCCGTCGGAACATATTCAGCCCAAAACAACGCTTTCGCTACATTCTTCTGTTCATCTACTGAGATTGTGAAGGATACCTTTCCGTCATTAACCTGTTTAGTATCCTGCGCACCTACCGTATTGCCTTCCGCATCCAGTAATTGCATGATACACTGCATCGTATAGCCATCAGGTATAGTGACACCCGCACGGCTGAGAGGATTATTGACAGGAGCCTGTACAGAGATAGTAACAGGAGCTTTGATTTCATTTCCATTGTCCGAAACGATTTCTTCTTGTCCGCATGATGTGAAAAGCACTGCGCACAAAGTCATTAGCGAATAAAATAAGTTCTTTTTCATGATTGTAATTTTTATGGTTAAGCAATTCTTAATTCATTTGTTATTAATTATAATTCTCCAAGGTCTACTTCCAAATCACCATCGTAACCGGGGTCGATACCTATTCCGCCATTTACGTCGGAAGTAAGGAAGTTACCGCGTACAGTTGTATTCTTACCTCGTTCACAAGGAATACTCAATATGGTACGTGCCAGTACTTCGCTCTTCTCATTCAGGATTTCCAGTTCCACCGGAATAGAAGCAGTTTCTCCGGCACCGGCCAATACATAGTCAAATCCCAGTTTCAGTTCTTGCGTACCGTCGGCAGGACGTTCAAAAGCGACCTTATATTCCATGTACATCAGCGAGTTCTTGGGCACATCGTCCCATAAGTTATATCCCGTAGGCAGATAATCGCTGTATTTCACGCGAACCGTAAAGCTCTCACCTTTCAAACTGCCCGTAGAGAGTTTATAGAGAAACGTCTCCACATCTTTCGCTATCAATTCATAGCGTGCCACGGGGCGGTATAATGTCACATCAAGTCCGGTTTCAGCTCCCCAGTCGTTACGGTAGGAAGTAAGGTCTACTGTCGTAGAAGCGGCAAACACATCTTTGTAGCGGCTGTTTCCTATATATTTTCCGGCAGGAAGAATGAAAGCCAGATTCTCCGCATCGTAAACAAGCCCTTGTTCCGGTGTTTCCGCATTCACATAGTCAGCCCACACCAAAATGCGATAATTGCGGGCATGCAACTTCATGCTGACGGGCAGAGTAGAACGGTTGAAATCTTCTTCATACACCGTTTGTCGTGCCACTACCTGCCTATCCAGGTAAGCCTCAACGATAAAACGTCGCAGATATTTGGTTTCCGCCGCACGGCTGACCGCCATCGGTGCCCGTTCCACCAAACTAAGATTCATGTTCAGATTGAGATTCAGCGTTACCGCCGTAGGGTCTATTCCCAATTCTCCGTCAGGAGTCATTTCCGGCTCTTCGTGCAGGCTGCATCCATTCACTAAAAAAGCAAAGAATAGCAGAAAAGTGCAATGTGCCAGTATATATAAACTATTTCTCATATTGTTATCGTATTTACAGGTATATTCCTATTAAGTTCAGAAGCGGTATACCAGTGACGCTCCTACACGGGTTACTCCCCAATAGTGGCGGACACGTGTATCCAATAATGCACCGTTGTCTATATTATAATAGGTATTATACTTCATATTGGCATATCCCAATCCCAGAGTAAACTCCGCTCCCCAATGTTCGGACAAAGGCAGTTTGTAGCCATAACTTAGTCCGGCTCCCAGCAAAGGGCGGTCGACGTCCTGATAACGGTTGTCGTTCCACTTCACGTTGAACCATGCCACATGGGCGTGCAGTCCGACAAAATGTCCCCGTCCCGCTTCGTTTCCTATCCACCAACGGGCTTCCGGTTGCAATGCCACGGTACGTACTCCGTGTTCACTTCCCAAGTCCCACAAGCTGCAAGTCAAAGGCAGTTCCACAGTTATCTTTTTGTGTACCTGCATTTCCACAGCGAGGTTCAAGAGAGTACAAGCGTCATACAACACGTTAGTTTTCAGTGCCAGGTAGCGTTTGCTGCCTAAGGCAGCCGCCTTCCGTGCGCCCGCTTTACCGGAAACGTCCTTTTTGCCCTCTTCTTTTTTGGCGGGAACACCTATAACCGTTACCGGCTTCTTTCCGTCCGGTTTGTAGACCGTCGTTTCTTCCGGAGCAGCGGAAGTCTGCACACGGGGCTTCGCCGGAGTCTGAGCCGACAAAACAGCTATACCCGATAATGCAGCCAACAGGCACATAGTTCTCATATTAAATTTCGAATGTCTCATAGTTCCGTATCTTTCATGTTCGTTTATCAGATTTCCAGTTCGGGCAATGTATCCCTCATAACTGTTTCATACCCGTCTTCACTGACAATAGTGGCTTCTCCCTTGTAAGTGATATTCACATTCTCCTTGGTGCTGCGGATGAAGAAAGAAGGAGCACCATTGGGCTTCAGGTTCACACTGATAAGCCACCCACCTACTTTGATACGTCCGTCGGACAGAATTTCCGGGTCTTTGGCGGGATATTTCAACGCATGCGTATTGATGATAGTGGCAAAACGATATACTTGTGCTTTCTCCGATGTAGCGGTAAAATGCCAGTGATTCGGATATTTCTTGAAGTTGCCTTTATCATCGGCGCGCAACCAGTTCTCTGCCGGATAAAAGAAACTGCTGGTAGTATCGGTTTGCAACGTTCCGCTTGAGAAAAGATAAGCATCCGACGCTCCTCCGCGGTTGGTAGCTTGAATGTGCACAAAGCGGTTGTCCGACTTATTCACCGTCATAGGATTTGCTGTGGTGTGCAGCAGGTAATTCCAGTTCACTGGTTCGTCTGCCACCAGTTCGTCATAGACGAAAATCAGTCCGGTCTTTCCCAAGTTCACGATGTGGCGGCGGAAAGTCTTCACATGATTCTCATCCCAGCCGTTTTCGGGTGTATAATGTACTTCGGACTGTTCGCCACGTGTCAGCCAAAGCGGAGAAATCACCTTTCCGTAAGCGTTGGAAGCGTCTCCCAACACATAGCCTATCTTTTCACTGGCGTAATAACGGGGAATCCATCCGTATCCCTCTGTTCCGATACGCTGCCCCATGCCGTTCACCAAAATACTGTTGTGAGCACGTGTGGCACGATGGCACAGCATACTGTGTACGTCCGTAAATTCAATATGGTGTCCGCTACTATAAAACAACGGCTGTCCACCGTAGAAAGTATTGAACGCATTCTGATTGGCAAGTGCATGAGAGGTAGAGCCGTAAGGGCTGGAACGGAAACTCCACATGGCATTACCGCCTACTCTGTCCCAATTAGTTTGGAAAGAAGCCAGTCCCGTCTCGGGAAATACGTATCCTGCAGGAAGCGCCGTCAATCCTTCGCCTTCCAGCAATGGTTTGTCGCATTGAAGACGAAACCAGGCAAGGTCACCGGGCTTGTTCAACAAGGCCTTTTTCATATATTCCGGTTCCACTTTCAAGGTGCGGCGTACAAAGTCGGCTGCATAGGTATTTCCGGTAAGGCGTGCCAGTGCGTCCAGATACCCGATGCGGATACTGTTAGGACGTCCCACATTCTGATGTGAGCTTCCGTTTCCACCGGATTTGGAGAAAGGCGGTTGTTGGAAGATAGTGTACATGATATTTCCCTGATACCAAGGGTCGGAGAAGAAATCATATCCGGTCAGTTTGCTATAATAATAAGGTACTTCTATCAAGGTACGGGTGTTGACCGTGAAGTAAGAGTCACCGTTGTGCCAACCGCCGTCTTTGTTTAATCCGGGGAAACGTGCCAGCCAGACATTATAACAGTAATCTACCCATGTATTTGCTTCGGGCAAATCACCATATACACTGAACGCCGCCATTGTCAGGATACGGAGTGTCATCTGCCATACATGATTGTCGGCAATGTGATTCTCCATGCGGTTATTGAAGTTATCATACATCTCGCCGCCTTTCACTCTGATTTCATCAAACAAAGTTTTCTTTTGCGCCGCGCTTAGCCGGTCATAGAAAGAATCATAAGCCATGGAGCAAAGTGACAACAGAGTGGAAGCGTTGAAATCACCTTTCACATTCTTGTCCTTGTCCCAACCTGCCATAATCAACACCCGTTTAATGGCTTCGTCGGCATATTTAGTATCCTGCGTCAACAGCCATGCACGTATCAGCGCCTCGGTATTTCCTTCTTCCGCATCAATAATGCGACGGCTCTCACGGGTAAGGTACGAATTAATCTGCATTTCATTTTTCAGATTCTTCACTTGAGAGGTATTAATATCTTTCACCGATTTCATCGGAGTTTGAAGCACCTTATCGGCACGTTCAAGATACCATTGTCTTTCCGCTTTCTCTTTACTGCGGTTCATAAAGTCCTTCCATTCATCCTTCATTATCCATACACGCGGATGGTCGGCAGGCAGTTTTGCCAGCAACGCTTTCAATGAGGGAGGACAGAATTTTCCCGGACGGTCTTCCACTGTGACCTGTTGCGTGCTTCCCCACACTACTTGTCCGTCTTCCATATATCCGAACTGCCAGTACCATACACCCGGTGCAAGCGGTTTCTCCGGATTGTAAAACGGCCAACGGGTATCCACCTGGGTGATGCCCGACTTAAATCCGGCATCTTGAGAATAGCGTAAGCGATAGGTAACTTTCGTTTTATCCACCTTCTTTACTTTGTGTTCGAATCCGTCCAACGGACTGTCCTGCGAGTTCATATCCGAACGGAGCGGCCATTGGAAAGAAACCGCACGGTCATTCACCACAGCCTTATCAAGCGGATAAGGAGTAGCACGCATTTCATGCATCAACGTTGTCTCCATCAACTTGATGACTGCTTGCTTTTGCGCATAAGTCATCTGTGCAGCCGCAGACAAGATTACGAATGAAATCAATAATACTTTTTTCATGATATCAAATGATTG
>NZ_CABUHK010000108.1 GCF_902491285.1 uncultured Bacteroides sp. | reverse complement strand
CTCGTCACGCCGATGGTACTGCGTAACAGTGGGAGAGTAGGTAGCCGCCGTTTTTGAAGAAGCCTCGCTTGTCTATTTGACGGGCGAGGTTTTCTGTTTTTACAGCTTCGGCATTTATACGGCTGTTTTATCAGTCGTAAACCTATAATACCTATTAAAAAAGTGAATATTTACTGATAATTTGTATGTTATGAGGATATTTATTTGTATCTTTGTCGCCCGAATTGTAAGCTAACGATTTAAAAAAGAGAGAAGCTTTGGGAAAATTTGATAAATACAAAATTGATCTGAAAGGAATGCAGACAGACTCTGCTAAGTATGAGTTTGTATTGGATAACCTTTATTTCGCTCACATTGATGGTCCTGAAGTTCAAAAGGGAAAAGTAAATGTAACTTTGAACGTGAAAAGAACCTCTCGCGCTTTCGAATTGAGCTTTCAGACCGATGGAATGGTATGGGTGCCATGTGATCGTTGTCTGGATGATATGGAACTACCGATCAGTTCTTCTGATAAACTGATGGTGAAGTTTGGACATGAATATGCAGAGGAAGGTGAGAACCTGATTGTGATTCCCGAAGAAGAAGGAGAAATCAACGTTGCATGGTTCATGTATGAGTTTATAGCACTCTCCATCCCAATGAAGCATGTACACGCTCCGGGTAAGTGCAATAAAGCTATGACTAGTAAATTGAGCAAGCATTTGAAGACAAATGCGAACGAGGATAGCGATGAAGTTTTCGACACTGGAGGAGACGATATCGTAATTGAAGAGGAAGTGGAGGAACAAATTGATCCTCGCTGGAATGAATTAAAAAAAATATTAGATAATAATTAAAGTTTTAAGAAAATGGCACATCCTAAGAGAAGACAATCAAGTACGAGACAAGCGAAGAGAAGAACTCATGATAAGGCAGTAGCTCCTACATTGGCTATTTGTCCGAATTGCGGAGAATGGCATGTATATCACACAGTGTGTGGTGCTTGCGGATATTACAGAGGTAAGCTCGCTATTGAGAAAGAAGCAGCTGTATAATTAGTACAGTTATACTGAAAAACAGCCTGAGGGTGATGCTCTCCGGCTGCTTTAAGTATTATAGTATTGCTAATTTAAAATAGGTTTGATGGAAAAAATAAATGCAGTAATCACAGGAGTCGGCGGATATGTTCCCGATTATATCTTGACGAATGACGAGATATCAAAGATGGTGGATACCAACGATGAATGGATTATGACTCGTATTGGAGTAAAGGAAAGACATATTCTGAATGAGGAAGGATTAGGTAGCTCGTATATGGCGCGTAAAGCTGCCAAGCAGTTGATGAAAAAGACTGGTGCCAATCCTGACGACATTGATTTGGTTATTGTGGCTACTAGTACTCCTGACTATCACTTCCCTTCTACAGCTTCTATTCTTTGCGATAAACTCGGACTGAAGAATGCCTTTGCTTTTGATTTGCAGGCTGCTTGTAGCGGTTTCCTGTATTTGATGGAGACGGCTGCGAATTTTATCCGTTCGGGAAGATATAAGAAAATTATCATTGTTGGCGCTGATAAGATGTCGTCAATGGTTAATTATACAGATCGTGCTACCTGCCCTATCTTTGGTGATGGTGCTGCTGCCTTCATGGTAGAACCCACCACGGAAGATTATGGTATTATGGATTCGATACTGAGAACGGACGGTAAAGGTTTGCCTTTCCTTCACATGAAAGCGGGTGGTTCGGTTTGTCCGCCGTCTTATTTCACAGTAGACAATAAGATGCATTATCTGCATCAGGAAGGAAGAACAGTATTCAAATATGCTGTTTCCAGTATGTCGGATGTTTCTGCGGCAATCGCAGAAAAGAATGGATTGACGAAAGAGACTATCGACTGGATTGTGCCGCATCAGGCAAATGTTCGTATTATCGAAGCAGTGGCTCATCGCATGGAAGTGCCGATGGACAAAGTGCTGGTGAATATTGAACACTACGGCAACACAAGTGCCGGTACGCTTCCTTTGTGTATCTGGGATTATGAAGATAAACTCAAGAAAGGCGATAACATCATTTTCACAGCATTCGGTGCCGGATTTACCTGGGGCGCGGTTTACGTGAAGTGGGGTTATGACGGAAAGAAGGAATAGTAACTTAGTTACTGAACTATAACACTCAAAAACGCATCCTATTTCGATTCGATGCGTTTTTTTGTCTCAACCAATAAAATGAAGTGAAATGCATAAAGCTGGTTTTGTAAACATCGTAGGAAATCCGAATGTCGGAAAATCGACATTAATGAATGCTTTGGTAGGTGAGCGTATCTCGATTGCCACCTTCAAGGCGCAGACTACTCGTCACCGCATTATGGGAATCTATAATACGGATGAAATGCAGATTGTTTTTTCTGATACTCCGGGAGTATTGAAACCCAATTACAAGCTACAGGAGTCTATGCTGAACTTTTCTACTTCGGCACTGACGGATGCGGATGTTTTGCTTTATGTGACTGATGTGGTAGAGACACCGGATAAGAATAATGAGTTTATGGCAAAGGTGCGTGAGATGACCGTGCCTGTACTTCTGCTCATTAATAAAATTGACCTTACCGACCAGGAGAAGCTGGTCAAGTTGGTGGAAGAATGGAAAGAACTGCTTCCGCAGGCTGAGATTATTCCGATTTCCGCAGCATCCAAGTTTAACGTGGACTATGTGATGAAGCGGATCAAGGAGTTGCTGCCCGAATCTCCCCCTTATTTCGGGAAAGACCAGTGGACGGACAAGCCTGCTCGTTTCTTTGTGAATGAGATTATTCGGGAAAAGATTCTGCTGTACTATGACAAGGAGATTCCCTATTCGGTAGAAGTGGTTGTGGAAGAGTTTAAGGAAGGGCCGAAGAAGATTCAGATTCGTGCAATAATCTACGTGGAACGTGATTCGCAGAAAGGAATCATTATCGGTAAGCAGGGAAAGGCGCTGAAGAAGGTTGCTACCGAAGCCCGCCGTGAACTGGAACGTTTCTTCGGGAAGACCATTTACCTGGAAACGTATGTGAAAGTTGATAAGGATTGGCGCAGTTCGGATAAGGAATTGCGTAATTTCGGTTATCAGTTAGATTAAGAGTATTCATGCGACTGGGATAGTCGTGAAAAAAACAAGGTATTGAACTATGAGTAATTTAGTTGCAATTGTAGGACGCCCTAATGTGGGCAAGTCTACCTTATTTAACCGTCTGACGAAATCTCGTCGGGCTATTGTGAATGAAGAGGCGGGCACAACCCGCGACAGACAATATGGCAAGTCCGAGTGGCTGGGCCGTGAATTTTCCGTGGTGGATACCGGTGGATGGGTGGTGAACTCTGACGATATATTCGAAGAGGAGATCCGTAAGCAGGTGTTGCTGGCTGTAGATGAAGCGGATGTGATTCTGTTCGTGGTGGATGTGATGAACGGAGTGACTGACTTGGATATGCAGGTGGCGGCTATCTTGCGTCGTGCCAAAAGTCCGGTGATTATGGTTGCCAACAAGACGGATAACCATGAGTTGCAGTATAATGCCCCTGAATTTTATAAACTGGGATTGGGTGACCCTTATTGTATTTCTGCTATCACGGGAAGTGGTACGGGGGATTTGATGGACTTGATTGTCAGCAAATTCAAGAAAGAAGCTTCCGAGATTCTGGATGACGAGATTCCTCGTTTTGCCGTAGTGGGACGTCCGAATGCCGGAAAGTCCTCTATCGTGAATGCTTTTATCGGTGAAGACCGTAACATCGTGACCGAGATTGCCGGAACAACCCGCGATTCTATCTATACCCGTTACAATAAATTCGGGTTTGACTTCTATCTGGTGGATACAGCCGGTATCCGTAAGAAGAACAAGGTAAATGAAGACTTGGAATACTATTCTGTGATTCGTTCGATTCGTGCCATCGAAGGTTCGGATGTTTGTATTCTGATGCTGGACGCTACGAGAGGGGTTGAGAGTCAGGACTTGAATATCTTCTCTCTGATTCAGAAGAATCAGAAAGGCTTGGTAGTCGTTATCAATAAATGGGATTTGGTGGAAGATAAATCCGTGAAAGTGCAGAAGACTTTCGAAGATGCTGTCCGCTCCCGTTTTGCTCCGTTTGTCGATTTCCCGATTATCTTTGCTTCCGCATTGACGAAGCAACGTATTCTGAAAGTGCTTGAAGAGGCGCGCAACGTATATGAGAACCGGACAACAAAGATACCTACCGCCCGTCTGAATGAAGAGATGCTTCCGTTGATCGAGGCGTATCCGCCCCCTTCAAACAAAGGCAAATATATCAAGATTAAATATATCACACAGTTGCCGAATACACAGGTGCCTTCATTTGTTTATTTCGCCAACCTGCCGCAATATGTGAAGGAGCCCTACAAACGTTTCCTTGAAAACAAGATGCGTGAGAAGTGGAACTTGACTGGTACGCCGGTTAATATTTACATCCGACAGAAATAAGATATATCTCCAATAAAAAAACTCCCGGAAACATGACGCTTCCGGGAGTTTTTCTATTGGAGATTTTTATTTCTTTTATTTCTCTAACTGGAAATCTTTACGACGCAACACAAAGCTGTTGCTCAGGTACTTTTCGCGTACAATCTGATTCTCGGACAACTCTTCAGGTGTGCCCTGGAAAAGAATCTTTCCCTCGAAAAGCAGGTAGGCACGGTCGGTGATACTAAGCGTTTCCTGTACGTTGTGGTCGGTAATCAGGATACCGATATTCTTGTCTTTCAGTTTCCACACGATTTGCTGGATATCCTCTACGGCAATCGGGTCGACACCGGCAAAAGGCTCGTCGAGCATGATGAATTTCGGGTCGATGGCAAGGCAGCGTGCAATCTCCGTACGGCGGCGTTCACCACCGGACAACTGGTTACCGTTGTTCTTGCGTACCTTTTGCAGGCGGAATTCCGCTATCAGGCTTTCGAGTTTTTCCTTCTGATATTCTTTGGGCTTGTTAGTCATTTCGAGCACGGCGGCAATATTGTCTTCCACACTCATCTGGCGGAATACAGAGGCTTCCTGTGCAAGGTAGCCGATTCCCGTTTGCGCCCGTTTGTAAACCGGATATTTGGTAATCTCCAGGTCGTCGAGGAAGATACGTCCTTCATTCGGGGTAATCAATCCTACGGTCATATAGAATGAAGTCGTCTTGCCGGCACCGTTCGGCCCCAGCAAACCCACAATCTCACCTTGCTTCACATTGATGGAAACATGGCTTACAACGGTTCGTTTACCGTACTTTTTCACCAGGTCTTCCGTGCGGAGCACCATCTTGCTTTCTTCCATATTCTAGTTATTTTGCGGCAAATGTAGTAAAAATAAGCCGAAATAATGTACATTTGCAGACAAATAGTGTGAGTTATGATAAAAGCATTGAGAACCGTCGGGAGATATTTCATGCTGATGGGACGGACTTTCTCCCGTCCCGAGCGTATGCGTATGTTTTTCCGGCAATACCTTAACGAGTTGGAGCAGCTAGGCGTGAACTCCATTGGAATCGTGCTGTTGATTTCGTTTTTCATCGGCGCGGTTATTACCATTCAGATTAAGTTGAATATCGAAAGTCCGTGGATGCCCCGATGGACAGTGGGATACGTGACCCGCGAAATTATGTTGCTGGAGTTTTCTTCTTCCATTATGTGTCTGATTCTTGCGGGTAAGGTGGGATCGAACATTGCTTCGGAATTGGGAACAATGCGGGTGACGCAGCAGATTGACGCGCTCGAAATTATGGGAGTCAATTCCGCCAATTACCTGATACTGCCTAAGATTTCGGCTATGGTGACCGTCATTCCCATATTGGTGACATTCAGTATCTTTGCCGGTATTATCGGGGCCTTTTGTACCTGCTGGTTTGCCGGAGTGATGAACGCTGTCGACCTCGAATATGGTTTGCAGTATATGTTTAATGAGTGGTTCATCTGGGCGGGTATCATCAAGTCTCTTTTCTTCGCCTTTATCATTGCAAGTGTGTCCGCTTTCTTCGGATACACGGTGGAAGGCGGTTCGATTGCCGTGGGAAAGGCTTCTACGGATTCCGTAGTGTCCAGCAGTGTCTTGATTCTGTTTGCGGATTTGATATTAACTAAACTTTTGATGGAATGATTGAGGTTAAAGGACTATATAAATCGTTCGATGATAAGACGGTATTGAACGATATCAATGCGGACTTTGAGAATGGAAAGACAAACCTGATTATCGGTCAGAGCGGTTCCGGTAAGACGGTATTGATGAAATGTATCGTGGGGCTGCTTACTCCCGAGAAGGGGGAAGTGCTGTATGACGGCCGGAATCTCGTGATGATGGGGAAGAAAGAGAAGAAGATGCTTCGCAAGGAGATGGGAATGATTTTCCAGAGTGCCGCTCTGTTCGACTCTTTGTCGGTACTGGATAATGTGATGTTTCCCTTGAATATGTTCAGCAATGACACCTTGCGCGAGCGTACCAAGCGGGCGATGTTCTGTCTGGACCGTGTCAACCTGACTGAAGCGAAGGATAAGTTTCCCGGAGAAATCAGTGGCGGTATGCAGAAGCGTGTCGCTATCGCACGTGCCATTGCCCTGAACCCGCAATACTTGTTCTGCGACGAGCCGAACTCGGGACTGGACCCGAAAACTTCGTTGGTGATTGACGACCTGATTCACGATATTACCCAGGAATATAATATGACTACGATTATCAATACGCATGATATGAACTCTGTGTTGGGAATCGGTGAAAAGGTGATTTATATTTATGAGGGGCATAAAGAGTGGGAAGGGACGAAAGACGATATATTCACCTCTACCAACGAACGCCTGAATAACTTTATCTTTGCTTCGGACTTGCTTCGCAAGGTGAAAGACCTTGAGATGCAGAACATGGAAGGCTGAGCCGGGGGGGAGACTGGAATAAGGCGATAAAAAAGAAATAAGGCCATAAAAAAACTTCTGTCAACGGGTGACAGAAGTTTCTTTTTTTCTTAGCTATGTAGCGTCGGCAATTAAGCTCTAGGTCTAGCTTCTTTAACTACCATAGTGCGTCCCATGTACTCAGCTCCGTTCAATTCTGCGATAGCTTTTGCTGCTGCAGCATCGTCTTCCATTTCGATGAAAGCGAATCCTTTTGATTTACCGGTTTCACGGTCCATAACAACTTTAACTGATGATACTGCTCCGTAATCTTCCATCACTTGTTGCAGATCTCCTTCCTTAACACGGTAGTTAAGGTTTCCAACATAAATGTTCATAATGAAAATGATAAAAAATAAATAAATGAATAAAACTCTCTGGATAGATGGTTACTAATAAAAAGATTAAAACGACAGAGAGTTTACAAATGCGTTTTGGTAACGGAAGTAAAAACCTTGTAATCAAATCGAGAAACTAATGGTCCATCAATCCGCAGCAAAGAAAAGAATAATTTTTGGATTGACCATCTTTTTAGAGATTTTATTTGCAGAAAGACAAAAAAAAGTAAAACGGAGAACTGTACAGCGTGTTCTTTCACAAGGATTTTTCATTTGTTTATATGTTACATTACTGAAATAAATCTGCAATGTCTTTTGAAATTTGAAAGATTAGCACTAATTTTGCACCCTCTTTGAGTATAGAACAAAGTATAAATCAAATAAATAATTGTCAGAATGAACGTTTCATTACAAAACATTGACAAAGTAAGCGCTGAGCTTACTGTGAAGCTTGAGAAAGCCGACTATCAGGAGAAAGTAGACAAAGAGTTGAAATCACTCCGTCAGAAGGCACAAATCCCGGGATTCCGCAAAGGTATGGTTCCGGTGAGTCTTATTAAAAAAATGTATGGTAAGTCTGTAATTGCAGAAGTAGTGAATAAGACACTGCAAGAAGCTGTTTACAATTATATTAAGGAAAATAAGGTGAATATGTTGGGCGAACCGTTGCCTAACGAAGAAAAGCAGCAGAATATCGATTTCGATACAATGGATGAGTTCGATTTCGTGTTCGACATCGCTTTGGCACCAGAATTCAAGGCAGAAGTAAGCGCTCAGGATAAAGTAGATTATTATACGATCGAAGTATCTGAGGAAATGATCGACAACCAGGTGAAGATGTACACTCAACGTACCGGCAAGTACGACAAGGTGGATGCTTACGAAGACAACGACATGGTGAAAGGTCTGTTGGCTCAGTTGGACGAAGATGGTAACACGAAAGAAGGCGGTATTCAGGTAGAAGGTGCGGTAATGATGCCTTCTTATATGAAGAACGACGAACAGAAAGCTATTTTCGCTAATGCGAAGGTGAACGATGTATTGGTGTTCAACCCGAATGTTGCTTATGACGGAAACGCTGCGGAATTGGGCTCTTTGTTGAAAATCGACAAGGAAATCGCCAAGGACGTTCAGTCAAACTTCAGCTTCCAGGTAGAGGAAATCACTCGTTTTGTTCCGGGTGAACTGACTCAGGAAGTGTTCGACCAGGCATTCGGCGAAGGCGTTGTGAAGACTGAAGAAGAATTCCGCGCTAAGATTAAAGAAGAAATCGCAGCAAGATTCGTTGCTGACAGCGATTATAAATTCCTGATTGACGTTCGTAAGATGATAATGGAGAAAGTAGGCAAGCTGGAATTTTCTGACACACTGCTGAAACGTATCATGCTGCTGAACAACGAGGAAAAAGGCGAAGAATATGTTGCTGAAAACTATGACAAGAGCATTGAAGAACTGACTTGGCACCTGATTAAGGAACAGTTGGTAGAAGCGAATGAAATCAAGGTAGACCAGGAAGATGTTCTGAAGATGGCTAAAGACACAACGAAGGCTCAGTTTGCTCAATACGGTATGTTGTCTGTTCCTGAAGATGTGCTCGACAACTATGCACAGGAGATGTTGAAGAAGAAAGAGACTATCAACAACCTGGTAAGCCGCGTTGTAGAAGTGAAGTTGGCTGCTGCACTGAAAGCACAGGTAACTTTGGAAAACAAGAACGTTTCTATCGAAGATTTCAATAAGATGTTTGAATAATCGTTCGGTTGAATAGAATATAAAGTCACAGAAACACAGAGTTTTTATAAAATTATAACTCTGTGTTTTTTTGTGTCTCTGTATTCTTTTTCGTTTCTTTGTACTTACGTTTATTTTTAATTAATAAGAAAGGAACAATAACATGGATGATTTTAGAAAATACGCAACCAAGCATTTAGGAATGAATGGCATGGTATTGGATGATGTGATTAAATCACAAGCCGGGTATTTGAATCCCTATATTCTGGAAGAAAGGCAGTTGAACGTAACTCAACTCGACGTTTTCTCACGCTTGATGATGGACCGCATCATTTTCCTCGGCACACAAGTGGATGACTATACGGCAAATACGCTTCAGGCGCAGTTGTTGTATCTGGATTCCGTTGATCCGGGTAAGGACATTTCTATCTATATCAACTCTCCGGGCGGAAGTGTATATGCTGGACTGGGCATTTACGACACTATGCAGTTTATCTCTAGCGATGTCGCTACCATCTGTACAGGTATGGCGGCTTCGATGGCGGCTGTATTGCTGGTGGCTGGTGCCGAAGGCAAACGTTCTGCGTTGCCCCACTCGCGCGTGATGATTCACCAGCCGATGGGCGGTGCGCAGGGGCAGGCTTCGGACATTGAAATCACAGCCCGTGAGATTCAGAAATTGAAGAAAGAACTTTATACGATTATTGCCGACCACTCGCATACCGACTTCGATAAAGTATGGGCGGATTCAGACCGCGACTACTGGATGACAGCTCAGGAAGCAAAAGAGTACGGTATGATTGATGAGGTATTGATTAAAAAATAAAAATGGCTGATTCAAGGACAAAGAAAAAGTGTAGCTTCTGCGGCCGGCCGGAGGATGAAGTCGGATTCCTTATTACGGGAATGCACGGCTACATCTGCGACAGTTGCGCCACTCAGGCTTATGAGATTACTCAGGAAGCGTTGGGTGAAAGCAAGAAAAGCGCCGGAGCTACCAAACTCAATTTAAAAGAACTACCCAAGCCGGTCGAAATCAAGAAATTCCTCGACCAGTATGTAATCGGACAGGACGATGCGAAACGTTTCCTTTCCGTGTCGGT
Organism: uncultured Bacteroides sp.; assembly: GCF_902491285.1. Taxonomy (GTDB): domain Bacteria; phylum Bacteroidota; class Bacteroidia; order Bacteroidales; family Bacteroidaceae; genus Bacteroides. Next base: position 4,591 of record NZ_CABUHK010000108.1, on the reverse strand, counting down.
TTATAACCATTATAAACGCCTGTTGCAAAAGGACAGTGGCGATGATGTGGAGATTGAAAAATCTAATATCATTATGGTGGGTAGTACCGGAACCGGAAAGACGTTGCTGGCACGTACCATTGCCAAGTTGCTGCACGTGCCGTTTACGATTGTGGACGCTACGGTATTGACGGAGGCCGGTTATGTGGGCGAAGATATTGAAAGTATTCTTACCCGCCTGCTCCAGGTGGCGGATTATAATGTGCCGGAAGCGGAACAGGGTATTGTGTTTATCGATGAAATCGACAAGATTGCCCGTAAAGGTGACAACCCTTCCATCACTCGCGACGTGAGCGGTGAAGGCGTGCAACAGGGATTGCTGAAATTACTCGAAGGTTCCGTGGTGAACGTTCCCCCTCAGGGTGGGCGTAAACATCCCGACCAGAAGATGATTCCGGTGAATACCAAGAATATCCTCTTTATCTGTGGCGGTGCTTTCGACGGCATCGAGAAGAAAATCGCGCAACGGTTGAATACGCACGTCGTTGGTTATACGGCTTCGCAGAAAACTGCAGCGGTAGACAGGAATAACATGATGCAGTATATCGCTCCTCAGGATTTGAAGTCATTCGGGCTGATTCCCGAAATTATCGGGCGTCTTCCGGTGCTGACTTACCTCAATCCGCTGGATCGTGATGCACTTCGTGCTATCCTTACCGAACCGAAGAACTCTATTATCAAGCAGTATGTCAAACTGTTTGAGATGGACGACATCAAGCTGACATTTGAAGAGTCTGTCTTCGAATATATCGTCGACAAGGCTGTGGAATACAAGCTCGGTGCCCGTGGTTTGCGCTCTATTGTGGAGACAATCATGATGGATGTCATGTTTGAAATCCCTTCAGAGAGCAAAAAAGAGTATGAGGTGACGCTGGATTATGCGAAACATCAACTGGAAAAAGCGAATATGGCACGACTGCAAACCGCTTAAAATCAAGGTATAAGGCGACTGAAAATGATTGTTTCTGTATTTTCTTGAAAATATTAGTCACATTTTGCTTGGTAATTACGAAGTTGTTTATAACTTTGTTTGGCTCTCTTGAAAAAGAGAGCTTACTTAAAGTTAAACCATGAACTGAATAAAACAACCTAAGTTAAGATGGCAGGGAAGATTAATTTAACAGATGAACTGAAAAAGTATTTCGGATTTAATAAGTTCAAGGGGAACCAGGAGACAATCATCCAGAATTTGCTCAGTGGTAAGGATACCTTTGTGCTGATGCCTACCGGCGGCGGGAAATCTTTATGCTATCAGCTACCTTCACTCTTGATGGAAGGTACGGCTATTGTTATTTCACCGCTTATTGCGTTGATGAAGAACCAGGTGGATGCCATGCGTAATTTCAGTGAAGAAGATGGTATTGCCCATTTTATCAACTCTTCATTGAATAAGGGTGCGATAGACCAAGTGAAGTCGGACATCCTTGCCGGAAAGACAAAATTGCTATATGTGGCGCCTGAGTCGTTGACAAAGGAAGAAAACGTAGAATTTTTGCGTTCAGTGAAGATTTCGTTCTATGCGGTAGATGAAGCTCACTGTATTTCCGAGTGGGGACATGATTTCCGGCCCGAATACCGGCGGATCCGCCCTATTATCAATGAAATAGGAAAAGCTCCGTTGATTGCGCTTACTGCAACGGCAACGCCGAAGGTGCAGCATGATATCCAGAAGAATCTGGGAATGGTAGACGCTCAAGTCTTCAAATCCTCGTTCAACCGCCCGAACCTATATTATGAGGTACGCGCGAAGACCGGCAATATCGACCGGGATATAATTAAGTTCATCAAGAACAATCCGGAAAAGTCAGGTATCATCTATTGCCTGAGCCGGAAAAGAGTGGAAGAACTTGCCGAAATCCTTCAGGCAAACGGAATCAATGCGCGTCCGTATCATGCGGGAATGGACTCGTTGACGAGAACCAAGAATCAGGATGACTTCCTGATGGAAAAGGTGGATGTCATAGTGGCTACTATCGCTTTCGGTATGGGGATAGACAAGCCCGATGTGCGTTTTGTGATTCATTACGATATTCCGAAGAGTCTGGAAGGATATTACCAGGAGACAGGACGTGCCGGCAGAGATGGCGGTGAAGGTCAGTGCATAACCTTTTATACAAACAAAGACTTGCAGAAACTGGAAAAGTTCATGCAAGGAAAACCTGTGGCAGAGCAGGAAATTGGCAAGCAGCTTCTGTTGGAAACCGCTGCTTATGCCGAATCTTCCGTATGCCGACGCAAGACATTGCTACATTATTTCGGTGAAGAATACACGGAAGAGAATTGTGGAAATTGTGACAACTGTTTAAACCCTAAGAAACAAGTGGAGGCTCAAGAATTATTGTGTACCGTGATTGAAGCGATTATCGCGGTGAAAGAAAATTTTAAAGCAGATTATATAATAGACATACTACAAGGTAAAGAAACTTCGGAAGTACAGGCGCATTTGCATGAAGATCTCGAAGTATTCGGTTCCGGTATGGGCGAAGAAGACAAAACGTGGAATGCAGTGATTCGCCAGGCTCTTATAGCGGGTTACTTGAGCAAGGATGTTGAACACTACGGACTGCTGAAGGTGACGGAAGAAGGACACAAGTTCCTGAAGAAGCCTAAATCATTCAAGATTACCGAGGACAATGACTTTGAAGAGGTGGAGGAAGAAGCACCGGCACGCGGCGGTGGCTCTTGTGCGGTAGACCCGGCTCTCTATTCAATGTTGAAGGACCTGCGGAAGAAGCTATCGAAGAAACTGGAAGTTCCGCCTTATGTGATTTTCCAAGATCCGTCTTTGGAAGCGATGGCTACTATCTATCCGGTGACTCTGGATGAACTGCAAAATATCCCCGGTGTAGGTGCCGGAAAGGCAAAACGCTACGGTGAAGAGTTCTGTAAGCTGATTAAGCGTCACTGCGAAGAGAATGAAATAGAGCGTCCTGAAGACTTGCGCGTACGTACCGTTGCCAATAAGTCGAAGATGAAAGTGGCTATTATTCAGGCTATTGACCGCAAGGTGGCGTTGGACGACATCGCTCTTTCCAAAGGTATCGAGTTCGGTGAATTGCTGGACGAAGTGGAAGCGATTGTGTATTCGGGAACCAAACTGAATATCGACTATTTCCTGGAAGAAATCATGGACGAAGACCATATGCTGGATATCTACGATTATTTCAAGGAATCTACGACCGATAAGATTGATGATGCGCTTGATGAATTGGGCGACGACTTCACGGAAGAAGAGGTTCGTCTGGTACGTATCAAGTTCATCTCGGAAATGGCTAATTAAAAAAAGCGAAAAAAATAGGCGTGCAGGTATGCTGTTTTGAATAAAAACTGTATGTTTAGATTGGGTTCTGTTTGTCAGTAACTTACAAAGTTAGTTCCTCAAATTTGTACTTATCTAGCCTTGTTTGAACGACACAAAGATAGGATTAATTATGTATAAGGCATAATTTTGAGATTAGAATTTTAATCTGCATTTAGATGTGACAATTCATATTTAGATAAAAAGCCAGCTATCATCTCGATAACTGGCTTTTAATTTTTAATCATTTATTTGCTTAGTATATCTTCATAATACTCGGCAAAGTTCTCTGCATAATTCTTAGCTTCGGGACTTCCTTTTGTTTATGTACATCATTATCCATTAGAAGCAATTAATTCCATTTTGCCGCTATCTACCACCTTGACATTTTCTTCCAATACAAACACATACCTCAATAATCCAGAATGTATCTTTTACATTAGATTGGACAGATTCTTATCAGTACCTTTGCTATAGATAAATCAATTACCAATCTATTTATTTCTACAAAAATATGCAAGTAACACCCAAAAAGAGCACCGTGATTTCTTATTTACCACAAGAGATTAGAGAAACTACATATACAGATATTATATACAGACCTGTAACAAGGGAGATGCTAGAACAACTATTCTCAAATTCAGCTAAGAAGGATAAGCATAAATTAGTTAAGAAGAGAAGGAGGTAATTAATGAGGCAGCAAGTGAATGTTACTTCAAATGCTGCCTTTATTTAATTATTACTTCTTCTTGAAAGTGGTTTCAGTACCATACTCATTCTTGGCAGTCATAGTATTGCCATTAATGTTGATAGTGTATTTGTCAGTATCATCATCGTCATAGTTTATTATTAATGTACTGGATTTACTATCATAAGTGTAAGTAAACTGATATGTGTATGATTCACTATCATCGTCATAAAATAAATGCTCTTCTCCGCTTCCGTCATTTCGGAAGGTCCATCTTAAATGTTCGCCTTCATCATCGTTCTGCCATACTCCAACCAATGGATTAGACGGGTCATCATCGTCATCATCGCCACAAGCGGTAAAGTTCAAACACAACACAACCATTAGCAAGGTCGTTCCAATTAATCTCAATGTTTTCATAATTGATATAAATTTAATTCTGCCAACCTGTTCCCTATAGTTGGCTATTACATACAAAAAAGGTGTGGGAACTATCAGCATATCTGTTCCAAGGTATCGCCAAACACCCACACTACAAATACACACAAGTTGCCCACACCTAGACT
>NZ_CABUHK010000107.1 GCF_902491285.1 uncultured Bacteroides sp. | reverse complement strand
AACGCCGTTTCAACATCGGTGAAAAGTTGGAAGATGTACGTGTAGAACGTCGTCCTTACCAGTTCTTATATAAAGAAGGAGAAGATTATATCTTCATGAATCAGGAAACTTTCGACCAGCACCCTATCGCTCACGACTTAATCAACGGTGTTGACTTCCTGCTCGAAGGCGCAGTATTGGATGTAGTTTCAGATGCTTCTACCGAAACTGTTCTTTACGCAGATATGCCGATCAAAGTCCAGATGAAAGTTACTTATACAGAACCGGGAATGAAAGGTGATACAGCTACCAACACATTGAAACCTGCTACTGTAGAATCAGGCGCAACAGTTCGTGTTCCCTTGTTCATCAGCGAAGGTGAAACAATCGAAATCGATACTCGCGACGGTTCTTATGTAGGACGTGTGAAAGCATAATTTAGCGATTAACGGATTAGTGATTAACGATTAGGGAGGAGCATGAATAATAGCGCTCAGCCTGTTAATCGTTAATCACTAACCCGTTAATCACTTTTCTCATTTATATCCCGCCGCCTTGGCAATTCTTCTCGGTATTTCAGTATTGTCTATCTTTTCACCGAACAGATGTGAACCGACTCCGATAGCGAATACAGGAACAAAACCTGCAGAGTGTCCGCCACTTACCCAGCCGACCATAGATATTTCATCCATCACCTCTTTAGCACGCGCAGCCATCGGCTCGCTCTTTGAGTACATACTTTCGGCAAATACCACCTTATTTTTCACGAATGATTTTTCAAACTCATCACGCAACTTCTTTTCCTGCTCCCAAGAGATAGGGAATTGTTTCCAGAAACCCATTTCTTCGCCGAGGAATGTTTTCATATCTTCCCAAGTTACTTTATTGCTCTTTGATTTTCTCAATTCGCTGATACGCTGCGAAAGTCCGTCGGCAGAGTGTTTCTGATATTGCAGTGCTTTCAGGTTCAGCGCATACTTTCCTGTACCAAGTACGATACCACCCGTTTCATGGTCTGCAGTGACTACAATCAGAGTTTCTTTCGGATGCTTCTTGTAAAATTCGTAAGCTACTTTAATAGCATCATCCATATCTTTCACTTCATTGAACACAGTAGCAGCGTCGTTAGAATGACAAGCCCAGTCTATTTTTCCCCCTTCTACCATCAGGAAGAAACCTTTATTATTACCCTTAGTAAGGAAGTCAATAGCACTTTCAGTAATCTGCGCTAATGTCAAATCCCCCTCTTTACGGTCAATAGCATAAGGCAGACAGGACGGATTGGCACCTTCTTTCTGGATAAGAATCATTTTGTCTGCTTTACCGGCTTTGGCTTTATAGTCATTGTAACCACGTGCCACTGTGTATCCTGCTTCTTCAAAAACAGGGAAAACACTCGGAGCTTCCTTCTTGTCAAAAGAAGTATTCGGCTTCAAGAAACCGCCGCCTGCATAGAAGTCAAAATTTGCTTTCGGCAAATCAAGGGCAATTTCGTAATACATATTACGATCCGGTTGGTGTGCATAGAATGCAGCAGGAGTAGCATGGTCTACACTGACTGAGGTAGTGACACCTACTTTTTTGCCGGCTTTCTTAGCTTTTTCGGCTACTGTCTGAATCGCGTTCTTATCTTCTCCTACAGAAATTGCATGATTATACGTTTTCTGTCCCGTTGCCAGTGCAGTACCCGCAGCAGCAGAATCGGTCACAGAATTTGTTGCAGAGAAAGTGGTTGCCATGGTGGCTACCGGAAATTGCGTGAATAACAAAGGTTCGACGCCAATGCGTCCGTTTTGAAGTTCAGCCTGATACATCTCCGTACCATTTACCTGATTCACTCCCATTCCATCGCCGATGAAATAAAATACGTACTTTGCCTGCCCGTTTGCTACCACGGAGATAAGGACAAAGAACAGCGTGTAGATTAACTTTTTCATTTCTTAGTAAATTTATTATTAGATTAGTCGTCTACAAAGATAGAAAAAAATGGAGAAATACAGAGGGCATTCAAGCAGTTATAGCGGATATTTATTTCGAATACAGCGAATATTTATCATTTATATTACAAAACCAATCATATTATAACTATCAGAACTACTATATTATAGATTCATCACATCCTGCTCAAACCGGTCTTTATCGCCGACCGCCTTATTACGCATCCGGCTACGATAATTATATATGGTAGCCAGGGAATATCCTAAGAAATGAGCAATCTTGTTACTGTCCACCACTCCCAGACGAATCAATGCGAAAATCCGGAGTTCCGTGGTCAGAAGTTCGTCGGATTTCGGATATATACGTCCCTCTTCTACCAGCAAATCATTAAAAGCAGTAATGAAATTCGGGAAAAGTTTCAGGAAGGACTTGTCGAACTCATTATAAAATTCATTCCGTTCGTCACGGATGAACTGCTCGGACTTTATGGCTTTGAACAGGTCTTCGATGCGGGATGCCATAGCCAATTTAGCCAATGAACGGCGATAAGTTTCCAGTTTATCCAGATAGTTGACGCATCTGTCCAGATAGCGGGCAATATATACTTCTTTAATTTTCCCCGTTTGTTCCAGCTCTTTGTTCACGACCTGCATTTGTTTGTTCGCCAAACTCAAATCACGCCGCATGGCAGACAGTTTCTTCATCCAACGATACAAATAGAAAACGGCAATGAGAAGAAAGAAAGACAGCATACTGACACTGATAAGCATTGCCTGAGAAACCGCACGTTCTTTTTCTTCCTTCAGTTTATAAGCTTTGTCTATAATAGGAAAGAATTCCGTCACTTCGATAAACCGCAAACGAGCATTACAGGCTACTGCATCCTCCATCGAACAGCTCAAATATTTGTAAGCGCGGTCTATATCGCCCAATTCATACATCAGGTGTGCCAGTTTCTGCAACGAGGCATACTCCCTGACCGAAGATTCCAAATCGGCAATAGCCGTCAATATCAGATAATAAACTTCCTTTTCCGTATCGCTCTTCATGCCGTACGCTTCGGACAACGTATAGTAGATATAGACTTTCTGACGTTCGTCAACTGCATCTTTCAGTGCATCACTAAGCATCACCAAAGCCGTATCAGCTTTGCCTGTGACTATGCATTTTTCTGCCAATACAATCGTACGGTTTATTTCGGGAGGCATTATACCAATGATAGAGTCCCGGTATAAATCTGTCTTTTCCAGATATTTCTTCTTTTCTTCCTGATTGGTGGTATAGTCCGCAAGCCAACCATAGCAAGCACGATAGGTCTGATAATAAGATAGTAATGTTTGTTTGTCCAGCTTCACCGGATTTATTTTCTTCAGTTCTTCCATGGCTTCAATATACATTCCCATCACTCCCAATGCGGTCGCACGATCAATAATTATCTCATTTGCCAGCTCCGGGCGGTCCAGTTGGGGGAGAATCTGCTGCCTCCTATTTATATAATGGAGTGCAGAATCTGCCTGATAATGAAGATAGGCATCGAATAAAGAACCATACAAGTGATATTTGTCAGCAGGAGCAACCGAATGAGCGAGCTGCACTTTCAGCGCATCAATAGTCTTCTCTTTCTGAACCTGAAAAGTTTCTTTCTTATTTATAATATCATCCAGTCTTTTAAGGACTGCCGCATTATCATCCGTCTGTGTTGCAAACAGTGAAGTTGGACAAACTAAAAGAAAAGCTAAGATATAGGCTACATTTCTCATAGGTTACTTTTTAAAGATGTCACAAATATAATGAATATAGTAATGATTATGAAATATACAGTCAAAATTATTTTAATTCCTATTTGTATTTTCGCATAGTATCCCTATAACCAACACATTCATTTTCAACAGAATAAGCATTACAAGTATTTATATTTATATTCTAGTCCCGAAATGCTGCCCCCTATCCCCCTACATTTGCAGCATCGGTTCGCCGAGCAAACATTTAAAATCTATGTTACCATGAAAAAGAATTTTCTATTTGTAATCTTACTTGTACTGCTATTTGGTTGCAACCCGGTATATGCCGCAACTGTCATAAAAAAAGTAGCTCCTGCTTTTTGGTGGGCAGGCATGAAAAATCCGGAATTGCAGGTTTTGCTATATGGAGAACATATAGCGTCTGCAGAAGTCAGTATCTCTTCCGAAGACATCACCTTGCAAGAGGTTGTCAGGCAAGAAAACCCAAACTATCTGATTGTCTATCTGAATATCTCGGAAGCAGCCCCGCAGACATTCAACATTACTCTGAAACAAGGAAAGAAGCAGACCGTAATTCCTTACGAACTCAAAGAAAGAAAGCCGGGTTCTTCTCAGATAGAAGGGTTCAACTCCAGCGATGTGCTTTATCTCATTATGCCGGATCGTTTCGCAAACGGTGATTCTTCCAATGACATAATTTCCGGAATGTTGGAAGCCAGGGTAGACCGTAACGACTCCTTCGCCCGCCATGGCGGTGACTTTAAAGGGATAGAAAAGCATCTGGACTATATTGCGGACTTAGGCGTGACGAGCATATGGCTGAACCCGATTCAAGAGAATGACATGAAGGAAGGTTCTTACCACGGCTATGCTATCACTGATTATTATCAGTCAGACCGCCGCTTCGGGAATAATGAAGAATTCCGGAATCTTGTAGACCAGGCACATGCCAAAGGAATGAAAGTAGTGATGGATATGATTTTCAACCACTGTGGAAGTGAAAACTATCTATATAAGGATATGCCTTCCAAGGATTGGTTCAACTTCAAAGGTAATTATGTGCAGACAAGTTTTAAGACTGCCACCCAACTGGATCCGTATGCTTCCGATTACGAAAAGAAAATAGCCGTTGACGGTTGGTTCAGCCAGGTTATGCCGGATTTCAACCAACGGAACCGCCATGTAGCTACTTATCTGATTCAGAGTAGTATCTGGTGGATAGAGTATGCCGGTATTAACGGAATCCGCCAGGATACGCACCCTTATGCAGACTTTGACATGATGGCTCATTGGTGCAAGGCTGTGAACGAAGAGTATCCCAAATTCAATATTGTAGGCGAAACCTGGTTAGGCAGCAATGTACTTATCTCCTATTGGCAAAAAGACAGCAAACTGACCTATCCTAAAAACACTTATCTGCCCACTGTCATGGACTTCCCTTTGATGGAACATATGAACAAAGCTTTCGATGAAGAAACAACCGACTGGAACGGCGGTCTGTGCCGGCTTTACGAATACCTGTCGCAAGACATCGTCTTTGCCGACCCGATGAATCTGCTGACTTTCCTGGATAATCACGACACTTCCCGTTTCTATCGTTCGGAAGCGGATACTAAAAACCTGAACCGATACAAACAAGCGTTAGTATTCCTATTGACAACACGTGGGATTCCGCAGATATATTATGGAACCGAAATCCTGATGGCAGCCGATAAAGCCAACGGTGACGGAGTACTGCGCTGTGACTTTCCGGGCGGCTGGCAAGATGATGCTTATAATTACTTCGATGCGGCAAACCGTACCCCGCTACAAAATGAAGCATTCTCTTATCTGCAAAAACTGCTCCAATGGAGAAAAGGAAATGAAGTCATAGCCAAGGGAAAACTGAAACACTTCGCACCGAGTAGAGGCATCTATGCGTATGAAAGAAAACAAGGTGACAAATCGGTTGTTGTTTTCCTGAATGGAACAGACCGGGAACAGACAATCAACTTGAATACTTACCGGGAAATACTGCCTGAAACTTCCGCATACAATGTATTAGAGGATAAAAAAGTAGAATTAGGAAAGGATTTAACACTTCCAAGCCGCGGAATATATCTTTTATCTTTCTAAAGAAGTTCACTGCGACTTATATTTATCCGAAGCACGCACGCAGCTATTTAGCTATAAATCAAAACAATAAAGTTTATACTAACTTGTATTTTTATTCTAATTGACAGACTCAGTTCAGACGGTCGCTACATTTGCAATATCCGAAACAAAAGGAATAAAATTATCAGTTAGCTCACAATTTAATACCATAAAATAAAATGAAAAAGAATCTTTTGCTCATCGCATTTCTCTGTATCTCGTTTATAGCGAACGCACAACAGAAACTGACTTCACCGGATGGAAATCTGGTAATGACCTTCCAGCTTAACAAGGAAGGCGCTCCAACGTACGACTTGATTTATAAAGGCAAAACGGTAATCAAACCCAGTACCTTGGGACTGGAATTAAAGAAAGAAGATAATACCCGTACCGATTTCGACTGGGTAGACCGCAGGGACTTGACCAAACTTGATTCAAAGACTAATCTTTATAGCGGTTTTGAAGTGAAAGACGTAAAGACTTCCACATTCGACGAAACCTGGCAACCGGTATGGGGAGAAGAAAAAGAAATCCGCAATCATTATAACGAGCTGGCAGCTACGCTGTATCAACCCATGAACGACCGTTCTATCCTTATCCGTTTCCGTTTGTTCAATGCCGGTTTAGGATTCCGCTACGAATTCCCGCAACAGAAATCCCTAAACTACTTCGTCATCAAAGAAGAACATTCCCAGTTTGCAATGGCAGGCGACCACACCGCTTACTGGATACCGGGCGACTATGATACTCAGGAATACGACTATACCATCTCCCGCCTGTCCGAAATCAGAGGTTTGATGAAAGAAGCCATTACTCCGAACTCTTCCCAGACTCCTTTCTCACAGACAGGCGTACAGACTGCGTTAATGATGAAAACGGATGACGGTTTATATATCAATCTTCACGAAGCCGCTCTTATCGATTACTCTTGCATGCATCTGAACCTGGACGACAAGAATATGGTATTCGAATCCTGGCTGACTCCGGACGCTAAAGGAGACAAAGGTTATCTGCAAACTCCCTGCAATACTCCGTGGCGTACTGTTATCGTCAGCGACGATGCCCGCAACATTCTTGCATCCCGCATCACTCTGAACCTGAACGAGCCTTGCAAAATCGCAGATGCCGCTTCATGGGTGAAACCGGTGAAATATATCGGCGTATGGTGGGATATGATTACCGGAAAAGGCTCATGGGCTTATACCGACGAACTGACCAGCGTAAAACTGGGCGAAACGGATTACTCTAAAACAAAGCCTAACGGCAAACATTCTGCCAACACTGCCAATGTAAAACGTTATATTGACTTCGCAGCAGCCAACGGATTCGATGCCGTATTGGTAGAAGGCTGGAACGAAGGCTGGGAAGACTGGTTCGGCAACAGCAAAGATTATGTATTCGACTTCGTCACTCCGTATCCGGATTTCGATGTAAAAGAAGTACATCGCTATGCAGCGAGCAAAGGTATCAAAATGATGATGCACCACGAAACTTCCGCATCTGTCCGCAACTACGAACGCCACATGGACAAGGCTTACCAGTTTATGGTAGACAACGGTTACAATTCTGTAAAGAGCGGTTATGTAGGCAATATCATTCCTCGCGGCGAACACCACTACGGACAATGGATGAACAACCACTATCTGTATGCAGTGACGAAAGCAGCCGACTACAAAATCATGGTAAATGCTCACGAAGCAACCCGCCCGACAGGTATCTGCCGCACGTATCCTAACTTAATCGGTAACGAATCCGCACGCGGAACCGAATACGAATCATTCGGTGGAAATAAAGTATATCACACGACTATACTTCCTTTCACCCGTCTGATCGGTGGCCCGATGGATTACACTCCGGGTATCTTCGAAACTCATTGCAACAAGATGAATCCTGCAAACAATTCACAGGTACGTTCTACCATCGCCCGCCAGTTAGCCTTGTACGTGACCATGTACAGCCCGCTGCAAATGGCAGCCGATATTCCTGAAAACTACGAACGTTTCATGGATGCTTTCCAATTTATCAAAGACGTGGCAATCGACTGGGACGAAACAAACTATCTGGAAGCAGAACCGGGAGAATATATCACTATCGCCCGTAAAGCAAAAGGTACAGGCGACTGGTATGTAGGTTGTACAGCCGGTGAGAACGGTCATACTTCCAAACTGGTATTCGACTTCCTCACACCGGGAAAACAATACATTGCCACTGTTTATGCGGATGCTAAAGATGCCGACTGGAAAGAAAATCCGCAAGCTTATACCATCAAAAAAGGTATCCTGACAAACAAAAGCAAACTGAACTTGCGCGCTGCCAACGGTGGCGGTTATGCCATCAGTATCAAGGAAGTAAAGGATAAAGCGGAAGTAAAAGGACTAAAGAAATTTTAGGGAATAAGATTGAAGAGAATATAGTTTTCAGTAGGTATTTTTTAGAGAGATATATTTGATTTTGATAAAATAACTTTAAATTAGAGACATGAAAAAGAGCTTAAGACTAAAAGCCCTGCTCACATTATTGGTGGGACTCTTCCTTTCCATTGGAGCATTTGCTCAGCAAATAGCTGTCAAGGGGCATGTGAAAGACACAACGGGTGAGCCTGTCATCGGTGCTAACGTACTGGTGAAAGGTACAACCCATGGAACAATAACTGATTTCGATGGTAACTTTATGTTGAATGTACCGAAAGATGCAATTCTTTCCGTTTCATTCGTCGGCTATAAATCAGCAGAAGTGAAAGCGGCTTCTACTGTAATGGTTACATTGGAAGATGATTCTCAAGTACTGGACGCAGTAGTCGTTATCGGCTACGGCTCGGTGAAAAAGAACGATATGACCGGTTCGGTTACGGCCATCAAGCCGGACAAACTAAACAAAGGTTTGATTACCAATGCACAGGACATGATGACCGGAAAGATTGCCGGTGTAAGCGTTGTCAGCAAAGGCGGAGCTCCGGGCGAGGGCGCAACGATTCGTATTCGTGGCGGTTCCTCACTGACTGCGGAAAACGACCCGCTGATTGTAATCGACGGTCTGGCAATGGATAATAAGGGGGTGAAAGGTTTGGCCAATCCTCTGTCTATGGTCAATCCGAATGATATTGAAAGCTTTACCGTATTGAAAGATGCTTCGGCTACCGCCATCTACGGTTCGCGTGCTTCCAATGGCGTTATCATCATCACAACGAAGAAAGGTCAGGCAGGCGCACGTCCTACAATTTCTTATGACGGCAATGTATCTGTCAGCACTGTGAAATCTACCGTCGACGTAATGGACGGAGACCAGTTCCGTTCTTTCATCAAAGACATCTGGGGAGAAGACAGCGAAGCTTATAGCAAATTAGGAAATGCCAACACCGACTGGCAGAAAGAAATATTCCGCCCAGCCGTAAGTACAGACCATAACCTCACCATTTCCGGTGGATTAAAGAATATGCCTTACCGTGTATCGTTCGGTTATACCAACCAGAACGGTATTGTGAAAACATCCAAGTTCGAACGTTATACGGCTTCTGTCAGCCTGGCCCCTTCTTTCTTTCAGGATCATCTGAAGGTGAATGCCAACCTGAAAGGTATGATTGCCAAGAACCGCTACGTTGACGGTGGTGCGGTAGGTTCTGCGGTCAGCTTTGACCCTACACAGTCCGTTCGCTCCGACGATCCTTACCATCAATATTATTTCGACGGATATTTCCAATGGAATACGGATGCTTCTTCTTTGAATGACGACACATGGAAACGTACTTTCAACGGCAATGCTCCGGGTAATCCGGTTGCCTTGTTGGAAGAAAAGGACGACCGTGCCATCTCCAAATCTTTAATCGGTAATCTGGAACTGGATTATAAGTTTCATTTCTTGCCGGACTTGCACGCACACGTGAACGGTGGCATGGACCTCTCTACGGGTAAGCAATATACGGACGTCTCTCCCTATTCTTCGACCAACAACTATTATGGCAGCTATGGCTGGGAACAGAAAGACAAGTACAACCTCTCTTTGAATGCTTACCTGCAATACAGCAAAGATTTTACTGATAAGCATCGTTTCGATGTAATGGCAGGCTATGAATGGCAGCACTTCCATGATACGTCCGACCAAGAATATTGGGGACTCTATCCGCTGTCGAACAACGTGGTAGAGAACAGAGGTCAGCGTTACAACAATACCTCAAGTGGTTCGGCTACGGAAAGTTATCTTGTATCTTTCTTCGGTCGTGTCAATTACACACTGCTGGACCGTTACCTGTTTACGGCAACCGTACGCCAGGATGGTTCTTCCCGTTTCCACAAAAACAACCGTTGGGGATTGTTCCCGTCTTTTGCCTTGGGATGGAAGTTGAAAGAAGAAGCTTTCCTGAAAGACGTTGATGTACTTTCTGATTTAAAACTTCGTCTTGGCTATGGTATTACCGGTCAGCAGAATATCAATTCGGGAGACTATCCGTATCTGGCTGTTTATGAGACAAACAAAGACGGTGCTTACTATCCTATCCTGGGAGAAGGAGCTACTTACCGCCCGAATGCATACAACCCGGACTTGAAATGGGAAAAGACGACCACTTATAATGTAGGTCTGGACTTCGGATTCCTGAACAACCGCATCAACGGTGCTGTGGATTATTACTATCGCAAGACCACCGATTTGCTGAACAGCGTATTCGTTTCTGCCGGAACGAACTTCAAAAACAAGGTATTGTCCAACGTCGGTTCATTAGAAAATTCAGGTATCGAATTCTCCATTAATGCAAAACCTGTTGTAACTACCGACTGGACATGGGACCTTGGCTTCAATATCACTTACAACAAAAACGAAATCACCAAATTAACTACCGGAGATAGCGAAAATTATTATGTTGCTGCCGGAGACAATATCGGTGGCGGACGTGATATGAAAGCAATGGCGCACGCCGTAGGACATCCGGCTTCTTCCTTCTATGTTTACCAGCAAGTGTATGACGAGAATGGAAAGCCTATCGAGAACGAATTTGTAGACCGCAACGGAGACGGAACGATCAATGGTGACGACCGCTATTTCTACAAAAAGCCGACAGCCGACGTACTTATGGGACTTACTTCACGTCTTTCTTACAAGTCATGGGATTTCAGTTTCTCACTGCGCGCCAGCCTGAACAACTATGTGTATAACTCTGTCGAAGCAGGTGGTTCCGACTGCAACCCGACCTCTGTCTATTCATTCGGTGCACTCAACAACCGTCCGTTGATGGGAGTGGCAAATAATATCCAAAACTTGAAAGACAACACCTTGTTGTCCGATTACTTCGTGCAGAATGCTTCCTTCATGAAATGTGACAACATCACTTTGGGATACTCGTTTAAAAAGTTGTTCGGCGCTCCGATTGGCGGACGCGTATATGCAGCCGTACAAAACGTATTCACTATCACCAAATACAAAGGACTTGACCCTGAAGTGGAAAAGGGATTGGATAACAATATTTATCCGCGTCCTCTGACTACGTTAATCGGTTTAAGCCTTAATTTCTAAACCTACTAAAAATACCAATTATGAAATTCAGATATATAAAATCAATCCTATCGGCTGCCTCACTATTGCTGGCAGTTAGCGTGACTTCATGTATCGGTGACCTGGACGCCACTCCTATCGACCCGAACATCGTGATGACATTCGACCAGGCGAGCGTTTTTAACAAGATATACGGAACCCTCGGACTTACAGGGCAGAAAGGCCCCGACGGAAGTGGTGACTTGGACGACATCGACGAAGGTACTTCCTCTTTCTACCGCATGACTTGGTGTGCCAACCAGTTGATGACAGATGAAGCGATTGTCAATTCATGGAACGATGCCGGTGTCGCTACTATTGCCGATTGCAGTTGGAGTTCTTCCAATGAAATTGTGACAGGGCTCTATTACCGTCTGACGTTCGACATCACTTTGTGCAACTACTTCCTGGAACAAACGGAAGGACTGACAGATGACGAAACTACACGCCAGCGTGCAGAAGTACGTTTTATCCGTGCTCTGAACAACTACTACCTGATGGATATGTTCGGCAATCCTCCGTATTGCGATAAAGTATCGACAGAGAAGCCTCAGCAAATACAACGTGCGGATCTCTTCGCAAAAATCGAAGAAGAGTTGAAAGAAATCGGCGACGACGCCACCGCCACACTGGCACAGCCGCTTCAAACGACTTACGGCCGTGTAGACCGTGCTGCCGCCTGGTTATTGCTGGCACGCATGTATCTTAACGCAGAAGTCTATACCGGCACGCCTCAATGGGGAAAAGCCAAGGAATATGCCCAAAAGGTGATTGGTTCTGGCTATAAGTTGGCTCCCGTCTACAAACACCTGTTCATGGCCGATAATGATGGCAGCAATGTCAACAAGGCAAGACAGGAAGTGATACTTCCGATTTTGCAGGATGGTGTGAGAACCAAGAGTTGGGGTGGTTCGCTGTTCTTGATTGCAGGTACGCACAAAAGTGACACAGGCATGAATCCTTGGGGAAGCAAGCAAGGATGGGGCGGCCCGCATTGTCGCCAGGCAATGGTAGCCAAATTCTTCCCGAACGTAAATGATGCTCCTTCCGTATTGGAAGACCAGATGGTAGTGGCAGCAAAAGATGACCGTGCCTTGATGTGCGGAGTACAGAGAAGTACGTCGACAGGAGACAATATGAGCTTTACGGACGGATTCGCATGTGCCAAATTCTCGAACATCCGTGCAGACAACGGACTGACAAGTGATACGGACAATCCCGATATGGATATACCTCTTCTTCGTATGGCAGAAGCTTATCTGATTGTAGCAGAAGCCAGCATCCGTGCCAACAATGGTGTTTCTACTCAGGAGACCATAGACGCTATGCATGAAATCCGTAAGCGTGCGAACGCCGCCGAATCTGCTTCATATACATTGAAGGATATTCGTGACGAATGGGCGCGTGAGTTCTGGTTTGAAGGTCGCCGCCGTATTGATTTGGTTCGCTTCGGCGATTTCGGTGGAAAATCCGACTATAACTGGGATTGGAAAGGTGGAGAAAAACAAGGTACTGAGATAAAAGAGTTCCGCAACATTTATCCTATTCCTGCCAATGATATCAATGCCAATACGAATCTGAAGCAAAACCCGGAATATTAAACCAGACCGAAGTTATACTTTTAAATAAACAGAGTAATATGAAAAAAATAAATATACTGACGTCCATACTAGTAGCGACAGCCTTGCTGACTGCCTGCGAGGATGACAGGGACTCAAATCCTACCATACAGGAACCTACTACTTTTGTATTGAACACTCCTGCCAATGCAACGTCCAACGTCTATGACCTGAATCAATCCAAGAATATCGAGTTGACTTGTACGCAACCGGACTACGGCTATCCTGCCGTAGTGACTTACACCGTACAAGCGGATTTAACAGACAAATGGACTGATGAAACGGAAACAGCAGATGCCTCTTATCTGACACTACCTTCCATATCTACATCAGCCAAAGTGGATGCCAACACCCAAGAGTTGAATAAAGCTATCGTAAAACTCGCCGGTTGGACATCGGAGAATGATTATGACGGTGAACCGATGAGTGTATTTGTACGTTTGTACGCCCATATCGGAGATAAAGGTTATCCTATACATTCCAATTCGATAGAATTGAAAGTTATACCTTATTATATGGATATATCTGATGCCGTTCCTGTCACTTATTATTTACTGGGCGATTTCATCGGCGAAGTTCCTTGGGGAAATCCGAAAATGGAAGCAGGCACCGCTTATTTCCCGATGTCACTGATAAAAGGATATGCATATGACGCCAATACAGGTAAGGGAGAATTTACCTATACAGGATATATTCCGGCAGATAAAGGATTTAAGGTGGTAGCTGTTCCCGGCGCATGGGATGACCAATGGGGAAATGCCGATAGCGAAGGTTTCACCAATCTGGTGAATGATAAGAATTCTCAAAATATTAAAGTGAATGCGGCAGGTTGGTACACGCTTCATTTGAATACGATTGAGAATAAACTGACTATGAAAGCAACTACTTTTGAAACTCAGCCGGTAGAGTATGATGCCGTCACATTGACTTATGGTTCGGAATCTGTAGACATGACCAAGGTAACAATGGAGCACTCACATGTATGGTATGCCAACATAACAATCGCATCAAGCTGTAAAGCCAAGTTCACTTCCGGCGACAAGACCTGGGGTGGAGAGGTATTCCCGTTCGGCTCATTTGTTGATGACACTACCATCAGTTGCAAACCGGGTGATTATACCGTACTGTTCAACGAACTGGACGAGTGCTATTACTTCAAAGCAAAATAGATTAATCTTAAATGCAGATAGATATGAAAAAATTATCAATATATATAACCGTGTTACTGGCTGCCGCACTAACAGCCTGCAACGAAGATTTTAATGAAGGGGTAGCTTCCCCACAGTCTTACGGACAAGAAGAAGCTGCCGGCAAAATAACTTTTACGGCTATAGGTGTAGACCCGATTAACCTGGGAAATGTTGAGGAAGAATCCGTAGCGGTTGCCGTATTTACAGCTCCTGCCGTTGAAGAAGAAGCCACTTTATCCTATAAAATGAAGTTGGATAATAAAGTGACTTTAGCTGTAGACGACAAAGGACACGTAGCAACGGAAGATTTACAAAATGCAGTGGCACAGATATACGGTATCCGTCCGGTGGAACGTACCATGAATGCAGTATTAACGGCATATGTAGCTGTCGGAAAGACTGTATATGCAGCACTGGCTGAAAGCTATGAGCTGAAAGTTACTCCGGAAGCACCGGTGATTGAAAGTGCTTATTATATCAATGGCTCTCTGACTTGGGAACAAAATATAGCATTTGTTAATACAAGTGGCGATCCTTATGCCAATTCTATCTTTACAGCAACAGTTCCCGCTCTGATTACAGATAACACTGGTGCAAAAGATTCCTATTTCCTGATTAAATCCAACTCTGGCAAATCACTTGGTACAACTGATGCTGATAATGATGCTTCAGAAGGCAATCTCGTTTTATCAGAAACGGCAAATCCAATAAAAATATCCGGCGGCGATTATAAATCAG
Organism: uncultured Bacteroides sp.; assembly: GCF_902491285.1. GTDB lineage: Bacteria > Bacteroidota > Bacteroidia > Bacteroidales > Bacteroidaceae > Bacteroides. The sequence goes on along the minus strand of NZ_CABUHK010000107.1, from coordinate 195 downwards.
TTAAAATCTCCATCAACATGATGGAAGGCACTTACAAAGTTGAAAAGACAACGGACGCACCCTATTTATGGATGCCAGGAAATCATCAGGGATGGGCACCTTCACAAGCACCGACTTTATATAAGCTGGAAGGAAACAAGGCTTATTGGGGAATGTCGGAATTGAACGGTGGCTTTAAATTTACCGCACAGCCCT
>NZ_CABUHK010000106.1 GCF_902491285.1 uncultured Bacteroides sp. | reverse complement strand
TAAAACATTATCTAAAAGTAGCTTTCCGCAATCTGGCGAAATATAAGGTGCAAAGTATTGTTAGTATTTTAGGATTGGCAACAGGCTTTGTATGCTTTGCATTGTCAACTTTATGGATTCGTTATGAAATGACTTATGATAATTTTCATGAAGGTGCGGAACGTATTTATCTGGCAGGTAATCGTTTTCGTCTTGTAGGAGATGGCTTTTCTCTGAATTCATCGATCTTATTGGCTGATTATATACTAAAGAACTGTCCGGAAGTGGAGAAAGCGTGTCATATAAAATATGCTTATGGAAACAGTGTAAAGTATGAAGAAGCTGAATTTGAGATGTTTCAATTAAAAGTTGATCCCAGTTTTATTTCTATGTTCAGTATCACTGTTTTGAGCGGAGACAGTCGTTTACTCACCTATACAATTCAGGCTTTTTCCCTTTTAATGAAAAATAAGTAAATGATGGAAAATCTCGTACTATTGAAACTGATATTTAGAAATTGGTGGCGTAATAAACTCTTTGCGGTTATATCTTTGGTGAGCCTTGTTATTGGCATTTCCTGTACCAATCTTTTGGTATCGTTTGTTATTCATGAATATACGGTTGAGGGTGGAAATCCTAATAAAGACCGGATTTTGCGTTTGACTCAACAATTGCCGTTTATGCAAGACAGACAGGGGACATTTGTTTATGGAGGCGCTGTTCAGGATATTATTGCTCCGTTTCCGGAGATTGAGTCATATCTCCGGTTTAACGAGAAATGGGCGACTAATATAGAAGTTGACGGACAGCAATTCCCAGCGCAGGTAGTTGTAGAAGTTGACAGCTCATTTTGTGATTTTTTTCCATATCAGACAGTATCCGGTGATATAAAAGAAGCTTTAATGAAGCCGGACTGTATTGCGTTAAGTGAAAAGAAAGCCTTGCAATTAGCAGGGACACGTGATTGTATAGGTCGGGGGGTGTCTATCATTTATGGGGATAAAGTTGAAATGAAAAGAATTTCAGCTGTGTTTAAGCCCTACGCGCAAGCTGCTCTTCAGATTGATGTATTGGACGGTTCTCTGAATTTAAATGAAGAAGGAACTGCCTGCATGGTTCTCTTGAAAAAACGGACTAACTTGAAAACATTCCAGGAACGTTTTCAAGCGACAGAATTACCGGCACTTTTAGGGAAAGGATATTATCGACTCCAGACACTACAAGATTCTTATTTCGATACGGAGTTGGCAGAGTCTACAAAATCATTCTCTCATAGACAATTAGTTTTACTTAGCATAGGGCTGTTATCGGCATTACTCATTTTATTTATCGCTTGTTTCAATTATGTGAATCTTAGTTTTTCCCGTCTTCTGAAACAGGTAAATATGCTTCATGTCGAGACATTGATGGGAGCTTCTCATTCCTATATCTGCCGGCAACTGTTTGTCGATACATTCTTGACCGTATTTATAGCTTTTGTTCTGTCTATTCTGGTGATGGGGGATGTGCTTTCTCTCTTTAACTACTCCTTTGACACTCATCTGACTTTTAGTTTTATTCTTTCATGGAAGGTTTTACCATTAATTCTTTTATTTGTTTTGGTATTAGCGGTTGTGCCGGCTGTATATATGGCAAAAAAACTGAATCGAATATCTATCAGTGGATATTGCCAATTCTTTCTAGGAAGAAAGAGAAAAAGGCTGGTAGCTGTTCTTGTCGGCTTACAATTGATTATCTCTATCGGATTAATGACGGCTTTTATGATGATACGCTCGCAGCTTTCTGCAATAGAAAAACAGGGAGAGCAATATAAAGGAGTGATTGTTTTAGGTAGTGAACATTCTGTTCCAACCATTCCTTTGTATAATGATATTAAAAAAATGCCGGGTATTCAGATGGCTGTATTGTCAAAGAATTGTATGACTAATCCGCCTAGTATTGCTATTCCGGTGAAACAAAATGGTCAGGAAACAATGGTGATGAAAGTATTATTGACCGAATGTCCCGAACTATTGGACTTGTTCAATATAGATTTCCTTCGCCCTGAACAGCTAGCAGATTTATTGCCTAAAACAGCTAATCCGGTTGTAGTGAATGAAACATTTGTGCGTCTCTTTGTCTCATCAGGAGAGGACCCCGTAGGGCAAACATTAAGTAAATATAATCAGGATAATATGGGTGAGGGAACTATTATTGGTGTATTTAAGGATTTTAGATTGAATTCGCTCAATATGGAAATAACTCCAATGCAGATTACACTCCAAGAGGTGCCTGTAAATCAGTCTACTTTTATCTCATGCCGTATAGATGAAAGCAGACACAGCAAGACGATGAAAGCTCTCCGGCAATTATGGGGGAAACATTATCCGGGACATTCTTTTATTTATGTAGATACGTATCAGCAATATCTGGCCGACAACATGGATATGGTAAAATTCTCACGATTATTTTTAGCTTATGCTATAATCAGTTTATTTCTGACTCTCTTTGGCGTTTTTGGAATAACCTGGTATGCAGTAGAACAGCGAAAGAGGGAGATTGCCATCCGGAAAGTACACGGCGCCTCTTCATTGCAAATTCTGTTATTGCTGAACCGCCCATTTTTTCTTTATATCTTATTTGCTTATGTGATAGCTGTTCCGATAGTGTTTGTTTTAATGAGATATTGGAGAGGACAATTTGTATATCCTGCAATTTGGGGGATAGATGTGTTTGTAATACCTATTGTCATACTTGTGTTTGTAACTTTTGTCACTGTCGTTTTTAACGGGTATCATACAGCATTAAGCAATCCTTCGGAAACAATAAAGACTGAATGAGTCTATAAATTAATGCAATGATTTCACCGTTTTTACTTTAAAAGACAATTGGAAAAAATTATCTTTGCACTATTCCAACTTTTTTCAAATAAGAGAATGTATATGAATAGAATGAACGTTTTTTTATTGTTTGCTGTTGTGATTGGTTTTAGTGCATGTCAATCAAAAAGTAAGCAAGCGGCAGAGCGGGAGATAGTGGCTGACGGCAGTCTGCCTGTTGTTCCAACAGAAGAAGAAAAAACAATAACCGGAGTTGTGGGAGATGCTTCGATGAATAACTTTATGCTAATTACTCCGCAAGGAGATACTCTCTTTATTAGTACAATGGATCAGGATCCGAACGATATTGCTGGTTTTGAACTGGGAGATACGGTAAGAGTGAATTATATAGAAGAAGAGGAAGAACCCGGATCAAGTACTATACCGACCGCTCAAAAAGTAATTGTGATAGGAAAGAAAAGCCGGAATAAATAATTAATCTAACAATAACGCAGAAATTATGAAAAAGAAAATGTTGGCGGCAATTTTGCTGACGGGATTATTGGTTGCATGTAGCGGTAACTCTACTTCAGTTGTAGGTGTATGGGTAGAGCCTGTACCGGGTATGGAAGGACAAATGCAAGGTATTAAGATAGAAGAGGGTGGTGCTGCATCTTCTGTTAATATGGCTACATTGGTTTATGAAAACTGGAAGCAAGAAGGCGATAAGCTGATTCTGTCAGGGAAAAGTATTGGTAATGGACAGACTATTGAGTTTATAGATACAATGGAGATTAAAAAGTTGATGGCTGATTCGTTAGTCTTGAATAATCGCGGAATGGAGATTCGCTATGCGAAACAGAAAGAATGTGATTAATATGTGAGTATACCCTTATTTAATAAATAAAAAAGCTATTTTCCTGATTTGATAAAGGAAAATAGCTTTTTTTATTAGGATTCTAAATGCTGATTATAAAAGGTCTAAGGCTTTGAACGCTTTTGTCAGCTTTTCTACAGCACTGTCAATTTGCTCTTTTGTATGAGTAGCCATCAATGCCACACGCACCAATGTATCTTGTGGAGCACATGCCGGCGGAATAACCGGATTGATGAACACACCTTCATCAAAAGCTAATTTCGTAACCATGAAAGTCTTTTCCGTATCACGTACATAAAGAGGAATGATAGGTGATTCTGTCGCACCGATTTCAAAACCGGCTTCACGGAAACGTTTCAATGCATAGTTGGTAGCTTCCCATAGAGCCTCAAGTCTTTCCGGTTCGTTTTGGATGATATGGAGAGCTTCCAAAGCAGATGCAGTAGCAGCCGGAGTATTGGAAGCGCTGAATATATAAGTACGCGCATTGTGACGCAGCCAGTTGATGATTGAAGAATCAGCGGCAATAAAGCCACCGATAGAAGCCAGTGATTTACTGAAAGTACCCATAATCAAGTCAACCTCGTGAGTCAGACCGAAATGGTCGCAAACGCCGCGTCCTTGTTTACCGAATACACCTAAACCATGAGCTTCGTCCACCATGATAGTAGCATTGTATTTATGCTTCAAGCGTACGATTTCGGGCAAGTTTGCCAAGTCACCTTCCATAGAGAACACACCGTCCACTATGATTAGCTTCACTGAGTCCGGATTGCACTTTTGAAGTTGCTTTTCCAGATCAGCCATGTCGTTGTGCTTATATTTTAATTGTTGGGAGAAAGAGAGACGACGGCCGTCTACGATGGATGCGTGGTCACGGTCATCGCAGATGATATAATCATTGCGGTCTGTCAAAGCAGGAATAACTCCGGAATTTACCGTAAAACCGGTAGAGAAACACAGAGCTTCATCTTTGCCTACGAAAGCAGCCAGTTCTTTTTCCAGTTGGACATGCAGGTCAAGCGTACCATTCAAGAAACGCGACCCTGCGCATCCGGAACCATATTTATGCATGGCTTGAATACCAGCTTCAATAACTCTTTCATCTCCCGTAAGGCCAGTGTATGCATTGGAACCGAACATCAATACTTCGTGTCCGCCCATCTCTACCTCTGTACCCTGTTTTCCTTCTATCTCACGGAAATATGGGTAAACGCCCTGTGCCATAAATTTTTGTGGCAGGTCGTATTTAGCTAACTTCTCTTGTAATAATCCCATGAATTATAATTTATAATACTCATATACTCAGACCATTCGCTGACGGTCTAATATCCTTTTATCTTAACAAGTGTTTAAAACAGGGGGCAAAGATAACAATTTTTGCTTTCATCTGTTCTTTTTAAGAGAAAAAAGTTGCTCGCTTGAGATTAGAAACCTCTAATAGATTAAAATTTAAGATATTTATATTACTTTTGTCGTCTACAATCGACAAGAATAGCATGAACGAAAGTATGAAAAAAATAAAATTCATCGTCAACCCTATTTCAGGAACACAAAGTAAAGAATTGATTCTTAACTTGCTGGATGAGAAAATAGACAAGACGAAATACTCTTGGGAAGTAGTGTATACAGAGAGAGCCGGTCATGCAGTAGAGATAGCCGCCCAAGCTGCGAAAGAAAAAGCGGACGTGGCAGTGGCTATCGGTGGAGACGGGACAATCAACGAAATAGCTCGTTCGCTGGTACATACTGATACTGCATTGGGCATTATCCCTTGTGGGTCGGGCAATGGACTGGCGCGGCATCTGCATATACCTATGGAACCGAAAAAAGCATTGGAAGTGCTGAACGCGGGATGTACGGATATAATAGATTATGGTAAGATTAACGGAACAGATTTCTTCTGTACCTGCGGAGTGGGATTTGATGCTTTTGTCAGTCTGAAATTTGCGCATGCCGGTAAACGGGGATTGTTGACTTACTTGGAAAAAACGCTGCAAGAAAGTCTTAAGTATCAGCCGGAAACCTACGAACTGGAAACTGAAAACGGAGTGTCCAAATATAAGGCTTTTCTTATTGCCTGCGGAAACGCGTCACAATATGGAAATAATGCTTATATTGCTCCGCAAGCCACGTTGACGGATGGTTTGTTGGATGTCACCATATTAGAACCGTTTACTGTTTTGGATGTACCTTCGCTTGCTTTTCAGTTATTTAATAAAACAATCGACCAGAATAGCCGTATCAAGACCTTCCGTTGCAAGAAGTTATGTATTCGGCGGACAACTCCGGGCGTGGTGCATTTCGACGGTGACCCCATGGAGACGGACGCCGATGTAAATATTGAGTTAATTCAAAGAGGATTGCGTGTAGTAGTGCCGCGTGCTGCGGAAAAAGATGCGGCAAATGTGCTTCAAAGAGCGCAAGAGTATATGAATGGCATCAAACTGATGAATGAAGCCATTGTTGACAATATAACAGACAGAAACAAGAAAATATTGAAAAAGCTGACAAAGAAAGTCTGAGAAAATTACGGATAACTAATCACGAATTACAAATTATTGCGTACTTTTGCGGAGTTTTGGTTCAGCCAAAATAAAAACGCGAGTGATAATCGTTTAAATAAAAAAATATATGTTCAGAACACACACTTGTGGAGAACTGAGAATCTCTGATGCTAACAAGCAAGTAACGCTGTCCGGCTGGGTACAGCGTAGTCGTAAAATGGGAGGGATGACATTCGTTGACCTTCGCGACCGTTACGGAATTACTCAATTAGTCTTTAACGAAGAAATCAATGCAGAACTTTGTGAGCGTGCCAATAAATTGGGGCGTGAATTTGTCATTCAAATCACAGGAACAGTGAACGAACGTTTCAGTAAGAATGCCAACATTCCTACCGGAGACATTGAAATCATCGTTTCCGAGTTGAACATACTGAACACTGCTATGACGCCACCGTTCACGATCGAAGATAATACAGATGGCGGTGATGATATCCGTATGAAATACCGTTACCTGGATCTACGTCGTAACGCTGTCCGTTCCAATTTGGAACTGCGCCACAAAATGACAATCGAAGTTCGCAAATATCTCGACAGCCTTGGGTTTATCGAAGTAGAAACACCGGTTCTGATCGGTTCTACCCCGGAAGGTGCACGTGACTTCGTTGTTCCGTCCCGAATGAATCCGGGACAATTCTATGCACTTCCGCAGTCACCGCAGACTTTAAAGCAATTATTGATGGTTTCCGGTTTCGACCGCTATTTCCAGATTGCTAAATGTTTCCGTGACGAGGATTTGCGTGCCGACCGTCAGCCGGAATTTACACAGATTGACTGTGAAATGAGTTTCGTAGAGCAGGAAGATATTATCACCACTTTCGAAGGGATGGCAAAACATCTGTTCAAGACTCTTCGTGGGGTAGAACTGACCGAACCGTTCCAGCGTATGGCTTGGGCTGATGCCATGAAATGTTATGGTAGCGACAAGCCGGACTTACGTTTCGACATGAAGTTCGTGGAACTGATGGATATCATGAAAGGACACGGATTCTCCGTATTCGACAATGCTGCTTATGTAGGTGGTATTTGTGCAGAAGGCGCTGCAACTTACACCCGTAAGCAACTGGATGCCTTGACTGACTTTGTGAAGAAACCTCAAATTGGTGCAAAAGGGTTGGTTTATGCCCGTGTGGAAGCAGACGGTACAGTAAAATCAAGTGTGGATAAATTCTATACACAAGAAGTTCTTCAGCAGATGAAGGAAGCATTTGGTGCTAAACCGGGTGACTTGATTCTGATTCTGTCCGGTGATGATGTGATGAAAACACGTAAACAGCTTTGTGAACTCCGTTTGGAAATGGGAGCTCAATTAGGCTTGCGTGACAAGAATAAGTTCGTTTGCCTTTGGGTTATCGACTTCCCGATGTTCGAATGGAGCGAAGAAGAAGGCCGCCTGATGGCTATGCATCATCCGTTTACGCATCCGAAGGAAGAAGATATTCCATTGTTGGATACTGATCCGGCAGCAGTGCGCGCTGATGCTTACGATATGGTTGTCAACGGTGTTGAAGTAGGTGGTGGTTCTATCCGTATCCACGATGCACAGTTGCAGGCGAAGATGTTCGAGATTTTGGGATTTACTCCTGAGAAGGCAGAGGCACAGTTCGGCTTCCTGATGAATGCCTTTAAATATGGTGCACCTCCTCATGGTGGTTTGGCATATGGGCTTGATCGTTGGGTGTCCTTATTTGCCGGTCTGGATTCTATCCGCGACTGTATCGCATTCCCGAAGAATAACTCCGGACGTGATGTAATGTTGGATGCGCCATCCGCAATTGACCAGACTCAACTTGACGAGCTGAATTTGATTGTTGATATCAAAGAAGGAGAGTGAAAGAATCTGTACGCATATTCCGTTTTATAGTAATCGGTACAATGAATGCCCTGATTATGGCATTGGTTGTATGGTTAATGATGAGAGAGATGTCATTCAACGGTGACTATATGGTGGCTAATATAACAGCGTACCTGATAGCTCAGATTCATAACTTTATCTGGTGCAAATATTGGATATTCCCTGTAGAAAATAAAAAGAACAGTCTCTGGAAACAGATACTGCTCTTTTGCTCTGCTTTCGGTCTAGCCTATACGGCACAATTTCTATTCCTTATTTTATTGGTGGAAGGACTGGATGTAAATGAATATCTGGCACAATTCCTGGGTTTATTTATCTATGGTGGTACAAATTTCCTGACCAATAAGAAACTGACGTTTCAATAAGAAAGAATAATAAAGTATATAGAAAGGGCACAGAGTGTAAATTTATAGTTTACTCTGTGCCCTTTCTGTTATTTATATCTGTACGCTTTTCAGTCTAATCTAAAAAACGTTTAGTCAGTCCTTCGTATTCATCAATGCGGCGGTCGCGCAGGAACGGCCACCAGCGGCGTACGTTTTCCGAGCGTTCCATGTCAATCTCCACTACTATATTTTCCGGCCGGTTGTTTCCGGCTTGCGCTAGGAATTCCCCTTGCGGACCTGCTACGAAACTGTTTCCCCAAAATAAAATACCATTGGTTTGTCCTGACGGGTCAGGTTCGTGTCCTACACGGTTGACTGAGATGACGGGGAGTCCGTTTGCAACGGCATGGGCACGTTGTGAGATAATCCAAGCATTGAGCTGGCGTGCTTTCTCGTCGTCCGTATCACTGCTTTCCCAGCCGATGGCGGTAGGGTAGATTAATAGTTCAGCACCTTTTAGCGCCATTAAACGGGCAGCTTCCGGGTACCATTGATCCCAGCATACCAATACGCCCAATTTTCCCAGAGAGGTCTGAATAGGTTCAAAGCCTATATCTCCGGGAGTAAAATAGAATTTCTCGTAATAAGCGGGATCATCAGGAATATGCATTTTCCGGTATTTGCCGGCAATGCTCCCGTCGCGGTCGAAAACGACGGCAGTATTATGATAAAGTCCGGGCGCACGCTTCTCGAAAAGAGAGGTCACAAGAACAACTCTGTTGGCTGCCGCCAGTTCTGAATAGAATCCGGTGGAAGGGCCGGGGATAGGTTCGGCTAGGTCGAACAGGTTTGTGTTTTCTGTCTGGCAGAAATAAAGTGAATTATGTAACTCTTGAAGCACAATCAGTTGCGCGCCATGTGCGGCACAAGCCTCTATGCTTTTAGCGAGGTTCATCAGGTTTACCCGAATATCAGAAGTGTTGGATTGTTGGATAAGTCCGACTTTTATCTTTCTCATGATGAATAATTTATTTTTAATATGCCTAATTATTTTAGAACTCCCATCGGATATTGCATGGTAACGCAGTGCAGAGAGCCATGTTGCTTGATTAAAGCACGACAATCTATTCCGATTATTTGATGTTTTGGAAACGCTTGTTGCAATACTTCTCCGGCTCTCCTGTCATTTTCCGGCTGATTATAAGTCGGGTAGAGGACAGCCTCATTCAGAATCAGGAAATTAGCGTATGTGGCAGGCAGACGCTCGCCATCTGCTTCTATCTTGTCCGCCATGGGCAAGGCCAATAGCCGGTAAGGCTCTCCTGCCAATGTACGGAATGTTTTCAGTTGTTTTTCCATGGCAAGCAGTGCTTCGTAATGTTCGTCCGCTTCGTCCGTGCACTTCACGTAAGCAATGGTATCTGTGGAACAGAAACGTGCTAAAGTGTCAATATGACTATCAGTATCATCACCCGCCAGATAGCCATGGTCCAGCCAAAGAACTTTTTGCAGATGGAAGGTCGATTTCAGATATTCTTCTATCTCTACCTGGTTCAGTTTACCGTTCCGCTTGGGAGAAAGCAGGCATTCGGAAGTGGTAAGTAGAGTTCCCATTCCATCGCTTTCTATGGAACCGCCTTCAAGGACAAAGTCCAGGCAGTCTATGTACTGTCCCTTCAAGGCTCCGGCTTCTACGGCTTTTTTAGTGATTTTGTCATCAAGTTCGGATGCAAATTTCAATCCCCAGCCATTGAATGTAAAATCAAGCAGCGAGGGATTACCGGTATCTATCATGGTGATAGCTCCGTGGTCACGTGCCCATGTGTCATTGGTAGCGCATTTCAGAAAGCGGACGTTATCCATATTGACAACAGCGCTTATCTGCTTCTTTACTTCTTCAGGTTCGGGAGTGACAATCAATAATAACTCACGTTCCGCTATCTCTTTGGCTATCTTGACGAAACATTCTTGTACTTCTGCCAGCATATATGCCCAGTCTGTGCCGGCATGCGGCCATGTCAATTGTATGCCGCTTTGCATATGCCATTCGGCAGGCAAATGAGGAGCTCTCATTTCTACTTGTACGGTCATGTTCTTACCGAAATTCAATTGCAAATCTTTCTCCGAGCCACTAGGACTAGGCAGTCCAACCATAATTCCCATCAGACTATTCTATTTAGTTATTTATATAATCGGTTTATTCATTCGCCGGCAACCGGTATTAATCTTTATTCTCCTGTTTCGGCTTCCGGTCGAAGAACGGATTTTTGGAAGATGCGCTGACCGGAATCGCCATTACCATTTTGCAGTCTTTCAGCCAGTTCAGGCGTTGGGCTGCCAGTCCGGCAGAGAACATCACACGTGTGTCTACACGCAAATCGGCAGCCGTGGCACAGGCTGAACCTATGGCGATACCTACATCAATGCTGTTTAGTGCGCAAGGGACACCTTCTGTACGTCCGGCGCAAGTTGCGAATCCGCAGTGACCGCAATTCAATCCTTGCGCTTGCTCGCGCGTTCCTATTAATATAACGCATTCGGCATTTAGTATGTTGTCGGCATCACGTAGAAAAAACTTCATTCCATGTTCTTCCACCATCGCTACCATCGTGTCCGACAATAGCTTAATCTCTTCGTCAGTGATTAAAACCATTTCGATAATGTCTATCCCTTTTCCCTTGGGAGCAGTGCGTGCGGCAGTCATCATTTGACGTGCCACCTGCAATATATGCTCATGGCGAGCGTCTCTTTCGTTCAGTATCATAACTTTTCTTGAATTAATTAGTCGGGCAAAGATAACGTTTTTCAAGAAAATAGTACCTTTGCCGGAAAGAAAGAATTCAAAACGTCATGTTACATATCAATAACGCCTGCATAACCTTTGGGACAGAAGTGCTTTTCTCCGGTTTCAACCTGAAACTGGAACGGGGAGAAACAGCCTGCATCGTAGGACAATCCGGTTGCGGAAAAACATCGTTGCTGAATGCAGTGATGGGATTCGTACCATTGAAAGAAGGGACTATTCGAGTGGGGGAAATATTACTTGGCATATCCACCATTGATAGTGTCCGGCGTCAGATTGCGTGGATTCCGCAAGAATTAGCATTGCCATTTGAATGGGTGAAAGAGATGGTTGCCCTGCCGTTCGAGTTGAAAGTGAATCGTTCGATTCCTTTCTCGGAAGAAAGGCTTTTCGCTTGCTTTGACGAATTGGGACTGGAACATGAATTATATACAAAAAGAGTAAATGAGGTTTCGGGCGGACAGCGGCAACGCATTATGCTTGCAGTGGCTGCGATGCTTGATAAACCTCTCATTATCATAGATGAACCGACCTCTGCACTGGATGCCGGATCGACAGATAAAGTGGTGTCTTTTTTTCAGCGACAGGCGGAAAAAGGAGCGGCCGTACTTGCAGTGTCTCACGACAAGGATTTTGCGTCGGGATGTCATTATGTAATAGAACTATAACACGAATCAGCTAGAATTGTAAGTATACATACCGTGGGAACGATTGACATATCATATTATAACTTGGCCATAGGCTTGCTTCTGCTTGCCATCCCGTTCTTTTATCTATGGAAATTCAAGACGGGATTACTGAAACCTGCCGTGATTGGGACAGTGCGGATGATTATCCAACTGTTCTTCATCGGCATGTATTTGAAATATCTTTTTTTGTGGGACAATCCCTGGATTAATTTCCTTTGGGTGATTATTATGATATTCGTAGCCGGACAAACGGCTTTGGTACGTACCCAGTTAAAACGCAGTATTCTGCTGATTCCGATTTCCGTCGGGTTTCTTTGTAGTGTCGTGGTGGTGGGGTTGTATTTTATAGGTGTCGTTCTTCAACTGGATAATATTTTCAGTGCCCAATACTTTATTCCGATATTCGGTATTTTGATGGGGAATATGCTTTCGAGCAATGTTATCGCCTTGAATACTTATTATAGCGGATTGAAACGTGAACAACAGTTATATAGATATTTATTAGGTAACGGCGCAACCAGACAGGAAGCACAGGCACCGTTTATCCGGCAGGCGATTATTAAATCATTCAGTCCGTTGATAGCCAATATTGCGGTAATGGGACTGGTAGCTTTTCCGGGGACAATGATTGGGCAGATTCTAGGCGGAAGTACTCCGAATGTTGCCATTAAATATCAGATGATGATAATGGTGATTACATTCGCTGCATCCATGCTATCGTTGATGATAACCATTTCATTGGCCTCGCGAAAATCATTTGATGCATATGGGAAGCTCCTGGAAATATCGAAAGAAACAAAGAAATGACTATAATTGATCATATATTCCAGGAAGTTGCCGGGATATCCATACCGCATTTCTTTATTACAGTGGAATTTGCGGCATTGGGTAGCGGGATGCCCGAACATCTTGAAGCCTTTTTACGGGAAAAGCACAAGGCGATTCTTCAAGGTGCAAGCGGTCGTAAATTTATCTATCGGGAAGGAGAATGGCGATTGATTTTCACTTTTTTCCCTACGGACAGAGTAGTCGATGAACGGTATGCCCTCAAGAATAAAACCTCTATAAAGTTTGGTAAATAAAAAAATATCTGCCATCTGCAACAAAACAGAGATAACACTCTGTCATATAATAGCTTACAGCGTTGCAGATACTGTTGCAGATAGGTTGCAGATAAAGGTATCTGCAACACATACCGATGGCACAGTATAAATAAAAGTTTCTTTTCACCGGATATAAAGTTCACGAGCTATATCCGAAGAGCCGGTATCCTGCGCGGGAACGCCCGTTTCCAGGCTGGGAACTCCAGTTTCCGCGGTGAGAAACTGGAGTTTCTATCTATGGAAACTGGCGTTTCCTACTAGGGAAACTCTAGTTCCCATGGCGGGAAACGCCAGCAACTTACTTTCCTTTGAGTTTTTCATACAAGCAACGAAGCTGTACGAACTGTTCTCCCGGTTGCACATATCCGCCTTCCAGCATTTTCTCCGAGACTTGAAATTTAGAGAGATGGTGACGTATATACTTCTCCAAGTCCGGCGATTGCTTCTTGACAAAGGCTTGTAGATCAACCTTTCCGTTTTGATGGACAAGCACTTTTGCTTTAATGGTGCGAAAGCCCCATTCCTTACAGTGTTTCGTCTCAGTTTTGTCTATCCAAAAGATAGCAGTGGCTTTTACTGTATCCACAATACACTCTTCCGTGTTATTGTTGCTTATACCTTCGGCAACTTGTTTCTCACCGTTTTCATTCGGTCTTGATTGACAGGAGACGATTAGGATGGCTAGTAGAAAATAGGGCAGGATAGCTTTCATCGTATTCAATTGTTATAGTATATGCGACAAATTTACTAAAAAAAACGGGACAATGAGCGGTTGTTCCCTTTTATTTTCTTATCTTTGCAACCAAATTTTCTACCAATAATGAAAATTAAGGAAATAGTAAGCGCCCTTGAACGATTCGCGCCTCTGCCATTGCAAGACGGATTTGATAATGCCGGCCTGCAAATCGGATTGACAGATGCGGAAGCAACAGGGGCTTTGTTGTGTCTTGACGTTACCGAAGCTGTGTTGGATGAAGCTATCGCGCTAGGGTACAACCTCGTTATATCGCATCATCCGCTCATTTTTAAAGGTTATAAATCCATCACAGGCAAGGATTATGTGGAACGCTGCATATTGAAAGCAATAAAGAATGATATTGTAATTTATTCGGCACATACCAATCTTGATAATGCCCAGGGTGGAGTCAACTATAAGATAGCCGAAAAAATAGGATTGAAGAACTTGAAAGTGCTCGAGCCGAAAGAGAACAGCTTGGTCAAATTAGTGACTTTTGTTCCTAATGCACAGGCAGACGCTGTACGCGAAGCATTGTTTGCAGCCGGATGCGGAAGCATAGGTAACTATGATTCATGCAGTTATAATCTGAAAGGAGAGGGAACTTTCCGGGCGAACGAAGGAGCACATCCTTTCTGTGGAACTGTCGGAGAACTGCACCGTGAAGATGAAGTGAGAATCGAAACCATTCTTCCTATATATAAGAAGGTGGAAGTTGTCAAGACATTACTGTCTGTACACCCGTATGAGGAACCGGCATTCGACTTGTATCCGTTGCAGAATGACTGGACACAGGCAGGTTCGGGAATTGTAGGCGAGCTGGACGAACCGGAAACGGAACTCGGATTTCTGAAACGCATCAAGAAAACCTTTGAAGTAGGCTGTGTGCGTCATAACAAATTGACAGGCAGAGAAATACGGAAGGTGGCATTATGTGGCGGTGCCGGGGCTTTCCTGCTTCCGCAGGCAATCCGGACAGGTGCGGATGTTTTTATTACGGGTGAAATTAAATATCATGATTATTTCGGCCATGAAGAAGATATCCTGATGGCAGAAATCGGTCATTACGAAAGCGAACAATATACAAAAGAGATTTTTTATTCTATAATCCGGGATTTATTTCCTAATTTTGCGCTCCAATTGAGTAAAATAAATACGAATCCCATAAAATATTTATAAGTAAAATGGCTAGAGAAGCAAAAAAAGATCCGAATGAGTTGACAGTAGAGCAGAAGTTGAAGACACTGTTCCAACTGCAAACTATGTTGTCTAAGATTGACGAGATCAAGACATTGAGAGGTGAACTTCCGTTGGAAGTGCAAGACCTTGAAGATGAGATTGCCGGTTTGAGTACTCGTATCGACAAGATTAAGGCTGAAGTAGATGAACTTAGAACAGCTATTTCCGGCAAGAAGGTAGAGATTGAAACGGCTAAAGCTTCGGTTGAAAAATATAAGTCACAGCAAGACAATGTCCGCAACAACCGTGAATATGACTTCCTGACAAAAGAAATCGAGTTCCAGACATTGGAAATCGAACTTTGCGAGAAGAGAATCAAGGAATACTCTGCGGACAGAGAAGAGAAAGAGGCTGAAGTGGTGAAGAACGAACAGATTCTGAACGAAAGACAAAAAGACCTCGAACAGAAGAAGAGCGAACTGGATGAAATTATCTCT
>NZ_CABUHK010000105.1 GCF_902491285.1 uncultured Bacteroides sp. | reverse complement strand
AATAAACGGCTGTCTTATTTTGAAATACAGTGGTATCTATCATAAGCTGTTATAACACATATTTAGTGCAAAGTTACACATTATTATTAGTAAAACCCTTTTGGATACGAAAGTTTATTCCTATTTTTGCACAATTCACCAAAAAACGTGCAATGATTAAAGAGAATTTCATCAAACTATACGAAAATAGTTTTCGTGAGAATTGGGATTTGCCCTGTTATACCGATTACGGAGAAAATACCCAATATACGTATGGACAGGTAGCTGAAGAAATCGCCCGTTTACACTTGTTATTCAAGCATTGTAGCCTCCGCAGAGGAGATAAAATATCAGTTATCGGCAAAAATAACGCACACTGGTGCATCGCCTATATGGCAACCATCACCTATGGCGCAATTGTCGTGCCCATCCTTCAGGACTTTACTCCCAACGATGTTCATCATATCGTCAACCACTCCGAATCTGTTTTCCTGTTTACAAGCGACAGCATTTGGGAAAATCTGGAAGAAGAGAAATTACTCGGATTAAGGGGGGTATTTTCACTGACTGACTTCCGCTGCCTGTATCAGCGTGACGGAGAAACGATACAGAAATTCCTGAAGAACACCGATAAAGAAATGCACTCTTCTTATCCGAAAGGGTTTTCCCGCGAAGATGTGCAGTACACCACTTTGTCCAATGACAAAGTTATGCTCCTGAACTATACTTCCGGTACTACCGGCTTCAGCAAGGGAGTCATGCTGACTGGCAACAACCTCGCCGGAAACGTCACTTTCGGTATCCGTACCGAATTACTCAAAAAGGGAGACAAAGTGCTTTCCTTCCTTCCGCTCGCCCATGCTTATGGCTGTGCATTCGACTTTCTGACAGCAACAGCCGTCGGCACGCATGTCACCTTGCTTGGAAAAACTCCTTCGCCCAAAATCATCATGAAGGCTTTTGAGGAAGTGAAACCGAACCTGATTATCACCGTTCCGCTCGTCATCGAGAAAATATATAAGAATATCATCCAGCCTCTTATTAATAAGAAAGGAATGAAATGGGCGCTCAATATTCCTTTGCTCGACACGCAGATTTATAATCAGATACGCAAACGCCTGATTGACGCATTGGGCGGTCGTTTCAAAGAGATTATCATCGGCGGTGCAGCCATGGATAAGGAAGTGGAAGAGTTTTTCTATAAAATCAAATTCCCTTTTACCATCGGTTACGGAATGACGGAATGTGGTCCGCTTATCAGCTATGCTCCCTGGAATGAATTTGTATTAGGTTCTTCAGGAAAGATTCTGGATATTATGGAAGCCCGTATCTACAAAGAAAATCCGGAAGCGGAAGTGGGAGAAATACAGGTACGCGGTGAGAATACAATGGTAGGATATTATAAGAATCCGGAAGCCACACAGGAAGTATTCACTGAAGACGGCTGGTTGCGCACCGGTGACCTGGGAACAATGGATGCCAACGGCAATATTTTCATCCGCGGACGTCTCAAGACCATGATTCTGAGTTCAAGCGGGCAGAATATCTTTCCGGAAGAATTGGAAACGAAGCTCAACAGCCTGCCGTTTATCCTCGAAAGTATCGTCATCGAACGTAATAAGAAGTTGGTAGCACTCGTCTATGCCGATTACGAAGCACTGGATTCACTCGGTCTGAACAACCCTGACAACCTGAAAACAATCATGGACGAGAATCTCAAGAATCTGAACGCTAACGTAGCCGCTTACGAAAAAATCAGTAAGATACAACTCTATCCTACGGAGTTCGAAAAAACTCCGAAAAGAAGTATCAAAAGATACCTATATAACAGTATAGCTGTCGATTAATATGTTCTAAAACATAGAGAAAGAATGAGAAAGGGGCCAGTTACCAAAAAAAATATAAAAAAAGTTGGCTTTTCGAGAACAACATATTGAAAAAGTACATACCTTTGCAGCGTTTTAATAAAGCAATTGATTGTATTACGTTTTTAAAAAGCAAAGAAAATGAAAAAATTAGTTTTAATGGCAGTAGCTATCGTAGCTGTATCATTCGCATCATGTGGTAACAAAGCAGCAGACGCTGCAAAAGCAACTGCAGATTCTATCCGTATCGCTGACTCAATCGCAGCAGTAGAAGCAGCAGCTCTTGAAGCAGAACAGGCAGCAGCAGATACTACAGCAACTGATAGCGTAGCAGTAGAAGTAACTGAAACTGTAGCTGAATAATTCAGTAACAGCCTAGAGGGAATTGAAAGTCTGACATGCAAAGCATGCACAGACTTTTTTTATGCCTTATCGCAAGCAGTTTCTACTATTTAGAAAAGGAATTATTTTAAATAAGAACTCTTCACAAAGGGAGCATCCAATAAATAATCCAGACTCATCTCCACACTCTCCTCTACCGGAATACTGTATTTTTCAATCTCAGCTACAAGAAAGTTTACTCCTGCCGTCTTTGCATTCTTAAAGATAGCATCGAAACCTACCATTCCACTCTGCCCGATTTCCCTGTGGTCTTTGATATGGAATATCTTGAACCGACCCGGATATTTATTAAAATAATCTACCGGACTGTTTTGACCGCGAACCACCCAGTAAACATCCATCTGGAAGAAAACATATTCAGGATTCGTATGCTCCAGCATATAGTCATACATCACATTGCCCTCCACTTTCTGAAATTCATGGGCGTGATTATGATAACCGAACTGCAAACCCTGCCGTTTACAGCGTTTGCCTATTTCATTATAATAAGAGCAGTAAGTCTCCAAGTCCTTCAGCGTTTTAGGGACATCCATCCAGGGAGCTACGATATATTTCATTCCTGCCGCCTTATGGTCGGCGATACACCTATCCCACCATTCAAGTGATTTTGAATAATCACCGGAAGACAATTCTTCTTTTGACAAAGCACGTGTGCAATGCGAAGACAAGACTTTCATTCCGACCGATTCAACATCCTTCTTGAATTGCTGCGGTGTCCTATCATAAAATTTTCCATTATTATAATTGGCGGCTTCAACACCGGTATATCCCATTTTTGCCAATTTCTCGAGAATGGCAGTATAAGCCGGATCACATTTTCCGTCCTTATTGTCTACCTTATTCAATATATCTCTAACAGAATAGAGCTGAATAGCTACTTCTTTCTTTGCCTTTTTAGCTTTTTTCTTCGCTTGTGCAGTCATTGCAACCGGAATCATGAGAAAAACAGCCAAAGCACAGATGCACATTCGGGTTTTCATACAATAGTTAACAGGGGTTATAATTATTCAGTTTTTACATAAAAATCTTTTGGCGCGGATTACGCGGAGTATACGGTTGTTATAGAATAACAACAGTTAGAAAAACCGTGTTATCCACGCCTTTTTTCTTATGTGTGCGATTAGTCCAGAATCTTCACGCGGATATTGCGGAACCAGACATCATCACCATGATCCTGCAATCCGATAAATCCTTCATGGTTTTCGCCACCGCAGTTGTTCAGTAATTCAAATGCCAAAGGCCATTTTTCTTCGCTAAACTTACTTGCCTGCAACATATCTGTCCACTGTTTGGTCCACAAGTGATATTCCAATACGTTTTCATCGTTTTGACCGTGAACAACCGTGCCTTTATAAACCATAATCTTCGCCTTATTCCATTCGCCGAACGGTTTGGAATTTTGAGGAACTGCCGGAATCATGTCATACAAAGAAGCCGACTGACGATTACCGTCCTTACCCAATTTGGCATCCGGATGATTGGCATTGTCCAGCACCTGATATTCGGGCGCGGAAATATAAATAGGTTCAAGCACGTCATTGCCATCTTTATCTTTTGATGTAACCTCCTGAGCCAAATAGAAAATACCAGAATTACCACCCTTGGAAACTTTCCATTCCATTTCCAGTTCGAAGTTTTTAAACTTATGGGCAAAAATCAAGTCACCACCGTCACCGTCCTGAGCCTCACCGCCACCGGTTCCGTTGAATTTAATACAACCATCTTCAATTGTCCACTTGGTAGGAACACGATCCTTACCGTAACCACGCCATCCATTAAACGTCTCACCGTCAAAGATAGTGATATAACCATCTTTATCGACAGGTAAATTCAAGCTGTCCGCTTCCACTGCTTTCAATGATTTAGAATAAGACAATGCAACTTTGTCCGATGTCTGCCCGTCCTGGGCATTACCGGCTTTCTGACCACCGCAAGAAGTGAAAACTCCTGCTACTAAACAACAAGCTAAAGGATAAAAAACTTTTTTCATGATATTATTCTGTTATTTGATTAGGATATTCTTTTTATCTGGGCATATCAGGCAGCCTCCAGCCTTCACGATAATTATGCTTCACCAGCTCGGCTGCGAATTGTTTCGCATTCACCGGTTCTGTCCAAGTCTTGTCGAAAGTAGGATGGCCGTCATGAATCTTGAATCCGTCTTTCACACAAGTCCGTATCGTTTCATTATCACCAATGTTGGTAAAACACATATTAGCGCCATCCCATTCCAAAGTCTTGTTCAAACCTTGCAGACGGATAGCCAATACTCCCATCACTACCATCTCATTCATCGGGCCTGCTTCCGAGAAGTCAGATTTAGTCATGACGCGACTTGACTTGTCTTCTTTGCAAGCACGCACCCAGTCCATTTCGTGACCGCCATTCATGGCATTAGGCACACGACGGCAAACTTTCGGAGCATTAGGTTTACGACCGGAAAGCAACCAGGGATTCTGTCCATAACATCCGCAAATCAAGGTATCTTTCGTTCCGTGGAAAATTGTCAAACCTCCCCCACTCTGCATCAGTTGTTTTCCTTGCGGGAATCCCTTCGGACGTTCGGGCATCATACCACCATCATACCAATGGATTTCAACTTCCGGCATCGCCACTTTAGGCATATTATCACGGGCCGGGAAAATCATTTTCACATGCTGTGCCTGTGGAGCACAAGCACTCAGCAATAATGTAGAAGAGCCTTCTACCTTGGTAGGATATCCCAATTTCAAAGCTCTGAACGGTTGGTGCAGAATATGACACGCCATATCACCCAATGCACCTGTTCCATAATCCCACCATCCGCGCCAGTTCCAGGGATGATAAATTTCATTATACGGATTCAACTTAGCCGGACCGGTAAACAAATCCCAGTTCAGCGTACTAGGAATGCGGTCCGCCTTTTCTGGAGCATTCAGTCCTTGTGGCCAGATAGGACGGTCGGTAGCACATTCCACCTTAGTCACTTCACCTATTTCACCGTTCCATATCCATTCACAAACCAAATCCGTACCTTCATCGGAAGCACCCTGATTACCCATCTGAGTAGCAACGCCGGTTGAAGCAGCCAGTTTAGTCAGCAGACGAGACTCGTAAACAGAGTGGGTCAACGGTTTCTGGCAGAATACGTGCTTGCCCATTGTCATCGCATCAGCAGTGATAATAGCATGAGTATGGTCGGCAGTAGCAATGATTACCCCATCAATAGATTTGCCCATTTCATCGTACATCTTACGATAATCCCAGTATTTCTTTGCTTTCGGGAACTCGTCGAACACACCTTTTGCATATTTCCAATCCACATCGCAAAGAGCCACAATGTTTTCAGTGCCCTTCACTTTATTAATGTTGGCATGCCCCATGCCGCCAATACCCACGGCTGCAAGATTCAGTTTATCACTGGGAGCCACATGACCGTGACTCATACCTAAGATAGAACTCGGAGCAATGGTAATGCCTGCCAAAGCCATAGCGCCCGTTTTGAGAAAGTCTCTCCTCGAAATGTCTGACATAATTATTTGTTTTAAGGGTTCGTTATTTGTGGAAGATTACTGTGTAGCAATCCATATCCATTTTTCATATTTCTTCTCCGTTCACGGATTTGTTCCAACGTACGCAGATTACCGATAGCCGGCAAGTCGTGGGCACGTGTATCTTTCAGGAACGTCCACGCATATCCGGACGCTATGGCCGAATCACGCATCAACGGCAAGCGGGGACTACGCTGCCCGGTTATCACCGAATCTGCAAACAAGTCACATAATACATCTATATTCTTACCACCGAAAGGTTTTTCCACCTGAATAGTCTGGTTCACTCCGTGCAAATCGACAACGGCAGTATTGAAGTCATGTGTCATGCGGACTACTCCTTTGGTTCCGATTATATCTACATACGAATTATGTATCTGATCCTTAGACAATTGTCCATAGACAAAGCCCTGAGTAATATCGAAGACTACGCCATTCTGAAAAGTTCCGTGGCATTGCACCCACCAGGGGTCTTTATAATTCCACATATTCACCCCTTGGGCATTCCATGTCCGGTAATCACAACCGGCATACCAACGTGCTATATCTACATAATGCATTCCGCAATCATGGAAAGCAGGCCCTTCATATTCGTGCCCCTCACCCGGCGCTAATCCGGGAGTCATATGGCAAATGCGGATAATAGCCAATTCTCCTATTTCGCCTTGCCGGATATATTCCTTCATCAGATTATGATACCAGGAGTTACGCAAATACAAGTTCACGGTAGAAATAAGATTTGAATTTTCTGTCATTTCCACGACCTTCCATTCATTCTCCATTGTATCTGCAACAGGTTTTTCTGAAATAATATGCTTTCCGTAACGGATGGCTTTTTCTATCTGTCCCATTCGTGAGTCCGCCAAAGTGAAAAGTCCGACAACCTGCACACTGTCGTCTTCAAAAATACATTGATTATCCTCTACTATATGAGATTCCGGAGATAATTTCTCAGCCAATTGACGTGTTTTCGGATCGGTATCACAAATATAAGCAATGTTCCATCGCCCACTTTTCCGCATCGCCTCCCAATAGAATCTTCCCATTCTACCGAAACCGATTATACCGACCTTAATTCTTGTGCCTACTGAAGATTGCGTGTCCATAAAACATAGTGAATTTAAGTACAAAAAATGAATAAGTCATCAATTTTTCTGCCATCCGACAGATAAATCGAAAACCGATATTGCAAAACTAGCCAAATAAACAACGTTTTATCCGATTTAGATAACTTTGTGTAGATAAGAATTAGAGCTAATAGATTAGATATAAACCAATTATCATTTTCGGAAGGTCTAAAAAATGTAGATGTTCTGGAATGCTTTTTTTCTTTATGACAGCAATTATTTCTCTTGAGTTGAACTTATTTTCATAATTTCATTCTCAAATGCATCTCTGTCGACTGCCGCTTTATTTCTCATTCGCGTGCGATAGTTATAAACCGTACTCGTTGAGCAGCGAAGAAAATTTGCAATCTTGCCACTGTCGGTAATTCCCAATCGCAGCAGTGCATAAATACGAAGTTCCCTGTTCAATAATGCATCCGGTTTCAAGACAATCTGCTCTTCATCTTTCAACAAAGCATTAAAATCAGAAACAAAAGTCGGATACAGACCCAAAAAGACCTTATCGAAACGGGCGTACAAAGCGGATAATTCTTCGTCAATAAGTGTGGATGATTTTAATTTCTTGATTAGCTCTTCGTAGTATCTGTTGATAGCATACTTATACAGTACATTCTGGTATTTCTCCATCTTGCTAATATAGCTGAAACATACATCAAAAAATTCAGCAATATAATGCTCTTTCACATTACTAATTTCGCACAACTGACTATTCGTATCATTCAATTGGCTATTCATAGCATTCAACTTCTCATTCAACTTCAACAGTTTCTCGTTACTTTGCGCCAACGCCCGCTTTATCCTCAGAATTTTCCGCATTTGAAAATAGATGCATATCACCAACAAGACTAAGAGAAAAAGGATAATACTGGTTGAAATAAGGAAAGTAACTAAATTTTCCCTTGACCTTGCTTGCTCCGTCTGATAAGCCGAATTGATAATAGAATAGAATTTATAAATTTCCATCGCACGAAAATGAATTCCTGAAGAAACGACATCATCAATAGCGGATTGTGTAAATTTAAAAGCATCAGCCAGTTTCTTGTCTTCATACTGTATCAATGCCAATGCCTGCAAAGAAGCAGTCTCGCGTGTAGCATTCTGAATATCCGCAATGGCAGACAGCATATAATATTTCTTCACCTCATCCGGCCGATTGAGAAACCTGTACATTCCTGCACACGAATGAGTAATCATGGCATAGTTAGGCGAGCCGACCTCTTCCGTCTCCAGCAATTCCCTGATTATCTCCTTCGCCTTAACAGAATCATTTCTGCTATAATAATATGCTCTGGACAGTTTATAATCAAAAGAATTATGGTCAAGGAGTGCTAATAATGAATCCTGATAAGCCGCTCGTTGTTTTCCATACCGATTGTTGGTGGTAGAGATAGAATAATATTCCCAGAACCGGGAGTAGGTTTCATAATAGACAGGCAATAGTTCATGGGGAAGTTCCGATGTTTTTATATTTTCAAGAATAAATTCCGCATCCTTGTACCTTCCACACATCGAATACAGAAGGCTAAGTTGTAAGGACGACTCGTACTTTAAATAAGTCCTATTCATCCGACGGGCAATCTCAACATTCCTGTCTATATAATGGATTGCCGAATCTACAACAAATTTTCTGTACTCATTATAGAGTTGGACGTTAATCTTGTATTCCTGCTCCAAAGTTAAATTAGAAGCTTTCAATTTACATTTGATTCGATTAATCCGCGCCTCTTTTTTATGAACAAAGACAGACTTTCCATCTATCATCCTATGCAATGAGTCCGTCAACAATTTCAATTCGTTGTTTGCATAAAGATTACCACCGGCAACACTCAAGGTAACCAGCAGTAAAAAAAATCCCTTCTTTAATAAACAACGTCTGAATTTCATATTATTAGTACAGCAGGGAATAAAAAAAAGCGATTTATTCCTTCAGAACAAATCGCTTTTCATATATGAAGTAAATTTGCTCTTATTCAGCAACTACTTCGAAAGGAATTTCTACCGAAACTTCCTTGTGAAGTTTAACAATAGCCTTATAGCTACCAACTTCTTTCACAGCGTCTTTTACAACGATGATCTTTCTGTCAACTTCATGACCCAGCTTAGACAAAGCCTCAGCGATCTGGATGTTACCAACAGAACCGAAGATAGTACCGGTTGAGCTAACTTTAGTTGCAATAGTCAAAGTCACGCCTTCCAACTTAGCAGCAACAGCCTCAGCATCTTTCTTGATTTTCTCAAGTTTGTGAGCGCGTTGTTTCAGTTCTTCAGCCAACATTTTCTTTGCAGAAGGAGAAGCGATGACAGCTTTTCCAGTCGGGATCAGATAATTACGACCGTATCCGGATTTCACGTTTACGATATCGTTCTTATAACCCAAGTTTACTACGTCTTCTTTCAATATAATTTCCATACTTTTCCTCCTTCTTATTTCATCATGTCAGTTACATAAGGCAACAATGCCAAGTGACGAGCTCTCTTCACAGCCTGCGCGATACGACGTTGGAACTTCAGAGAAGTACCTGTGATACGACGCGGAAGGATTTTACCTTGTTCATTCAAGAATTTCTTCAAGAATTCAGGATCTTTGTAGTCGATGTACTTAATACCGCTCTTTTTGAAACGGCAGTATTTTTTCTTCTTAACGTCTACTGACGGCGGAGTTAAATATCTGATTTCTGATTGAACTTGTTGTGCCATGATTAATCCTCCTTTTTGTTTGATTTAACACTTCTTCTCTTAGCAGCATATTCTGCAGCATACTTATCCATCTTGAAAGTCAAGAAGCGGATAACGCGTTCATCACGACGGAAGTTTACTTCCAACTTGTCAATTACAGTAGGTTCTGCATTGAACTCAATCAGTTGATAGAAACCTGTAGACTTTTTCTGGATTGGATAAGCCAATTTCTTCAGTCCCCAGTTCTCTTCATTGATAATCTCAGCACCTTCAGCTTGAAGAATACCTTTGAATTTTTCTACCGCTTCCTTCATCTGAACATCAGATAAAACGGGAGTTAAAATGAAAACGGTTTCGTATTGATTCATACTTCGTTTAATTAAATAAATAATTCTTTGATTTTTAAATGCGGGTGCAAAGTTAGGGAATTTATTTTGAACTACAAATATTTAATCTTTTTTTGTATCCTAATGTAGGAATTATCCGAGAAGTGGTTTACCTTTGCAAAGTTGTTTAAACAATAATTTCATGATAGAGCAATTCAACTTCGACATCCGGCTTATTTTTGCCATACTGAATGGCAAGGTTTCTGCGGCAATCAACCGTAAACTGTACCGTAACTTCCGCCAGAACGGTTTGGAAATCAGTCCCGAGCAATGGACGGTACTCATTTTTCTGTGGGAAAAAGACGGCGTGACACAACAAGAGTTGTGTAATGCAACTTTTAAAGACAAGCCCAGCATGACCCGCTTGATTGACAATATGGAACGGCAGCATCTTGTAGTACGCATTTCCGACAAGAAAGACCGCCGTACCAACCTGATCCATCTCACCAAAGATGGAAAAGAACTGGAAGAAAAAGCACGCATCATTGCCGGACAGACTTTGAAAGAAGCGCTTCACGGCATTACTCTCGAAGAATTAAGCATCGGGCAGGAAGTATTGAAAAAGGTATTCTTCAACACGAAGGATTAAACAGAGAAACAGACCTTTAAATCATAAAATCCACTAAATCCTATCTTTATAATGGATTTTTTATTTAAATAATTTCGCCCGTTAAAGAATTATGCTTTAATTTGTGACTGGAATATAATAATCTATTAAAATACACACACATGAAAGGTTTATTAAAGAACTTGGGATTGATCTTAATCTTGGTCGGAGTAGTTATCCTGCTGGGTTGTTCCTTTACAGGCAATGTAAACAACAACGCTATCCTGGGTACCTCAGTAGTACTGGTAGTACTGGGACTCATTTCTTATATAGTTATCAATAAGAAGATCGCTGATTAATTTCGTAGAAATCAATAAAAAATCCCGGAAACGAATGTTTCCGGGATTTTTTATTTGTGGTTATCTAATAATGTAACCTCATCAAGATTCAACTTCCGGTGTAATCAGTTTATAACCTTTTCCGTGGATATTAATGATTTCGATAGAATCGTCTTCCTTCAGGTGCTTACGCAGTTTCGTAATATATACATCCATACTGCGGGCATTGAAATAGTTATCGTCAATCCAGATAGTCTTCAATGCAAAGTCACGTTGCAGAATCTCATTGGCGTGAGCGCAAAGCAATCCGAGCAATTCAGATTCTTTGGTAGTCAACTTAGTCTGCTTGCCTTCCGAAGCCAGAATTTGTTTCTGAGTATCGAAAGTAAACTTACCGATCTTATAGATATTACTTTCTTTGTTCTTCTTTCCGCGAACACGTCTCAGGATTGCTTCAATTCTGAACGTCAATTCTTCCATACTGAACGGTTTGGTGATATAATCATCCGCACCAATCTTAAATCCTTCCAGAATATCTTCTTTCAGAGTTTTCGCAGTCAGGAAGATAATAGGGATTTCAGCATTCGCTGCACGGACATCCTGTGCCAGTGTGAAGCCATCTTTCTTAGGCATCATTACGTCAAACACGCACAAGTCATATTTATTCTTCAAGAAAGCCTTATAACCGGCTTCTCCATCAGGATATAACTCAGCAGAATAACCTTTTGCCTGTAAATATTCTCTTAAAAGCATGCCAAGATTTTCGTCATCCTCGCATAATAAAATACGCAGTTTCTCGTCCATATCAATTATTTTTTAATAAAGGTAATGCAATAATAAATTTAGTTCCCACGTTCAGGTCGCTTTCTGCCCGGATGGTTCCCTTATGCTCTACGATAATTTTCTTCACATAAGCCAATCCCAGTCCAAATCCCTTCACATCGTGCAGATTACCCGTATGCACACGATAGAACTTTTCAAATATCTTTTTCAGGTTCTCCTTCTTGATTCCAATACCATTGTCCTGTATCGAAATCATCAGTTTGCCCGATTCATTCCACGTTCTCACTTTCAGCTCCAAATCCTCTTCCGGCTTCTTATATTTCACCGCGTTGTCCATCAGATTAAAGATTACATTTGTGATATGCATCTCATCTGCAAATATAACAGGGTCAGTAGCCTCAAGGTTCGATGTTATCTTACCATTATATCGTTCCACTTTCAGTGTAAAGGTATTGATAACTCCCGCTATCAGTTCATTCGCATCAATCTCCTTCATCTTTAAAGTCGCCTTCTGACGGTCGAACATTGACATCTGGAGTACCTTCTCTACCTGGAAGCGCAAGCGCTTGGTTTCATCATTAATAACTCCCGATATATGCTGGAACATCTGCGGGGATTTTCCCACCGCGGGGTCTTTCAGCATCTGCGCCGCCAATGAAATGGTGGATATCGGCGTTTTAAATTCGTGCGTCATATTGTTGATAAAGTCATTCTTCATCTCTGTCAACTTCTTCTGACGGAATACGATATAAATCGTAAAGATGAATGTCACCAGCAATACCATCGTAAATATCAACGACGGAATCATGAAACTGATCGAGTCAAAAAGATAATCCCTTCTTCCCGGGAAATGCACTTTCAATACACTCATCTTTGCAGGCGGATCGTTCTTGAACAATGCCTGCTGATAGAATTCATCACTCCCCTTTCCGTCATAATCCGCACAACGGTAGACTTCCCGTCCATCCTTATCAATCACCGTAAAGTGAAAAGGTAAGTCTATACCATTATTATATAAGTTCGATTTCAGATAACCGTTCAAGTCTCCGAACCGTACTCTATCTCCAATCGACTTGTCACTTGCCCGGTAAATCATCTGCCAAACCACTTCATTCAGCAATTCGCGTTGATACATATATCGGTTTTTGATAGCCTCTATCAATGAACGCGAGGTTTCCGGAATAGTTTTTGTTCCCCTGTAAGGAGAAATCATAGCTTTCGGAAGTTCAGATGGTTTGGTAGTCATCACTTTCAACTCAAAATCCGTATATACCTTTCCATCTTTAGACTTCATCGTAAACCGTTGCGTCTGCTGAACCAAATCATTCTGCTGCAATGAAGCATTGTTCTCAATCAGAGCCTTTCTCTCAGCTTCAGAAACATCTTCAATCAACCAACGTTGCGTTTCCGCATATTCCACATCCTTGGAAACTTGATCCAGGCTATTGCGTACAGCCGAATCAAACTGTTCCTTCCGGGTCTTCATCATTTCCTCTATATAACTGACCTGTAAATACAGCAAACTGAGGAAGGAAAGCCCCATTACAATACCTAATATCCAAATTGTTGACTTCTTCATAGCAACAAAATTAACACTCCCTAATTAACACTCCTAATCCATTAACTTGATTTAACCGGAACTTCCCGGAAATTAACCGAAAGGAGATATTTAGGTCGTATTCTGATTACTACAACAATATTAGCCCTCCTTTGGTTTGCAAATTTAATAAAAAATTAAATCTTTTCCTTGCGTTTCTCCATCTTTATTAATCATAGTTAAACAAAAACCGCCCTCTTTTACTTAAAAAAGAAGACGGTTTTAACACTATTAAGAAAATTACGAATTATTCTTCGGTTTGTTTAGCCTCGAAATCTTTAATTAACTTATCCTGAACATCTGACGGAACAAGCTCATAACTAGAGAATTTCATGATGAACGAAGCACGTCCGCCGGTAAGCGAGCTAAGTGCCGTCGAATAGGAAGACATTTCTTTCAAAGGTACTTTAGCAACCAGTTTCTCAAAACCTTTCTCGCTACTCATACCCATAATCATGGCACGACGTCCCTGAAGGTCACCCATCACATCTCCCATCCTGTCGGACGGTACAAACACTTCCACATCATAAATCGGTTCCAGAATTTTCGGACCTGCATTCTTGAACGCTTCGCTAAAGGCATTACGTCCGGCAAGCATGAAGGAGATTTCATTAGAATCTACCGGATGCATCTTGCCATCATAAACAATGACACGCACATCACGGGCATACGAACCGGTCAACGGGCCTTGTTCCATACGAGACATGATACCTTTCATAATGGCAGGCAGGAAACGGGCATCGATAGAACCACCCACGATACTATTGATAAATACGAGCTTGCCGCCCCATTCCAACGGTACCTCTTCAGTCCCTCTTACAGTAATCTTAAATTCCTGTCCGTTGAACTTATAAGTATCGGGCACAGGCATACCTTCTTTATAAGGTTCTACAATCAGATGAACCTCACCGAACTGGCCGGCTCCGCCGGATTGTTTCTTATGGCGATAATCAGCACGTGCAGCTTTCGTAATCGTTTCGCGATACGGAATCTTCGGTTCTTCGTATTTCACCTGAAGTTTTTCATTGTTTTCCAACCGCCATTTCAATGTACGAAGATGGAACTCTCCCTGTCCGTGCACCAATGTCTGTTTCAATTCTTTTGATTGTTCGATTACCCACGTCGGATCCTCTTCGCGCATACGGTTCAAGATGGTCATCATCTTTTCCACATCCGCTTCGTTCACCGGTTTGATAGCACGGGAATATTTAGAATTCGGATATTTGATAAAGTTGAATTTATAATCGCAATCCTTGCCATTCAGTGTATTACCGGTCTTCACGTCTTTCAGTTTCACGGCAGCGCCAATATCACCGGCCTGCAATTCTTCCACTTTCACACGGTTGCCACCGGCCACCACATAAATCTGCGCAATCCGCTCTTTCGAACCACGATCGGCATTCAGCAAATCATCTCCCTCATGAACTTTACCGCTCATAACTTTAAAATAAGAGACCTCACCGATATGCGGTTCCACACTTGTTTTGAAGAAATAAAGAGATTCCGGCCCGTTTGAATCAGGAGCCACTTCCTTGCCGTCCGTATTCTCTACCTTAGGCATTTCAGAAACAAAAGGAACTACATTACCCAAAAATTCCATCAAACGACGGACGCCCATATCCTTACCGCCACAAACGCAGAATACAGGAAACATTCCTCTGGCAATCAACCCTTTGCGGATGCCTTCACGCATTTCGTCTTCCGAAAGAGATTCCTGCTCGAAGAATTTCTCCATCAGACCTTCGTCATTTTCGGCAGCGGCTTCCACCAATGCTTTATGCATTTCCATCGCCTTATCCATTTCTTCTGCCGGAATATCTTCAATCGTTGGAGCACCGCCTTCGGGTTTCCACGAATATTTCTTCATCAACAGTACGTCAATCAAAGCATTAAAGCCCGGACCTGTACTGATAGGATATTGGATGGGAACAACTTTTGAACCATAAGCTTCTTTCAGTTGTTCAAGGATGTTATCATAGTCGCATTTTTCATTATCAAGCTGGTTGACTAGAAAAATAACTGGCTTATTCAATTTTTCAGTATATCGGAAATGATTTTGCGTACCGACTTCGACACCATATTGGCCATTGAGAAGAATAATTGCAGTGTCGGTCACATTTAATGCAGTTACTGTACTGCCTACGAAATCGTCCGAACC
This sequence comes from uncultured Bacteroides sp., assembly GCF_902491285.1. Lineage (GTDB taxonomy): Bacteria > Bacteroidota > Bacteroidia > Bacteroidales > Bacteroidaceae > Bacteroides. The sequence continues at coordinate 68 of NZ_CABUHK010000105.1, read as the reverse complement.
CGGACAGTCAATGATATTAAGTTTTTTATTATTCCATTCTACATGGAGAACGGTGGAGAAAACGGAGT
>NZ_CABUHK010000104.1 GCF_902491285.1 uncultured Bacteroides sp. | reverse complement strand
GGGAAGAGGATGTTTTCATGATGCAAAAATAAGAATTTTAACGCAATCCCCCAAGTTTTCAGACTGAGCCCAGGATTCTCTGTTCTCCAATGTACTTTATTCCCGCTCACAGGTACGTGACGCACTGGCGCAGGTACAGGATTCCCAATATTATTACCGCCTTCTCGCCTTGTACGGAAAAACATTCTTCGTTTCTTCCGATTTTGACTCCGTTTTTTATTATCATCGCCGGGTGAAGGCATTTTCGCCTAAAGCTGTCAGATGTCCGCGGTGGAATAGTGTGTTGGCCGAGATTTATAATATGGAAGGGAATGTGTGGATGCAGTTGAACCGCCCTGATTCTGCCATGATGAACTATAAACAGGCGTATAAGTACTGTCTGGAAGGGGAGAAATTGCAGCGTCTTCCGGATATTTGCATCAACATAGCCGATGCTTATCTGCATCGTGGCGACTTGGCGCATACCGCTTCATATTATCGCCGTGCTTTGTTTCTCTGTGATTCGTTGAATTTGTCCGAACATACGAAGTTCCCTGTCTACTATGGACTGGGACAAACCTATATGGACTTACGTGACTTCGACTTGTCGAATCACTATTATGAACTGGCAGAACAGTTCTTCGATGACATGAATGTAGGGGAGAAATGGACGTTTCTTAATAACCGCGGTAACTATTATTATTACAGGAAAGACTATCAGGAAGCTTTGAAATACATGCGCAGGGCGAATGAACTGGTATCTGCCCATTCGCAAATGGTATTCGAACAGAACTTTATCAAAGTGAACCTGGGAGAATTGTATGTATTGACTGATAACCTCGATTCCGCACAAATATGCCTGGACGAGAGTTACCGTTTCTTTCAAAAAATACAGCATAATTCTGCTGTCTACTACATCGAAACCCAAATGATCGAGCTTGCCCTGAAGAAAGGGAATATGGCACAGGCGCAGAAGATGATTGCCCGTACGAATCCCGTGGGGCATCTTGATGCCAATATGCTGACCATACGCAACCGGTATCTCCAGCATTATTTTGAACGTACCGGTGATTACCGCCACGCCTATGAATATCTGAAACGTGATCGCCGTTTGGATGATTCCATCCGTAGCGAACGGATACAAATGCGTGTCGCCGAACTGGATATGCGTTATCAGCAGGATACGATTGTATTGCGTAAGGAGATACAGATTCAGCAACAGGCCGCTGAGGTAAGGGTCTTGAAGTTGAATGTTTATATTTGGGTGCTTGTCTGCGTGCTGCTTGTGGCAGGTACGCTGGTCATTATCTGGTATATGCGTAAGAAACGGGAATTTCTTCGTGAACGTTTTTTCCGGCAGATAAACCGCATCTGGATGGAGAACCTGCGTAGCCGGATTTCTCCTCATTTTATTTTCAATGTGTTGGGGCGTGAGATTAACCAGTTCAATGGTTCGGAAGAAGTGAGAAATAATCTGATGGGACTGGTGGGATATCTCCGCCGAAGCCTTGAGCTGACGGAAAAACTGAGCGTGCCCCTACAGGACGAACTGGACTTTGTACGTTCTTACATTGACTTGGAGAAAGGGCGTCTCGGGGAAGGTTTCACCTCAACAGTCACAATTGGGGACGGATTGGACGCAACCCGTATCATGGTTCCTTCTATGATTGTACAGATTCCTGTGGAGAATGCCATTAAGCACGGGTTGGCGGGAAAGGATGGAGCGAAGGAGCTTGTTGTATATGTTTCCTGTCAGGAGAACGGAATCTGTATTACGGTTACGGATAACGGGCGGGGGTATCTCTCGCAAGTGCCTTCTGCGACACATGGAACCGGTACGGGGCTGAAAGTCCTTTATCAGACTATCCAACTGCTGAATGCAAAAAACAAGAATGATAAGATACGTTTTGATATAACCAACAGGAATGATGGAAAGGCCGGTACGCAAGTATCGGTGTATATCCCGTTCCGTTTTTCTTATGATTTATGATGGAGACGGAAGAAAAGTATAAAGTGGTCATCGTTGACGATGAACGTACGGCGGTTGATGCTTTGCGTCGGGAATTGGATCCCTATCGTGAATTTGAGGTAAAGGGGGTAGCAGGCAACGGTGTGAAAGGTAAAAAGATGATTATGGAGTTGCATCCGGATTTATTGTTTCTGGATGTGGAACTTCCTGATATACTAGGGCTTAACTTGCTGAGTGATATAAGGGATGATGTGCTGTGGGATATGAAAGTCGTGTTCTATACTTCTTATGATAAGTATCTGTTGCAGGCCTTGCGTGAGTCGGCTTTCGATTTCTTGTTGAAACCTTTCGAAAGGGACGATTTGAAAGTGATTATAGACCGTTACCGGAAGGTTATCTCAACTTCCACTTTGCTTCCCCCGCCTTCTTTTGCGTCTTCCATCAGCGCCTTGATGCCACAGCATGGTATGTTTATGATTAGCACGGTGACAGGATTCAAATTGCTTCGGCTCGAAGAAATCGGTTTCTTTGAATATCTGAAAGATAAACGCCAATGGCAGGTGGTGTTGTTTAACCAAACGCGCCTGAACCTGAAACGGAATACAAGGGCAGAAGATATTATAAGTTATTCACAAGCTTTCGTGCAGATTAGTCAGTCTGCTATTGTAAATGTGAATTTTCTGGCTATGATTGATGGTAAATGTTGCCTGCTTTATCCGCCTTTTCAGGATAAGAATGATCTGATAATTTCCAGGAATTTCCTAAAAGAGCTTCAAGAACGCTTTTATGTGTTGTGATACCGGCCCCCGGTTGGATATTGTAAATGAAAGACGCCACTTCTTCATCAGGAGCGGCGTCTCTTGTTGTTAGAATATTAGAATGAGAGAGAGTTATGTTACATATTTGTATTATCCATCGTAACGGTCATTTCGGGAACCAATACGTAGGCTTGTTTCTTGGCGTTCCATTTATAATAGTTGGTAGTGACGGTCTTGCCCTCATAAATGTAGTTGATGCGCAAGTCCTTTTGCCATTCTTCCTTACTGCTGTTCCATTTCAGGGCTTCACTTTCGATCATACGTTTGTTGTCATCGTACTTATAATTGTATTTCATGTAGTTGGCAAGAGTGTTTCCGTCCATTTTGTAAACGGTTTGTCCTACTGTTACACCATTTTCTTCTACCGGGTTGTAAACCAACTGACCATCGTAGCTACGTGCAGAAGTAGCAAGCGACACAACAAGAAGAACTGCTGATAAAACGAACATTTTTAAAGATACTTTTGCTTTCATGGCTATTTAAGTTTTTTGAGTTATACTTTCATATTTCTATAACTGTATCAGTTTTACGCTGCAAACTTACATATTAATTTGGTATTTATGCAATTTTAAAGACGAAATATTATCAAAATGTCAATAAGGGGTAGGCGGTGTCGTTTGCTTTTTGCCAAGATTGGTGACAAAAAAATATCCGGCAGTCAATCTGCCGGATATAGAACGAATCACTTCGTAGGGGAAGTGTTCCTTTTTCTAGCTTTATGGATACCGGGTTAAATAATGTTATTAGTTATTCCGGCTTCTGTTTTGTGGGTATGCACTATGTGGGTAGTGTGTGCATTACTTGCCTTTAATGTGCTTCGAGCCAGTTTTTGCCCCATCCGCAATCTGCTCTCAAGGGGACGTGCATACGGTATGCTTTCTCCATTTCCTCGATAACGATTTCTTCCACGCGTTCTTTCTCATTGATGGGAACGCTGAAGTTCAATTCATCATGTACTTGCAGAATCATCTTCGCCTGTATGCCTTCCGCCTGGAACCGTTGGTAAATGCGTGCCATGGCTACTTTGATAATATCCGCAGCGCTTCCCTGGATAGGCGCGTTAATCGCATTCCGTTCCGCATATCCGCGTACAACGGCATTTCGTGAATTAATGTCCGGCAGGAAGCGTTTCCGGTGGAAAATTGTTTCTACATAGCCTTTTTCCTGGGCTATCCGGATACTTTTATCCATATAGGCCTTCACTCCCGGATAAGTCTCGAAGTATCCGTCGATAAGTTCTTTGGCTTCTTTCCGGTCTACGTTCATCCGTTCGGCAAGACCGAATACGGATATACCATATATAATGCCGAAATTAGCGGTTTTTGCCTTGCGGCGCATGTCGGAATCAACATCATTCAAGTCTATCTTGTAGATTTTCGCAGCCGTGGCGGCATGAATATCGTGATTGCTGAGGAAAGCGTCAATCATGTTCTTGTCCTCGCTGAGATGTGCCATGATACGTAATTCAATCTGCGAGTAGTCCGCAGAGAAGAAAAGGCAGCCTTCGTCGGGAATGAATGCTTTGCGGATTTCTTTCCCGTTCTCGTCGCGGATAGGAATATTCTGCAAGTTCGGATTGCTCGAACTGAGGCGTCCCGTGGCAGTGACTGTCTGATTGAAAGAGGTATGTACCCGTCCTGTGCGTGGGTTGATAAGCAGGGGAAGGGCGTCGATATACGTTCCCAGTAACTTCTTCAATCCGCGGTGTTCCAGAATCTTCTCTACCACCGGATGCTTGTGGCGAAGACTTTCGAGCACTTCTTCCGAAGTGACATACTGCCCCGTCTTGGTCTTTTTCGCTTTCTCTACAATCTTCAGTTTGTCAAACAGGACTTCACCGACTTGCTTGGGCGAGGCGATATTGAAGGTTTCGCCTGCCAGCTCATAAATCTCCTTTTCAATGCGTTCCATCTGTGCGGTGAAATGGGCGGACGATTGTTTCAGCGCTTCCGTATCCAGCAGCACTCCGTTCCGTTCTATATTGACCAGTACCGGAACAAGCGGCATCTCTATATCATAGAACAGCCGTTCGGCGTCATTCTCTTTCAGTTCTTTTTCTAACACGTTCTTCAACTTCAGCGTTACGTCTGCATCTTCGCAAGCATAACGATATACATCTTTCGGGTCGAGGTCGCGCATATTCTTCTGATTCTTTCCTTTCGGTCCAATCAGTTCGTCGATATGGATTGTCTGGTAGTGCAGATAAATTTCTGCAAGATAATCCATCCCGTGACGAAGTTCCGGTTGAAGAACATAGTGGGCAATCATTGTATCGAAAAGCGGGCCTTTCACTTCAACTCCATAATTTTTAAGAACGATCATGTCGTATTTGATATTCTGTCCGACTTTCAGCGAGTTTTCATTTTCGAATACCGGGCGGAACTCATTGACGATTTTTAACGCTTCCTCTCGTTCGGCGGGAATCGGCACATAAAATGCTTCATTTTCAGCAATGGAAAAACTCATTCCGACCAGTTCTGCGTCCATCGGCTCCGTTCCGGTGGTCTCCGTGTCTAGCGAGAGAATTTCTGATGTAAGTAACTTTTGAATAATTTCTCGTCTTTTCTCTTCTGTATCAATGAGTTGGTAGTTGCATTTGAGCGAATCTAACGTCTCTAGATTTGATTTTTTGGCTTCGCCCGGCTCACTGGCCGTGAAATTTGCAAATAAATCGCCTTGTACGGCTCCCCCTTCTTCGGGAAAAAGTGGGAGAGGGGCGGGAGTGCCTTTTCCGGTTGTCGTCTTACTTCCGCTTGTCATCGTCACTCCATTTCCGGCGGACTCTTTTTTGAGTACGCGGTCAATGAGAGTCCTGAACTCCAATTCTTCAAAAATACTGCGGAGTGAGTTTTCGTCTGCCTCTTCGCGGACGAGTGCATCCATCTCTAGTTGGATAGGTACGTCGATTTTGATAGTTGCCAGAAACTTCGAGAAGATAATCATTTCACGGTTCGTTTCCACTTTCGTTTTCAGCGCCCCTTTCAGTTGGTCGGTATGCTCCAACAGATTTTCGATGCTGCCAAATTCGGCAATCAATTTCTGTGCCGTCTTTTCTCCTACACCGGGGCAGCCGGGGATATTGTCCGAAGCATCACCCATCAGGCCGAGCATGTCAATCACTTGCGAGGGCGACTGGATATCAAACTTGGCTTTTACCTCTTCGATGCCCATTACTTCAAAACCACCCGTATGCTTGGGACGGTACATGAATACCTTGTCGCTCACCAACTGTCCGTAGTCCTTGTCCGGTGTCATCATATACGTGGTGATACCCTGTCTGCCGGCTTCGGTGGCAAGGGTTCCTATCACGTCGTCGGCTTCATAGCCTGCCACTTCGAGGATAGGAATACGGTATGCCTTTATAATGTCCTTTATAATAGGTACGGAAAGCCGGATTGCCTCGGGAGTCTCTTCGCGTTGTGCTTTATATTGTTCGAAAGCTTCGTGGCGGAAGGTGGGACCCGAAGGGTCGAAAGCCACTCCTATATGCGTCGGATTCTCTTTTTTCAGCACTTCCTCGAGGGTATTGACAAATCCCAGGATGGCGGAAGTATTGAATCCTTTGGAGTTGATTCTTGGGTTCTTGATAAAGGCGTAATACGCCCGGTATATCAGTGCATAAGCGTCTAAAAGAAATAATTTATTATCTGAATCCATAGATTTAATTAATTTTTCATGGTAAAAGTACAAAAAAATACCGTATTAAGCGTTTTATTATTACTTTTGTACTCAAATTGTGTATAAATGGACAGTATCTCACTCATCAGAACTCCGATTGAAGCGGAACTGGGGGACTTCAAGAATCTTTTTGATAGTTCTCTTTCCAGTTCGAATGCATTGCTCGACAGTGTCGTATCCCATATACGGCAGAGGAATGGTAAGATGATGCGTCCTATTCTTGTCTTGTTGGTAGCGCGCCTTTACGGTGCTGTCCGCCCTTCCACGCTTCATGCGGCAGTTTCCTTGGAATTGCTTCACACGGCCAGCCTGGTACACGACGATGTTGTGGACGAGAGTACCGAACGTCGCGGACAACTTTCGGTGAATGCTATCTTTAATAATAAGGTAGCTGTGCTGACGGGCGACTATCTGCTGGCTACGAGCCTGGTTCACGCCGAGCAGACACACAGCCATCCTATCATCCAACTGGTGTCTTCATTGGGGCAGGATCTTGCCGACGGTGAGTTGCTCCAACTTTCCAATGTAAGCAATCATAGTTTTTCCGAATCAGTTTATTTCGATGTAATCCGTAAGAAAACCGCCGCCCTTTTCGCTGCTTGTACGAAAGCTGCCGCTTTCTCGGTGGGAGTGGGAGAGGAAGAAGCGGAATCAGCCCGTTTGTTGGGTGAATATATCGGTATCTGCTTTCAGATAAAAGACGATATTTTCGACTACTTTGATAGCAAGGAGATAGGTAAGCCGACAGGTAATGACATGCTTGAAGGAAAGCTGACTCTGCCCGCCTTGTATGTGCTGAATAAAACGAAGGACAGCGCTGTGCGAGAGATTGCTTTCAAAGTGAAGGAAGGCACGGCTACTCCCGATGAAATAGCCCGTTTGATTGAATATGTCAAAGAAAATGGCGGTATCGAATATGCTATACAGACGATGAATGCGTATAAACAGAAGGCTTTCGACTTGTTGGCTTCTCTGCCGGACTCGGATGTTTGCGTGGCACTTCGTGCTTATCTGGATTATGTGGTAGACCGCGAAAAATAATTACTTCCGGTATTTGTCGAGAAGCGAATAACAAGACAGCACCCTATCCCAATCTTCTATTTTCCCTGATTTCATCGCTCTTCCAAGTAAGTAACTCTTGTCTATCTCTTCCGCTGTGAGGAGGTCGTTAGCGCATAATTCATTTGCTTGTTCAATGTACTTCCAGGCTTCTTCTTTCGCAATGTACCCGCTACCCAAAGCGGCACGGACTAATCCTACCAGCAGTCCCATATCCCATCCGGCAATTCCTCTTTCCAAATCATTTATCCATATGATCGGGTCTCTTCTTTCCTCTGTATACTTCACGAAATTGTATAGATTCTTTCCTTGTTGGATAAAGCGTTCCACTCCGAAAAAGCGTTCCCGGATGATTTCCTCAAATTCGCAGATGTTGCTTGTGGAGAGCAGATAGGGGAGCATGATTTGGTAGGAAATCCTATCGCCTTCGTTGATGAGAAACTGAAATAATCCGGTGACAGATTCGGTATCGGCACAATGATAATCTTCAGACAAGAAGCTGGATAGTTTTTGCGGATGCACACCGGTATCTATGGAGTTGAGATAAAAACCATTCAGTGCAGCTTCCATATAACCGATACGCAGCCCCTTTTTTCTCTTACTTCCAAGGAAGAGATTCAAGGGGTTAGGGTTGGATCGTAAGGTTTTTATGTGTGTCTCCATCCTTCGTGCTATACCATTAAAATTCACGAAAAGCGTGAGAACTGTTGCCATGTATTTTCCTGAGGCTTCGGCAAGCCGTTATGATAATACAAGCAACAGTCCCACGCTCCGTTCGATATATAACAAAAGTATATACATGAAGGTGCGTGAGACCCGTTTGCTTATTACCGCTCATAACTTTGAATTTTGCCGAATTCCAGGAAGATGGTAATAAATGAAACGTTCTCTAATATAACTAATTAGCTATACTTTCTTCGCTAAGTCATTTACAAAGATAAGGAATTTTCTTGATTGCCGGATAACTATCTTTAGATTTTTTTTATAGAAAAAAATACCGCGTCGGCTTCCGTAAGGACGGGAGCCAGCGCGGTGAGGCATATTTGATTGCTAATGTAGCCCTTAGTTCCTAGAAGAACTTGATTTCTTCGCCTTCGATGTCCGAAAGCAACAGGTTGGCGAGGCGGCTGGTTCCCAGGCGGAACAGTTGGTTGTTCAGCCATGCTTCACCCAGCACTTCTTTGACAATGGTGTAATAAATAACTGCGTCATTGACTGTATTGATTCCGCCTGCCGGCTTGAAACCTACCTTGTTTCCTGTTTTCTGATAATATTCCTTGATGGCTTCGCACATCACATAAGCGGCTTCGGGAGTAGCGGCAGGTTGCTGCTTTCCTGTAGAGGTCTTGATAAAATCAGCACCCGAATACATGGATAGGATAGAGGCCTTTTTGATGTTGGAAGCACTCTTTAGGGCACCTGTCTCGAGGATTACTTTGAGATGGTGTTCCTTGCATACTTCCTTCAATTCCTGTATTTCTTCGCACATGCCTTCGTAGTCGCCGCTCAGGAATTTGCCTATGGAGATGACGATGTCTATTTCGTCTGCCCCGTCTGCAATAGCCAATGCTGTCTCTGCTACCTTTACTTCAACAAAGGTTTGTGAAGAGGGGAATCCGCCTGATACGCAAGCGATATTGACGCCGTCCACTTCCAACGTATTCTTCACGATAGCGGCAAAATTGGGATAAACGCAGATGGCCGCAACGTTCTTCAAATCGGGGTATTCATCGTCGAACTTATTGACTTTTTCCGTAAAGTGCATCACGCTTTCATCACTGTCCGTACTGTTCAAAGTCGTCAGGTCAATGCAGTTGAACAGGAATTTCTTAACTTCTTCCGTATTGTTTTCCGGCACTTTTTTTTCGATTAATTCGGCTACGCGGGCCTGAATATCAGCATCGCTCAGATTGGTATTGTACTTTGCCAACGCGGCATCATACTTGTTGGACTGTGAGTTATTCTCTTCCATGCTCTTTCAGTTTTGGGTTATTGATATGTCTTTGATTATCTCGTTTCGTTTTCTTTTCCATGCTCTTTTGCAGGGCAGTGGTGAGGTCTACGCCTGTCTGGTTGGCGATGCAGAGAAGCACCCATAGCACATCTGCTATCTCTTCGTCGAGGTTGTCTTTCTCTCCCTCCTTGAAGGACTGGTCGCCATATTTGCGTGCCATCACACGTGCCAGTTCGCCCACTTCTTCCGTCAAAACCGCCATATTTGTCAATTCGCTGAAGTAGCGGACACCGTATGTCTTGACCCATTGGTCTACTTGTTTTTGAGCTTCTTCCAAAGTCATCTTTTAGTGATTAGGGTTAGTGATTAATGATTAGTGAACGCCCGCATTTGAACGTCTATTCTTTGTTTTTAGTATCTATGCATATAGTAACAGGACCATCGTTCAAAAGTTCGACTTTCATGTCTGCCCCGAAGATTCCCGTGCCTATTTCTTTTCCCAATGCACTGTTCAGGTCTTTGCAAAATCGCTCGTAGAGTGGGATGGAAACTTCCGGTCTGGCTGCCTTGATATAAGAAGGGCGGTTCCCTTTTTTTGTAGAAGCGTGCAGGGTGAACTGGCTGATGACGAGAATCTCGCCTCCATCTTCTAGGATAGACTTATTCATAACTCCGTTTTCATCGTCGAAAATACGCAGGTTTACTATCTTTTTGCAGAGCCAGTCGATATCCTCCTGCCCGTCGGCTTCCTCGATGCCGACCAATATCAACATTCCTTTTCCGATAGCTGATTTGCAGTTCCCTTCAATGGTTACTGACGCACGGCTTACCCGTTGTATAACTATTCGCATTGCTATTTATCTTATTTCGTAATTACGAAAGGCAAATTTACGAAATTCGGAAGAGAAAACGATGTATTGAAGGAAAAATATTATGTAACTGTGCCGAAAGCTTCAATGGTAGAAATATAACTGATTCTATTCTATCAATTTCTTGTTTAACATCTATTCGATGAAAGAGTGGTCCGCAGGCTTCCCCACCTTCCAGAAAGAGGAAGATGGAGTTGTTGGATTTATATCGAATTGGCGTTATTTATTTTCGGCTTGTTCATCGTTCAATCCCGCTTTTACGGTTTTAGCTTTCGCCTCTCCAACGATGGCGCTAATCTCTTCTAAAGATGCCTCTTTTATCCGTTTTACGCTCTTAAACTCTTTCAAAAGGGCGGTTTTCGTCTTTTCTCCGATTCCCTTGATGCTATCCAGCGCAGACGCTACCTGCCGTTTGCTGCGTTTATCACGATGGAAACTGATGGCAAAACGGTGTACCTCATCCTGAATCTGCGTCAGCAAACGGAACAACGGACTATGTTGCTTGATGCCGATTGTCTGTGGCGGAAACCCGAAAAGCAGCTCTGATGTACGGTGGCGATTGTCTTTCGCTAATCCTGCAATAGGAATGTTAAGGTTCAATTCGTCTTCAATAACCTCTCTGACGACTTCCATTTGCCCTTTTCCACCATCGGTAATAATAAGGTCGGGCAGCGGAGAACTTTCTTCAATAGCGCGTTGATAACGCCTTCTGACAACCTCTTTCATCGAAGCGTAATCATCCGGCCCCACAACCGTCTTTATGTTGTATTTCCGGTAATCTTTCTTCGATGGTTTCGCCTTTTTGAATACAACGCATGCCGCTACCGCATCAGCCCCCTGTATGTTCGAGTTATCGAAACATTCAATCTGCAAAGGCGGTTTGTCCAAGTGCAGTTCCTGCTGTATCTCCTTCATCAGACGCATGCTCCTCTGTTCGGGATTCAGCTTTTCCGCCTGCTTCAGACGGTCAGCCTTGTATTGCTTCACGTTTAAGATAGAAAGGTCTAATAACTTCTTCTTATCTCCCCGCTGAGGAACGGTGAAAACGATATTATTCAATTCCAAATCAAGCTCGAAAGGAACGATAATCTCCTTCGACAGGCTTTTGTAGCGCTCTCGCATCTCAATAATACCCAATGTCAAAAGCTCCTCTTTCGATTCATTCAGCTTTTTCTTGTATTCGAAAGTGAATGCCTGATTGATGGCTCCATTCGTAATATGCAGATAATTGATGAAAGCTGAATTAGCCTCGTCCTCTTCGATAGAAAACACGTCGATATTATGCAGCACAGAACTTACTACCTCGGACTTCGAACGATAATTCTCTACCAACAGATACTTCTCTTTTACCTTCTGCGCTTCTTCAAACCTCATCTCGCCCGCCAATACCTGCATTTTCTCTAATAGCATCCGGCTGACCTCTTGTGTGTTTCCTTTCAGGATTTCTTTGATTTCATCGATGTTTTTGAGATAATCTTCGTGTGATTGCAACCCGATACAGGGGCCTGCGCAGTTCTTGATGTGATATTCCAGACATACGTTGAACTTTCCCGCCCGTATATTCTCCGGACTCAGGTTCAGATTGCAAGTGCGTAAAGGATACAGATGCTTTATCAAATCCAATACCGCGTACATAGACGGGATATGACTGTACGGTCCATAATAAGAAGAGCCGTTTCTGATAATCTTCCTGGTTCTGAAAATCCGGGGAAAATACTCGTTCTGTACGCAGATAGATGGATACGTCTTATCGTCCTTTAATAAGACGTTGTAGCGCGGCTTATACTTCTTTATCAGATTATTCTCCAGCAGCAACGCGTCTTCTTCCGTATTGACTACGATATAACGGATATCGGCAATCTTGCTGACAAGTACCCGTGTCTTTCCCGGCTCGTGTTCCTTGCTGAAATAGGAGTAGACTCTTTTTTTTAGATTTTTCGCCTTTCCAACGTATATAATCGTCCCTTCCGTATTCAGGTACTGATAGATGCCTGGCTTCTCAGGAAGGTTGGCTACGATTCCTTTCAAATATTCATTGGTTCTGCTTTCCGTTTCTGCATTCATAATCGTTAGGGCTGAGAGATCGCTAAAATAAAAAAGGGCGTAGTTCAACTACGCCCTGCAAATATAATCAAATCCTTTATAAAGACAATACAGATTCTACTTCTACATCATCTCCGAATACAGATTTTCCATTCAGGTCTTTCAGCTCGATGATGAAGTTCACATATACTTTCTTTGGTTTCAGTTTCCTTACCAGTTCGCAGGCCGCTTTCATGGTTCCGCCTGTTGCCAGCAGGTCGTCGTGCAACAAGACTACGTCATTTTCATCCAATGCGTCTTTATGAATTTGTACGGTGTCTTTTCCGTATTCCTTGTCATAGCTTTCTTCAAGCGTTTCGGCAGGAAGTTTGCCGGGCTTGCGGATAGGGATGAAACCAGCATTCAACCGGGTAGCCAGAATCGGTCCCATGATGAAACCTCTTGATTCTATACCTACCACTTTGGTGATGCCTTTATCTTTGTACATTTCGTACATGACATTCGATAATTCCTGCAGGCACCATGGATCTTTGAATAAAGTGGTAACATCATAGAATAGGATTCCGGGAATAGGGAAATCTGGTATTTCCCGGATGCTTTTAATTAGCGTTTCTTTGCTCATAATCATTGATTTATATCGTTTCTTTAAATACTTTGTTTCACGTGAAACGTTGCCGGCTACCGTCCGGAAAGTACCAGTAATACGTTGATGTCGCTTGGCGATACTCCTGGGATTCTGCTCGCCTGTGCAATCGTTTCCGGGTCTATCTTTATTAGTTTCTGCCGGGCTTCGGTTGATAAGGACTGAATGGAAGCGTAATCGAATTTACCTTTGATTTTGATGCTTTCCAGTCTTGACAGTTTCTCTGCTATCATTCGCTCCCTGTCAATATATCCTTGATATTTGATTAGGATTTCGGCAGCTTCGAGAATCTCTTCTTTCCGGTCTTGATTAGAACTGGTAGCCTTTTCCAGTTCGCGTTGAAATGCTGGAACATATCCGGTGATGTTTTCAATCGTCACTTGCGGGCGATTCAGAATTTCTATCAGTTTGCATCCCTGGCGTAGGGGAGTTGTTCCTATTTTTTCGAGAGCATCATTAATTAATGCCGGTTTCATCGAATAGCTGTGCGCGAAAGATACAATTTGTTCCACCGCTTCCTTCTTGCTCTTCATTAATTGATAACGGTCTTCCTTAGCCAATCCGAGTTTATAAGCTCGTTCGGTCAGGCGCATATCAGCATCGTCCATACGGAGCAAGATACGATATTCTGCGCGTGAAGTAAACATACGGTAAGGCTCGTCGACACCTTTGGTTACCAAATCATCGATTAATACGCCGATATATGCTTCGTCGCGTGCCAGTGTGAAGGCTTCGCCTCTGTGGCAGTTGATGTGCGCATTGATTCCCGCTATCAATCCTTGTCCGCCTGCTTCTTCGTATCCGGTAGTACCGTTTACTTGTCCGGCAAAGAAAAGGTTTTCGATAATCTTCGATTCCAACGTATGCTTTAGTTGTGTAGGGTCGAAATAGTCATATTCAATCGCATACCCCGGACGATAGATAACCAAATCCTTGAAAGCCGGAATTTTCTTTAAAGCGGCAATTTGTATGTCCATCGGAAGTGAGGAAGAGAATCCGTTGAGATATAACTCCTGTGTTGTTTCGCCTTCCGGTTCGAGGAACAGTTGATGCTGGGTCTTGTCGGGGAAAGTCACAATCTTCGTTTCGATGCTCGGACAATAACGCGGGCCGATGCTCTGAATCTGTCCGTTGAATAGGGGAGAATCCGGCAGTCCGTTACGTAGAATCTGATGTACCTCTTCATTAGTATAGCATGTCCAGCATTGCAGTTGCTTCAAGTGACGTACACTTGTATTCATGAAAGAGAATTTGTGAAAGTCACATTCTCCGTCCTGTGTTTCCATTTGGTCGAAATGAACGCTGCGCGCGTCGATTCGTACCGGAGTTCCGGTTTTCATCCTTCCGTAAGTGATACCGTGGCGGGCGATGGATTCGGTTAATTTATAGGAGGCCGGTTCTGCCATTCTTCCGCCCGGCAACTGGTGGCGTCCTACGTGCATCAGTCCGTTGAGGAAAGTTCCTGCAGTGAGTACTATGCATTTTGCCTTGAAGGTGACACCCCATGCGGTAACCAGTCCGGTCACTGTACCGTCTTCAACAAGAAGTTCGCATACGGTATCTTGCCAGATATGAAGGTTGGGGGTATTCTCCAGTCTTTCCCGCCACGACCAGATAAACTTGGCACGGTCGCATTGGGCACGGGGACTCCACATGGCAGGGCCTTTCGAACGGTTCAGTATTCGGAACTGGATAGCTGTTTCGTCTGTCACCAATCCCATCTGTCCGCCCAGCGCATCTATTTCACGTACAATTTGTCCTTTGGCGATTCCACCCACGGCAGGGTTGCAGCTCATCTGTCCAATCTTGTTCATATCCATCGTAATGAGACAAGTCTTGGAACCTAAATTTGCAGCAGCGGCTGCCGCTTCGCAACCGGCATGTCCGGCACCAATTACAATTACGTCGTACTTAAAATCCATTCCTATCTTATTTATTATCAAACGCTGCAAAGTTACGGAAAAGTTGTGAGAAATATATCCTCATGCTCTTTTTGCTTCCGAAAATTCGGGGAACTGTCCGGCTTCGTCGAAAAAATCGTCGTGATTTCGGCTTGGAAAAATACAGATTGTTCAGAGAACGAGGACTGTTCTGTTCCTGTATATACTCATTCCCTTTCAAAAAGTTTATTTCCTGCATAGTAATCTTGGCTTATGCTTACTTTTTGCCAGTTCTAAAACTGTCGGAAACAAGATGAAACTAGAGCACGAAGTGTTAATTTTACCTTATCTCTTGACATAAGTCAAAAAAACAAGTCGAAATTTAATTTTTTGTATAATGGTTCTTGTCGTTTTCCAAAACAGCTTTACCTTTGCAGTGTAGTTGTGAAACTACTAAGATTTTTAGGTATTAGAAAAAGGTAATAATAAAAGGTATTAGTTTATAAAATTAAGGTATTAGATTTAAAGATTAGTTTTTAGGAAAAGATTGTTTTGATTAGGTATTAGTAGAAAGTAGTTTTCAGGTAACTAGTAAATGAAAGATGAAGAAAAGAAGAATCCCATTAAGGGGGATTCTTTAAAGGTGGAGCGGAATGATTCGCTCTTTTTTTGTGCCTTGCTGGGGGATATCTGGTGTTCCTTGTTTTAGTAGGGGGTTCTGAGAAAAGAAAAAGCGGCTCAGTCTGAAAACTTGGGGGATTGCGTTAAAATTCTTATTTTTGCATCATGAAAACATCCTCTTCCC
>NZ_CABUHK010000103.1 GCF_902491285.1 uncultured Bacteroides sp. | reverse complement strand
GAGCATAACCTTGCCAAGGTTAGGGTCGCGAGTTCGAGTCTCGTTTTCCGCTCTTGTTTCTTTGAAATGATGGAACTAAGTTTTGCCCAGGTGGCGGAATTGGTAGACGCGCACGTTTCAGGTGCGTGTGTCGAGAGGCATGCAGGTTCGAGTCCTGTTCTGGGCACCAATCTTTCAGATTACTACTGGATGAAGAAATTTAGTTTGCGGAAATAGCTCAGTTGGTAGAGCATAACCTTGCCAAGGTTAGGGTCGCGAGTTCGAGTCTCGTTTTCCGCTCCATATAGATACGAGGTTGTCAGTCGATAAGATTGGCAACCTCTTTTTTTTGTATTATATTGGAAGTTTACCGGACGATTTTATCAATAAATTGGATGGAAAAGCGTAATTTTGCAACTGAAAAAATCAATGTACTCCCCCCAAAAAAGAGCGTCATTGATTCCACAGACCTATAATTAATTTAATAACAGATGATATGTTAACACAAATCATTAATGCACGCATCCTGACCCCGCAAGGCTGGCTCAAGGATGGGTCGGTTCTTATCCGCGACAATAAAATTCTGGAAGTAACCAATTGTGATCTTGCCATTATCGGTGCCAAACTGATTGACGCCAAAGGTATGTACATTGTTCCCGGTGGAGTGGAAATCCATGTTCATGGCGGTGGCGGAAGAGATTTTATGGAAGGTACGGAAGAAGCTTTCCAAACTGCTATCAAGGCTCATATGCAGCACGGTACTACCAGTATTTTTCCCACTCTTTCTTCTTCCACGATTCCTATGATTCGCGCGGCCGCGGAGACTACCGAGAAAATGATGGCGGAACCGAATAGCCCGGTGCTCGGACTTCATCTCGAAGGACATTATTTCAATATGGCAATGGCAGGCGGGCAGATTCCTGAAAATATTAAAGACCCTGACCCTGAAGAATATATCCCGTTGCTCGAAGAGACGCATTGTATCAAGCGTTGGGACGCAGCCCCGGAGCTTCCGGGAGCCATGCAGTTCGGCAAGTATATCACGGCAAAAGGCATATTGGCATCGGTTGGACATACCCAAGCGGAGTTTGAGGATATACAGACGGCTTATGAGGCAGGATATACCCATGCTACCCATTTCTACAATGCCATGCCGGGATTCCATAAACGGAAAGAGTATAAATATGAGGGTACGGTAGAAAGTATTTATCTGATTGACGATATGACGGTGGAAGTTGTGGCGGATGGTATCCATGTCCCCCCGACGATTCTGCGTCTTGTCTATAAAATAAAGGGAGTGGAGCGTACTTGCCTGATAACGGATGCGCTGGCTTGTGCGGCGAGTGACAGTCAGACGGCTTTCGATCCGCGTGTGATTATCGAGGATGGGGTTTGTAAACTGGCAGACCGTTCCGCTTTGGCGGGAAGTGTGGCGACAATGGATCGCCTGATTCGCACGATGGTACAGAAAGCGGAGATTCCATTGGCAGATGTGATAAGGATGATTTCCGAGACGCCTGCCCGCATCATGGGAGTGCTGGACCGTAAAGGTACGCTCGAGCGTGGTAAGGATGCCGATATCATTGCTTTGGACAAAGACCTGAATGTAAGGGCTGTGTGGGCAATGGGACAACTGGTGGAAGGTACCAACAAACTGTTTTAAATCCTAATAAAAAAGAAGACTATGTTAACTCAGATAATAAACGGAAGAATACTTACCCCGCAAGGCTGGCTGAAAGATGGCTCCGTATTGATTTGCGATGGAAAAATATTAGAGGTGACCAACAGTGACCTGGCGGTTATCGGTGCAACGGTGATTGATGCCCGCGGGATGACAATCGTGCCGGGATTTGTAAGCATGCATGCGCATGGCGGTGGCGGGCACGACTTTACCGAAGCGACGGAAGAGGCTTTCCGTACGGCAACTACCGCTCATTTGAAGCATGGCGCTACCAGTATGTTTCCTACTTTATCGTCCACTTCTTTCGAAAGGCTTTATCAGGCTGTCGATGTTTGCGAAAGTCTGATGCAGGAGAAAGATTCTCCTATTCTCGGTCTGCATATCGAGGGCCCTTATCTGAACCCTAAGATGGCAGGAACGCAGTATGACGGTTTCCTGAAAATGCCGGATGAGAGTGAATACATTCCTTTATTAGAACATACTTCTTGCATCAAGCGTTGGGATATCAGCCCGGAATTGCATGGTGCGCATGATTTTGCGAAGTATACCCGTTCGAAAGGAATTATGACCGCTGTGACACATACCGAAGCCGAGTATGATGAAATTAAGGCTGCATATGCGGTAGGATTTACTCATGCCGCACATTTCTATAATGCGATGCCAGGTTTCCATAAACGTCGTGAGTATAAATATGAAGGTACGGTGGAAAGCGTATATCTGACGGATGGAATGACGGTGGAAGTGATTGCGGACGGTATTCACCTGCCGGCTACTATATTGAAACTGGTGTATAAACTG
Organism: uncultured Bacteroides sp.; assembly: GCF_902491285.1. Lineage (GTDB taxonomy): Bacteria > Bacteroidota > Bacteroidia > Bacteroidales > Bacteroidaceae > Bacteroides. The sequence continues at coordinate 13,408 of NZ_CABUHK010000103.1, read as the reverse complement.
AAAGGTGTGGAGAATACCTGTCTCGTAACGGACGCTTTGGCTTATGCCGCTTCTGACGGGACTGTGCCGGTTGACCCTCAGTATATTATTGAAGGTGGAGTATGCAAGATGGCAGACCATTCTGCGTTGGCAGGCAGTTTGGCTACGATGGATATACTGGTGCGTACGATGGTGAAGAAAGCGAATATACCTTTGGAAGACGCTGTACGCATGGCTTCCGAGACTCCCGCCCGTCTGATTGGGGTAAGCGACCGAAAAGGGGCGCTGGCCAAAGGAAAAGATGCCGATATTGTGATTCTTGACAAGGAATTGAATGTGCGTTGTGTCTGGTCGATGGGAAAGATTGTTCCGGGAACTGATATCCTGTTGCACAAATAACGGTTGAAATCACACAGGCGCGGATTAGCAAATAGCGTCTGAAATAATATAGGCACGGATTACGCGGATAACACGGTTCTGATAAACTAAAACCGTGTAATCCGTGCAATCCGTGCCTAAAATATATACTTATTGTAAAAGCAAATGTTTCAACGTATCATATATTATGAAAGCAAACTGGTTTCTATCAATTCTTTTAATTGCGCTTTATTCATCGTACCGAGTTTCATGGTCGGTTTGCCGTCTTTGGTGCAAAGCAGCAGATTGGGAATAGTACGGATATTGAATGCGCTTTCCAGTTCCGGTTCCTGGTCGACATCTATCTTATAAATATCTAATCTCCCTTCGTATTCTTTCGCCAACTGGTCTAATATGGGTGACAACGCTTTGCAATAGATACACCACGGTGCATGAAAATCTACCAGGCAAGGCTTGTCTCCTTTAAATTCCCATTGGTTGGGATACCCTTTGAAGTCAGCCACTTTTTCTACGAAACTATCTTTATTCAAATCTTCTATTTTCATAACTTTAATTATTTAGGGGTTAGTGTTTATCTTTTCACTTTGCAAAGATAGGGACACTTATAGAATGAACGGATAGCTATTTTTCCTATTGGCTTTTCAATATTTCCTTTCTGTTGTTTTTTGTTTTTGTATTTGGCGAAAGAAATCCGTCCAACATTTAAGTGTTTCTTATTTCTGAATTGTATTATATATAAACAATAGATATGCTATGAAAATAAATCATTTAGTCGGAGCTTTTCTGTGTGTGCTGGGATGTTACTCGTGTAGCAGTCCGAAAACAGAGGTCAAATCACCGGACGGCCATATTAAAATGTCCTTTACAGTAGACGAAAACGGCAGGCCACTCTATAACGTTTCAGTGGGTGATTCATTATTCATTGAAAATTCGGTGATGGGCTTCACGGAAGGCAACGGAGTTGCCCTGGCGGACGGTTTCCAAATAAAAAGTACAACTTTCGACAGCAAGGACGAGACTTGGACGCAGCCTTGGGGAGAGAATAAGACGAACCGGAACCATTATAATGAAATGGCAGTCAACCTGACCAACGGAAGCCAGGTGGAACTGACCCTTCGTTTCCGTGTATTCGATGATGGAGTAGGATTCCGCTATGAATACAACGTCCCCACGGCAGATTCATTGATGATAACCGATGAGCTGACTACGTTCCGTTTCCGTCAGGACGGTACTTCATGGTCGATTCCCGCCAGTGCGGAAACTTATGAATTACTTTATAAGCAGCAACCTATCTCCGAAGTCGAAACGGCAAATACGCCTTTCACATTCAAAACAGCGGACGGTGTGTATGGAAGCATCCATGAAGCGGCTTTGTATGACTTCTCCGAAATGACTTTGAAGCAGGCGGGAAATTATACGTTGAAAGCGGAGCTTACCCCGTGGCCTGACGGTATCAAGGTGCGCAAAGGCAACCATTTCACTACTTCCTGGCGTACCATCCAGATTGCTCCCGAAGCTGTGGGGTTAATCAACTCTTCACTGATTCTGAATCTGAACGACCCTTGTGTACTGGCAGCTACCGACTGGATTCGTCCATTGAAATATGTCGGAGTATGGTGGGGGATGCATCTCGGTGTAGAAACCTGGAAGATGGACGAACGCCACGGTGCCACTACCGTCAACGCTAAAAAGTACATTGATTTTGCAGCCGCCAACAACATAGAAGGTGTCCTGTTTGAAGGCTGGAATGAAGGTTGGGAAAGTTGGGGCGGTATGCAGAACTTCGACTTTACGAAACCTTATGCCGATTTTGATATTGACGAGATAGTCCGTTATGCCAAAGAGAGAGGCATTGAAATCATCGGACATCATGAGACAGGTGGAAATATTCCGAACTATGAGCGCCAAATGGATAATGCCATGCAATGGTACACCGACCACGGCATTACTATTCTGAAAACCGGTTATGCAGGAGCTTTCCCGAACGGGCTTTCACACCACGGACAGTATGGAGTCAACCATTATCAGAAAGTGGTGGAAACGGCTGCCCGCCACAAAATGACACTGGATGCGCACGAACCGATCAAGGATACCGGTATCCGTCGTACATGGCCCAATATGATGACTCGTGAGGGTGCGAGGGGGATGGAATGGAACGCATGGAGCGAGGGCAACCCGCCGTCTCATCATGTGATGCTTCCTTTTACCCGCCTGTTGTCCGGACCGATGGATTACACTCCGGGCACTTTTGATATCCTGTTCTTGCAGACCAAAGATTCTCCCCGCCGTCAGAAATGGAATGACCAGGATAAGGGAAACAGCCGTGTGAATACCACCTTGGCAAAACAGATAGCCAACTGGGTGATTCTGTATTCTCCTCTGCAAATGGCTTCTGATATGATTGAACATTATGAGGGGCATCCTGCTTTTCAGTTCTTCCGCGATTTTAATCCGGATTGTGACGAGTCGAAAGCATTGGCCGGTGAACCGGGAGAATTCATAGCAGTTGTACGCAAAGCAAAAGGCAACTATTTCCTAGGAGCTGCTACTGACGAAAAGCCACGTACATTGGAAATAAAACTGGACTTCCTGGAATCGGGCAAACAGTATAAGGCCACTATCTATGCTGACGGAGAAAAGGCGGACTGGAAAACGAACCCTACGGATTATCAGATAACGGAACAAACGGTGACTTCCGAAAATGTGCTGACTGTACGGATGGCTGCCGGCGGTGGACAGGCTGTTTCATTCATGCCGCTTTAATTCGGAACAAATAGAATATTAGATTAGGTCTATTATAATGGGGATAGGTTTAGTTTTTGAGGTAAAAAGATTGTCAGGAAGATAAGGAACTAAAAGATTGTCAGGAAAATAATAGGTCTAAATAAAGTTGGTTAAGAGGTTAGAAAAAACGGTGGACGGCACTTATGGCTGTCCACCGTTTTTATTTTTATCTTATGATTTGTGATGCCACTGTGTTATCCTTTCGCTTCCTGATACATGAAGCGTTTGATTGACTTCTTCGCAGTTTTTTCAAATTCCTCAAAATGGATTTTTATTTTGCTTATCTGTGAGTAGTTGGGAAGTTGCTGGTTCAGTTCGATACGGTTCTGTTCCATCACTTTCTGAATATCTGCTTGCTGCAATCCGTGGGCAAAGGCGTCATCGAAATCTGGATAGATAAGAGCTACCAGTTTCTCATGCTGCAAAACGATTAGGGATTCCGCAACATACGGCAGATTGTTCAGTTTGCTTTCAATCTCTTCGGGATAAATGTTTTGTCCGCTCGAAGTGAGAAGCAGATTTTTGCTGCGGCCACGGACGGTTACATATCCTTCTTCGTCAATAGTGCCGAGGTCGCCCGTATGCAGCCAGCCGTGCACATCGATAATTTGTGCGGTAGCTTCGGGGTTCTTGTAGTATCCCAGCATCATATTCGCTCCTCTGCAAATGATTTCTCCGGCATGCGTTTGGGGATCCGGCGAATCAATCTTTACTTCCATGCGTGTCGTTGCTTTTCCGCAAGAAGCGAGTTTCAATGTTTCCCAACGGCTGGAGCAGATAATCGGACCACATTCCGTCATGCCGTAAGCGATGGTATAAGGGAATCCTATTTTTTTGAGGAAGGCTTCCACCTCAGCGTTGAAAGGGGCACCGCCGATAATGATTTCATCAAAGTTTCCACCGAAGATTTCCATAGCAGCCTGACGTGCCAAAGACTTGATCTTATCGTTAACGATAGGCACTTTGAGCAGCAACTTACCGATTTTACTGTCTACTTTGGGCAGGATATCCTTCTTTATAATCTTTTCTACAATCAAGGGTACACAGGAAATTACTCTTGGCTTAAGTTCCGCAAAGGATTGGGCAATGATTTTCGGAGACGGCATACGTGTCAGGAAGTAAATATGTGCACCTGCCGAGAATCCGTATAGGAAATCGTAAACCATACCGAACACGTGTCCCATGGGAAGCATGGAAACAATATTGTCTCCCGGTTTGACAGGAAGCATTTCGAAACAATAAGTTACGTTCGACCAAATACTGCGATAGGGGAGCATGACTCCTTTTGAATAACCCGTAGTGCCCGAAGTATAATTGATGATAGCCAGTTCTTCCGGTCTGTCTTTCCGGTAGCAGATATGTTCCGGACGGAAATTCTTGGGATACCGCTGTCCGTAAATGGCGTTCCGGTGTTCGAAAGCATAAGTTAGCTTTTCGTTTCGTGATACCAAAGCGGAAAAGTCTGTCAGTAAAGCAATGCCTTCCAGTAAGGGCATGGCATCTTCGTTCAGATTTTCCCACGCCTGGTCGCCCACAAAAAGCAGTTTGGCTTCGGAATGGTTGACGATATTATGAATATTGTCCGCCTTAAATTCGTGTAAAATAGGCACGATAACAGCTCCATAAGTGATAGTTGCTAAGAAAGTAACTGCCCAGTGGGCACTGTTGCGTCCGCAGACTGCTATTTTATCTCCAGGCTGGATTCCCGCACTTTCCAGAACGATGTGAAATTTAGCGATTTTACGCGCTACGTCTTTATATTGAAGGGTGATTCCTTTATAGTCAGTTAAGGCATCTTTGTCCCAATTGTTGATGATGCTTTGCTCAATATAATCAATGAACTGATGTTCTTGTTCCATTCGATTTTTGCACATTTAGTTTAAAACTGCGCAAATTTAATATTTCATAACTGCAACCCGAACTTTAAATTTAAGTTTTACGGTTAATTAACGGAGGGTTTCCGAACATTTTTTCCGGTTTACTGTCGGGCTTTTTTTGTTTCTTCCTTCTGATTTATTCATTGATACGTCTGAAGTGTTGAGGATGTGTCGGATAAATTAACTGTTTGGATAATATAAATCAGGCACGTATTACACGGATTTCACGCTTTTTGTTTGATTAGAACCGTGTAATCCGCATAATTTCGTGCCTGAATATTTAGTCATAAAAGACTCCTGGCAAATCTTTTCAGGTGTTATGATTCTGATTCTTCTTCTCTGGACTTCTCGGAAATGAGCAGGAGTTTATCTCCTTCATGCAATTTCAGTGTTCCGTTGGGAATCAGGAATTCATCTCCACGTTTCACAATCATTACCAGTGTACCTTTGGGGAGATTCATATCTTTCAGCGTATCTGCTTCTTCCAGCATTGCCCGGGTGACAGTCATGTCGCTAAGGTCGGAGTCTATTTCTTCCGGCAGTTCGACACCGAAGTCGTTGCCTGTCTTCTCCAAAGGCTCGGAGAGATGCAGCAAACGTGCTACGAAAGAGATGGTGGTGCCCTGTATGACCAGTGAAACGATAGTAATGAAGAATACGATATTGAAGATGATATTCGAGCCTTCGACTCCTGCTACTACCGGATAGGTGGCGAAGATAATAGGAACCGCTCCGCGCAATCCTACCCAGGACACGAAGAAACGTGATCTCATTGTGATTTTCCGGAACGGGAGCAAGCAGAGGAATACACTTAGCGGACGACCGATGACAATCATAAATACACCGATTAGCAAGGCTACGACTGTCACTTCCAGCATCTCATGCGGATTGACAAGCAATCCCAGGCAAAGGAACATAATGATTTGGAACAGCCAGGTCAGTCCGTCCATGAACGTATAGATTTCCTTACGATGCATGATTTTGTTGTTTCCTACCATTATACCGGCGATATATACAGCCAGGTATCCGTTACCTTTCAGCAAGTCGGTGATGGAGAAAGTAAAGAAGACAAAAGCCAATAATAAAATAGGGTATAACGCCTGGTTGTCGATATTGAGTTTATTCAGCATCCGGATAGCCAGTTTGCCGAGGATATATCCGGCAGCGGCACCTACAATAAACTGAATGAGAAAGGACACTGCGATAGCGCCGACTCCCATGCCTGCCGATTGGATAAATTGTATCAGGACAATGGTGAGCATATACGCCATCGGGTCATTACTTCCGCTTTCCAGCTCCAGCATAGGACGAAGATTATGTTTTAAGTTCATCTTCTGCGAACGGAGAATGGCGAATACCGAAGCCGAATCCGTAGATGACATAGTGGCGGCCAAAAGCAGGGAAGTGGTGATAGGTAAATAAATGTTTGTCCAACTCATGCCGGACAGCCACCAGATAAAGAGTCCGGTGAAAAGAGCCGTAAGCAAAACTCCGACAGTGGAAAGCACTATACCGGGTCCCAAAATGGGCTTTATCTCTCTGAATTTCGTATCCATACCACCCGAGAACAGGATGATGCTCAAGGCGACCATACCGATAAACTGTGCCTCTTTGGCATTATGAAACTGGAGTCCCAGACCGTCGCTTCCGAATATCATTCCCACTACAAGGAATAGTAATAGGGTGGGTACTCCGAAGCGGTATCCGGTCTTTCCAACGACAATGCTGACGAAAAGTAAGATAGAACCGATAAGTAAGGTGTTTTCTGCTGTAAATATCATAGGCAATATATTATAAAGTTATAAAATTGTCGTATTGGTTTTCACTGTGCGAAGTTACGCATTATTAACAACAAATAAAACCTTTGTTTGGATGTATTTTTCGTAAAAAAGGTAGTTAAATTGTCTGAAAAGATTCATTCTACATTCAATTATCCATATTATGCTGTATATAAAAACAGGCTCGAATCATACAGATGGTATCATTCGAGCCTGAACTGTTAAGGTTTAGAACTGAAAGTCTTGTTTACGACAAGAACTTCATTATATCTTCGTCCACACTGCTGATAGTGCCGATTCCGAACTGTTCAATCAATACATTCTTTACATTCGGTGAAAGGAAAGCCGGAAGAGTAGGGCCGAGGTGGATATTCTTCACTCCCAATGCCAATAGGGCTAACAATACGATAACAGCTTTCTGCTCATACCAGGCAATATTATAAACAATAGGAAGTTGGTTGACATCGTCCAAACCGAAAATTTCTTTCAGCTTCAGCGCGATGACTGCCAGTGAGTAACTGTCGTTGCATTGTCCGGCATCCAATACACGGGGAATACCATTAATATCGCCCAAAGCCAGTTTGTTGTACCGGTATTTTGCGCAACCGGCAGTCAGGATAACTGTGTCATTCGGTAACTTTCGGGCAAATTCCGTATAATATTCACGGCTCTTCATACGTCCGTCGCATCCTGCCATCACAAAGAATTTGCGGATAGCTCCGCTCTTGACGGCATTTACTACCTTATCAGCCAGCGCTGTCACCTGTGCATGGGCAAATCCGCCGACAAGTGTCCCGTTTTCAATCGCTACGGGCGGTTGGCATTGTTTGGCATGGGCAATCAGTGCGGAGAAGTCTTTGGGCTTTCCGTCTTTACGTTCGGGGATATAGTGTGCACCTTCCAGACCACAGGCTCCTGTGATATAGATAAGGTCTTTGTAGGTAGCGTTCGCACGTGGGGGAACAATACAGTTGCTGGTAAACAGGATAGGGCCGTTGAAACTTTCGAATTCTTCTTTCTGTTTCCACCAGGCATTACCATAATTCCCTGCCAGATGTTTGTATTTCTTCAATTGGGGATAGTAATGTGCGGGAAGCATTTCGCTATGCGTATATACATCTACTCCCGTGCCTTCGGTTTGTTCCAACAATTCTTCGAGGTCTTTCAGGTCATGCCCGCTGATAAGGATGCCCGGATTGTTGCGGACACCGATATTAACTTCGGTGATTTCAGGGTTTCCGTAGCTGCTTGTATTGGCTTTGTCCAGTTGGGCCATGGCGGATACGCCATGTTTGCCTGTTTCCAAGGTTAGTTGTACCAGTTCTTCCACCGTAATATCATTACGGGTTAATTCTGCCAATGCGTGTTGCATAAAGGCGAATATTTCCGGTGATTGGAAGCCCAGGTTGTTGGCATGCTCCACGTAAGCCGCCATTCCTTTCAGTCCGTAGTGTACCAGTTCCTTCAGTGAACGGATATCTTCGTTTGGAGTACGAAGTACGCCTACGGTCTTCGATTTCTCTTCAAATTCGTCTTCGCTGCCATCCCAAAGACATTCGTCGGGGGCATTTTCAAGAGTTACCTTGCTGCCGAGTTCTTTTTTCAATTTCAGTCCTTCTTTGATTTTCCGCGTGATGGCTTCTTTGTCAAAGTTGGCGTTGGTAATAGTGATAAATAAGGCATCGTAGATAAATTTGTCCGCTTCTTCGGAAGGATGTCCTTCCTTGCGCAGATGTTCGTTGTAGACAGCGATTCCCCGTACTACGAAGAGCAACAGGTCTTGCAGGTTAGCCACTTCAGATGTTTTACCGCATACTCCTTTCAAGGTACAACCTGTACCCATTGCAGTCTCTTGACATTGATAACAGAACATACTCATAACTTTTACGTTTTAATTAGTTTTATAGTTTATTGAACGCAAAAGTAGGGGAAAGGTTGAACGTAATTCTGTAACTAATGTTACAAGGATGAATCTTTTTTTATCTCTTTTTCCGGATTTCTTATTGAATCAGCCGGATAAGCGATTCTTTTTGAAGAATCGTGATGTGTTTACGCTCGGCTATAAGCAGGCCGTCTTCCTGCATATGCGCCAATTCGCGTGCGAGGGAAGGGCGCGATACTCCGAAATAATCGCTCAACTCTTGTTGCGAGCGGTCGAGGGTGATATGTAACTGTTGCTGTTGCTTATGTAGCCGGAGCAGATAGGAAGCCAGTTTTTGGCGAATTGTCTTGAATGACATAAAGAAGAGCTTATCCGATAACGTGCGTGCATAATTGGCGGAGAGGTTCATATAATTTTCCAAAAACTGTTCGTTTTTGCGGAACAGGTTCAGGACGCTCGATTTTGGAAGTTCGATTACTTCCGTCGGTTCATTGGCAGTCACTTCCACCGGAAAACGGTTCTCTTCTCCAAACAGGAACAAAGGGGCTAGGGCTCTTGGAGAGGCTATGTCTTCCACTTTGACAAGACGTCCCGAATAGTCAATCATTTCCCCGCGAACACTTCCTTTTGTCAGGATGACAAGGCGGTTGCACACATCTCCCTGGCGTGCTAGGATTTCCCCTTTCTTATAAGAACGGGCGTGAAAACTGATTGCTTCCAAATCGGCGGAAAGTCTTTCAGGAGTAATCCCCCGGAATAACGGATTATTGGTAAGTGCAGGTATCATAATTGGGGCATTGTTATATATAATTGGGATATTGTTATTTGAATTTTAAAACAAACTTGGTTTCTTTGTCCGGCAGTAGCGTAAGGCTTCCACCCGAAAGGCGCATAATCTGGCGCGAGATGCTTAACCCGATTCCGCTGCCACTTTCTTTGGTGGTAAAGAATGGGATAAATATATGTTCGGCTATCTCTGGCGGGATTTCGGGGCCATTATTCTTTATTTCAATCAGTACCTCTTCCGCGTCATTGCAATAAGCCAGGATTTCAATTCTTCCGTCCGGCTGTTTGCCGATAGCTTGAATGGCATTCTTCAGGAGGTTGATGACAACTTGGGAAATCAGGTTCTCGTCTGCATGTACTATCAAATCCGCAGGAGAAATTTCCATGTGGAAGAAAATATTATCGCATGGGTTCTGATGGCGGGCAAGTTCGATCATTCTCTCTATAAATGCCTTTACATAAAATAAAGAGGGCTCGGGAGTCGGTATGCGTGTGAATTGCCGGTAAGATTCTACAAAAGAAAGCAAGCCTTTTCCGGTCGCGCTGATTGTTTGCAATCCATGATATATCTCTTCGTCTTTCTCTTCCGACATGGAAAGGAGAGTGTCGCAAAGTGAGGTGATGGGAGTTACCGAGTTCATGATTTCATGGGTGAGTACACGTGTCAGACGAATCCATGAATCGATTTCCTTTTCATCCAGTTCGGTATTGATGTCGTTCAGAGCCAGGATGCGCAGATGCTCTTTGTGCACGTTAATTTCTGAAACACGTATGGAGAGGTTGACCGTTCCCCGTTCATTGTGGAAAGTTATCTGCAACTTGTCGCCGGGACGGCAATTCTCTATCTTGTCCATCAATACGGCATCTATCTTACTTAATTGGCGGACATGCGTAAATATGTTCAGTCCGAGAAGCCGCAGGGCTTCTTTGTTTTTCTGATACACGGCTCCGTTGTCATTGAGCACTAACAGTCCGGTACTGACAAAATCCAGAATCAGTTCATAATATTTCTCCTGCTGTGCCGTTTCTGCCTTTACATTATATAAGATATGTCCCACCCGGTTGAGCCCGGCATTAATTTGCCTGCTTTCCGCTGTTCCGTCTTCTTCGGGAAATCGGAAGGAGTTATCATTATTCTCCAAAGCGTCAATCATGAAAAGCACTTGCTTGACATGATGGCGATAGAGCCGGATTTGCCATAGGATACTCAGAATTAGAAGAATTGCAGTGCTGCCGAATCCTATAAAATCTTTTTGAAAGGCAAACCAGGCAGTCAGCAGACAGGCACAGACGGTTAGTGCTATTCTGAACCAATACCGGTAGCTAAGTTGCCGGAAAAACTTTCTCATAATCTGATTTTTTATAATCCGAACTTTTTCATCTTGTTATAGAGAGTCTGCCTTGTTATTCCCAGTTGGCTGGCGACAGCCGACAGGTTTCCTGCGCAAGCGTCCAGGGCTTTCCGTATCATCTGTATTTCCATCTCTTCGAGCGTAGATATACTTTTCTCCTGAATCCCTGTGCGCGGTGGTATTGATAATTGAAACAATTCGGCAGGAATCAACGGATTGTCATTAATGATGACGGCTTTTTCAATCACGTGTTCCAACTCGCGGATATTACCATACCAGGGATGCGCTGTCAGTTTCTCTTTAGCGTCAGGCGTAAACTTCATCAGAGCCTTGTCGTATTGCTTGCAGAAGCGTACGGTAAATCTTTCCGCAAGTGGTATAATATCCTCTTTCCGTTCCCGTAAGGGTGGTATTTCTACGTGAATGGTATTGATGCGATAGAGTAAATCTTCCCGGAACTCACCTTTGCCCACCATCTCTTGGAGATTCCGGTTTGTAGCGCATATCAGACGGATATCAATAGGAACAGGAACATTGCTCCCTACACGTACGATGCTCCGGCGTTGGATGGCAGTCAGCAGCTTGGCTTGCAGATGATAAGGCAAGTTTCCTATTTCATCCAAAAACAGGGTGCTTTTGTCGGCAGACTCGAATTTGCCTGTACGGTCGGTGTGTGCATCCGTGAAAGAACCTTTTACATGCCCGAAAAGCTCACTTTCAAACAAGGACTCTGTGATAGTCCCCATATCAACGGCAATCATTTCTTTATGTTTCCGGTTGGACAGGGAATGAATTTCACGTGCCAGCATTTCCTTTCCCGTTCCGTTCTCACCGGTTATGAGGATATTGGCATCGGTGACGGCAACCTTTTCAATCAGCATACGGAGTTGCTGCATCACTTTGCTTCCCCCCCAATACATAGCCGGATGAACAGGTTCTTCTTTTATGTTCGCCTTCTTCTCGCGAAGTGTAGATGCGGCTGCCGTTTGTAGGGTGGCTACTAACTTTTGGTTATCCCAAGGCTTCACGATAAAGTCGGTAGCCCCTTCCTTAATTCCCCGGATAGCCAGTTCAATATCCGCGTAAGCGGTAAAAAGTACGACCGGAAGTTCCGGGCGTACTTTTTTTATTTCATGCAACCAGAACAGACCTTCATTGCCGGTATTAATGCCTGATGTGAAATTCATATCCAGCAATATTACTTCCGGTTTCTCTTCACGTATGGCACTTGCCAGTGTGACGGGAGAGGAGAGTGTGACGACTTTTGAGAAATAGTTTTTCAGAAGGATTTGTACTGCGGTCAGCACTCCCTTGTTGTCGTCTACAATGATGATTGTTCCTGATTTACTCATTTTCGTGTAAGTTTGTAAAGCGCAAACTTACGAAAAAAGTAGTTCATAATTCAATATTTGATTTCAAAATTGAATTTATAGCCATTGGAACTTTAATCCGAAGGACAGGCTCAAATAGTCACGAGGGCGTAGGTAACTGTTTTGTACGGCACTAATCAGATAAAGGTCACAAGTGCTTATTTCATAAAAGAATGTCACAGACTTAGCTAGAAATCTGCGTTGCGGGTCAATATCATAAGTCAGCCGTTGCCCCATAAAAACATGGAAACGTACTTTGTTTGAGAAGCCATAGTAACCTTTTGGATAACGGTCGGGTTCATTTACCCAAAACTGGTCTCCGAATACCGTGTTCATATAAAGACCGCAGGTGAGCGGTTCCGTAGAGAATCCTTTTCCAATGTTGATGCTCCAAGGCATATAATTCTGCTTGAGCGTCATTGTCACTTTGGCTTTCTTTGAAGAGTATTTCGGAATAAATCCGACCAATAAATCCGTTTCCCATTGATTCCGCTTTCCATAATCCCACCCTGTGCCGAAGGAGAGCAAACCCATGTTTCCGGCATATTGTATTTTTGAATGAGTAGGGATAATCTTTTCCCAGTTTCTGCGGAAGCGGTGAACCCGGTTATCGTAACGGGTGCGTTTCACTTCTTTGGGCGTGGCAGGCAATATGGATTCCGCTTTGTATGTGTCTATGACAGTATCTGTCTTGCAAGTGGCTGAAATCAGGCCGGGGAGCGGGAGAAGTACTGACAGCACTCCTGCCCGTAAGATATATTTAGTATTTAACCAGTTCATATTCGTACTTTTCCGGGGTTATGGTAAAGAGCAGATAACTGCGGCAATCCATGCAGTCACTGGTGATATAATGTATTCCATCGTCAAAAATCACATCATCCCGATGATGATGGGTGTGGGCGGCCGTGCAGAATTGTATTCCCGGATATTCGGTGACATAACGGTGAAACACTCTGGCTACATTGTCATTGAACACGTCCGTATAGGGACGCGCATGCATGCTAATCACGGTCTTTTCAAACTCGTCACGCCTATTTTTTATCTCTTGCTCCATAAAGGTGAAATTCGGAACGGGTTCGGAGTAATCATATTCCAGTGCATTGGTATTCAGGCAGACAAACTTCACATTGCCCGCGATGAAAGAGAAATTGGTGGGGCCGGGTTCTTCGTCAAATTTGGTGGTAATCTCTTTTTTATTTCGATGGTTTTCCTCTTCTTCTTC
>NZ_CABUHK010000102.1 GCF_902491285.1 uncultured Bacteroides sp. | reverse complement strand
GGAGTAGTGGATATGAGCTTCTTCCTTTTTAGGCTAGCAAAGGTATATGCATGAACGGAATTAACAAAACTTAATCCCCCAAGAATTACAACTGAGCCGATTAAGTTTTGTCAATTCCGTTCATGCATATACCTTTGGGTTCAGTCAGAAAATTTGAGCTCAATTTATACAAACCACCCTCCACCTTGAACCTCTCTATTAGCTAGAAATCATTTCAAGATGAAGGGTGAATCCTTGTTTTTATGAAATATATCAAGAATTTATAGCTTTTCCTGTAATCAGCATTTAATATTTAATTCATTCAAGACCTTACGTATTGCTTCAAATGTAGTAATACGGGTAGGAACCAATGGTAATCGAAGTTTATTTTCAATCATCCCCATAGCATTCAGCATTGATTTCACTCCTGCAGGATTCCCATCTACAAATAGCAGATTGAATAATTCAGTAAATCTGTGGTGAATAGTCAGTGCATTAGCAAAGTCTCCTTGGAGCGCCAGACGCGTCATACGGCTAAATTCACGAGGAAAAGCATTGCCGATAACTGAAATAACCCCAACAGCTCCCAAGGTGATAAGAGGGAAAGTGATACCATCATCACCAGAGATTACATTAAAGTTCTCCGGCTTATTCTTGATAATATCATCCATTTGAGTGATATTACCAGATGCTTCTTTTATGGCAACCACATTACTGAAATCACGGGCAATACGCAAAGTAGTCTCAGCAGTCATATTTACGCCCGTACGCCCCGGAACATTATACAACACGATAGGAAGCTCTGTCGCTTCGGCAATCGCCTTATAATGTTGGTAAATGCCTTCCTGAGAAGGCTTATTGTAATACGGCACAACAGACAATATAGCGTCAACTCCTGTGAAATCATCGTTTTTCAATGTTTCTACAATAGCACGAGTATTATTACCACCTACACCCAACAGAATAGGAATTCTTCCGTTAACGCGGTCAATTACCATCTTTTTTATAGTTTTCTTTTCTTCCTCGGTCAGAGTCGGTGTTTCAGCTGTAGTCCCCAGCACACACAAGAAATCCGCATTATTCTGTAATAGATAGTCCACCATACGCATCAACGCGTCATAGTCAACGCTCTCATCCTCTTTGAAAGGAGTAATCAGTGCTACCCCCATTCCTTTCAATTTAGTCTGTATCATGAGTTTTAATTATAATCTCTAATTTATTTAGCCGCAAAAGTACGAATATTTTTCTTATCTTACGATATAAGTTTCAGAAATTCGTCTTCGCTCAGTATGGTTATTCCAAGTTTTTTTGCTTTTTCCAGTTTCGCAGGCCCCATATTATCTCCGGCAAGGATGAAACTTGTTTTCGCAGAAATACTTCCTACATTTTTGCCACCGTTTTTCTCGATAAGCTCCTTGTACTCGTCGCGCGAATAATGAGTAAATACACCACTGATAACGACAGACTGTCCTGCCAACTTATCCGTATATCCACTTAAATCTTCTTCAGTGCGGTAAAGCTGCAATCCGGCATCTTTCAATCGGCCAACTAACTCACAATTAGCCTCGTTTGCAAAATACAGCAAGATGCTTTGAGCTATTTTTTCTCCGATTTCATCGATACTAATCAACTTCTCAAGATCCGCCTGCTGCAATTCATCTATATTTTCAAACGATTTTGCAATCTTCTTCGCTACAGTTTCACCAACAAAGCGAATTCCTAAAGCAAAAATCACACGCTCGAAAGGAACTGTTTTACTTTGCGCAATTCCTGTTATGATATTCTCCGCCGATTTTTCCCCCATACGTTCCAATCCCTTGATATCATCAGTTGTGAGGTCATACAAATCAGCCGTATTTTTGATTAATCCCAACCGATAGAACATATCTACCGTTTCGGGACCTAACCCGTCAATATTCATAGCCTTACGACTAATGAAATGTTCAATTTTACCCTTAATCTGAGGAGGACACGCTGTTTCGTTCGGACAATAGTGAGCAGCTTCTCCCTCATACCTGACTAATTTACTGCCACATTCAGGACAAGCAGTAATGAACCTAACTTTCTCGCCAAGCATAAAACTACGCACATCCTTGTCCACACCCGTAATTTTAGGAATGATTTCACCCCCTTTTTCCACATAAACCATATCCCCAATGTGCAAATCAAGCCCTTCGATAATATCAGCATTATGCAAAGATGCACGTTTTACGACTGTTCCCGAAAGCTGCACAGGATCCAGATTCGCTACAGGAGTGACAGCACCTGTTCTACCTACCTGATATGTCACTTTATTCAAACGTGTCAAAGCACGTTCTGCCTGAAACTTATATGCAATAGCCCATCGGGGAGATTTGGCTGTGAATCCCAGATTTTTCTGTTGCCGCAGACTATTTACCTTCAAAACAATTCCATCTGTGGCAACCGGCAGGTTCTTACGCTCTACATCCCAATAATTGATAAATTCAAAAACATCCTCCAATGTCTGGCATTTGCGTGTCAAATCAGATATTTTAAAGCCCCATTTTGCCGCTTCCTGAAGATTTTCATAATGTCCGTCACAAGGTAAATTATCTCCCAGCAGATAATATAAATATGCATCCAGCTTACGGGAAGCCACAATAGAAGAATTCTGCAACTTCAAAGTACCAGAGGCTGCGTTTCTCGGATTAGCAAAAAGCGGCTCTTCTCGTGCCTCTTTCTCACGATTCAATTCTTCAAACACTTCCCATGGCATAAGAATTTCCCCGCGAATTTCAAAAGCGGTGGGATAATCATCACCATGGAGTACAAGCGGGATAGAACGGATTGTTTTTACATTATCCGTCACATCATCTCCTTTTTCACCATCACCACGGGTTACGGCGCGAATCAATTTTCCATTTTCGTAAGTCAATGAAATTGAAGTACCGTCATATTTCATTTCACAACAAATCTCAAAATCTTCATTGAGCGCCTTGCGGACACGTTCATAAAAGTCCGTCACTTCCGCTTCCGAGTATGTATTTGCTAATGACAGCATGGGATATTTGTGCGCCACCTGGGTAAAATTCTTATTAAGGTCACTTCCCACACGCATAGTGGGCGAGTTTTCATCTTTATACTCCGGATGCGCCTGTTCCAAATCCTGAAGTTCACGCATCTTGTCGTCAAACTCCTTATCCGATATTTCGGGAGCATTCAACACATAATAATTATAATTGTGCCGATGAAGTTCGGCACGCAATTCCTCTATTTTTTCCTTTATATCCATATTTCTTCGATTGTTTAAGGCAAAAATACAGGTTTATCTTTGAATATTTGTACTTTTGCGAAAAATTAAAGATTATGCGTATTGATATTATAACAGTTTTACCCGAAATGATTGAAGGTTTCTTCAATTGTTCCATTATGAAACGGGCTCAGAATAAAGGACTTGCAGAAATACATATTCACAATCTGCGTGACTATACTGAAGATAAATACCGCCGTGTCGATGATTATCCCTTCGGTGGTTTCGCCGGAATGGTTATGAAAATAGAACCTATCGAGCGTTGCATCAATGCCCTTAAGGCAGAACGGGAGTATGATGAAGTAATCTTCACAACCCCCGATGGAGAACAATTCAACCAACCAATGGCCAACAGCCTTTCTTTGGCACAGAACCTTATTATTCTTTGCGGACACTTCAAAGGAATTGATTATCGTATCCGCGAACATCTGATTACTAAAGAAATCAGCATCGGAGATTACGTCCTGACAGGTGGCGAACTGGCCGCAGCAGTCATGGCAGATGCTATTGTACGTATCATTCCCGGAGTTATCTCTGACGAACAATCCGCACTTTCCGATTCTTTCCAGGACAACTTGTTGGCCGCACCTGTATATACCCGTCCTGCCGATTATAAAGGTTGGAAGGTCCCTGATATTTTATTATCCGGACATGAAGCGAAGATTAAAGAATGGGAGTTGCAACAATCTCTCGAACGCACCAAAAGACTTCGTCCTGACCTATTAGAAGAAATAGAATAAGATGTAAATAAAAACGACGGTAAAGAATTGTCTATTCTTCACCGTCGTTTTCTATTATACCCATCGCCTGAGAATTCCACTTTCCGCTCTTCCCCTAAACACCGATTTCTTTTTTAGCCATTATCTTTAGCCTGGCGCTTGTCTCAAACCCCGAAGAGAAAATAGCATTTTTCCAGCTTATCCTGTGCGAATGGTTATTGTATGTTTACCGTTATACCTCAAGCGCACCAATAATTTCTCTCACAGACTTATATCCGTGTCTATCCAAGTAATTATTTATACCATCTTCTACTTTGATGGTAACGGCCGGATCTATGAAATTTGCTGTACCAATCTGGATAGCAGATGCACCTGCAAGCATGAATTCAACCGCATCTTTCCAGTCCATTATCCCCCCTAAACCGATGACAGGAATCTTTACCGATTTAGCAACCTGCCATACCATACGCAATGCGATAGGTTTTACGGCAGCTCCGGACATTCCGCCTGTTATAGTAGACAAAATAGGACGTCTACGTTCCGCATCAATCGCCATTCCCAGCAATGTATTGATTAATGACACACTATCCGCACCACTTTCTTCTGCTGCTCGAGCTATTTCAGTGATGTCAGTGACATTCGGGGAGAGTTTTACGATAAGTGTCTTTTTGTAAGCAGAACGCACAGCTTTTACTACTTCTGACGCACCTTTTGCTGACACACCAAAAGCCATACCACCTTGCTTTACATTAGGGCAAGAGATGTTTAATTCTATAGCAGGAATTTTGTCAAGTTCATTAATAATTTCGGCCGTTTTCACATAATCCTCGATAGCGGAACCCGAAACGTTTACAATCATATTCGTTTGTATGTCCTTTATGCGGGGATATATATGTTCTACGAAGTAGTCAACACCCTTATTTTGCAGTCCTACAGCGTTTAACATACCCGAAGGAGTTTCGGCCATACGTGGATATGGGTTTCCTTCACGTTTGTGAAGAGTAGTTCCTTTTACAATGATACCGCCTATTCGCGCTATATCAATGAAATCCGAGAACTCTTCACCGTATCCAAATGTACCGGATGCCGTCATCACCGGATTCTTCATTTGTAATTCACCAATATTTACACTTAAATCTGCCATAGTAGTTTATTTATATTAAAAACAGGACCTTCTTTACATACACACAAGTGACCTTCTGTCGTATTTTCCACACAACATAAGCATGCTCCGATACCACAAGCCATTGTGTTTTCCAAAGAGACTTCACATTCTATCTGATTACTTTTGGCATATTTTGCCACCGCCATCATCATAGGTTTAGGACCACAAGTGTAAATTTGCTCAAATCGCACCTTATTTAATATAGAATGTTGGGTGACATATCCTTTCTCTCCATGACTGCCATCCTCCGTCGTAGTGTACACTTCACCATATTTAGCAAATTCCTCTAGTTGCAACAAGTCTTTATCACTACGCGCCCCTAAAAGGAATGTAGGTTTATGGCCATTTTTGACCAATTGTTCACCCAAATACAACATAGGGGCCGTACCGACACCACCACCAACTAACAGGAGCTTATCAGAAGGCATCTGCGGCATTGTGTAGCCATTCCCCAACGGAAGTATCGTATTGATTATATCGCCTGGATTTATTTCTGCCAAGCGCCTTGTTCCGTCTCCAACCAGTTGGATCAGAAACCATACTTCATTTCGTTGTTTATCTACAAAATTAATAGAAATAGGGCGACGCAGGAATGTGGTAAGCGAACCGTCCACCCGGAGTTCAGCGAACTGCCCCGGCAACATTTCGGGCAGTAACGATTGAGAAGTCAGTTTTAGCAATACATAATTAGCATGCAGTCTGATATTCTCAGTAACCGTCAGATCTAAAATAAATTTCTTCATGTATGGATATAAAAAGTATAAATTCGTATTCCGGGTGCAAAGATACAGGAATTTGCTCAAACCTGCGATTTTACCACTTATTTTTCAGGCCTAAACGTTTCATAAGTATTATCATCAAAGAAAATCCTTATTTCGGTGATTTTTCTAGCAGGCTTTTCTATATATCTAATCTCCTGTTTTACAATTTCTTTAGGCGCATTTTCAGTACTTCTTAACGCCATTTCCTTGCGATTTTCCAAAGCAATCGTCTCTTTGGACGAATTTACGGGATTCTCATCAAACAAGGAAGGTTGATAATCACCATTAGAAGAAACTAGTGAAGACTCTTCCACAGAAGCTAACATTTCACCTTTTCCATATAGTAACCATTCAAGATTAACGTAACTATAAGTTTGATGAACTTTCATCACTACTTCCAGACTCGGCTTATTCCTATCATTTAAAATATGAGAAAGAGTAGACTGCTGAACTCCAATTGTCTCAGCAAAAACTCTGGGGGGAACTTTTTCCCTCTCCATAATCATTCTAATTCTGTCTTTT
Organism: uncultured Bacteroides sp.; assembly: GCF_902491285.1. Lineage (GTDB taxonomy): Bacteria > Bacteroidota > Bacteroidia > Bacteroidales > Bacteroidaceae > Bacteroides. The sequence goes on along the minus strand of NZ_CABUHK010000102.1, from coordinate 10,025 downwards.
ATTTCCATACTGCCATTGAGTTATAATTATATGTACCAAATGTTGATTTCACAAAAATACATATAAAGATTTTCATTATACAAAGGTAAATATTACAATTCACAAAAGCAAATTACAAATATAAAAATATAGATATTACAAAAATATTCATAAATTCACTATTCTAATATCACGTCTGTATAATAGATAAAACAGCATATTTTAAAATAATACCTTCAGTTTAACTAAAGCATATTAGATATTGATAATAAGCTAATTATACATGCATAATATTATATAAATACGAGCATTTACAAAAGTACCGAACATACAAACTACTAATTTATAGCAAAGAATCAAGCAAATCGCATATACATCTGATAATCATAGCAATAACATGTATTTAAATGAGTGTTAAACACTCTCCCACTACATTTATATCATGAAATTTATTTCTGTAAACTTGTATTTATACATTTGTACCTATATTAATCTTATTACATATGTATAGCATTCACATTAATACTGGTCACAAGAGTATAATCGTAAATACACAACTGTAAATTCAATAAGTTGCACCTGCAATAAAATAAAGGATAAACCTCATTGTTTACGAATGTATTTCAAGATTTTATCAAATCATCTTTTACATACCACTATAAAACTAAGAATCCTTGCGATATTTCCAGCCATTTACCCGATTCGCTGTTTTTTTTCAATTCCAGAAGACTCTTTTTACATATAATCATCTGTAATACAATAAATTATTGCATATTTTTCAATTATATTATTTAGTTGAAATAGAAAAATGAAGCTAATAGTCCTCTAATAATCCTAGAACTATCAAAATGATATTTTGAGATCACCATTAAAAAGAGAGTTTTCTACTTTATCACTAACAAATGGGAGTTATACTTACTATATCCGGCTCTACCAACCTTTTGGTAAAGAACTCAAATTTTTCAATGAAAAAGCGAATTCATCCAACTAAAAAATAACATTGTAAACAACGAAATGAAATTTTAATAAAAGAAATAAAGGCTACTGGAGGGGAAGCTATTAAAAGAGAATAAAGAAAAATAAGGAAAGAAATGCGGCTAATTTATTGTTTGATTTTTTATTCAAAATATAAACGTATATTTCAGATAAAAGCTAGAAATCACACGAATATAAAAAAGGCATATACTCTATTCCATCTCTAGTAAAAGTATATGCCTTCTTATTATATCAGAAAGTCGATTTTTCTAATGCAAAATATTAAACACCAATTCGCGGAGAATATCTCCATCTGTCATTGAACTGTTTTTTACTCCTTTTGATTTTGCGTCAGCATATCGTATTTCACCAACGATTTGCATCGTCTTTACTCCACTATATTTTCGCATAGCAGCTATGTAATCTTTAGCTTGCCAGGATGTCTTTAATCCCAGCATATTGGCAATTCCCTGCTCTGATTTATCAGGTGCATAATACGCCAGCATCAGGTTAGAATAAAAGCTGAATAACAGAGACAATGTCATCTGTATCGGATTCGTTTTCGGATTTTCTTCAAAATATTTTATTATCTTATTTGCCTTAAGAATATCCTTTTCTACAAGCGCACTCCGCAATTCAAAGTTATTATAATCCTTGCTTATACCGATATTCTTTTCTATTTGCTCAGGGGTTACACGTCGCTGACCAGCAGGCAAAGTGATAATCAGTTTTTCCAGTTCTCCAGTCAGGCGGCTTAAATCAGAACCTACAAAGTCAGCCAGCATAGCTGTCGCTTTAGGTTCCATATCCACCCCTTTACGTTTCATATAAGAAGAAATAAAAGCCGGCAACTGTGCATCTTTTATCTTTTTCGATTCAAACAACACACCTACTTTATCTATTTCGGCGGCCAACTTTTTTCTGCGGTCTAACGTACCGTGTTTATGACATATCACCAAAATAGTAGAGAGCAGCGGTTTCTGAAGATAGTAAGACAACTCCTCCATATTACGGATTGCCTGTGCTTCCTTTACCACTACCACCTGATGCTCAGACATCATCGGATAACGTTTCGCAGCATTTATAATAGTAGCTACATCTACATCAGCACCGTACACAACGGTCAGATTGAACTCCTTTTCCGTTTCGTTCAACACATTATCCGTAATGTAATCTGCGATCAGGTCGATATAGTACGATTCTTCCCCCATCAGATAATAGACAGGACGATACTGCTTCGCCCTCAACTCTTTGAGGATGTCATCACACGTCAATTCTTGTTTTGCCATATATATTTTTCAGACCGGGAGTTACCAGTCAAATTTCAAGTGTTTTACAGTTTTCTTTTCATCGATAATCATGCGCAAGGAAGCGATACCTATCTCCACATGCTCTTCTACGTAATTTCTAGTGACCAGATTATCGCTCTTATCCGTTTTCACTCCGTCGGGAGTCATCGGCTGGTCAGAAACCAAAAGTAACGCACCTGTAGGAATATGATTGGCAAAGCCACAACTAAACAAAGTAGCCGTTTCCATATCAACCGCCATGGCACGAGTCTTTTTCAGATATTCCTTGAATGTTTCGTCATGCTCCCAAATGCGTCGGTTGGTAGTATATACAGTACCTGTCCAGTAGTCACGCCCTTTGTCACGGATAGATGAAGAAACGGCACGTTGCAACATAAAAGCGGGTAATGCCGGGACTTCAGGCGGAAAATAGTCGTTGGAAGTTCCCTCACCACGAATAGCGGCAATAGGAAGAATCAAATCACCAAGCTGATTCTTCTTGTCAATGCCCCCGCATTTGCCAAGGAACAGACAAGCCTTCGGACGAATGGCACCCAGCAAATCCATAATAATTGCGGCATTAGGACTTCCCATACCGAAGTTAATCATTGTAATGCCTTCGGCAGTAGCAGAGATCATATTAGCGTCTCTACCCAATATCGGAACATCAAATTGATTGGCGAAAATCTCTACGTACTTGTTGAAGTTAGTCAACAGAATATACTCCCCAAAATCTTCCAGGTTACGTTTTGTGTAACGCGGCAGCCAATTAGCGACGATTTCTTCTTTTGTTTTCATAATTTCATTAAATTTGTGGTCCCAAATGAAGGAACCCGTTATTTAACTTACAAAAATAATAAATGTTATCGTTAAACCTACCAGTATTCGACACTAAAATAAACGTACGAAACGGAAAAAATGTAATTTTCGACGTGATTCGCAAGCGATATGTCGCCCTTACCCCGGAAGAATGGGTACGGCAACACTTCGTTCACTTTCTTATTGCACATAAGGGATACCCGTCCGCACTCATTGCCAATGAAGTGATGGTAAAGTTGAACGGTACTACCAAAAGATGCGATACGGTACTTTACCGGAGAGATTTATCCGCCCGGATGATTGTGGAATACAAAGCTCCCCACATTGAAATCACACAAGCGGTCTTCAATCAGATTACCCGATACAATATGGTGTTGAAAGTAGACTATCTGATTGTCAGCAATGGGATGCAACACTATTGCTGCCGGATGGATTATGAAAATCAGAGTTATACTTTTCTGAAAGATATTCCTGATTACAATTCCCTATAATCATCCGTTTATCCCTCCCTCAAAACATACTTTATCCACAGTATAAAAATAGCGTCACTATCCGTCCAAGATAGTGACGCTATTTGCCTACTATAGTGACGCTATCCCGAACGGATAGCGTCACTATATCAACTGCAGTTCTGAATAGCTCTCAGGGCACTTTTACTCTTGCGTTATGATGTCTTTCTTCCCATTATCATCCACTTTCTTTTTACTGAATCTCTCCTGTAATTTCTGCATCAATTCATAGAAGTTAGGAACATAAACCGTAGCCAACAGCGTATTCATTGCCATACCGAATACCACTGCGGCACCCAACGCAATACGACTCTCCGCACCTGCTCCGGTCGCAATCAATAAAGGCATCACTCCTAAGACGAAAGCAAAAGACGTCATCAGAATCGGACGTAGACGAACGTGTCCCGCTTCAAATGCCGCTTCACGGATAGAGTTACCTTCAGCACGGAAATCACGGGCAAACTCCACAATCAAGATACCGTTCTTTGCCGAAAGCGCAATGAGGAGAATAATACCGATCTGCGTATAAATACTCACCGGAGTCCCCATAACCCAACAACCGATCATCGCCCCCAACAATGCTACCGGCAATCCGATGACAGCCGCTACCGGACTCGTCCAACTTTCATATTGAGCCGCCAAAACCAGGAAAGCAACAATCAAAGCCATAATCAGGACGATGGTCGTTGTATTTCCCGCCTGCGTTTCCTGATAGGCGACAGAAGTCCATTCGTAACCAAATTCATCTCCCAGTTGCTCCTTAAACAGTGCTTCCACTTCCTGAATAGCCTGCCCGGTACTACTTCCGGGAGCTACATTACAAGTCAAAGCCGCAGTGGAATACATATTATACCGGTTAATCTGATCCTGCCCCAACTGCTCTTCCACTTTGGTAAAGGAAGAAAAAGGAACCATCTCTCCTGCCGAATTCGGCACACTCAACTTCAGCACATCATCAATCACTCGCTGCGCCTGGTCGCGCGCCTCTATTTTCACCTGATAAATCCGTCCGAATTCCACAAAATCATTCACATATGCCGCTCCCATATAATATCCCAATGTAGAAAAGACATCATTCAGGGCAATTCCCATGAACTGGACTTTATCACGGTCTATATTGAGAAAATATTGTGGCACATTCGCCTGATACTGACTGGATATAGAGGCTAAAGCAGGCTTGCTGCGATAAGAAGCCAACAGAGCGTTGATAGCCTGTTGCATCTCCGTCGGCCCCAGATTTTTCCGGTCTTCCACTTGAAGTTGCAAACCGCCCGAAGCTCCCAAGCCGGGAATAGCCGGCGGAACCATGGCAAACACCTGCCCGCCTTGAATCGTCATATATGCTTCACCGTTGAAACGGTTGACAACGGCAGCAGCCGTATGCTCCTTCCCTTTCCTCTTACTCCAGTTTTTCAATACGACAAAGTAGGTAGCCGAATTACTCTGTTCACCACCGCCCATAACGGAGAAACCGGAGATACCAATATAATTCTGTACCTCAGGATACGAATCAAGTATGGCGTTAATCTTATCGCCAACCGCCTGTGTACGTTCCAGACTGGCAGCAGGCGGCAACTGAACCGCAGCAATAAAATACCCGTCATCTTCATCGGGAACAAACGTAGAAGGCCAGTGCATAAAGAGCAGAACAGCAATAACTGACAAAATGGCATAAGACACAAAACTGAATCCCGGACGTTTGAGCAGCCACTTCACGATCCCGTCATACACCCCTTGCGTTTTATCATAAGCCTTATTGAACCCTCTGTATATGAAGAACTTGGAAGGCTTGCTCTTTTCAAGGAACAACGCACAAAGCGCAGGCGTCAACGTCAACGAATTAAAACCGCTCAATACAGTCGACGCAGCAATGGTCAACGCAAACTGCTTATACAACTGACCGGAAATGCCACTAATCAACATCGTAGGAATAAACACGGCAAGCAACACAAGCACTACCCCGACAATCGGACCCGTAATCTCTCCCATTGCCTTCGTCACCGCTTCACGAGGTGAATACTGTCCGGTTTCCAACAACCTCGAAGCATTCTCCACCACCACTATCGCATCATCCACCACAATGGCAACTGCCAAAATCAGTCCGAACAATGTCAGCGTATTGATAGAGAACCCGAATGCCGCCATCACAGCAAGCGTACCAATCAGAGAAACCGGAATGGTGAGACATGGAATAATAACCGCCCTCCAATTCTGAAGAAACAGAAAAATGACAAGCACCACCAGCAAAGTAGTCTCGAAGAACGTCACCATCACTTCATCAATAGACGCATGAATCACGTCCGTTGTATCCAATGTCACATTATAAGAGACTCCCGACGGAAAATTGGCAGCCAACTCTTCCATTTTGGCTTTCACTCCTTTTGAAACATCCAGAGAATTGGAACCCGGTTGCTGATAAATAGCGATAGCCGCCGTAGGTTTCCCATTCAGCCGGGACACTACACTATAAGAAGCAGACCCCAAATCAATCCGGGAGATATCCTTCAGGCGAAGCATCGCTCCGTCTTTCTCAGTCCGGATGATGATATTACCGAATTGTTCCGGTGACTTAAGCCGTCCCTGTACATTCAGACTATATTGAAACGCATTCTTATTATCCTGTCCGATAGGTTGCCCGATATATCCTGCGGAAACTTCCACATTCTGCGACTGGATGGCTTGATAGACCTGCTGCGGTGAAATATTGCGAATCCGCATGGCTTCGGGATCCAGCCAGACACGCATTGAGTAGTCCCCCGCTCCCATCACATTTACCGCACCGACTCCCGGCACACGGGTCAACTGGTCGACAAGATTCAATTTAGCATAGTTTGTCAGATACAAACTATTGTAGACAGAATCCTGCGAAGTCATCGTCAGAAACATAACAATATTCGAAGATTGTTTCTGCACAGTCACCCCCTGCACCACTACCGGTTCGGGAAGCGAAGATTGCGCGATACTTACCCTGTTCTGTACTTGCACGGTTGCCATGTCGATATCCGTACCGACAGCAAAAGTGATAGTCAGGGAGTACGCTCCCGACGAAGAAGAATTGGAAGACATATAGAGCATACCGTCTACACCATTCACTTGCTGTTCGATAGGAATACCTACCGTCTGAGCCACCGTTTCAGCATTTGCCCCCGGATAGACGGCAGATACCTGCACCGTCGGTGGTGTAATTTCCGGAAACTGCGCCACGGGCAATATATTTAGTGTCACCAGACCGGCCACCACAATGAGCAGGGCAAGCACTGTGGCAAAGATCGGTCGGTTTATAAAGAATTTAGAAAACATAAATCTATGAGTTTAGGATTAATACTTAAAATGAAAGGACTCCCCCTTTATGGTACAGGTTTTATCTTCATTCCGTCTCTGACTTTCATCAGAGCTTCCGTGACATACCGTTCTTGCGGAGAAATCCCGCTCATCACCTGACGCAAGGTATCCCCCATCAACTGCCCTATCTCGATATGGCGGTAATGAACTATATCCGAGTCATTTACAACATACAGATATTTCCCCGACTGATCGGTCCCTATAGAAGCTTCCTTCACCAATACAGCCTTTTCAGCTTCTCCATAAGGAAGAGTAATGCTCACATACAATCCGCTTTTCAAAATACCTTTCGGGTTATCAAAATTGGCGCGCACCATCAATGTTCCCGTACTCATATCTACATTCGGAGACAAATAATCCAATACGGCAGGATAAGACGTTGTTCCGTCTTTACCTAATTGTACCATAATCTTCTGCGGCAGATTCCTTGCCGATTGTCCATCATTCATCGCCATACCCAGCCACTGATTATCCGCTACATTAAAATACGCATACATTTGATTGTCCTTATAAATAGTGGCCAAGGTAACGGGCTGCAACGATCCGCCCACATAACTTCCTATGTCCACAGTCGACTTCGTGATAGTTCCGTCAAAAGGAGCGCGGACATAGCAGTATCCCAGATTCGTATGAGCCGTACTCAAAGCAGCTTCCGCATTATTCACTGCCGCAATGCCTTCTGTCACATTAGCTTCCGATTGAAGTAGCTGTATCTGACTTACCGCATCACTCTTTATAGCTTCCTTCATACGGCTATAATTACTGCGTGCATACTCCAGTTGTGCCCGGGCAGTCTGCAAATCCGCTTCCGCCTGTTCCACCTTATCCTTATATAAGGTAGGCTCGATGACAAACAGCAATTGTCCCTTCTTTACTCTCCCGCCCGGAGTGTAGGAAATTGCCTGCAACGTACCGTTTACCCTCGCCACCAGGTTTACCGTCTGCTCCGTTGCCAGATAGCCCGGATAATCTTTCGTCAAAGTAATATCCTCTACTACTGGTTTGGTCACGCTAATTTCAGGAACAGGCATCCCGCCCGTCGCTCCTGCGCTCTTTTTCTCCTTGCATCCTGTCAATATCGGTAGCGCAAGAAAGATATACATCAGTTTTTTCATATCCGTTAGGTTATATTTTAATTATAGATTCTTTTTATTCTTGCCAGCCACCGCCCAAAGCTTTGTAAAGGGCTATGAGTTGCAACAACGAACTCCCTTCCGCCTGCACCAGTTGATTTTCATAAGACAACAGCGAACGTTGTGCGTCAAGCACATTCTGAAAAGGAGAAAGTCCTTGTTTATAAAGTTCCAAGGAAAGTTTCAATGTCTCGACACCTTGATTGCGCACTTCTCTCAGCGCCACAATCTGCTTGATGGAATTTCGATAGGAATTCATTGCATTATCAGTTTCCTGCACAGCAGTCAGCACTGTCTGGTTAAATTGATTAATCGTTTCATCCAGTTGGGTTTTTGCCAGCCTTGTAGCGTTGACCAACTGCCCGCCGCTGAAAATCGTCCAACTCAACGCCGGAGCAATCTCATAAGTCATACTCTTACTTTTCACCAAGTCTTTTAAGTCACGGGCAGCATAACCAAACGATCCTTTCAGAAAAACTTTCGGCAACCAGTCGGCCTTAGAGGCTCCGAGCAATGCCGCCTGCGCGTTTACATTCCGCTCCGCACTCCGTACATCGGGTCTTCGCAATAATAAATCGACAGGCATCCCCACTCCGATAGGTTCCATATAATCGGGTAATGTGCCCGTTACCTCCAAGACTGGACGAATTTCCTGAGGATACATGCCTAACAAAACAGCCAACGTTGTAATATATTGATTGATACCTGCTTCCAGTTGCGGAATAGAAGCTCTCGTGCTATACAAAACGGACTTGGCTTGTGCGACATCCAATTTGGCGACAAGTCCGGTATTATAACGTACTTCCGTAATTTTCAACACTTTCTCCTGCGAATCGACATTCTTTTTCACCACTTCAAGTTGCTGCTGCAATTCCCGCAGGTTGATATAGGCTGAGGCTACTTCCGCTGCCATAGAAATCATCACTCCCGTATATTCTTCCTTACTTGCGGCAAAATTCTCCTTTTGCGCTTTCACCCGTTTGCGGATACTGCCGAAGATATCAATTTCCCAACTCATACTGAGCGAAGCATTGTAGTAATGCTCCGTAGACTGCGGCAAGGCACTGGTATTTCCGCTTGTTTCCTCACGAGTCCATCCGGCATTCATCCCGATGGAAGGAAAGAAGTTGCTGCGCTCCATCCAAAGATTGGCACGGGCGGCAGATATACGGTTGATAGCCATCGCAACAGAAAAATTACGGTCTACAGCCAGGGCAATCAAAGAATCCAGCTTGGTATCCCGGAAAGATTTCCACCAATGATCGTCCACCGGAAGCGTCTGTTGAAACACTTCTCCACTTTCTTCCCATTCGTTGGGAATAGCCGTTTTCAGATAACGGTTGGCAGTTTGTCCAACTGCAGACAGAGTTGAAAGAAACATAAGGAGCGATGTGCCCCACACTCGTATATTCATATCAGTTCAGGTTTTTATTAAAATGATATGATAACAACTAAAGGTTTAGTTTGTTTATTTCGGATAAGTACCGTACTTAAATCTGCATGACATACTTATATTAAGAAAGGAGCATAAAAAAAGCTCCGCCATAATGCGGAGCTTTGAAAAATATTGCGAAAATACAAACTCTTATTCTGCTGTTTTTCTTCTGATTGCTCTTTTGGTAGTTGGTGCCGGAGCTTCTTCCACCTTGTGTTCGAGCTGTACGCCAGCCAATTCCGGGTCAATCATGATACGTCCGCAATATTCGCAAACGATCACTTTCTTACGAGAGCGGATATCCAACTGTCTCTGAGGCGGAATCTTGTTAAAACATCCGCCACAAGCATCACGCTGTACGTACACGATACCCAGACCGTTGCGGGAGTTCTTACGGATACGTTTGAATGACTGCAACAGACGCGGCTCGATTTTAGTTTCCAAATCTTTGGCTTTGTCTCTCAGCTTCTCTTCTTCCTGCTTGGTTTCAGAGATAATTTCATCCAGTTCGCTCTTCTTCTGTTCGAGGTCTTTTTGTCTTTCG
>NZ_CABUHK010000101.1 GCF_902491285.1 uncultured Bacteroides sp. | reverse complement strand
TTGTAATCCGCAAAGATTTTGAACAAGATTTCCGTGATAAAATTATTTCCAAATATGAAGGTCACATTCCTTGCGAGCTGGTATTCCAGTCTATCGACGACCTTCCGGAAGGCTTCACTTGCCCGGCAGACCGTACCAAACCCTGGGGTACTAACCATGCAGTAATGATGGGTGCCGATGTGATTAAGGAACCGTTCGCAGTAATCAACTGCGATGACTTCTACGGTCGTGACTCATTCCAGGTAATGGGTAAATTCCTTTCTGCACTTCCTGCTGATTCCAAGAATGTTTATTCAATGGTAGGTTTCCGTGTCGGAAATACATTAAGTGAAAGCGGAACAGTATCTCGCGGTATCTGTAGTACAGATGCTAAGGGGCTGCTGACATCTGTTGTAGAACGTACAAAGATCCAACGTATGGACGGTGAAGTGAAGTACATCGACGATAATGGCGAATGGACTGCTACTCCTGACACTACTCCGGTTAGCATGAACTTCTGGGGCTTCACTCCTGATTACTTCGCTTACAGCCAAGAGTTCTTCAAGACTTTCCTGAGCGATCCGAAGAATATGGAGAACCTGAAGAGCGAATTCTTCATCCCATTGATGGTGGATAAATTGATTAATGACGGAACTGCAACAGTTGAAGTTCTCGATACTACCAGCAAATGGTTCGGCGTTACTTATCCGGAAGACCGTCAGAGCGTAGTAGACAAGATTCAGGCATTGGTTGATGCCGGTGAATACCCTGCTAAGTTGTTCTAAAGAAACACCATTGGTTGAAATAGGGAGCAGTCATTCTTGTGGATGACTGCTTTTTTGTTTTTCATAACGTATAATACTGCCCTGTATCCAATAAATATTCATTATCTTTGCAGTCCAAAACCGTATAAATCAGAGACAGAAGTGATTTCAGTAGAAGGATTATCAGTAGAATTTAATGCGACGCCGCTTTTTGAGGACGTCAGCTATGTCATAAATAAAAAAGACCGTATTGCGCTGGTCGGCAAGAACGGCGCGGGCAAATCTACCATGCTTAAAATATTGGCGGGTTTGCAGTCGCCGACACATGGGGTGGTAGCTACTCCGAAAGACGTTACTATCGGATATTTGCCGCAGGTGATGATTCTTTCCGACAGCCGGACAGTGATGGGAGAGGCGGAACTGGCATTTGAGCATATATTTGAGCTTCAGGCAAAGCTGGACAGAATGAACCGGGAACTGGCCGAACGGACAGATTACGAATCAGAGGAATACCACCAGTTAATCGACCGTTTCACTCACGAGAACGACCGCTATCTGATGATGGGCGGCACAAACTATCAGGCGGAAATCGAACGGACACTGCTCGGGCTGGGATTCAGCCGGGAAGACTTTGAACGTCCTACTTCGGAATTTTCCGGCGGATGGCGTATGCGTATTGAGTTGGCGAAACTGCTCCTTCGTCGTCCTGACGTGCTTCTGCTCGACGAGCCGACCAACCATCTTGATATTGAAAGTATCCAATGGTTGGAAAACTTCCTGGCGACCCGTGCCAATGCCGTCGTATTGGTCAGCCATGACCGTGCTTTCCTTAATAACGTGACTACCCGTACCATTGAGATTACCTGTGGGCAGATTTATGACTATAAGGTGAAATACGACGAGTTTGTCGTTCTGCGCAAGGAGCGCCGTGAACAGCAACTTCGTGCCTATGAAAACCAGCAGAAACAGATACAGGATACGGAAGACTTCATCGAACGTTTCCGCTATAAGGCTACCAAAGCCGTGCAGGTACAAAGCCGTATCAAACAACTGGAAAAGATAGACCGCATCGAAGTGGACGAGGAAGACAACTCTGCATTGCGTCTGAAATTCCCGCCTGCCAGCCGTAGCGGGAGCTATCCGGTAATCTGTGAAGACGTGCGCAAGGCATATGGAAACCATGTCGTTTTCCATGATGTGAATCTGACTATTAACAGGGGTGAAAAAGTCGCATTTGTCGGCAAGAACGGTGAAGGTAAGTCTACATTGGTGAAATGTATTATGGGTGAGATTGACTTCGATGGTAAACTCACTATCGGTCACAATGTCCAAATCGGTTATTTTGCACAGAACCAGGCGCAGATGCTCGATGAAAACCTGACTGTATTCGACACCATCGACCGCGTAGCTACGGGGGATATCCGTTTGAAGATACGGGATATACTGGGAGCTTTCATGTTTGGCGGCGAAGCCTCGGACAAAAAAGTGAAAGTCCTCTCCGGTGGTGAACGTACCCGCCTGGCGATGATTAAGTTACTTCTCGAACCTGTCAACTTCCTGATTCTCGACGAGCCGACCAACCATTTGGATATGCGTTCGAAAGATGTATTGAAGGAAGCCATCCGCGAATTTGACGGAACAGTGATTCTTGTCAGTCACGACCGTGATTTTTTGGATGGGCTTGCGACTAAAGTATATGAGTTCGGTGGTGGAGTAGTGAAAGAACACCTCAGCGGTATTTATGAATTTCTGCAAAAGAAAAAGATAGACAGCTTGAACGAACTTCAGAAAGGCGCGGGCTTGTCGGCTTCTCCTACGGCATCTGCCAAAGGAAACAATGAACAGGAAGCGGCACAACCCTCAGAGAATAAACTTTCTTATGAAGCTCAGAAAGAACTGAACAAGAAAGTGAAGAAGCTCGAGCGTCAGGTGGCGGATTGCGAAGCCTCGATAGAGGAAACCGAATCGGCTATCGCCATTGTCGAAGAGAAGATGGCAACCCCCGAAGGGGCGTCGGACATGAAATTGTATGAACAGCATCAGAAGTTGAAACAGCAGTTGGACTCCATCGTTGAAGAGTGGGAGCGTGTTTCGATGGAGTTGGAGGAAGTGAAAGGCTAGAACAAAACAACGGGTGTCAGACGTTATATATGACAGACTTGTGACTTTGACACCAAATAGCATGATAATTCTATAATATATTATATGAGTATGAAAGTAACCAAGTATTTACCAATTCTTGCCGTATGCCTTATGACAACAGGATGTAACAGTAAGAAAGAGGCCGTACTGACGTCCGGTATCGACCTTGCCAATCTGGATACCACGGCTATGCCGGGTACAAGTTTTTATCAGTACGCTTGTGGCGGTTGGGTGAAAGACCATCCGTTGACAGACGAATATTCCCGTTTCGGAACATTTGATATGTTGCGCGAAAACAGTCGTGAGCAACTGAAAGCCCTGATTGCCGAACTGGCTGCGAAGACGGACAATGCTCCGGGCAGTGCCGCTCAGAAAGTGGGCGACCTTTACAACATCGCAATGGACAGCGTGAAGCTGAACCAGGAAGGTGTAGCTCCGATTAAAGCCGAGCTGGAAGCTATCGACGCGCTCAAAGATAAGAATGAAATCTACGCATACATTGCCGAAAGCCAGAAGAAAGGCATCCGCCCTTACTTCACCATGTTCGTAAGCGCAGATGATATGAACAGCTCCATGAATATGGTGCAGACCTACCAGGGCGGTATCGGAATGGGACAGCGCGACTATTACCTGGAAGATGACGAGCAGACTAAAAACATCCGCGACAAATACCAGGAACATATTGCCAAGATGTTCCGGTTGGCAGGTTACGATGAAGCTACCGCACAAAAAGCGGTAAAAGCCGTAATGAACATCGAAACCCGTCTGGCTAAAGCATCCCGTTCACAGGTGGAACTGCGTGACCCTCATGCCAACTATAACAAGATGGATATGGAAACGCTGAAAAAGAACTTCCCGACTTTCGACTGGGATACTTATTTCACTATCTCAGGACTGAAAGACCTGAAAGAAGTGAACATAGGTCAGCCTGACGCCATGAAGGAAGTGGCCGATATCATTAATACCGTATCTCTGGATGATCAGAAACTGTATCTGCAATGGGGATTGATAGATGCTGCCGCTTCTTACCTGAGCGATGATTTTGAAGCTCAGAACTTCGATTTCTATAGCCGTACCATGTCCGGCAAGAAAGAGATGCAACCGCGTTGGAAACGCTCTGTCAGCACAGTAGACGGAGTCCTTGGCGAAGTAGTAGGACAGATGTATGTAGAAAAATACTTCCCCGCTGCTGCCAAAGAACGCATGGTTACATTGGTGAAGAACTTGCAGACCTCTTTGGGCGAACGCATCAAAGGACTGGAATGGATGAGCGAACCGACCAAAGAGAAAGCTTTGGAAAAACTGGCTACTTTCCATGTAAAAATAGGTTACCCTGATAAGTGGAAAGATTACTCGGCATTGGAGATTAAAAACGATTCTTACTGGGCAAACATTGAACGTGCCAACCAATGGGATTACAACGAAATGATTGCCAAAGCCGGCAAGCCGGTAGACAAGGACGAATGGCTGATGACACCTCAGACTGTCAACGCATATTATAACCCGACTACCAACGAAATCTGCTTCCCTGCCGCCATTCTGCAACCTCCATTCTTCGATATGAATGCTGATGATGCCATGAATTACGGCGCTATCGGAGTCGTTATCGGACATGAGATGACTCACGGATTCGACGACCAGGGACGTCAATATGACAAAGACGGAAACCTGAAAGACTGGTGGACGGAAGAAGACGCTAAAAAGTTCGAAGAACGTGCTCAGGTAATGGTGAACTTCTTTGACAGTATCGAAGTCGCTCCGGGCGTACAGGCTAACGGTCAGTTGACTTTGGGAGAAAACATTGCCGACCACGGCGGTCTGCAAGTTTCCTACCAGGCTTTCAAGAACGCAACAGCCGGCGCACCGCTCGAAACGGTTGACGGATTTACCCCCGAACAACGTTTCTTCCTCGCTTACGCTAACGTATGGGCAGGAAATATCCGTCCGGAAGAAATTCTCCGATTGACCAAGCTCGATCCTCACTCATTAGGCAAATGGCGTGTGGACGGTGCACTTCCTCAAATCGGAACATGGTACGAAGCATTCAACATTACCGAGCAAGACCCGATGTTCGTTCCTAAAGACAAACGTGTGTCTATCTGGTAATAGTTTTTGAATAGAAGCCAGCTTTGCGAAGAAGCGTTGATTTTTCATATAGAAGAGTCAACGCTTTTTTTTATTAAATCACACCTATTTATTACGTACGATAAACAATATTTCGTAACTTTGCGCATCAAATACTTAATAAGCAATTCAATGTCAGAGTCTAAAAGAATAAAAACTGCATTGGTATCTGTATACCACAAAGAAGGTTTGGATGAAATTATTACCAAACTTCATGAAGAAGGAGTAGAGTTTCTGTCAACAGGCGGGACTCGTCAGTTTATTGAATCATTGGGATATCCTTGTAAGGCGGTGGAAGATTTGACCACTTATCCTTCTATCCTCGGTGGTCGGGTAAAGACATTACATCCGAAAGTCTTCGGAGGTATCCTTTGCCGTCGCGGACTGGAACAGGATATGCAGCAGATTGAGAAATATGAAATACCCGAAATAGATTTGGTGATTGTCGACTTGTATCCGTTCGAAGCTACCGTAGCTTCCGGCGCGTCCGAAGCCGACATTATTGAAAAAATAGATATAGGCGGAATCTCTCTGATTCGTGCCGCAGCCAAGAACTACAACGATGTAATCATCGTAGCTTCCCAGGCTCAATACAAACCGTTGCTGGATATGTTGATGGAGCACGGCGCCACTTCTTCACTCGAAGAACGCCGCTGGATGGCAAAAGAAGCGTTCGCCGTTTCTTCCCACTACGATTCGGCCATCTTCAATTATTTCGATGCAGGCGAGGGTTCCGCTTTCCGCTGCTCGGCAAACAACCAGAAGCAACTCCGTTACGGTGAAAATCCGCATCAGAAAGGTTATTTCTACGGAAACCTGGAAGCTATGTTCGACCAGATTCACGGAAAAGAAATCTCTTACAACAACCTGCTCGACATCAACGCAGCCGTTGATTTGATCGACGAATTCGATGACCTCACTTTCGCTATCCTGAAGCATAACAATGCTTGCGGCCTGGCTTCACGCCCTACCGTACTGGATGCATGGAAAGAAGCATTGGCAGGTGACCCTGTTTCCGCTTTCGGTGGCGTGCTGATTACCAACGGCGTTATCGACAAGGAAGCAGCCGAAGAAATCAACAAGATTTTCTTCGAAGTGATTATCGCACCGGATTACGACGTGGATGCGCTCGAAATCCTGGGACAGAAAAAGAACCGCATCATCCTCGTCCGTAAGGAAGCCAAATTGCCGAAGAAGCAATTCCGCGCTCTGCTGAACGGCGTGCTGGTGCAGGATAAAGATACTAATATTGAAACGGTAGCCGACCTGAAAACCGTGACAGACAAAGCTCCTACTCCGGAAGAAGTGGAAGATATGTTGTTTGCCAACAAAATCGTGAAGAACAGCAAGTCCAACGCCATCGTACTGGCAAAAGGCAAGCAGCTTCTCGCAAGCGGTGTAGGTCAGACTTCACGTGTAGACGCATTGAAACAAGCAATCGAAAAAGCTAAATCATTCGGTTTCGACCTGAATGGCGCTGTGATGGCTTCGGATGCTTTCTTCCCGTTCCCCGACTGTGTGGAAATTGCGGATAAGGAAGGTATTACGGCTGTTATCCAACCGGGAGGTTCGGTAAAAGATGACCTGTCTTTTGCTTATTGCAACGAGCACGGTATGGCGATGGTGACTACCGGTATCCGTCATTTTAAACACTAAAAAATAAGAATTAAGAATGGGATTGTTTTCTTTTACACAAGAAATTGCGATGGACTTGGGTACAGCCAATACCATCATCATCACGAATGGAAAGATCGTGGTGGATGAGCCTTCGGTTGTTGCTCTGGACCGCCGTACTGATAAGATGATTGCCGTTGGGGAAAAGGCGAAGTTGATGCATGAAAAAACCCACGAAAACATACGCACCATCCGTCCGTTGAGAGACGGTGTAATTGCCGACTTCTATGCCTGCGAGCAGATGATGCGCGGTTTGATAAAGCGGGTGAACACCCGCAACCATTTATTTTCGCCCTCTCTCCGTATGGTAATCGGCGTTCCTTCGGGAAGTACGGAAGTCGAACTCCGTGCTGTCCGCGACTCTGCCGAGCATGCCGGCGGACGTGACGTCTACTTGATTTTCGAACCGATGGCTGCGGCAATCGGTATCGGTATCGATGTGGAAGCACCGGAAGGAAACATGATTGTGGATATAGGTGGCGGATCTACGGAAATTGCCGTTATCTCTTTGGGAGGTATCGTTTCCAACAACTCCATCCGTGTGGCCGGTGATGACCTGACCGAAGATATTCGCGAATACATGAGCCGTCAGCATAATGTGAAAGTCAGTGAGCGTATGGCGGAACGTATCAAGATAAACGTAGGTGCTGCCTTGACCGAACTGGGCGAAGGAGCTCCGGAAGATTATATTGTTCACGGTCCGAACCGTATCACAGCCCTTCCGATGGAAGTGCCTGTATGCTATCAGGAAGTGGCTCATTGTCTGGAGAAATCAATCTCGAAGATTGAAACAGCTATCTTGAGCGCATTGGAATGTACTCCGCCCGAACTCTACGCAGATATTGTGCACAATGGCATCTACCTTTCCGGTGGTGGCGCACTGCTCCGTGGACTGGACAAGCGGTTGACTGATAAGATCAATATTCCTTTCCACATTGCGGAAGATCCTTTGCACGCTGTTGCCAAAGGTACAGGAGTTGCATTGAAGAATGTAGACCGTTTCTCTTTCTTAATGAGATAAATCAGGGATGAGGAATTTAATAAACTTCCTTCTGAAATACAATTACTGGTTCCTCTTTATCATATTAGAGGTAGCCAGTTTTGTTTTGTTATTCCGGTTCAACCGTTATCAGCAGAGCACTTATTTTACTTCTGCCAATACGGTTGTGGGGGCGGTTTATGAAGTTTCGGGAGGAATTTCCTCTTATTTTCATCTGAAATCGGTCAATGAAGACCTGCTGGATCGCAATATGCTGCTTGAGCAGCAAATCACAAATCTGGAGAAAGCGCTGAAAGAACGTCAGGTCGATTCGGTGACTGTCAACAGTATCCGTCAAATGCCGCAGAATGATTACCAACTGTTCAAGGCGCACGTGATAAAGAACAGTCTGACCCTGCCCGACAACTACATTACACTCGACAAAGGTTCTTCTGCCGGTATCCGTCCTGAGATGGGAGTGGTGGACGGCAATGGGATTGTAGGTATTGTGTATGAAACATCTCCTTCTTATTCGGTCGTAATTTCTGTGTTGAACAGTAAGTCCAATATCAGTTGCAAGATAATAGGCAGCGATTATTTCGGCTATCTGAAATGGGAGCACGGGGATTCGCGTTACGCTTATTTGAAAGACCTGCCCCGCCATGCGGAATTCAATTTGGGAGATACCGTAGTGACCAGTGGTTTCTCAACTGTATTCCCGGAGGGTATCATGGTAGGTACGGTAGATGATATGTCCGACTCTAATGACGGGCTATCCTATCTGTTGAAAATCAAGCTGGCTACCGATTTCGGCAAGCTCAGTGATGTGCGTGTAGTAGCCCGCAACGGTCAGGAGGAACAGAAGAAACTTGAAAACAAGGCAACGAAACAATGATTATCACCTATATACATAGAATCGGATGGTTTATCGGCTTGGTACTTCTTCAGGTGCTTATCCTGAATAACGTACATATAGCAGGATACGCTACTCCTTTTCTCTATATTTACTTTATACTGAAGTTCAATTCCGGCACTTCGCGGAATGAACTGATGCTGTGGGCTTTCTTCTTCGGACTTACCATCGACGTATTTGCCGACACTCCGGGGATGAATGCGGCCGCCACCGTGCTGCTTGCTTTTCTCCGTCCTTCCCTGCTGCGTCTGTTCACCCCTCGCGACAATCTGGAAAGTTTCATTCCTTCCTTCAAGACCATAGGAATCACGCCTTTCCTGAAATATACTACTGCAAGTGTTTTCGTGCATAGTCTGGCACTACTCTCCATTGAGTTCTTCTCGTTTTCCGGCATTTGGCAGTTGTTGCTGCGGGTGCTGCTTTGCACCATTCTGACTGTAACTTGTATTGTGGCTGTTGAAGGTATAAGGAAGTAAAGATGGCAAAAGATTATAGATTAGAGAAACGCAAATTCGTTATCGGTGGTATCGCACTGTCCATTGTTCTGATTTATCTGATACGGCTTTTCGTATTGCAGATTACGACGGATGACTACAAGAAGAATGCCGACAGTAACGCTTTCCTGAACAAAATACAGTATCCCTCGCGCGGAGCTATCTACGACCGTACCGGCAAACTGTTGGTATTCAACCAGCCTGCCTATGACATTTCGATTGTTCCGAAAGAAGTGGAGAATCTGGATACGCTCGACCTGTGCCAGTCGTTGAATATCACCCGTGCTCAATTCCTGAAAATCATGAGCGACATGAAAGACCGTCGCCGCAATCCGGGGTATTCCCGCTACACCAACCAACTGTTTATGTCGCAGCTCTCGGCCGAAGAATGCGGTGTCTTTCAGGAAAAACTGTTCAAATTCCGCGGTTTCTATATCCAGCGGCGTACCATCCGCCAGTATTCCTACAATGCCGCCGCCCATGCTTTGGGTGACATCGGCGAGGTATCCGCCAAAGAAATGGAAGCGGACGAAGAAGGATATTACATCCGTGGCGACTATGTCGGCAAGTTGGGTGTAGAGAAATCATATGAAAAGTACCTGCGTGGAGAAAAAGGAATTGAAATCCTGCTTCGTGATGCGCATGGCCGTATCCAGGGACATTATATGGACGGTGAATACGATCGTCCTTCCGTCCCCGGCAAGAACCTGACATTAAGTCTTGATATTGATTTGCAGATTTTGGGTGAGCGTTTGTTGAAGAATAAGATTGGAAGTATCGTTGCCATCGAACCGGAAACCGGAGAAATCCTCTGCCTGGTATCTTCTCCTAACTACGACCCGCATCTGATGATTGGCCGCCAGCGTGGTAAGAACCATCTGATGTTGCAGCGCGACAAGATGAAACCTCTGCTGAACCGTGCCTTGATGGGAGTCTACCCGCCGGGGTCTACCTTTAAGACCGCACAGGGCTTGACCTTCCTGCAAGAAGGCATCATCACCGAGCAAAGTCCTGCTTTCCCCTGTTCGCGCGGTTTCCATTACGGCAGGCTGACGGTAGGTTGCCATGCTCACGGAGCGCCGATTCCGTTGATACCCGCCATCGCTACATCGTGCAACTCCTATTTCTGCTGGGGGCTGTTCCGTATGTTCGGCGACCGTAAATACGGCTCACCGCAAAATGCCATTACCGTCTGGAAAGACCACATGGTTTCGCAGGGATTCGGCTACAAGCTGGGGGTCGATTTGCCGGGAGAGAAACGCGGACTAATCCCGAACGCGCAATTTTATGATAAAGCCTATCGCGGACATTGGAACGGGTTGACAGTAATCAGTATCTCTATCGGACAGGGGGAAATCTTGTCTACCCCTCTTCAGATAGCCAACTTGGGAGCGACAATTGCCAACAGGGGATATTTCGTCACACCGCATATCGTAAAGGAAATTCAAGATAACCAGATAGACAGTCTTTACCGTACTCCCCGCTATACCACTATTGAGAAGAGGCATTACGAATCGGTGGTGGAGGGTATGCGTGCTGCCGCCACGGGCGGTACTTGCCGGATGCTTTCCATGATGGTTCCGGATTTGGAAGCCTGTGGAAAAACGGGTACTGCACAGAACCGCGGTCACGACCATTCGGTGTTCATGGGCTTTGCGCCGATGGACAAGCCGAAGATAGCCATTGCCGTCTATGTAGAGAACGGCGGTTGGGGAGCTACCTACGGAGTGCCTTTCGGGGCGCTGATGATGGAGCAGTATTTGAAAGGCAAGCTCTCGCCGGAGAACGAGTTGAGGGCAGAAGAATTTAGTAACAGAGTGATATTGTATGGTAACGAGGAACGATAGTTTGTGGAAAACGTTGGATTGGGTAACGATTTGTATTTACCTGCTCCTGATTATCGGCGGATGGTTTAGTGTCTGCGGAGCCAGTTATGACTATGGCGAACGCGACTTTTTCGACTTTTCGACCCGTGCCGGCAAGCAGTTCGTCTGGATTATCTGTTCCTTCGGGTTAGGCTTTGTGTTGCTGATGCTGGAAGACCGGATGTATGATATGTTCGCGTACATTATATATATAGGGATGATTCTCTTGCTTATCGTCACTATTTTTATTGCACCGGACACGAAAGGTTCGCGTTCCTGGCTCGTCATGGGGCCTGTCAGCCTGCAACCCGCCGAATTTGCCAAATTTGCCACAGCCTTGGCGCTGGCGAAATATATGAATGCCTACTCATTCAGCATCAAGAAGGAAAAGTGTGCTCTGGTCCTGGGAGTGATTATTCTTCTCCCTATGTTATTGATTATCGGTCAGCGGGAGACAGGCTCTGCCTTGGTATATCTCGCCTTTTTCTTGGTTCTCTACCGGGAAGGAATGCCGGGAGTAGTGCTCTTTGCCGGAGTCTGCGCGGTAATCTACTTCGTAGTCGGCATCCGCTTTGACGAAGTGTTCATTGCCGATACTCCCACACCGTTGGGCGAATTTATCGTCTTACTTTTAATTCTTTTATTCGCCGGGGGCATGGTATGGGTGTATCGTAAGAAAGCGGTACCCACCCGTAATATCATTGGCGGAAGTCTGGGCGTATTATTGATTGCCTATCTGATATCAGAATACTGGGTACATTTCAGCTTGGTTTGGGTACAATGGGGACTTTGTGCCGTCGCGGTAGGTTATCTCATTTATTTAGCATTGAGTGAGCGGCAGCGTACTTACTTCTTGATTGCCTTATTCACTCTCGGTTCTATCGGCTTCCTGTATTCCAGTAACTATGTATTTGACAATGTCCTGGAGCCGCATCAGCAAATCCGTATCAAAGTGGTATTGGGTTTGGAAGAAGACCTGACGGGGGCGGGATATAATGTGAACCAGTCCAAGATTGCCATCGGCTCCGGCGGGCTGACCGGAAAAGGTTTTCTGAACGGTACGCAAACCAAATTGAAGTATGTGCCCGAACAGGATACCGACTTCATCTTCTGTACGGTAGGAGAGGAGCAAGGCTTTGTCGGTTCGGCTGCCGTCCTGATAGCTTTCCTTATCCTGATTCTCCGGTTGATATTTTTGTCCGAACGACAACCCTCTACTTTCGGGCGGGTCTATGGATACTCAGTTGTCAGTATCTTCCTTTTCCATCTGTTTATTAATGTCGGTATGGTGTTGGGATTGACTCCGGTTATCGGTATTCCGTTGCCGTTCTTCAGCTACGGCGGCTCTTCCCTGTGGGGCTTTACGATATTGCTGTTTATCTTCCTGCGGCTGGATGCAGGGCGTGGCAGAAGGCTTTAGTCAAGATGAGATCAGTCTTGGCTTTTTATGTGTTGTTTCTCTATCCGTATTCCTATGTCGTTCATTCCTGGCAATTTCTCATCCTTCATCCCGCTCATCACCTTAATGATATAATTGCCCGGACGGAGAGGTCGTACGGATTTGACGAATGTTTCCGCCTGATAAACGCTTCCCCATCCTTTCCCGATCCATCTGCCGGTAGAGTCGGCAAGGTTGACGGCAATCGTATCGGTATGCCATACCGTAGAATCCGGCATATTCTGAGAGATGAATAAATGCAAGTCATGATAGGGATAATCTGTCCTGTTGCGGACTTCTGCAAATAGTCGGAGAGTGGGGGGGATACTGTCAGTGACGGGAATAAGAAAAGAGAGTGTATCACTCTTTCCCCATCCTTCATTGGGAAGGGATTGGTAAGAGTGATACACTGTATTTTTGTCGTAACAGGCTGTTGCAAAACAAGCAGCGAGCAGACAAAATAAACTATTCTTGAGAAGGCTTTTCATTATTGGTCTGCGGTTTCTCCTGGTTCGGGTTTCTTTCCGGTCTTTCGGGTCTTTCTCCCTTTTCGGGACGTCCGGGTCTGGGACGACGTTCTTGTCCTTGAGGACGCTCCGGTCTTTCCTGATTCTGCGGTCTTTCCTGATTTTGTGGACGCTCCTGACCTTGTGGGCGCTCCTGACGTCTGTTTTCGTTATTTCGTCCTTGATTCTGCCCCTTGTTCCGATTATTATTGTTTCTCGGACGGTTCTCTCTTTCCCCTCTGTTACCGTTTTCTGACGGCTGCGGGCGGTTGTCATTCTCCCGTTGAGGTTGCTGCGGACGATTTCCACCCTCTGCCTGTTGCTGTGGGCGGTTATTGTTGTTATTATTTCCTTTCTTCTTCTTTTTATTCCGGTTGGCATTGTTGCCGCCGTCCTTGTTATTCCGGCTGCGGTCGAAGCGGGTCACGCTTTCCTGTTCCAGCAAATCCACCGGTTTCTTCGGTTCCGGCTTTCTTTCTTCTTCGACCAGGCTGTCCGGTTTCATCCCTTTTCTGTTCATGGAGATAATTTCAAAAGCACGCTTGCCGCTGATTGTAACTAGGTTGGCAGGGAAGCTCTTATCTGTCGAATAAGAAATCTGATTACTCAGAATATCCGCTTTGAAGAAATAGAAAGTACCGTCCTTTGTTTCCAGTTCGATTTCTTTGGAAGGCAGACGTTTCTGAGCTTCCACATAGCAGTCCACTTCATAGTTCAGGCAGCATTTCAGCTTGGCGCACTGTCCGGCAAGTTTCTGCGGATTCAGGGAGATATCCTGATAACGGGCTGCACTGGTAGATACCGATACGAAACTCGTCATCCATGTGGCGCAGCAAAGTTCGCGTCCGCAAGGACCGATACCGCCGATACGTCCCGCTTCCTGGCGCGCACCGATTTGCTTCATCTCAATACGTACACGGAACGCCTCTGCCAATACCTTAATCAGTTGGCGGAAGTCCACACGCTCATCCGCAATGTAGTAGAAGATAGCCTTGTTGCCGTCTCCCTGATATTCCACATCGCCGATTTTCATGTTCAGGTTCAAGCTCAGTGCAATCTGTCGCGCACGAATCATCGTAGCATGCTCCTTACCTTTGGCTTCGTTGAATTTCTCCATATCCACCGGTTTGGCTTTTCGGTAAATGCGTTTGATTTCCGTGTCCGCCTTGAAGTTGGCCTTCTTCATTTGCAAGGGGACAAGTCTGCCCGTCAGCGTTACTACACCGATATCGTGGCCCGGTGCAGCTTCAACGGCAACAATATCCCCCTTTTCCAGTTTGATTTTGTTGCTGTTTCGATAATATCCCTTTCGGGTATTCTTGAATTGCACTTCTACCATGTCACTCTCTTCCGCATTGCTCGGAATGTCTGCCAGCCAATCGTAGGTGTTCAGTTTTTTATCTTGTCGGGAGCATCCTTTGCAGCAAAGTCCGCCGCTCCCATTATGAAGTTTATATTCCATAGTTTATATATTTATTATTGCTTCAACAGTACAATCATCTTCAACGAGAAGTCGAAGAATACCATCTTGGCATTTACATTCTGTTCAATATGTAGTTGCGCTTCGCTCAGTTCGTCCATGATGCCTATCACGTTCCGTTCGTTGACAAAGGGCGCGAAGCGGGTTGCGAAATTCTGCTCGTTGATTGTCATATATGTCAGGTCGCGCTGATGCAGGTTGAAGATAAAATTCTCCCGTATCATGCGTTGGCAATATTCCAGGAAATTCTTCTGACGCTCACGTCCCATGCCTGCCACTTGCTCGCTCCACATTTTCATCTCTCTGATTTTCCGTTGGTAAGACAAACGCATCAGGCTGACAAACAAGTCGAAGAACAACTGGTTCTCTTCATTCAGATGAATCGTTTCGAGCGCTTTGATAAAATTCCCGTTTGCCAGATGGGCAATGGAAGCACTGTCGGCAGGCAGGATATTATATTTGGTCTGTAATACCCGGTCGATGTCGGCTTCGTCAATCTTCCGCACGTTCATGCGCTGAGTACGGCTCAGGATAGTGGGCAGAATCATGTCCGGCGTTTCGGATACCAATAAGAAAACCGTTTTCTCAGGCGGTTCTTCAAGCAGTTTCAGCAGTTTGTTGGCGCACACCGGATGCATTTTCTCCGGCAGCCATACAATCGTAATCTTAAATCCTCCTTCGCTGGATTTTAGGCTGAGCTTTTTCAGAATCTCGTCACTTTCTGTGGCGAAAATCTGTGCTTGCTTGTTCTCCGCTTCTATACCGTTCAACCAGTGGTTTAAGTTGAAGTAAGGGGCGGTCAGCAATTGCTCTCTCCATTGTGGGAGGAAGTCGGTGCAGACTGATACTTTGGGACTTTTCGCCTTATTCACGATAGGGAATACGAAGTGTACGTCGGGATGCACCAGTTTGTTGAACTTCACGCAGGACGGACACACTCCGCAAGCATCAGTCTCGCTCCGGTTGGCGCAACTGATATAACGTGCATAGGCAATTACCAGCGGAATTTTGCCGACTCCCTCCGGTCCGCAGATGAGCTGGGCGTGGGGAATACGCCCCTCATTCACTTCCTGGATAAGCCGTTGCTTGATTTCTTCTTGTCCGATTACGTCTCTGAAAAACATATCAATAAATGATTTTGGCTACTTCTTTGATACTGTCTACTGCCCCGATAGAGTAGAAATGAATACTTGGCACTCCATGAGCCATCAGCTCCTTGCATTGGGCTACACACCATTCGATACCTACCTGTTCGGCCTCCGCGTCATTCTTGCATTTCATTGCTTCTTTGACCAGTTCTTCCGGCAAGTCTACTTTGAATGTCTTTGGAACCATGCTCAGTTGAGACAGTTTCTTGAACGGTTTGATTCCCGGAATGATAGGTATGTTGATGCCTGCCGCCTTGGCGCGCTCTACAAATTCAAAATATTTCCTGTTGTCGTAGAACAACTGTGTCACGGCATATTCCGCTCCGGCTTCTACTTTTTTCTTCAGCCAGTAAAGGTCAGTCTCGATGTTGGGGGCTTCTTCGTGTTTCTCCGGATAACAAGCCACCCCGTAAGAAAACGGAGTACTGCTGACTTTCATCTCCGAACCGTCCACAAAGATTCCTTTATTAAAGTTATTGATTTGTTCCTGCAACTCGATAGCATGATGGTATCCGTCGCCCTCGGGCGTAAATACCGATTCATGTTTCGCTTTGTCACCGCGCAGCACCAACAGTTCCGTGATATTCAGAAATTGCAGGTCGAGCAGCACATATTCGGTTTCTTCGCGTGTGAACCCGCTGCACAAAATATGTGGGACTACCGTAATATTGTACTTGTTCTGAATGGCAGCGGCCACGGCAACCGTTCCCGGACGCCTTCTCAAACGGTTTCTCTGAAACAATCCGTTGCCGAGATCTTTGTATACGTATTCGCTGCGATGAGTGGTGATATTGATATATTTCGGGTCAAATTCCCGAAGAGTATCGATTGTCTGATATAACTTTTCTATTCCTGTTCCTTTCAGCGGTGGAAGGATTTCGAAAGAAAAAGCTGTATTCTTGTTGCTATGTATTAAATCAATTACTTTCATTCTTATTCGCTAATGTTCGTTATCTACTTGGATTAAACGTGCATATTGGGACAAAAATACGAA